>CAZFKC010000003.1:16866-190222 GCA_964519175.1 uncultured Nannocystaceae bacterium
GGAGAGCGAAGGCGGCTCGGAGAGCGAAGGCGGCTCGGAGAGCGAAGGCGGCTCGAGCAGCAGCGACGACGCGTCGAGCAGCGACGCGAGCGCCGGCACGTCGACCGAGACGTCGTCGTCCTCCGCGGGCTCGAGCAGCGAGTCGAGCACGACGGGTGATCCTCCGCCGCCCGTATGCGGCGACGGTGTCGTCGACGACGACGAGACCTGCGACGACGGCAACGCAATCGACGGCGACGGCTGCGACGAGGACTGCAGCGCATCCGTCATCGTCGACATCGCGATGGGCGTCGGCCACACCTGCGTCGTGTTCGACAGCGGGGCGGCCAAGTGCTGGGGCGCCGGTTGGTCGGGATCGCTGGGGCAGGGCAACGTGGTCGCGATCGGCGACGACGAGACTCCGGCGGCGATCGATCCGATCGACGTCGGCGACGGCGTCACGGCGCTCGACGGCGGCTCGGCGTTCACGTGCGCGGTGACGACGAGCGAAGACGTCCGCTGCTGGGGCGACAACGACTTCGGTCAGCTCGCGCTCGGCAACACGTCGGACATCGGCGACGACGAGCTACCGAGCGCCGTCGGCCCGGCGACGCTCGCCCTCGGCTCCGTCGTGCACGTGTCGACCGGCGATCGCAATGCCTGCGCGACCTACGACAGCGGCGACGTCGCGTGCTGGGGACCGAGCGGCTTCGGCGAGCACGGCTACGGCAGCTACGAGACGATCGGCGACGACGAAGCGGTGTCGACCGCGGGCTTCGTGAGCATCGGCGGACCCGTGGTGCAGACCGCGGTCGGGTCCGGCCATGCGTGTGGGTTGCTCGAGTCGCAGGAGGTCGTCTGCTGGGGCTACAACTCCGATGGCCGCCTCGGCTACGGCTTCGTCTCGCTCGGGATCGGTGACGACGAGCTGCCGAGCTCGGCGGGCCCCGTCGACGTCGGAGGATTCGTGGACGCGATCACGGCCGGCGACAGCCACACCTGCGCGTTGTTCACCGGATTCGTGCGCTGCTGGGGCAGCAACGGCCGCGGTCAGCTCGGCTACCCCAGCACCTCGTACATCGGCGACGACGACACGCCGATCGCGTTCGGTCCGGTCGACATCGAGTTCCCGATCACGACGCCCACCGTGCAGATCGTCGCGGGCTCGCAGCACACCTGCGCGCTCCTGGCCGATGGTCGCGTGCGCTGCTGGGGCGCGAACACGGTGGGCCAGCTCGGCTACGGCAACACCGACGACGTGGGCGACGACGAGCTGCCCTCCGAGATCGGCGACGTCGACGTCGGCGGCACCGTGACGCGGCTCGCCGCGGGCGGCGACCGGACCTGCGCACTCTTCGACACCGGCGGGGTGCGCTGCTGGGGGTCCGGCTTCGGCGGCCTGCTCGGCTACGGCGACACCGCGACCATCGGCGACGACGAGCCCCCGAGCGCGGTCGGCGAGCTCGATCTGTTCTAGCTTTGGTCGCGCCCTCCGGCGCTCTTCCTGGCGCAGGCAGTCGTGCTCGCTCCGCCGTGGCGAAGCCACGGCGGGCTCGAGTAGCGCGCTCGGTCGCGCGGCGGAAATCCGGACGCCCGGTCGAGACGCGCGGACGCCCGGTCATGTGGCGGGCGGGTCCCGCGACCATTCTCCCCGCATGGACGAAGCCAACGAGTACCAGGCGCGCTGCTTCTGCGGCGCAGTGGAGCTGCGCGTCGTGGGCGCGCCGGCGGCGATGGGCTACTGCCACTGCACGTCGTGTCGCACGTGGGCGGCGGCACCCGTCAACGCGTTCACCCTGTGGCCGCCTGAGGCCGTGACCGTCACGCGCGGTGCGGAGCTGATCGGCACCTACAACAAGACCGAGAAGAGCGCGCGCAAGTGGTGCCGGGCCTGCGGCGGACACCTGATGACGGACCATCCGGGGTTCGGGCTCGTCGACGTGTACGCCGGCGTGCTGATCGACTTCCCCTTCGTGCCGCAGCTGCACGTCAACTACGCCGAGACCGTGCTGCGGATGCACGACGGTCTGCACAAGGAGCGCGACTTCCCGGCCGAGCTCGGTGGCTCGGGTGTCGCGGCGGCGGAGTAGCGCGCGAGCAAGCTCGCGTCACTGCGACTCCTCGAGCCGCTGCTGCGTCATGCGCTGGATCCCCGACTGCCATGTCGGCGCCTCGTCGCGGGCGTCGTTGGTCCAGTGCGCACCGGCAGCGGCGTGGTGCATCTTCGGCGCGCCTGACATCGCACGGGCGTGCACTTCGCCGAGCACGAACGCGTACATCGAGGCCTCGTCGCGCCACAGCGTGTGGCTGATCGAGATGTCGCAGAGATCGGACTCGACGGCCTGGAAGCCGAGCAGCCCGTCCCTCGTGAACACGTCGCCGAACGCCATCATGCCGTGCTCGACCCGCAGCGCATCGGCCTCGGCGCTGCGGATCCGCCAGCCGTTCACGACCGCCTCGACGTGGCCGGCAGGCAGCGGCGCCACGAGCTGGCCCGTCGCCGGATCGAAGGCCGGCCCCGTCCACGGCAGCAGCTGCGTCGCGTCGGTCGCCTCGCACTCGGCGAGCGCGTGCAGACGATCCTCGAGGGTCGGCTCGGCGGTGCCGGTGGTGCTGCCGCCGTCGTCGCTCGGGTCCGCTTCGTCGTCGTGATCGCAGGCTCCGAACGCGAGCACGCAGACGATCAGCGTCGTCGCGGTGAAGCAGAGCTCGAGGGGTGTCGATGCGCGCGTCGTCGTCATGCTCGGCGGCGTATTTCCCGGGGACCGAGCGATCCGTCGGACTTTCGTTTGCGTGCGGCGTCGCGTTGCGCCACCTTCGGTGCCGACGATGCTCGGGCTCGCGGTCGCGACACTGCTCGCATCGATTCCCTCG
The DNA here is from genome assembly GCA_964519175.1 of uncultured Nannocystaceae bacterium. Lineage (GTDB taxonomy): Bacteria > Myxococcota_A > Polyangia > Nannocystales > Nannocystaceae > Xiheibacterium. The sequence continues at coordinate 19,720 of CAZFKC010000003.1, forward strand.
GGCGCAGTGCCCGAGCCCGCGTCGTCGGAGCTGGAGCTGGAGTGGAGCGCGCCGCCGCAGTGTCCGGATGCCGCGGCCGTGCGCACACGCCTGCGCGCGTACCTCGGTGAGGATGCCGAGCCGAGCGAGCACCGTGCCCGCGGTGAGATCGTCGCGGACGCGGGGGGATGGTTGCTACGGCTGGAGATCGACGGCGAGGCCCGCGAGCTGCGCTCGCAGCGGTGCGAGACGCTGGCCGAGGCCGCGGCGGTCGTGCTCTCGCTCGCGATGGATCCCGATCGCGCGCCGCCGCCGGAGCCGGAGCCGCCCGTGCCTGCGCCGATCCCCCCGCCCGTCGTCGCACCGCTATCGGCGGATCCTCGGCCGGCCTCGCCTGCACTCGAGCGCCGACCGAAGCTGCGCTTCGCGATCCGGGCCGACAGCGGCGTCACCTACGGCATCGCGCCCGTGGCCAGCGATGCGGCGCTCACGTTCGCGTTGCTGTGGCCGCAGGCGCGACTCGAGCTGCGCGGGCTCTTCGTCACGCCCGGTGGGACACCGACGAGCGCTGCGGGCGAGCGACTGCGGATCTTCCAGGGCCTCGCAGGTCCGCGCGGCTGCTGGGTCGTGCCGCTCGGTCGCTTCGAGCTGCCGATCTGCGGCGGCATGCACGTCGGAACCCTGCGCGTGGAGGCGCGGCCCGCCCGCGCCACGGCGGCGCGCCACGCAGCGTGGGCGGGGATCGACGCCGGGGCCGCATTCGTGTGGCCGTTCCACCGCAACGTGGCGCTGTGGGGTGGCATAGATGCGATCGTCGCGCTGGGTCGCCCGCGCACCACGTTGCCGTCGGGCACGCCCTACCGCGGCGGTCCCGCGGCCCTGCGCGCCGCGATCGGCATCGAGGCGAGGTTTCCATGATGGATCGCCCGGGCGCCGGGCAATACGCGCCGGTGCAGGAGGCGAGCTTCGCACAGGCGGCCACGCCGGCCGTCTCGCTGGACGAGCTCTACCGCGACGAGCTGGAGTTCGTGTGGCGCACCGTCCGCTACCTCGGCATCGCGGACGGAGACGCCGAGGACGTCGTGCACGAGGTGTTCATCGTCGTCGGGCGCAGGCTCGTCGACTTCGACGCGAGCTGCTCGCTGCGCAGCTGGCTGGCCGGCATCACCCGTCGCGTCGTGCTGCACCAGCACCGCTCGCGGTTCCGCGTCGCGCGCAAGCACGCCGCGCTCGAAGCGGTGGTGCTCGAGCCCGACGCGCCGCTCGACGACGAGGTGATGCGTCAGGAGGCGGCGCAGGTCCTCGACGAGTTCCTCGCGGGGCTCGACGACGACAAGCGTGCGGTCTTCGTGCTCGCGGAGCTCGAGGGCATGACCGCGCCGGAGATCGCCCACGTCGTCGAGGCGAACGTCAACACCGTGTACTCGCGGCTGCGGATCGCCCGCGAAGCGTTCGAGAAGCACGTCGCGCGTCGGCGACGGATCGTGAGGCGCGAAGGTGGATGAGCTGACGCCACAGGCACGCGCGCTGCTCGACCTCGCGCGACCGTCGTATGCACCGAGCGCCGACCAGCTCGCGCGGCTGCGTGCGCGCCGGCCCGACGCGCCCAGCGACCCGGGCCCGACGACCGCCGGCGCGGCGACGAAGAGCGGATGGATCGCGTGGGCGATCGTGGCGGCGATCGTCGTCGCGGCCGCGATCGTCTGGGCCACGCGCACGCCGCCCGAGTCGCCGGAGCCGGAGCCCGAGCCCGAGGTGCCCGCGCCCGTGCATGCGACGCTCGAGGTGCTGCCGCCGCTGCCCGTCGCGCCCGAGCGCGTGCCGGTCGTCGCCACCGCGAGCACCGGCGAGCCGTCGGTGCCTGCGGCTCCGCGGGCCCGCGCGGCTCGGCCGGCGCCGCGCAAGTCGACGCCGGCGCCCGCTCCCGCGATCGCCCAGCCGACCCCCGACGAGCTCGCCGCGCAGCTCGAGCTCATCGGCGGCGCACGACGTGCCATCAATGCCTCGGGCTGGTCGCGCGCACGCGAGCTCGTCGACGAGTATCGCCGCCGCTTCCCCAGCGGCGCGTTCGCGAGCGAGGCCGACGTGCTCGATCTGCTCGCGGACTGCGGCGAGCACCCGGGGTCGACGAGCCGTGAGCGGGCCCTGCAGTACCTCGCGCGGCCCGGCGCCGCGTTTGCGGAGCGCGTGCGCCGACGCTGCCTCGACGAGTAGCCGCGCGGACGCGGTACGCTCGACGGACATGCCGCCCAGCGACCGCGACGACGTACCCTCGGCGATCCGCGAGATCCTCGCCCGCGAAGGGCTCGACCCGCGCTTCCCCGACGAGGTCGAAGCCGAGGCCGCGGCGATGGTCGCTGCGCCCGGGCTCGACGATCCCGCGCTCACCGACGAGGAGGCGGTGCCGTACGTCACCGTCGACGGCGAAGGCACCCGCGATCTCGATCAGGCGCTGCACCTCGAGCGCGACGGCACCGGCTATCGGGTGCGCTACGCCATCGCCGACGCCGCGCACTACGTGCGGCCCGGCACCGCACTCTTCACCGAGGCGCTGCGCCGCGGCACCAGCTTCTACCTGCCCGGTCTCTCCGTGCCGATGCTGCCGCGCGCACTCTCCGAGGGCGCAGTGTCGCTGAACCCCGGCGTGCCCCGCCGCGCGCTCGTGTTCGACATGCGGGTCGACGAAGACGGCCACTGCCACTCGACCGTGCTCCGCCGCGCCCGGATCCGCAGCCGCGCGAAGCTCACGTTCGAGGCCGTGCAGGGGCTGCTCGACGCGCCCGACGACTCGCCGCTCGCGACCGCCGAGTTCGCGGCGAGCCTGCGGCTCCTGCCCGAGGTGGGCGCGCTGCGTCTGCTCGACGCCGCGGCGCGTCAGGTGATCCGCTTCCACCGCGAAGAGGTGCAGGTCGGCCTCGATGGCGGCGCGTTCACGGTGCTGGTGCGCGCGCGGCATGCCGTCGAGCGCCACAACGAGCAGCTCTCGCTGCTGTGCAACTCCGAAGGCGGGCGGTTGCTCTGCGCGAAGGTCGGCGACGACGCTTCTACGTCCGCGCAGGCGATCTATCGCGTGCACCCGGCCCCGCCGCCCGAGCGCCTCGTCGAGCTCGAGCAGCAGATCGCGGAGATCGTGGAGCTGCACGGTCTCGATCCCGCGCGCTGGTCGTGGCATCCGCCCACGCCGCTCTCGCAGTGGATCGATGCGTTGCCGACGCTGGCCTCCGATCCGGAGCGCGCCCGCGTATGGCGAGCGATCGAGCGTCAGGCGGTGATGATCAACGTGCGCTCGACGTTCACCGAGCAACCGGGCGAGCACTTCGGGGTCGGCGCCGAGCCCTATGCGCGCTTCTCCGCGCCGATGCGCGAGGTCGTCGGCGTGTTCGTGCACAAGGAGGTGCTCGAGCTGCTCGGGCTGTCGCCGCGGGGCCCGGCCTCGCTCGACGCGTCGCTGCGGGACGAGGTCGTCATCGCCGCGAACGAAGCGCGCGAGCAGCAGCGGCGGCTCATCGATCTCACCAACCGCCGCGTGCTCGACCAGATCTTCGCCGGCGATCTCGCACACTCGCGCAGCGCACGGCCGACCTACACCGGCGCGATCATGGGGGTGACGGCGTCGAAGATCCACGTGACGCTGGACGGCCCGCCGATCGACGTGAAGCTCTACGTCGCCGACGCGGCCAAGGCCCACGGCGGCGTCTGGCTCACGCTCTCGCCCGGCCGCGCGGCGCTGCTCGATCCCGACGGGCACCCGCTGTTCAAGGTCGGCGACGCCATCACGCTGCGGGTCGTGCGGCGCGACGACGCGCGGGATCGCTGGGTGTTCGAGCCGCTGCCGTAATGGGGCTATGCTCGCCGGCAATGGTGACGCAGCAGCTGCCGGCCGGGCCCAAGGGGATGTTGCGCAGCACGTACAAGGTGCTGCGCTCGCCGTTTCTCGACCTGCCGCGCTGGCAAGAACGCTACGGCGATCCGTTCACGATCCCGACGGTCAACGGCACCGTCGTGATGACGGGCGACCCCGCGCTCGTGAAGCAGATCTTCGCGGCCGACCCGGAGATCTACGGGCCGTGGGCAGTGAAGGCGATCGCGCCCACCGTGGGTGCCGGCTCGATGCTCATCATCGAGGACGCCCGGCACACGCGCGAGCGCAAGCTGCTCATGCCTGCATTCCATGGCGAGCGCATGCGTGCCTATGCGGAGCTGATGTCCGAGGTCGCGGCGCATCGCTTCGCGGCCGTCGCAGGGGGCGCGACCTACACCACGCTGGGCGTCGCGCAATCGATCTCGCTCGAGGTGATCGTGCGCGCGGTCTTCGGTGCGAACGACGACGCGCGGGTGGCCGTGCTCTCCGAGGCCGTGCTCGGGCTCGTCGAAGGCGCGTCGCCGCTGCTCTTCTTCATGCCGTTCCTCCAGCGCGACTTCGGTGGGTTCGGACCGTGGGCCCGCTTCCGCCGCGCCTACGATCGTCTCGACACGCTCTTGCAGGAACAGATCGAGCGCGCCCGCGCGACCGAGCCGCCCGGCGAGGACATCTGCAGCGTCATGACGCGCGCGCGCTACGACGACGGCAGCCCCATGACCGACTCGGCGATCCGCGACGAGCTGCGCACGCTGCTCTTCGCCGGGCACGAGACCACCGCCATCACGATCGCGTGGATCTTCGAGTTCCTGCACCGCGACCCTGCGCTGCTCGAGCGCGTGCGCGCCGAGGTCGACGGGGCCGCCGGGGATCCCGAGGCGTACGGCAAGCTCGAGCTGCTCGACGCCGTGTGCAAGGAGGCGCTGCGGATCTACCCCGTGGTCACCGAGGTGCTGCGCGTGCTCAAGGCCCCGCTCGTGCTCGGTGATCTCGAGGTGCCGGCGGGCATCGGCGTCTCGGCGGGCATCCTGCTCGTGCACCGGCGCCCCGAGCTCTACCCCGATCCGCTCGTGTTCCGGCCCGAGCGCTTCATCGAGCGCCGCTTCTCGCCGTTCGAGTACCTGCCGTTCGGTGGTGGGCATCGCCGCTGTCTCGGAGCCGCCTTCGCGGGCTTCGAGATGAAGGTCGTCGTCGCCACCGCGCTCGCGCGCTTCGACTTCGAACAGCTCGACGCGAGCACGCCCCCACCCGTGCGGCGCTCGGTCACGATGGCGCCGAAGGGCGGCGTGCCGATGCGCTGCCGCCCGCGCAGCTGAGCTCAGCTCGCGGTCGCGGGGCGGCGCATCCGCAGCGCCACCGCGAGCAGCACGAGCATCCACAGCGGTCCGTTCAGGCTCCGGCGCCGACCCGGCGTGGTGCACTGCCCGCAGCCGTCGTCGCCGGGGACCCAGCCGCCCCACGCGACGCTGATCTGCTGCGGGTTCGCGTGGGTGCGCCGCAACAGCTCGGTATTCGCCGCCACGAGCTCCTCGTCGATCGCCTCCGTCGCATCGCGCTCCGCGATCGCGTCGCCCGCTGCCGGCACCTGGGCGATCAGCTCTGCGAAGGGGAACAGCTCGTCGTCGAAGCTCGGCCACGTCGCGGCCTCGACCCCGACCTCGCGACCATCGGGCAAGGTCACGCGATCGATGCCCTTGCAGTTGTGTCGCCACTCTGCAGCGTGGGTCGGCGCGACGTCGTCGAGCGCTGCGTTCGTGTGGAAGGTCGGATCGACGGTCATCTCGCGCGGCGAGATGCGGGTGTGCAACGCGGTGAGGTAGGGGCGCGTCTCGAGCAGCTGCTGCGCGCGCAGTCCCGGCTGCACGATGCGGCTGTCGAAGTCGGCGGCGAAGCCGGTCGCGTCCCAGCCCTCGAAGCCGTCGCGCACCGTGTAGCAGCTCGGGCAGCGCAGCAGGTCCTCGCGTACGAGGCCGGGCGGCACCACGATCCGGCGCTCGAGCATGGCCGCGAGCTGGGGATGCGACGCCGTGCAGTCGGGCGCCTCGCACAGCGTGAAGCCCTGCTCGGTGAGCTCGACGAGCGCCTCCATCGCGCCGAGCCCGACGAACGCGTCCGCGTCCCAGCGTGGATCGACGAGCCCCGCCGAGGGCACCCGGTTGCTCGGGCCCGCGTACTCGGTCACGAAGCCGCGGCCGGTGCCGGTCTCGTCGATCGCACGTGCGACGACCTCCTCGTAGTTCCTGCCCTCGTCCAGCCAGTCGATGCGCACCGGGTCGAGCTCGACGTGGAAGTAGTTGGTCGGCACGGTGCGGGTCTCGTCGAGCGCGAGCACGCGCACGGACATGTCGTCGATCGCGGCGATCTGGGTCAGCCGCAGCGGCAGGCTCGGCTCACCCTCGTAGCGGATCACGAGCGGGTGGATCTCACCCTCGGCCACGCCATCGAGCAACGTGAAGGCGACGAACACGAAGCCCTCGTCGATGTACTGCTGCAACACCGCGGGTGCGTCGGGGTCGCGTTGGAACGCGTGCAGGTCGAGCCACTGCTCGACCTCGTCGACGCTGCCGGCCTCCAGCAGCTCGACGTCGTAGGCCCCGACGCGGATCCCGTTCGGCGGCTCCGGCTCGGGCTCCTCGGGCGGCTCCGGCTCCGCGTAGTCGCCGGTGAAGCCCTCGAACGAGATCGGCGATCCGCACGCGAGCTCTTCGTCGTCCTCGTGCGGCGCGTCATCGTCGTCGTCGTCGTCCTTGCAGGTCTCGAGCCGCACCTCGGTCGAGAAGCGCACCTCGGTCGCGATGCGCATGCGATCGAAGAGCGCCTGCGAGCCGACGGCGAGCTCCGGTGCGGCCGGCACGGGCACGATCCACGCGAAGCTGTCGGGGTCACCCGTGTAGGCGATCTGGACGTGCAGCTCCGTGTGCGCCCCGTCGCGCACGAGCAACACCGTCTCGGCCGACTGCTCGACGCTCGTCGACACCTCGGCGTCGCGGAACGTGCCGCCACTGGCGTCGGCGCGGTCGGGCAGGGTGAGCGCAATCGCGAGCGTGGAGGCGGCGAGCGCCGCGCGAAGTGGCCGATCCATGGCGAGGTCCTCGTAGGTACGGCCGGGGAGTAGGGGATCCGGTCCGCATACGGGCAGTGCCCGCGCCGGCATCCACGATTGCCGCGCGCGGATTTTCGGTGCGCGCGGCCACGCCGGCGGCCCGGCCGACGCGATACGCTCGTCTCGAGTTGTCGGTGCAAGACCGCCCGGACGCCACCGATCTCCGCACCGATCGCGGCTCCGAGCATGCGCCGACCGGCGTCGCGGACACCGAGGTGGGCGGGGCGCCGCAGATCACCTCGAATCCGCGGCTCGCCAGCGGCACGAACGTCGGCCGCTACGTCGTGCTGCGTTGGCTCGGCGCCGGCGGCATGGGGGTGGTGTATGCCGCGTACGATCCCGAGCTCGATCGCAAGGTCGCGCTCAAGCTGCTGCGCGGCGCGCTGGCCCGCGACGTCGAGCTGGGCCGCGTACGGCTCGTGCGCGAGGCCCAGGCGCTCGCACGGCTGGCCCACCCGAACGTGGTCGCGGTGCACGACGTGGGTGCGTTCGGCGAGCAGGTGTTCGTCGCGATGGAGTTCGTCGCCGGCACCACGCTCTCGGCGTGGCGCACCGAGCGGCCACGCACGTGGCGCGAGGCGCTGACCTTGCTGCTGCGCGCGGGCGAAGGCCTCGCGGCAGCCCACGCCGCGGGGCTGGTGCACCGCGACTTCAAGCCCGACAACGTGATGATCGGCGACGACCGACGCGTGCGCGTGATGGACTTCGGACTCGCGCGCACGATCGTCGACGAGCCCGAGCCGATGCCGACGGAGGACGGGGTGAAGTCGGGCTCCGGCGCGCTGTCGATGCGGCTGACCCACGCGGCTGCCGTGGTGGGCACGCCGGCGTACATGGCCCCCGAGCAGCTGGGCAGCGAGCCGGTGGACGCACGCGCGGATCAGTTCGCGTTCTGCGTCAGCGCCTGGGAGACGCTCTACGGCGAGCGACCGTTCCACGGCAACGACGTCGCGGAGCTGGCCATGGCGGTGCTCTCGGGCACGGTCACACCGCCGAAGCGCGCGTCGTCGGTGCCGGCGTCGATCCGGCGCGCGCTCGAGCGCGGCCTCGCAGTCGATCCCGCGCAGCGCTGGCCGTCGATGGATGCTCTGCTCGCCGAGCTCGCCCGCGATCCGCTGCGCCAGCGCCGACGTCGCATCGTGGCCGCGTCGCTCGTGCTCGCCGGCGTCGCCGCGGTCGGGTGGTACCAGCTCGATCGCCGCAGTCGAGCCGCGGCCTGCGAGCGCGAAGGGGCGCGCATCACCGAGGCGTGGAACGACGAGCGTCGGGCGCGTGCCACCGCGGCGATCACTGCGTCGGGCCGGGGCTTCGCCACCGGTACGCTGGAGCGCATCGAGCCCGTGCTCGATGGCTACGCGCGCGAGTGGCAGCGCATGCGCAGCGAGGTCTGCATCTCTGCGGAGCTCGAGCACACGCGGTCGGCAGAGCTCGACGCGCTCGCGCGCGAGTGCCTCGACGAGCGCAGCGACACGCTCGCGGGCTTCGTCGACACGCTCGTCGATCCCGGACCCCGGGCGATCGAGCGCGCGATCGGGACGGCGTCGAGCTTGCCCCCGCTGTCGATGTGCGCCGACGAGGCCTGGCTGCTCGCGCGGGCCCGGCCCTCGTCGGATCCCGAGATCCGCGAGGAGACCGCTGCGCTGCGCCGCCGGCTCGCGCAGGCCGATGCGCTGGGCGGGGCCGGCCGCGGCCCCGATGCGCTCGCCGCCGCGCGCACGATCGTCGACGAGGCGCGTGCGCTGGGCTGGCAGCCGCTCGTGGCCGAGGCGCTCGCGACGACGGGTGGACTCGCCCACGAGCTGAACGAGCTCGATGCGGCCGAGCGCGATCTGTTCGAGGCACTGCGCATCGCGACCACCACACGGCACGACGAGGTCGCGCTGGAGGTCTCGACCGACCTCGTGTGGGTGATCGGCTGGCTGCGTGCGCGGCCGGACGAAGGCATCCTGCTCGGTCGCGTCGCCGAGATGATGCTCGAGCGCATGCACGGCGAAGGCGGCCTCGCGGCTGCGGCACTGTTCGCCAACCTCGGCGTGGTGCACCACCGCGCCGGCGACGACACCGAGGCGCTGCGCCAGCTCGAGCGTGCGCTCGTGCTGCGCGAGCGACAGTGGGGTGCGCAGAGCGTCGCGGTCGCGAAGACGCTCGCGAACCTGGGCAACATCCACCTCGCACGTGGCGCAGTCGACGAGGCCGCGACCGCCTTCGAGCGCGCGGTGGGGATCCTCGAGGCGAACCTCGGCTCCGAGCATCCCAGCCTCGCGCCAGCGCTCGTCGATCTCGGGCTCGCGCAGGCCCAGCGGGGGAAGCACGCCGAGGCGCGCGCGCTGTTCGAGCGCGCGCTGGCGATCCGTACCGCGGCCTACGGCAGCGACGATCCGGGCCTCGCATCCACGCTCAACAACCTGGGCAACCTCGAGATCGCCGTGGGTGAGCTCGACGCGGCCCGCGTCGTGCTGACGCGCGCGCTCGAGCTGCGCGAGCGCGCGCTCGGCCCGGCGCATCCCGACGTCGCGCAGGCGCTGCACAACCTCGGCAACGTGGCGCTGCTGGGCGACGAGCTCGACGAGGCGCTGCGCTACCACGGCCGTGCGCTCGCGATCCGCGAGGCCGCGCTCGGCCCCGCGCATGCCGAGGTCGGCGACTCGCTGCAATCGCTCGCCGACGTGCACCGTGCGAAGGGCGAGCACGCCGAAGCCCTCGCGCTCGGCGTGCGTGCGCAGCAGTGCTGGGCGCAGGCGCTGGGCGAGGACCATCCCCGCGTCGCGCTCGCGTTCACGGCGATGGCCGAGTCGGAGCTCGCGCTCGGCCGTCCGAGCGCGGCGCTCGTCCATGCCGAGCGCGCCGTGGCGATCCGCGAGGTGCACCCCGAAGCGGCGCTCGACCTCGCGTGGGCGCGGTTCGTCGCCGCGCAGGCGATGTGGACCGTGCCCGCCACGCGTGCCGACGCGCTCGCGCTGGCCGAGCGTGCGCGTGCAGTGCTGGCCGAGGCGGGCTCGACGGATCTCGCCGAGGTGGAGACGTGGCTCCGCGCGCACGCCAGCGGATCGGGCGGGGGCTAGCTCGCCCGGCGTACGCGCGCGTCGCCACGCCGACGCGCGCGCTGCTACGCTCGGCCTCGTGCGAGCACCCGCGTTCGTCGTCGTGCTGCTGGTCGCGTGCACGCGCGCCCCGGCGCAGACGCCCGGCGAGCGGCCCTCGACGCGCGCTGCCGCGGAGCCGACCGCGACCGCCATGCCCGAGGCGTTCGAAGCCGAGAACGGCCGCTTCGGCTTCCGCGACGCGAACGGCCGCGAGGTGTTGCCGGCGCGCTACCTCACCGCGATGCCGTTCGACGCGAGCGGTCACGCCTTCGTCGTCGACGACCAGGGCTGGGCGTGCATCGACACCACGGGGTCGGTGGAGCTGCGCCCGTTCGTCTTCGACAACGGGCCCGACTACCCCAGCGAGGGCCTGTTCCGCTACGTCGACGGCGGGCGCATCGGCTTCGCCGACCTCGCGTGCACCGTGGTGATCCCCGCAGCGTGGGAGTTCGCGGGCCCGTTCGCCGAGCAGCGCGCGCCGGTGTGCCGCGGCTGTCGCGAGGTCCGCGGCGAGCATGCGATGCCACAGGGCGGACGCTGGGGCTTCGTCGATCCGACCGGGCGCGAGGTGATCGCGGCGACGTGGGACTTCGTGTACCCGTTCGAGGGCGGCGTCGCACGCGTCGAGCGAGGCGGGTTGCCGCGCCGTGTGGCGAAGGACGGCACGCTCGTGCCCACGCAGGCGATGGTGCGCGTGGTGCAGCTCGATGCGAGCGATCCCCAGGCGGCGATCGGTGCGCTCCGTGCACGACGCGAGGCGATGGCTGGCTGCGCCGACGAGCACGAGCGAGTGCGGCCCGGCGTCGTCGCAGTCGCGCGCACGCCGGCGCCCGCCACGGGCAGCCTCGCGTTGGCGATCGCCGGCGACGCAATGGCCGACCGCGAGCTCGCGACGTGCCTGTCGACTGCGGTCGCCGGTATCGCCGGCGTGCAGCAGCTCGTGCTGCGCACGGGTGAGCTGCCGGAGGAGTCGTCGCTGCGCGCGGCTCCGCCGGGCCAGTGGATCGGGATCACCGACGACGGTCGCTGTGCGTGGTTCACCCAGTTCCCGTGCAAGCCGCACAAGGACTGCCGCGCGCCCGAGCGCCACGCGACGCCGTGCCCGGAGCTGGTGCCACCTTGAAGTGAACCGCCGCGCTCGCGCGGGCAACGTGGTGGTCGCGTGCGACGACACCGACCCGCCCAGGACCGAGCAGCACTACGCGCTGGAGCGAACCACGGTGCCGCGGAATCATGCGGCGACGCGGAACGTTCGCGTGAGCCCGGGGTCTTGTCGGGCCTGCACGCGCGGAGGAGAGCTCGTCGAATGAGAAGCTGGAGCGCAATCGCGATCCCAATCGTGATCCCAATCGCCATGGTGGGTGTGCTGGCCTGCCAGCACGCCGGTACGGGCGAGCCGAGCACGTCGCCGAAGACCGCGTCGCCGCGCTCGCGCGCACCGGAGGTCTCGTTCGAGCGCGCAGGCAAGGCCGCGACCGCCGAGCCCTCCGCCGTGCTGCTCGCGATGCGCGACGAGCTCGCACGTGCGAAGGCCGGGCTCGCCAAGGGCGAGGACCCGGCGCCGTACTTCATCGGCTACCGGGTGACCGAGCACGACAGCGCCGAGATCGCGGCGAGCTACGGTGCGCTGACGCTGTCGAGTCGCGACCGCCAGCGCGTGCTCGACGTCGACGTGCGCGTCGGCAGCCACGAGTTCGACAACCGGCACTGGCACCACCGCGCGATGCCGGGCTACGCCGGGCTGCGCTCCACCGAGATGTTCGGGCAGTCGATCCCCGTCGAGGACGATCGCGACGCGATCGCCGTCGAGCTGTGGTCGGCGACCGACTCGGCCTATCGCAATGCGGTCGCCGAGCTCGCGCAGGCGAAATCCCAGCAGCAGCTCAGCGCGAAGTCGGCCGACGATGCGCCGGACTTCGCGCGCGAGCCCGCGACGGCCGCGGTGCTCCCGCTCGCGGCGCTGGAGATCGATCGCGTCGCCTGGGAGCCGCGCGTGCGGGCGTGGTCGGCCGCGTTCAAGAAGTACCCGGAGCTGCAGGGCTCGGAGGTGCGGCTCCTGGCGCAGGCGGAGAACCGCTGGCTCGCGAGCAGCGAGGGCACCGAGCAGCAGAGCGGTCGCGTGCACGTGCGGCTCATGCTCTCGGCGAAGACGAAGGCCGAGGACGGCATGGAGCTCGTCCACGCGGAGACGATCGACGTCGCGGCACCCGGCGAGCTGCCCAGCGATCGCGAGGTGCTCGCGCGCATCGACGCGCTGGCCGACATGCTCGCGAAGCTGCGCGCCGCGCCGGTGGCCGAGCCGTTCAGCGGCCCCGCGCTGCTCGAGGGCCGCGCGGCCGCGGTGTACTTCCACGAGGTGTTCGGGCACCGCGTCGAGGGCCACCGGCAGGACGACGCGAGCGAGGGCCAGACCTTCTCGGACAAGGTGGGCAGTCGGGTGATGCCGACGTTCCTGCACGTGTTCGACGACCCGACGCTCGCGCGCATCGACGGCCAGTTCCTGAACGGGCACTACCTGCACGACGACGAGGGCGTCCCCGCGCAGCGCGTCGAGCTGGTGAAGGACGGCAACTTCGTGGGCTTCCTGATGTCGCGCACGCCGGCGAAGGATTTCCTGCGCAGCAACGGCCACGGGCGCGCGCAGCCCGGCATGGACGTCGTCGCGCGGCAGGGCAACCTGGTGGTGGCACCCGACGTCGCGCTGCCGCGCGCGCAGCTCGATCGCAAGCTGCAGGAGCTCGTGGTCGACCAGGACAAGCCCTACGGCCTGCGCTTCGTGGAGATCTCGGGCGGCGTCACGAACACGAGCCGCTACATGCCGCAGGCGTTCCAGGTCGCGCCGGTCGTCGTCTTCCGCGTGTACCCCGATGGTCGCGAGGAGCTCGTGCGTGGCGTGACGCTCGAGGGCACGCCGCTGTCGTCGCTGTCGAAGATCGTGGCGGCCGGCGATCGCTACGCCGTGTTCAACGGCTACTGCGGCGCGGAGTCGGGCATCGTGCCCGTCAGCGCCGCGAGCCCACCGCTCGTGCTCTCGCAGATCGAGGTCGCGCGCGCTCCGGCTGCACAGGACCGTCCTCCGCTGCTCGCTCCGCCCACCATCACCACCCGCCCGGGAGGTGCCCGATGACCCACGTACTCGCGAAGCTCCTGCTCGCGCTCGCGCTCGCGCCCGCCGCTGCGCCGGCCGCACCCGCCACCCCGCCACCGGACGACGTCGTGTTGCGCGCGATGGTCGACGAGCTCGGGCGCACGCGGAGCCTGGCGCTGCCCGATGCGCCTTCGCCCTACTACGCCTCGTACACGGTCATCGACTTCGAGCAGGTCGTCGCCGAGGCGAGCCTCGGCGCGAGCGTGAAGACCCAGAGCAGCAAGAGCCGGGTCGTCGCACCGATCGTACGCGTGGGCAGCTACGAGCTCGACGCGGTCGGCGTGCCGATGACGTTCGAGCCGCCGTTCATCGCGTTCGAGAACGACTACGACGCCGTGCGGCGCGAGCTGTGGCTGCTCTCGGACAGCGCGTACAAGAACGCCGCGCTCGGCCATCGCCACCGCGAGACGCAACGCGCCCAGCGGACCGAGGATCCCGAGGAGGCCGACGCGTTCACGCCGCACCAGGGGACGGTCGAGATCGAAGCCGGCGAGGCGCCGAGCATCGAGCGCGAGCGGCTCGAGCAGCTGGCCAAGGCCGTGAGCGCCGAGCTGGGCAGCTTCCCGCACATCCAGCGCGGCGAGGTCACCGTGACCGCGACGGCCTCGACGCGTCGCTTCGCGTCCACCGAGGGCGATCTCGGCATGGCCCGATCGCAGACCGTGACGGTGCACATCGTCGCACGCACGCAGGCCGAGGACGGCGAGGTGCTCGCGCACGGCACCACGCTCTACGGCACGCTGGCCGACTTCGTCACCGACGACGCCGCGCGTGCGGCTGCTCGCACGCTCGCGAGCGAGCTCGAGGCGCTGCGCATCGCGCCCGTGCTCGAGCACTACACCGGGCCGGTGCTCGTCGAAGGCGAGGCTGCGGGCGAGTGGATCGCCCAGGGCTTCGCGCCGCAGCTCGTCGCCGGCATGCGCTGGGGTGGCGACTTCGAGAACAAGCTCGGTCAGCCGGTGCTGCCGAGGGGCGTGTCGATCGTCGACGATCCGCTGCGCACCACGTTCGGCGACGCGAAGCTGCTCGGCAGCTATCGCATCGACGCCGAGGGCGTCGCGGCCGAGAAGGTCGAGCTCGTGAAGGACGGCAAGCTCACGGGCCTGTTGTCCGGGCGCACGCCGACCAAGAAGATCACCCGCAGCAACGGGCACGGCCGCGGCGCGATGCCGGGCATGCCGCCGCAGCCGTCGTTCGGCAACCTCCTCGTGGAGAGCAGCAAGGGCCTCGGTGACGCTGCGCTACAGAAGAAGCTGCTCGAGCGCGCGAAGAAGGCGGGCAGCGCGTTCGGCCTCGTGATCCGCAGGAGCGAAGGGCCGCACCGGCCCACCGTCGCCGAGAAGGTCCATCCCGATGGGCGGCGCGAGCTCGTGCGCGTCGGCTTCGTGGAGCGCATCGAGCCGCGCTCGTTCCGTGACGTCGTCGCCGTCGGCAAGACCGCCACCGTCACGCACCAACAGCTCATGGGCTTCGGCGTCGTGGGTGGCGGCATGCCGGCGGAGTACGCCGCGTTCGTGGTGCCCGCGTCGATCGCCGCGCCCGCGCTCTTGTTCGAGGAGCTCGAGCTGCACCGGCGCAAGGGCGGCAATCCCAAGCCGCCCTCGTATCCGCGCCCGAACGTCGCGAAACGGTGAGCTAGCCCCGCACGCCGAAGCGGTTGCCGCCGGCGTAGCGGCGCAGGCCTCGGCCGAAGATCCACACCGCCGCGCTCGCGTAGAGCACGGCGCCGCCCATCGCCGCCGCGAACGTGGCGGGCGACGGCTCGCGGATGAGCGCGACCGGGAGGTGGCTGACGAAGCCCGCCGGCAGGACGGTGAACAGCAGCACGCGCATCACCGGACCGAACAGGAACGGCGGGTACACGCTGAAGCTGAGTGTCATGTCGGTGAGCATGCGGACCCCGGCTTGGTGTGCGCCGAGCCAGAACGCGCTGGCGTGCATGATCGTCCAGCTCGCCGCGAGCACGATGCCGGCGATCGCGATCGCGATCGGCACCAGCCACACCGTGTACGGATCGACGTGCCCGGAGATCGAGATCAGCAGGATTCCGCTCACGATGTCGCCGAAGCCGTCGGGCTTCGTGCGCGAGGCGAGTGCCTGCAGCATCACGCTCCGCGGCTGGGTGAGCAGCGGGTCGAGCTCGCCGTCCTCGATCTGCCGCGCGAGATCGTGCACGCCGCCCACGAGCACGGCGCACAGACCATAGCCCGCCGCGGCCACGCCGAAGAGCGCAGCCACGTCGCCGACCGCCCAGCCGCGGATCGTCTCGAAGCGGGTGAACAGCACCCACCAGAAGCAGAAAAACATGAGGTTGTTCAGCGCCATCAACCCAGCCTGCAGCCAGAACGCAGTGCGCAGCGCGAAGCTCGACGCGAAGTTGGTGCGAAGCAGCAGCCCGATCCAGCTCATCCTCCACCTCCATCGATCTGCCGCAGCCCGCGGCGGAACAGCCAAGCGACCAACACGAGCGCGAGCGCCTGCCAGCCGAGCAGACGCAGCACGAGCAGCCCCGGCGACACGCCGGCGTCGCCGAGCGCGAGCGAGCCGGGGCCGGCGAGGATCGCCGAGAACGGCGAGAGCTCGGCGAGCCCGCGCAGCCACGGCGGATAGAACGCGAGCGGCACCAGCAGCCCGCCCAGCAGGAACAGGCCCTTCTGCCACACCCAGTAGATCGGGCGGCAGTCGTGGATCCACAGCGCGACCAGCCCGATCGCGAGCCCGAACGTGTTCGCGACCGAAGCCGCCAGCGGTGCGACGAGCACGAGCCAGGCTGCGCCACGCAGCTCGAGCGCGATGCTGCCCTGCAGCGCCCAGGCGAGCAGGAAGCCCGCCGGTGCCAGCACGGCCATCCGCACGAAGAGATCGCCGGTGGACTCGGCGAGCTTCGCCCACGGATACGCGACCGGGCGCGTGAGGCGGTAGAGCAGATCGCCGGCCCGCAGCTCGGTCTGCACCTCGTCGTGCACCCACGGCAGCGAGAGCACGATCCACTCGGTGATCGCGATGTACCAGAGCACGCGTTCTGCCGGCAGCTCGGTGTCGGGGTAGGCCTCGCCGATCACGGCCCACAGCCGCGAGAACACGAACAGCAACACGCCGTAGATCCCGATGCGACCGAGCGCAGCGCCGCGCTGCGAGACGCGGTGCCGTGCGGACAGGAGCACGAGCGTGCCGAGCTTGCGCGCCGAGCGAGCGATGTCGATGGTGCTCATGACGCGTCCCTCGCGGCTTCCGCGTGGGCGTAGATCGCCTGCACCACCTCGTCCATGCCGGGATCCTCCACCGTGAGGTCCACGAGCCGCACGCAGCGCAGCGCCGCCTGCACCACCGCGTCGACCGGCACGAGATCGAGATCGACCTCGAGCTCGAGCCGGTGCGGTCGACGGGCCAGCTCGCGCACGCCGGCCATCGCGAGCTCCGGACGCGGCTCCGCGGTGTGCAGCGTCACCCGCTTGCGACGGATGTACCCGCGGCGCAGCTCGTCGATCGGCTGATCCAGGAGGATGCGCCCGCCGTGGATCACCACGACGCGCGCGCAGACCCGCTCCATGTCGCCCGTGTCGTGCGACGTGAGCAGCACGGTGCGCCCGTCCTGCTCGGCCTGCGCGCGCACGAGATCGCGGATCGTCGCGCGCGCGCACACGTCGAGCCCGATCGTGGGCTCGTCGAGGAACAGCACGTCGGGGGCGTGCAACAGGCTGGCGACGATCTCGCAGCGCATCCGCTCGCCGAGCGACAGCTGTCGTACCGGACGCACGAGCTCGTCACCGAGCTCGAACGCCTCCACGAGCGCGGCCCTGCGTGCGCGATAGGTCGCGGTGGGCACGTCGTAGATCGCCGCGAGCAGATCGAACGTGTCGCGGGCCGGCAGGTGCTGCCAGAGCTGCGAGCGCTGGCCGAACACCGTGCCGATGCGGTAGGCCAGCTGCTTGCGCGCGCGCGAGGGCACGAGCCCCGCGACGCGCAGCTCGCCGGCGCTGGGGTAGAGGATGCCGGAGCACATCTTGATGGTGGTCGACTTGCCGGCGCCGTTCGGGCCCACGAACGCCACGCGCTCGCCCGGCGCGATCGTCAGCGAGATACGGTCCACCGCGACCACGTCGCGTGCCTTCGGGTGGACGAGCGCACGCAGCCAGGGCCCGACCCCGCGGGTGCCCTCGGCAGTACGCTCGCGGATGCGGAAGCTCTTGCTCAGCTCTTCGATGTGGATCGCAGGGGTCATGGCGCGGGCTCGCGGGCAGGGGCTGAAACGCCGAAAGCCCTTCCGGTGGGGTCCGGAAGGGCTCTCGCGGGGGAAGCGGAGAATGTTCCGGACTAACGGGATCGGGCGAGCGACAGGGCGACGACATACATCTGCGCGGACGCCTCGACCGATTTGGTCGCGGTGAAGGCCCAGCACGAGAAGTGGAGATCGATCGCCATCGCTCGATCCAGCATGAAAGGGGCCCGTCGCAGCGTCAAGGCGCGATCGATCGCGGCCTCGCGAGGGCGAACGCGAGCTGTCGCACGCACTCGGGGATCAGCGGGGCTCAGTGCCGCGCGAGCCACTCGACGACGCGCGATCGATCGAGCGCGTACGGGGGCCCGAGCTCCGCGTAGCCGTCGCGGGCGCGCTCGGCGAACGCCCGTGCAGCGTCGCGATCACCGGCACGCCAGGCGAGCTCGGCCCGCACCGAGGCCAGCCGTGCCGACTGCGACGGCTCGGGATGTTCGGCGAGCAGTGGCTCGGCCTGATCGAGTCGCTCGGAGGCCGACGTCGTGTCGCCCGCGTCGGTCTCGCATGCCGCCATGCCGATGAGCAGCTTCGCGAGCCCGGCGTCCGGGGCCTGCTCGAGCTCGTTGCGCTGCTTGATCGCGCTGCGGAAGTGCACGAGCGCGCGATCGCAGCGATGGGCGGCGAGCTCGACCTCCGCGAGCAGGCCGATCGCCTCGGCGACCGCCGCATGCGTGGGGCCGTACTGCTTCACGAGCGCTGCTTCGGCGCGCTCGAGCAGCGGCAGCGCGTCGGTGTAGCGCGCCTCCGCGACGCGAACGCTGGCGAGCGCACGATCGTAGCTGGCAACGCGGGGATCGTCGGGGCCCGAGGACGAGACGACCAGGGCGCGCGCGCGCTCGTAGCCGGCGTAGGCGTCCGACCAGCGCCCGGTCTGGTAGTCGACGAACGCGCGGTTGTCGATCAGGTCGATGCGCGAGCGCATGTCCGCGGCGCCGTCGGGCGAGCGCTCGTGGCGACCGATCGCATCGTCGAGCGCCTCGCGGGCCTCGTCCCAGCGCTGCAGCTTCATGTCGTTGCGCGCGACGTCGAGCAGCGCGAGCGCACAGCTGGTGTGATCGCGTCCGAACGCGGCCTCCCACGAGACCAGCGCATCGCGGGCACGTGCGCGTGCGCCCTCGGGATCGCCGGCCTGCTCGAGCATGCGCCCGAGCGACATCGCGAGCGCGCCGTAGAACGGGTGGCGCTTGCCGAGCCCGCGCTCGATGATCTCGAGCCCGTGGGTGTGGTCGGCGATCGCACCGGCCACGTCCTGCCTGCGCAGCTTGATGCCGGCGCGGTTCGAGTACGCCATGCCGAGCTCGTCGGGAGGCGGACGCGGCAGCTTCTCCAGCACGGCGATCGCTTCGTCGCTCGCGCGCTCGGCATCCTCGATCTTGCCGGCGATGAGCCACATCGTGCCGGCCGCGGCCTGGAAGTAGGAGAGCGCGCGGGGATCACCCGAGCGCTCGGCGGCGGCCTGCCCCGCGGAGATCATCCCGAGCGCCTCCTGCGGACGCCCGAGCCCGGTCGCGACCACGTACATCAGCGTCGCGGTCGCGATCGCCTCGGTCGCATGCGCGCGGCCCTTCGCGGCGAGCGTGATCGCCTCGCGCAGGTGTGTCTCGGCGGAGGCGAACTCGCCGGTCTGCATCTCGGCACGCGCGAGCACCAGCAGCGCCGCAGCGTGATCGGCCGCGAAGCCGACCTTGCGCAGCTGGGGCTCGAGCTCGCGGCCGAGCGCGATGACGTCGTGGTGGCGACCGGCGAGCAGGAGCACGCGCGCGCGGGTGAGCTCGCGGCGCAACGGCGCGAGCTCGGTGAGCTGCGCCTCGGTGGGGGCGGGCGCGCTCTGCAGCGCCTCGATGTCGCGACACGTGCTGGCCGGGGTGAGCAGTGTCGCCGACGAGATCGCGCCGTCGACGAGCCGCTCGTCGCTGCCGCCGAGCAGCTCGGCGAAGACGTCGGTCTCGTCGCGCACCGCGGCGAGGCAGCGCTCGCGGAGCTGGCGGATCGCCTGCGTCTGCTCGCCGCGGATCACCGTGGCCTGGCAGGCGTCGTCGAGCTCGGCGCGCCACTCGTCGCGGCGCGCGGCCAGCTCGGCATCGATCGCGGTGAACACGTCGGCCGCCGCGCGGTGGCCCGTCTTCGTCAGGGCATCGCGCACCTGCTCGCGGCGCGGCTCGGCCCACGGATCGCCGGGGGCTTCGGCGGGATCGGGGCAGCTCGGCGGCGTCGCGATCGCGGCGGCGCTGGTCGGCTCGTCGGAGCGCTGCAGCGCGACGATGGTCGTCGCGGTGGCCGCGATCGCCAGCGCGGCGACGCCGGCGATCACCGGCCGACGCAGCGACGACGGCCGCGGAGCTTCGAGCGCGGAGAGCAGCGCGTCCATGCTCGCGTGCCTTTGCTCGGGGGCGGCCCGGAGGCCCCGCAGCAGCGCGGCCGAGACCCAGGCCGGGACGCCGGCTTCCTTCGCCGGCATGCGGATGCGCTCGGCTTCGATGGAGCGCAGCAGCTCCGCGAGCGTGTCACCGGCATAGGGGCGCGCGCCGTGCAGCGCCTCGAAGAGCGACACGCAGAACGCGAACTGATCGGAGCGCGCGTCGACGAGCCCGCCGCCGTACTGCTCGGGGGCCATGTACGCCGGCGTGCCGAGGATCGAGCCGGTGCGCGTGAGGCGATTGCTGGTGGAGTCGGAGAGCGAGGGCAGGGTGGTCACCGACTCGGCGACCACGCCGACGAGCCCGAAGTCGGAGACGCGCACGCGGCCGTCGGTGCCGATGAGCACGTTGTCCGGCTTGAAGTCGCGGTGCACGAGCCCCGCGGCGTGGGCGGCCGCGAGACCACGCCCGGCCTGGCGATACACCTCGAGCACCTGCGGGCAGCTCCGCGTCGCGGCCGCGACCCACTCGCGCAGCGTGCCGCCGTCGACGTACTCCATGACGAGATAGACCTGCTCGCGGATCGTGCCCACCTGGTGGACCGCGACGACGTTCGGATGCGAGACGCGCGCGACCGATTGCGCCTCGCGCAGCAGACGCGCGTGGGCGACCCCGTGATCGTCGCCGCGCAGGAGCTTGATCGCGACCGGCCGGTCGAGCTCGTGATCGTGCGCGAGCACGACGACGCCCATCGCACCGGCGCCGAGCAATCGCTGGATCACGAAGTGACCGATCGTGCGCCCGACCTGCAGGATCTCGCTCTGCGACGCGGACGGATCGCCCGGCATCGACGCCTGGCTGTCGAGCCCGGGCTGCGTCGCCTCGTGCGAGCCCGGCACGCGCGCGGCGGTGCCCGGCACCAACGTCGCCACGTCGTCGGGACGCGGCGCGACGTTGCGCGTGGTGGCGTCGACTTCGTCGGTGCCACGGACGGTGCTCACGCGGGTCAGCGTGACAGCACGGGTGCGTGCTTGGCAACCGCGGCGGCCGCGGCGAGCCCTGGTAGGCTGCTCGCGCCACGATGTCGCGCGACGATCGCTACGTGCTCCTGTGCCGCTGTCGCGACGCCGTCGAGGCTCAGGCGGTGCGCGCGGCCCTCGACGCGCGCGGGATCCCGGTGCGCCTCGAAGGCGAGCACATGCACGGCATCCTGGGCTCGTTGCACGGCGCGATGGTGCAACCCCGCATCATGGTGCCAGCGTCCGCGCTGCGGATCGCGCGGACGCTCGCGGCCGACATCGTGGGGCCCTTCGACGATCCCGGCGACGATGCAGACGAGGGCGACGAGGGCTCGCCGTGGCGACTGCCGGCCGCCGAGAGCGACGACGCGCAGCTCGTCGAGATCGACGACACGGGCGACGAGCTCGAGGACTCGCCCCCCGTGCGGCGCAAGTCGATGGGCGTGGTCGGGATCCTCGCGCTCATGGGGCTCGCCGTCGGGTTCGCGCACATCTACGTGGGGCACACCGGACGCGGGCTCGCGCTGCTCGTGCTCGCCGCATTCGCAGTCGGCTCGCTGATCGTGGGCGGCCCGGGGATGGCGCTCCTGCCCGTCGTGTGGGCGCTCGACATCGTCGGTGGCGTCGTCGGCGTCGTGCGCCACAACCGAGCGCTGGGCGAGCCGCGCCGAGCCGGCGTGGTACCGTGACGCGCCCGCGCGGCAAGGAGCACGCCCGTGATCTCGGATCATCTCGAGCGCTTCTACGGATTGCCCGCGGTCGACCTCGATCCTCGCTCGGCTGCGCCCGACCCGAGCACCGCGGTCCGGCTGGCGGTCGACTGGGACGGCTGGGACGCCGGCACGCGCATCGAAGAGCTCGTCACCGCGCTGGCGGCTCGTCCCGAGGCGGCGAGCCTGCGGGCGCTCGTGATCGGGGCGTGGGACTTCGAGTCGTCGGAGGACTCCCAGGCGCTCGTCGACGCGCTGGTCGCTGCGGCGCCGCGGCTCGAGTCACTGCGCGCGCTGTTCGTCGGCGACATCGTCTACGAAGAGCAGGAGATCTCGTGGATCAAGCAGTCGAACCTCACCCGCCTGCTCGCGGCGTATCCGCGGCTCGAGAGCCTCGGCATCCGCGGTGGTGACGGGCTCGCGCTCGACCCGTTCGAGCACGCGAGCCTGCGCGAGCTCGTCGTCGAGAGCGGCGGGCTGCCGGGCCCCGTGGTCGCGGCGGTCGGCGCGAGCACGCTCCCCGAGCTGCGCCAGCTCGAGCTGTGGCTCGGTACCGACGAGTACGGCGGCACCACGACGCTGGCCGACCTCGTGCCGATCTTCGCCGGCACCGGCACGCCTCGGCTCGAGCAGCTGGGGCTGCGCGATGCCGACCTCGCCGGTGCGATCGCGGCGGCGATCGTCGACGCGCCGATCCTCGCGCGGCTGCAGGCGCTCGACCTCTCGCTCGGTACGCTGTGCGATCCCGAGGTCGAGCCGTGGCTGCATGCGGACTCGCTGCGTCGGCTCGCGCGGATCGATGTCGCGCAGAGCTTCATCAGCGCTCCGATGCTCGCGCGGCTGCGCGCGAGCGGGCTCGCCGTCGTCGGCGACGATCAACGCGAGCCCGACAGCTACAACGGCAACACCCACCGCTACGTCGTGCATGGCGAATGAGTCGCGTGCTCATCGGCGACCGCGCCGCGCCCGGAACGATCGCCTGGCAGCGGGCGCTCGGCGAGCTGGGGCTGCCGCCCGCGCGCGTGCTGTCGTGGGCGGCGCTGCTCGACGACGCCGACGAGCTCGCGCGTGCGCTCGACGGTGCCACGCATGTGCGCGTCGACACGCCGGGGCGTGATGCCGCGCTCGATGCCCGGCTCGTCGCGCTCGGCGACGGCGACGGTCGCGTGCTCGAGCGCGGCCGCATCGCCGCACGCAGTGCCTGGTACCGCGGGCTCGTGCGCGCGATGCAGCGGCTCGATGCATGCGCCGGCGGTGCCGTGCGCTCGCACGAGGCCGAGCACGTGGCGCTCGCGTTCGACAAGCGGCGTTGCCACGCCGTCTTGCACGCGCATGGTGTCGCGGTCCCCGAGGCGCTGCCCGCCGTGCACGACTGGGCCGAGCTGAAGCAGGCGATGCGCGAGCGTGGCTGGACGCGCGTGTTCGTGAAGCCGTGCCACGGCTCGTCGGGCTCGGGGGTCGTGGCGCTGCGGTGGACGGAGCAGCGCACCGTGGCCTGGGCGGGCCTCGAGCTCGAGCGTCGTGGTCGCGAGCTGGCGCTGTTCAACGTGCGGCCTGCGGTGCGTTTCCACGACGAGGCCACGATCGGTGCGGTGGTCGACGCGCTCGCGCAGGACGGCATCCACGTCGAGCGCTGGCTGCCGAAGGCGAGCTGGCCCGGCGCGGGTGCATTCGATCTCCGGGTGCTGACGATCGCCGGCCGACCATCCCATGTCGTCGCGCGTGTCGCCCGGGGGCCGATCACCAACCTGCAGCTCGGCGCCCGGCGGATCCACGGCGCGCCGCTGCGCGAGCGGCTGGCGCCGGCCTGGCCGCGACTCCGCGAGGAGCTCGGGCGCGCGGCCGCGGCCTTCGCGGGTGCAGCCCACGTCGCGTTCGATGTGCTCGTCACCGCCGGCCTCGCACGCCATGCCGTGATCGAGGCCAATGCGTTCGGCGATCTGCTGCACGGCGTGGTCGACGAGCATGGGCTCGGCACGCACGCCGCCCAGCTCGCCCAGCTCGGGCTCGGCGTGCGGTTCGCGGAGGCGTCGCTTGCGTGACATGCACGCGATCGTCGGCCACGCCGACATCCTGCTGATGACGCTCGACACGCTGCGCTACGACGTCGCGCAGCAGTGCCTCGCCACCGGACAGACGCCCGCGTTCGCGGCGTTGCTCGGCGAGCAGGGCTGGCAGCGGCGCCACACGCCGGGCAGCTTCACCTACGCCGCGCACCATGCGTTCTTCGCCGGCTTCCTGCCGACCCCGATCGGCCCGGGTCCACACCCGCGTCCGTTCGCGGTGCGCTTCGCGGGGAGCGAGTCGATCGGCGCCGGCACCTACGTCTTCGATGCGCCCGACATCGTGCGTGGGCTCGCGGGCGTCGGCTATCGCACCGTGTGCATCGGCGGCGTGGGCTTCTTCGCCGGTCGCGACCCGCTCGGCCGCGTGCTGCCGGCGCTCTTCGACGAGGCCCACTGGGAGCCCACGTTCGCCGTCACGGAGCGGGGCAGCTTCGACGCGCAGATCGATCGGCTCGCCGACGTGCTGGCCGAGCTCCCGCGCGAGCGCCGGGTGTTCGTGTTCCTCAACGTGTCGGCGATCCACCAGCCGAACCGCATCTTCGTACCCGGCGCCACCCACGACGACCTCGCCAGTCATGCCGCCGCGCTGCGCCACGTCGATGCCGGCCTGCCCCGGCTCCTGTCGCTGCTGCGCCGCCGCGGACGCTGGTTCGCGATCGCGTGCTCCGATCACGGCACCGCGTACGGCGAGGAGGGGCTCGTCGGCCACCGGCTCGCGCACGAGACGGTGTGGACCGTGCCCTATGCGGAGCTCGAGCTCGGAGGCGACGATGGTCTCGCTGCGTGAGCGCGCGCGGGCGGGCGCCTTCCATGGCTACGCGTACGCGTACCCGCACAAGACCGCCTACCGGCCGCTGCGACCCGCACGTGCGCTCGGGCAGGTGTGGGCCGACGAGCCGATGGACGCGCTGTTCGTCTACGTGCACGTGCCGTTTTGCGCGATGCGCTGCGGCTTCTGCAACCTGTTCGCCGCGCACGAGCACGATGCCGATGCGATGACCCGCTACGTCGATGCGCTCGGACGTCAGCTCGCGGCCGTGCGCGCGGCGCTGCCGAGCGCACCGAAGGTCGCGCGCTTCGCCTGCGGCGGGGGCACACCGACGCGGCTGCCGGTCGGCCAGCTCGCGCGCATCTTCGCGATGCTCGAGCGCGAGCTCGGGCTCGCCTGTGGCGACGTGCCGAGCTCGGTCGAGACGTCGCCGGAGACCGCGAGCGCCGAGCACGTGGCGCTGTTGGTCGAGCAGGGCGTGCTGCGGGCGAGCATCGGCGTGCAGAGCTTCGTGCCCGAGGAGCTGGCCGCGCTCGGCCGTCCGCAGCGCGGGCCCGAGGTCGAACGCGCGCTGGGGCGCCTGCGCGAGTCCGCGATTTCCCGCCTCAACCTCGATCTGATCTACGGCATCGCCGGACAGACCGCGGCGAGCTGGGTGCGCAGCCTCGAGCGCGCGCTCGCGTGGCAGCCCGAGGAGCTGTTCCTCTATCCGCTCTACGTGCGTCCGCTGACCGGGCTCGGCCGCCGCGGCGACGCCCCGTCGGATCTCCGTCACGAGCTCTACCGCATCGGGCGCGCGTTGCTGCTCGGGCACGGGTATCGCCAGCGCACGATGCGTGCGTTCGTGCGCGCCGACGTCGACGAGCCGGGCGCGCCGGCCTACTGCTGCCAGGAGGACGGCATGCTGGGGCTCGGCGCCGGCGCGCGCTCGTACACGCGCTCGCTGCACTACGCGTTCGACTATGCCGTCGCCCAACCGAACGTCCGCGCGTTGATCGACGACTACGTGCAGCGCGACGCCGACGGCTTCGTCCACGCCGAGCTGGGCTACGCGCTCGACGAGGACGATCGGCGCCGACGCTGGGCGATCCAGTCGTTGCTGGGGCCCGAGGGGCTCGCCCGCGCGAAGTGGCGCGCGCGCTTCGGCGCCGACGTGCTCGAGCACTTCCCACAGCTCGTCGAGCTGGTCGAGCTCGGCTGGGCGACGCTCGACGACGAGCAGCTCGCGCTGACCGGCGAAGGGCTCGGCTGGTCCGACACGATCGGGCCGTGGCTCTACCGGGACGAGGTCTGCGACGCGAGCGCGCGCTGGGAGCCGCGATGAGCCTGGCGATCCTCTATCGGGGTCCGCTCGCGAGCTGCAACTACGGCTGCGAGTACTGTCCGTTCGCGAAGCGCACCGACGATCGCGCTGCGCTGGCGCGCGATCGCGAGGCGCTCGCACGGTTCGTCGCCTGGGTGGAGGCCGAGCGCGAGCTGGCGCCGATCTCGGTGATGTTCACACCCTGGGGCGAGGCGCTCGTGCACCGCAGCTATCGCGATGCGATGGTGCGGCTCTCGCAGCTCGATCACGTCGAGCGTGTCGTCGCCCAGACCAACCTCTCGTGCGACGTCGAGTGGTTGGCCCGGGCCGAGCGCCGCCGGCTCGCGCTCTGGAGCACGTTCCATCCCGGCGAGGTCGAGCGCGCGCGCTTCGTCGCGAAGGTCCGTCGGGTGCGGGAGCTCGGGGTCCGCATCAGCGTCGGGATCGTCGGGCTCGCCGCGCACGTCGAGCACGCACGCGCGCTGCGGGCCGAGCTGCCCGCCGACGTCTATCTGTGGGTCAACGCCGCGAAGCGCTCGCACGGCAGCTACGCGCCCGAGCTCGTGGCCGAGCTCCGCGCGATCGATCCGCACTTCGAGCTCGGGGTCCGGGCCCACCCGAGCAAAGGCGAGCGCTGCCACGCGGGCGACGACGCGGTCAGCGTCGACGGCGACGGCAACGTGCGGCGCTGCCACTTCGTCGAGGCACCGCTCGGCAACCTCTACGATGGATCGTTCCGCCGCCGGCTCGGCGCCACGGCGTGTCCACAGGACAGCTGCGGCTGCCACATCGGCTACGTGCACCTCGAGCGGCTCGGCCTGCGTCGCGTCTTCGCCGGCGGCGTGCTCGAGCGGATCCCGGCGGGCTGGCCCTAAGCGCGCCGCAGGCCTTCGTTCGCGATGACCTCGCGCAGCGAGCCGACCCAGCGGTCGAGATCGTCGGTGGTGGCGCGCAGGCCTTCGCCCGCGGCACCCAGCTCCGTGATCGCCTTTTCCAGCGCGCCTCGGGCCTTGCGCAGGCGCGTGCGCATCGTGCCCTCGGGCACGCCGAGCACCTTCGCGAGCTCGGCTCCCGGGAGCTGCTCGAAGTAGAACAGCTCGAGCGCGATCTGATCGTCGAGCGGCAGGCTGCGCAGCGCACGGACGAGCAGCCGGTGCTCGCGCGCCGAGTCGAGCGCGGCGGTGGGGCTGGTGCCGAGGTCGACGAGCGCGATGCTGCTGGTCGCCGGATCGATCGCGATGCCGCGGCCACGGTAGTGACCGAAGAGCTCGTTGCGGGCGATCGCCAGCAGGTACGTGCGGAAGCTCGACTCGCCACGGAACGCGTCGCGCGACTCGACGCAGCGCAGGAACGTGCGCTGCACGAGATCCTCGACCTCGTCGTCCAGCTTGTTGCGGAAGAAGCCGTAGACCGTGCGAAAGTGCCGCTCGACCAGCCGCTCGCCGGCGTGCCGGTCACCGTTTCTCCACGCGGCGAGCAGCTCGGCGTCGTCCATCGCGGCGCCAGCGATGTTACCACCCTCGCGCGGCGATGGCCGCGTCGGCGAGCGGCAGACACGAGGTGAGCCCCGGGCTCTCGATGCCGAAGAGTGTGACGACGCCGGCGCAGCCGTGATCCTCCGGCCCGCGGACGACGAAGTCGGCGGCCGGCTCGCCCGGTCCCACGATCTTCGCGCGGATGCCCGCATGCGACGGACGCAACCACTCGCGCTCGAGCACCGGCAGCCAGGGCTGGACCGAGGCGTAGAAGCGCTCGGCACGGGCCGCGTCGACGCGGTAGTCGACGCGGTCCGTCCACTCGACGTCGGGGCCGAGCCGCACGTCGCCGGCGAGATCGAGCGTCACGTGGATGCCGAGCCCGCCCGGCTGCGGCAGGGGATAGACGAGCTGCTCGAGGCCGGGGTTCCTGTGCAGCGCGAAGTAGTTGCCCTTCGCGAAGCGAGCCTGGGGGATCGCGGCCGTGGCCATGCCCTCGATCGCGGCTGCGACCGCGGGTGCCATCGCACCGGCCGCGACGACCAGCGAGCGGGTGTCGATGTGCTCGCCACCGGCGTACACGCGCAGCCCGCCCTCGATCGCGTGGGCACGCTCGAAGCTGCAGCCGAGCACGAACGCCGCGCCGTGATCGACCGCTTCGCCCTGCAGCGCGCGGCAGAGCCCGTGGCTGTCGACGATGCCCGTGCCGGGTGACCACAGCGCGGCCGCGCAACGCACGAGTGGTGCGCGGCGCCGCGCCTCCTCGGCGTCGCACCAGTGCAGCTCGACGCCGTTGTCGCGCGCACGCGCCTGCAGGCCCGCGAGCTCGCCGAGCTGATCGTCCGTCACCGCGACGATGAGCTTGCCGAGCAGCCGATGCGCGACGCCGTGGGCTCCGCAGTACTCGAGCAGTCGCTCGCGGCCCGCCACGCACATCCGCGCCTTCGCACTGCCCGCGGGGTAGTAGATGCCGGCATGGATGACCTCGCTGTTGCGCGACGATGCGTGCTGGGCGATCGCCGGCTCGGCCTCGATCACCGTCACCGCCTCGCCGCGCCGGGCGAGCGCACGCGCGATGGCCAGGCCGACGACGCCCGCACCCACCACCACCGCATCGGTGTCCACGGAGGTGTGCTCCGCTCAGCGCGCGGGCGCGTCGTCGGAATCGGGTGGCACCGGGCTCGACACCACGACCGGTGCGGGTACGGGCGCGGCGGGCTTGGTCGCGGGCGGGTCGGGCAGCAGCAAGAGCGCGAGCACGACGCCGAGCCCGACGGCGGCAACGGCGGCGACCGGCAGCATCCACTTCGGTCGTGCCGGTCGCAGCTCCTCGTACTCCGCCGCGGTCATCTCGGTCGTGTGCTCGACGATCGGGACACCGCCGACGTCACCCTGCGCCCGCGGCCCCGTCGGTGGCGAGTAGGCGATCGTCTCGAGCGCCTCGAGCAGCGCCGCGATCTCCTCGTCGAGCCGCGAGAGTGTGCGCTCGTGTCGGCTGCGCGTGCGCTCGTCCTGGCTCGACGCGAGCGCGAGCGCGTAACCGACCCGCTGCCGCTCGAGGCGGTCCAGATCGGCTTCGATCGTGCGTTGTGCCAGAGGGCTCATCGGACGGGTCGGGGTTCGCTCAGCTCGTAGACATTGTCCAGCCTTCGATTTTCCGTGGGTGTCCGCAAGCGCGCGCGCAGGGATGCGCCTTCTACGGTGTGTGGCTGTGCCGAAACGGTGTACGCGCAGCGGTTGGGCGATTCGCCCATCCAGGGTCCGCGCGTCGGTTCGCACGGCACGCCGAGGGACGATCTCCAGTGCGTCGCGCTGCGAACGCGGGGTGGGGTCAAGCGGCGCGGGCGCGCGGCCGAAACGCGTCCGAGAACCCGTGCGTCACGAGTCCCACGTCCGATCGCGCTCGCTCTCCGGCCTCGGCGCGTGGCTCGGCCTCGTCGTGCTCGCGGCGCTGTGGATCGCGGTGTCCGGCCCGACCCAGGCGAAGGTGCAGCCGTACTACGTCGTGACCGGCATCGGCGTCGCGAGCATCAAGCCGCGCGTCCTCTTCGTCGTCGACACGTCGGGCTCGATGGCGTGGAAATCGCAGAAGACCGACGCCGAGTGCGTGTGGAACGAGTGCGAGGGCACGGGCGGCGCCTCGCAGAGCCGCATCTCGACGGCACGTCGTGCGATCCGGCAGGTGGTCAACAGCATGTCGACCACGGCGAGCTTCGCACTGATGACCTTCGATCAGAACCGTGCGCCCACGACCGCGGTACCGCGCAAGTGTGCGGCGGGGACCCGCTTCCAGTGGGTGACGAAGTACAAGTACTTCTCCACGTGGCTGAACATCTCGCAGTACACCGGCTACACGGGCACGTGGCGGCTGTGCGACGACACGTCGCGACCGTATCCATATCTGCGCTGGGACGAGCTCGGCGTCGGGCCCGTCGTCACGGCGAACAACCAGACCGGCACGATCCCCGCGTCGCCGCTCATCTCGACGGCGTCGGCCTCTCGACAGGCGGCGAGCAACGGCACGCGTCGCGTGCAGTGGTTCCCGAAGTTCATGGGTGTGCGCACCCAGCTCAACAACACCACCGACCCCGATGGCTCGATCCTCGCGGCGACGATCGGTGACTGGGCGGCCGACTCGGCCACGCGCGCCAGCAACGTCAAGAACCACGACTTCTACTACTGGCCCTACGTCGACGGCTTCCCCGGCTACGCGAACTTCACCGCGTCACCGGCAGACGGCACCTACGGCAACCTCTCGCTCGGCATCGCCGAGGAGACCGGCGCCTCCAAGGCGATGCTCTACGCGCCGTTCTACATCGATTTGTCGAGCAGCTCGGTGCCGGCGGCATCGCGCGGGCCGGCGACGGACGACCTCGCACGCGCGACGGTGCTCGACACGGTGGCGCCGATGATCTCCGGCGGCATCGATGCCGACGGCGGCACGCCGTGGGCGAGCGTCATCGGTGCCACCACCGTCACGCCCCCGAGCTCGAATGCACCCTACTCGCACACGACGGTCACGTCGTACCTGAAGTTCGTCATCAACAACGGCAACGTCGACGCGTGTGCGCCGACGACCGCGGTGCTGGTGACCGACGGCCTGCCGTCGCCCTCGAGCGAAGGCGGTGCGACGCTCTACACGCGGCTCGCCGCCCTGCGCAAGACGCTCGGCGTGCGGACCTACGTGGTCGGTTTCTTCCTCGACAACGCCGAGCTCCACAGCATGGCGTGCGCGGCCGCGGGTGCTTGCACCGGCACCTGCACGGCGCCCTGCACGAACACGCCGACGGCAGCATGGGACACGTGCGCCGACTCGGCGAATCCGGCGAGCGGCTGTGCGTACCTCGCGGGCTCCGCCGATTCGCTCGCGACCGTGCTCACCCGCATCATCAGCGAGGCCGTGAAGCTCGACGTCGAGGCCGGCCCGGGCGAGCGACTCGCCGAGTTCGGGGTGGGCGCGAGCGGGACGCCGGGTGAAGGGCACGTCGTGCAGACGACGGTGCGCGCACGCACCGAGTGGCCCGCGTGGCGCGGCCACGTCGAGCGCAAGCTCTGCACCGATCCGGATCCGAGCGATCCCACGAAGACCGCACCGTGGTGTCAGAACCAACCGTTCGAGCTCGACGAGCTCGAGGAGACGTTCGGGCCGTGCACGCAGTCGCGCACGTGGGACGCCGGCGAGTGCCTGCGTCAGACCTCGTGGAAGACGCGGCGGCTCTACACGCACACCGCTGCCCACGCGCTCGTGCCGATCAACGACACCAGCACGGGCAAGGCGACGGCGCAGTTCAAGGCCGAGCTGGTCGCGCTCGGACTGATGACCGGGCTCGAGGCCGACGCCGGCGCCGACACGCTCGTCGCGTTCCTGCTCGGTCGCGATTTTCCCGCGAGCTGGAAGCTGCCGGGGCTCGCGAACTCCGCCCCCGTCGTGGTGCGTCGTATCCCGCGGGTACAGAGCGGCTACACGCCCAGCGTGCCGATCCGCGATCCGCACTGCTCGGGGCGCCAGCTCTCGGAGGTCGACATCAGCGGGCTGCCGAACTCGCTCGAGAACTTCGCACGCGAGGCGTGGAGCGCCGACGGCATCGAGTCGGCTCCGAGCCCGCATCGCCGCTACCAGGAAGCGGTGATGGTCGGTGACGACCTCGGGGTGCTGCACGCGTTCCAGCTCGACAGCGGCAACGAGCTGTTCGGGTTCATCCCGCGCTTCTTGCTGGCGAACGCGATCGCGGAGTCGAAGATCGGCGGCGCGTCGTTCGGTCAGCCCTCGCTGCTCGCCGATCACAAGTACGGCATCGCGGCGACGCTCAACCAGGGCTGGGTCTACGACGAGGCCGCGAAGAAGTGGCGGCACCTCGGCGTGTTCGGCCTCGGTGCCGGCGGCACGGAGCTCGTCGCGCTCGATCTCTCGCACATGAGCCCCAGCGCCGACGAAGGCCCGATCGAGGTGCTCTGGACGACCGAGGATCCGACGCTGAAGGCCGACTACGACAAGTACGCCGGCGAGACGTGGGCCCGTCCCGCGCTCAGCTACATCGTGCCGGGCAACAACCTCGGCGCGGTCCCGACGGCGCGGCTGGTGTTCGGCAGCGGTTACGCACGCGCGGGCCAACCCACGGAGGCCGGCCGCACGTTGATGTACTCGGATGCGGTGACCGGCAAGCTGCTCGAGCACGCGGTCCTGCCGGTGGCGCCGACCTCGTTCGAGCCCGCGTTCGGCTCGCTCGTCGATCCCGCGCTCGGCAGCCACTGCATCTCGCGCTACTGGGGCGAGCTGCAGGAGGCGTACTTCGCCGACCCGGCGGGCCGCCTCTTCCGCTGGGATCTCGGCAATGCCCACGCCGCCGACGGTGGCGGGACGTGGAACGGCACCGCGACGCCGTCGCTGTCGTTCGGCGCATGCGAGGGCAGCGGCACGACGTGCACGGTCGGCTCCGCGCACGGGGATCCGTTCCTGTTCGCGCCCGCGGTCACGGCCGGCGGCCGCATCGACGTGCCCGGCGGTGCCGCGACCGGCGACGTTCCGCTCGGCGTCGACCAGTTCCTCGTCGCGCTCGCCAGCGGTGCGCCGGCGGAGCAGACGATCGGCACGTCGGTGTCGAACTTCCACAGCAGCCTGTACCTGCTCGTCGACGATCACTCGAGCTCGCCGCACAACGGCTTCGACGTGCCGAGCGGCGCACCGAAGGTCGACCCGTCCGCGCTGCAGGCGAGCGCTCACTATGCGCGCATCGCCGTCACCGATCTCACGCGCACGCGCAAGTTCAAGCCGTTCGCGACCGCGCCGAGCTACGAGCAGACCGGCAAGTTCAGCCGCGGCACGCGGCCGATCCGCTCGCCGCGGATCGAGGTCGCGGGCGTCGTCGACAAGGACAGCCTGAAGAACGGCGGCAGGCCCGAGGTCTTCTGCGGCGTCGAGATCTACACGATGACGTACACGCTCTACGAGCCGCCGAGCGGCAAGTGCGACGTGCGCTTCTTCGACAGCGCGAAGAACATCTGGTACGCGGACGAGGGCTCGACCTACGAGGTCAAGCTGCGCGTCACCGCGATCGCCGGCGCCGGCTTCGACTTCAGCAAGGGCGCCGACGACGACGTCGCGAAGTTCGACAGCGGGTTCGCGCCGGGGTTGGTGCTGCAGTCGGTCACGCAGACCGCGGCCGGGGGCTGCAGCGACGGCAACTGCGGTCCGATGCTCGACCCGCCGGCGATGCGCGCCTGCGACAACAACGTCGAAGGTCCGTCGGGCGGCGGTGGCGAGGGCTTCGCGATCTCGTCGACCAACGCGGAGCTCGCCGGGTTCACGCCGATGGAATGAGCGGCGTCCAGGGGCGTGTGCGGCCCCGTGGACGACATTGTAGGCCCAGGTCCGATCCGTCGGCGGCGGGCGCTCCGTAGTGTCCGTGGAGCGGACGGTACGACCGATGTTCGACGACGGCCCAGCCCTGGAACTCGATGCACGCAGCGAGCAGCTCCTCCCGCCGACGATGCGCTGCGAGGCCTGCGGGCGCCAGAATCCCGCGGGCTACAACTACTGCTCGGACTGTGGCGCACGCACGGAAGGCACGCTCGCGTACGGTGCGGTCGTGCACCTCACGCTGGCCGCCGAGTGGTTCGGCCGGGCGGCGGTGACCGATGTCCGCACGCCGGTGCCCGGAGACGAAGCGGCCGAGCGCGCGACGCTCCGCCCTGCGAACGACGCGGCCTCGATCGACACGGTGTGCGAGCGCGTCGACTCGCTGGCCGCGCCCACCGGCGACTCCGCGCGCGGTCCGGTGGACAGCGCGTGGGTGCAGCTGCTCGACGCGCTCTCGTGCACCCCGGCCGAGCTCGTCTGGGACTCGCTCGCGAGCGAGGACGTGACGGCGGTGTGGTCCGCCGACGAGCGCCCGAGCGCGTGCGCGAGCGAGCCGGCCAGCGACGAGCGCGTGGAGCTCCCGGCGACCGTCGACACCGAGGTCGCGCCGTCACCCCGCATCGCGCTGCTCGTACAGCTCGCGCCCGACGGTTATCCGGGGCAGGGCACGCCGCTCGCCGCCGAGCTCGTGCCGTGTGGCGGTGCGATCGACATCGGGCGCGCGTGCGCGCGCTTCGGCACCGACGATCCCTACCTCGAGCCGTGGCACGCGCGGTTGTCGAGCCACGCCGACGGGCTGCAGCTCCACGAGCAGGAGACGCGCGGCGGGGTGTGGATGCGGCTCACGGGCCCACGCTGGCTGCGCGATGGCGATCGCTTCCGGATCGGCGGGACGTTCGTGTGCTTCGACGCGGCGCTCGGGCTCCGCGATCTCGGCCGTCGCAGCAACGGCGAGCGCGGTCGCATCCAGCTCATGGCGGATGGCGAGCGCATCGGGCTCGCGCTCGCGATCTGCGACGCGACGGTGCTCGGTCGCGCAGGCACCGACGTGGTGCTGAGCGACGACCCCTTCGTGTCGGTCGCGCACTGCCGCGTCGTGCCGGGTGGTGACGGCGTGCAGCTCGAGGATCTCGGCAGCAGCAACGGCACGTGGGTGCGGCTGCGCTGCGGCGACGTGATCCCGTTCGGCGCGCTCGTGGCGATCGGCCAGAGCGTCTATCGCGTCGAGCCCGTCGACGGCTAGCTCTGCCGCGTACCCGGCGGTGGGTAGGGCGGCTGCGGCTGCGGGTACGTCTGCGGCTGCGGGTATTGCGGCTGCGGGTACGGCTGCTGCGGGTATTGCGGCTGCGGGTATTGCTGCTGCGGATACGGCTGCTGCGGATACGGCTGCTGCGGATATTGCTGCTGCGGATAGTCGAGCGCCCGCGCGCGTGCGTGCGCTTCGGCGACGTCGTCGTCGGCGAGCGCACGGTTCATCGCAGCGCGCACGAACAGCGCACCTCCGCCGACGACGAGGAACGGCACCGCATACGCGACCGCAGGGAAGCCGCCGACGCCGAGCGCCATCCACGTGTGTCCGTCGGCGATCGCCGTCGGCGCGCAGAACAACCACGCGTCGTACGTGCCGTGCATCGCGACCGCGAGCAGATAGCCGCCGACGATGCCGGGACCGCGGCGATCGAAGCGGCGGACCGCGGCGAAGTAGCCGATCACCGCGCCCCAGATCGCGTGTCCCGGCACGGCCAGCACCGCGCGGCCGAGGAAGAGCGCGACGTACTCGCCGAGGCTCGACGGCAAGGTCAAGAGGTAGCCGACGTTCTCGACGAGCGCGAAGCCCAGGCCGGCGCGCGCGCCGTAGACGATGCCGTCCATGCGCTCGTCGAACTCCGGCCGTCGCCACGCGAAGAGCAGCATGCTCGCCATCTTCGCGGCCTCTTCGGGCGCGGCCGCGACGACGAACGCCATGTAGAGGCCGGCGCCGTAGCTGCTCGGTGCGCCGCGCTCGAGCGCCTCGAGATCGCCGGGCCCGATCGCCTTCAGCACCAGCTCGACGACGATGACCGGGATCGCCGAGAGCCCGCCCGCGAGCGCGACGCGGCGCAGGGTCGAGCGCGGCTCCGGACGCTTCGCGTCGAGCCGGTCGAACAACATCATCGCCAGCACTGCCGGCAACGCCCCCAACAGAGCCAACTGGAAGTGGGCCGGCACCGGTCGAGCTGCAGTGTACGCGATGGCGCCCGCGGCGGCCCGCGCAATGCCGCGGATGGTGGCCCGCGGACCGCCCCGCGTCAGCGCGCGAGCTGGCCGCGCAGCCCCGCGAGCGCGCCGATGTACGCCGCATCGGTGCGACAGCAACCCCCGACGAGCCGCGCTCCCGCGGCGATCCAGCCGCGGGCCAGCGCGGCGAACGTCTCGGCATCGGTGCGCGTGCCCACGAATCGCCGCGTGGCGCCGTCGTAGTGCTCCCCCGCGTTCGGATAGGCCACGAGCGGGTGCGCCGTGACGGTCGCGATGCGCCCGAGCAGCTCCTCCACCAGCGCCGGCGCCGTGCAGTTCACGCCGATCGCGGCCACGCGCGGCGAGCCGGCTACGGCGGCGGCGCAGCGCTCGATCGCATCGCCGGCGCCCGTCGTCGTCGCATCGGCGCACGTGAAGCTGACCCAGGCCGCGGTCGGCGGGCCGCCGGCATCGGCGAGCGCGCGGACGATCGCTTCGGCCTCGCGCAACGACGGGATCGTCTCGAAGGCCAAGAGGTCGACGCCGTCGGCGAGCACCTCGATGCGCTCGCGGTGGAACGCGACCAGCTCGGCGTCGGAGATCGCACCGAACTCGCCGGTGTACTCCGAGCCGTCGGCCCGCGTCGCGCCGAAGCTGCCGAGCGAGCCGACGATCATCGGCGGGAGCCCGTCGTGCCCGCGCTCGGCGACGAACGTGTCGCGCGCACGTGCAGCGATCGCCGCGGCGCTGCGCAACAGACTGCGGGCCTCCGCGTCGTCGAGCCCGCGTGCGCGCAGCCCCGCGGAGCTCGCCTGGTAGCTCGCGGTCGTCGCGACGTCGGCACCCGCTCGGAAGTAGTCGAGGTGCACGCGCTCGATCGCCGCGGGATCGTCGAGCAGCAGCCGCGCAGACCACAACGGATCGTCGAGGTCGTGGCCGCGCGCCGCGAGCTCGCTCGCGAGCCCGCCGTCGAGCACGACGAACGGCTCGCGCAAGAGCCACCGCTCCAGCGGACCCGCCCACGTCTTCTCCGCCACGCCCCGCAGGATACCCGCTCGTGCAGCGAGCACTCGCCGCTACGCGCTCGATCGCACGAGGCCGAGCTGGGCCGCGAGCTCGGGATTGTCCGGCCCGGCCCGCCAGATCCAGCGATCGAGCAGGTAGTGCGTCGCCTGCGGGACCGTCAGCAGCGCGACGACGATCGCGGTGACGACCGGATGCGCGAGCGCCCAGCCGGAGCCTTCCCCGAAGAGCCAGGGCCGGTCGTGCCACACGAGCCGGTCCCACAGCGCCTCCTCGAGCGACGCGAGCACGAGCAGCCCCAGCATGTACGCGGCGGCGAGCGCGACTGGGCCGAGCGCGCGGCGGGCCGCGACCACCGCACGCACGCGCTCGCGTCCGCCCGCGATCCACACGAGCGCGAGGTACGGCACGCCGTGCATCACGACGTTGGTGAGCGTGAAGATGCGATCGTCGTCGAACAGCACGATGCCGAGGTGCCAGTTGAAGGCCGGCACGAGCACGAGCGCCGCGACCATCGGGTTCTTCCCCGCGCGCAGCTGCCAGCGGCGCGCTACGAATGCGACGAGCACCGGCAGCTCGAGCAGCAGCGCGACCCCGCCGACCACCTCGGGCAGCCCCGCGAAGAGATCGCCGTCGACGAACCACGCGAAGCTGCGCGGCAGGTGGGCGTGCCACCAGACGACGGGCGCGAGCGTGCCGGCCCACACCGCGGCCTCGGTGAGCCGGCGATCGAGCCGCGACTCGCCGGCCTTGCGCACGTAGAGCAGCGCGAATCCGACGTGCTGCTTGATGAAGTGGAAGATCGCGAGGTAGGCGAGCACCGTCCAGAACGTGGCCGGCGACTCGAGGTGGAGCAGGAAGCCGAGCCACGCCACGAGCGCGGGCACCACGAGCAGGCGACGGCGGTGCCGCTCCCGAGCGCGCGGATCGAGGTACGTGCGCCA
Organism: uncultured Nannocystaceae bacterium; assembly: GCA_964519175.1. Classification (GTDB taxonomy): domain Bacteria; phylum Myxococcota_A; class Polyangia; order Nannocystales; family Nannocystaceae; genus Xiheibacterium. The sequence goes on from CAZFKC010000003.1 coordinate 56,908, forward strand.
GAGCGTGGACCACACGTGCGCGACGTCGATGCCGAGCACGAGCACGATCCAGAGCAGCGGCCCGACCTCGTGGCCTTCGTCGCCGAAGAGCCCGATCGCGAGCCCGAGCACCGCGGAGCAGACGCCGGGCAGCACGAACCACCCCACGTCGAAGCGCGGCGAGACGATCGCGACGGTGGGGCGCACGCGGCGATCATCCTAGCGGCCGCCGCGGGTGTATGCTCGCGATCGTGGCAGAGGCGCGTCGATGCACCGGGCTCGCGGCGTTCGCTGCGTGCGCGCTGTTGCCGGCCACCGCGGTGGCCACGAACGGCACGCATCCGCGTACGCCCGTGCTGTGGGATGCCGATGCACCGTGCGTGCAGGTGCACGACCGCTCGCAGGGCGCCACGCTGCACCTGCCGTACGCGATCCCGCTCGACGACGTCGAGATCACCCCCGACGAGGTGGCCGACAGCCGACGGCACCAGTTCTTCGCGTTCTGCCGACCCCACGATGCGCAGGCCTTCCTGCCCAGCTGGATCACCGACGCGGACGTGCAGTCCGCCGCCGCCAAGGACCTGCTCACCGTCGATCAGATCGAGCCGACCGACATCCTCGAGCACTCCACCGCGTGGGCCGACTGTTGGCATCGCATCGTGGCCGACGACGATCGGCGACCGATCGACGCCGCGCATGCGAACGCGGGCGTCGACTGGGACACGAGCGGGCTGCCGATCGGCGGCTACACGCTCTACGGCTACACCTACGAGCCGGTGTTCAACCTGTGGTGGCTGCGCCCGACCGCGGTGAAGCTGCACGACGGCGATCCCGAGGCCGCCGGCCCCGTCGGTGTCATCGCGACCGGTGCGCTGTCGATCTATCGCGACGAGACCGTGCGCATCGAAGGTGGCGTCGACGCCGTCGCCGGCACCACGTTCGAGGTCGCGTGGGCGCTCACGGCCGACACCGACGGCGAGCCGGTGTGGACCGTCATCGACGGCACGCACGAGATCCAGCACGAGTACTTCGCGTTCGACTTCACGCCGCCCGAGCCGATGTGGGGCACGACCGGCATGCTCCGCGTCGTGTTCACCGATCCCGGCGGGCGCAGCTCGACGACCTACCAGGCCGATCTCATCGAGGTGATCGGCGCCGACGATCCGAGCTCGTGCAACGGCGGCGGCTTCATCGGCACACCCTGCGACGAGGGCGGTGAGCCGCCGAGCGAGGATCCGCTGCGCTGCGCGCTGACGCGCCCGCCCGGCAGCGAGCCCGGCTCGACCAGCGACGCGGGCACGGGTGACACGGAGCCGCCGCCCGGTGCGGCTCCGGCGACGCCCGACTCGGACGGATGCTCGTGCAGCGCCGAGCACTCGCGCGGATCGCTGCTGTGGATCGCGTTCGTCGTCGGGCGCGCGCGTCGTCGTCGGCGCTAGATCATCGCCGCTTCGCTGCGACCGAGTCGTGCGAGCGCCTGCTCGGCCGCGAGCACCCCGTGGGTGAAGGCCTGCTCGAACAGCGGCAGCCCACCGACGTCGGCGGCGCAAGGGAGCACGCGCCCGATCGGCGCGGCCGCGAGCGCGAGCTCGGGCCCGAACAAGAGCCCCGGCACCGGCCGCACCATCGCATGGCCCCACCGACACACGTGCATCGCGGTGATGTCGGACGCGATGCCCGCGTGCATGCCGACGAGCTGCGTGGTCACGTGCGCCGCGAGCTCGGGCAGGCCGGCCCCGAGCAGCTCGCTGCGACGCCGCACCAGCCCGTCGCGATCGTCGGCGACGAGCGGCTCGTAGTAGGTGAGCACCGCGCCCGGCTCGTTCCTGCGATCGAGCGGCTCGAGGTGGTTCGCGACGACGTAGCCGAGGTGCTCGGCATCGACGGCGACGTTGTCCCATGCGAGCGGCGCACCGACGCCCCGCGGCCGCTTGCTCACCTCGACGTTCGCGACGAGCCACGGCGTGTAGCCCAGCGCGTCGGCGGCGAGCGGATCGCGACCCGGCGGGAGCACGTGACGCAGCACGAAGCGCGGCGCGGCCCACAGCACCACGTCGGCGTCGAGCGCGAGCACGCGGTCGTCGATCGGCGAGTACGCGCGCACCTTCCCCTCGTCCGGATCGATGCCGATGACCGCGAGCCCCGCCAGCATGCGCTCGCCCAGCTCGATGCGCGCCGCGATGCCGGTGCAGAGCGTGGCGTTGCCGTCGGGCCAGGTCAGCAGCAGGCGCCCGGCTCCGTTCTCGTCCTCGAGTCCGCGCGCGAGGAAGTGGTGCAGCCCCGCGAACGCGGACACCTGCGCCGCCGTACAGCCGTAGTCGTCGCGACAGCCGTAGTCGACGAGCCAGCGCACGCGCCAGCCGCCGAAACCCTCGCGGGCGAGCCACTCGGCCATCGTGATGCGATCGAGCGCGCGGAGATCCGTGCTGCTGCGGATCACGGGCAGCTCGAACAGTCGTCGGCCGTCGCTGCCGCGCGCGCGGTCGAGCTCGCGCAGCTTCGCCTGGAAGCGCGCGAGCTCGGCGGCCTCGCCCTCGACCTGACCCGATGCGGGGTAGAGCCCCTCGTGCCACAGCCCACGATGGCGATGGCGCTCGACCGGCGCACGACAGATCGCGCGCGGATCGTACTCGGGCCGGCCTTCGCGATCGCGGCCGACCACGAGCCCCAGATCGTCGAGCAGCGTCTCGAGGGCCGCGAAGCCCTGCGGCGCGGGCAGGTAGTGCGCACCCATCGGGTAGCGCGAGCGCGGCAGCTCGCCACCTCTCGCGGTGCCACCCGGCTCGTCCTCGAGCTCCACCAGCACGACGTCGTGCTCGCCGGCGCGGTGCAGTCGCCACGCGGCCGAGAGCCCCGCGACACCGGCCCCCACGATCACGACGCGCGCGCGCCGGTGCTCGGCGGCAGGAAGCTCGCGCAGCGCGGCCTCGCGGACGAGGTGGCCGCGCGCGGGGTCGGGCCCGACGAACGCGAGCGTGGGTGTCGGCGTGGCGGTGCCCGGACAGCCGACCGCGAGCCAGCTCGCGGCCGTGCCGAGCATGCGCCGGCGCGAGAGCGTCACCCGCGTCGCCCCGGCGCCTGCAGATCCGCCTCGTAGTAGTGCACGAGCAGCTGGTCGTTGAGCTGGTTGACGCCGACGTCCGGCGGCTGCTGATCGGCCGGGAACACGAATAGCCCGGGCAGCAGCTCGTCGGTCAGGAAGCGTCGCGGCACGCCGGGCAGCAGGTGCTCCGGTGGTGCGAGCGGTCGCGCCGAGACCAGCACGAAGCCCCAGTCGCCGAACGACGGCACGTGCGCGTGGTAGGGCAGCGCGTGCAGCTCGGCGGCCTCGAGCGTGCGCACGATGCACCAGAACGACTGCGGTGCGAGGTACGGCGAGGTCGACTGCACGACGAACGTCGCGTCGTCGGCGAGCCGCGTCGCGAGCAGGCGATAGAACGCGCGCGTGTAGAGCTTGCCGAGCGAGAAGTTGTTCGGGTCGGGCAGATCGACGATGGCGACGTCGTGACGCGCGTCGTCGGCGGTGCGACGCGCCAGCCATTCCATCGCATCGGTGTTGTGGATCGTGACGCGCGGATCGGCGAGCGAGTCGTGGTTGAGCTCGCGCAGCACCGGGTGGGTCGAGAACAGCTCGGTCATGCCCGGGTCGAGGTCGACGAGATCGACCGCGCCCACCCGCGGATCGGCCAGGAGCTCGCGCAGCCCCAGCCCGTCGCCGCCGCCGAGCACGAGCACCTGCAGCTTGCGGGTGCGCGACGGCGCCAGCGCGAGCACCGGGTGCACGAGCGCCTCGTGATAGCGGTGCTCGTCGGTGCTCGAGAACTGCAGGTTGCCGTCGATGTAGAGCCGCAGGTCGTCGCGCCAGCGCGTGAGCGTGAGCCGCTGGTAGGGCGTGCGCTGGCTGAGCACCACCGGCGCGTCGTAGAGCTCGGCCTCGCCGAAGTGCTCGATGCGCGGCGCGGCCCAGAAGCCGACCACGAGCGCCGCGGTGGTGAGCCACGCGAGCGTGCGTCGCCGCGCGAGCGCACCGATCTCGTCGGCGAAGCTGCGCAGGAACCACAGCGCGACGAGGGCGTTGACGAGCCCGAACATGAGGCTCGTGCGCACGAGCCCGAGCCGGGGCAAGAGCAACAGCGGGAACAGCACGCTGGCCGCGAGCGAGCCCACGTAGTCGAACGCGAGCACGCGCGCGACGGTGTCCTTCAGCGTGTGCCCGCGGCCGAGGATGCGCAGCAACAGCGGGATCTCGAGCCCGACCATGGTGCCGACGAGCGTGAGGATGCCGAACAGGAGCGGCCGCACGGTCGCGAGCTGCGCGAAGCCGAGGAAGAGCAGCGCCGCCGAGAACCCACCGACCAGCGCGACGCCGAGCTGGATCGCGACGAAGCGCCCGTGCAGGTCGCGCTCGATGCCCTTCGAAAGCCACGAGCCCAGCCCCATCGCGGTCAGGTACACGCCGATGACGAGGCTCCACTGCGTGACGGAGTCGCCGAGCAGGTACGAGGCCATGGTCGCGCTGACCAGCTCGTAGACCAGCCCGGCGGTCGCGACGGCGAACACCGAGGCCAAGAGGAGTCGGTCGCGATTCGGCTCCACGACCGCGGGGGTCGCCGGCGCTTCGGTCACGCCGTCGGGCTCGGGCGAGGGCTCGTCCATCAGCCGTGGATCGCGGCGCTGATGATGAGCGAGATCCCGATGATCACCGCACCGATGATGATGCCGAGCGAGATGTTCTGGTCCTCCTCGATCTCCTTGCGGATCGAGAACGGGGCCACCTTCACGATCACGTAGAAGGCGAGCCCGAACAGCGCGAAGCCCATCGCCGAGAACAGCAGCGCGTTGACGATCGCGTTTTCCATCACTTGCCTCCTTGGTAGCCGCCGCCGGCCCAGATGAACACCGGACGGCCGCGCACCGACTGTCCGTCCTTGCTGACCTGCCCGCGCTCGGGCGTGCCCGTGAGCGCCGCGCCGCGGGGCGCCTCGAACGCGAGCAGCCCCAGCGAGCCCAGCGAGAGCACCCAGTACACGATGTGGCGTTTGCAGATCTGCATCGGGTTCCCCTTCGATCAGGACGACGGCGCGTAGTCGCTGTTCTTCCAGCGCCGGCTCTCGAACACCATCGACAAGACGAGCAGCACGAGCGGTACGCCGAGGATGACCATCAGCGGGATCAACACGTACTGCACGAGCACCACGTCACGGCGCACGCGGATGTCGTAGACGAGCCCGGGCGGCGGCGTGGTGCTGGTGCCCGCGCCCGCCTGCGGAGTGACCTGCAGCGTGTACGCGCCGGTCGGCACGGCCCCGAGCGCGACGGTGTTCGTGGTGCTGCCCTCGGACCACGACTCGCCGCCCTCGACCCCGTGCCACTCGTCGACCTCGATGCCGACCCCGATCGCCTCGTCGCCGTCCTTCGGCACGAGGATCACCTCGGCGAAGGCCCACGCGTTGCTGAGCGGGCGCGCGCTGAACTGCACGTCGACCGTGGTGACCTCGCCGGGCGTGCCGATCACGAGCTCCTCGGTGATCGGCTCGAACGCGATGCCGCTCTTCTGGAACACGACCTCGACGTCGCGCGACGCGGAGTAGGTGAGCGACGCGAACAGCCACAGCCCGAACAATGCAGCGGTGGAGATCAGTGTGACCGCGTTGCCGCGCTTCCAGCGGTTCGGCTGGAACGCGCCGACGTCGGTCGGACGTGCGGGCGGTCCGGGGATCTTGAACGCCTTCCACACCGCGGCACCCTCGAGGTGCTCCATCTCGGTGAACGCGATGTCGACCCCGTCCTCGCTGCGGCTCTCTTCGACCGACAGCCCCCGCGGCGGCGCGACGTAGTCGTGCGCGAGCGCCTGATCGCCGGCCTTCACCTGCCAGGGGAACTCGCCTTCGACGTACGTGACGCGCGTGAGCGAGCTCTGGAAGTGGCGGAACGTGGTGCCGCCGAACGTCGCGCGGCGCCGGCCGAGCAGCGTGCCGAGCTTCGGTGCGCCGTCGAGCGGACGTCCGAGCGCCCAGTGCCGGTCGTAGACGAAGAAGATCAGCCAGCGGTAGCCGAGGTACGGCTGGTAGAGCAGGAACTCCTGCCACGGATACGTGCGGCCATCGGCGGTGGTCTCGCGCCACACGATGCCGATGACCTCCCACGTCGCGCCGTCGAGCTCGCCGCGCGCGTGCAGCGGGAGCATCGACGCCCGCTGCTGACGGCGCACCTGCTGCATGATCGCGAGCGCGCCGGAGTCGGCCGGTGCCAGCTCGCTGCCGCAGTACGGACACACCACCTTCGTGATCGCACCGAAGCCGCTGCGCGTGATCGGTCCGCCGCACGACGGACACTGCACCGCGTCGACCTTGGCCTCGTCGCGGAACGGCGGCACCGGTCTCGCCTGGGCCTCGTTCATCGCGGCGGAGCTCCCGGCGGGCCGGGTGGCGGCCAGCCCTGGAAGCGCCGCAGCGGATACAACCCGAGCGCAGCGAGCGAGCTCGACGTGCCGAAGTACGGCACGGGCCGCGCATGGTCGCCGCGATCGCCCCAGTCGAGCGTGACGTACTCGCCCCGATCGCCGCGCAGATCGGCGGAGTAGAACACCTTGCCCGGCACGGCGACGAACGGCAGCTCGCCTTCGGCACCGCGATAGCTGGCGGCGCGGCGATCGACGACGGTGAGCGCGATGCCGTCGAGCGTGAGCACGGCCCCGAGCGCGAGCTGCTGGTGCGCGGGCACGCGGCCGGCGACGACCGACGGGTCACGCGGCTGCACGATCGCGAACTGGCCGAGCGCGTCGGCGAGCCAGCCGACGGTGCCGTCGGCGAACGCGATGAACCACTCGTTCCACGCGCCGCGGCCGTAGACCACCTGCAGGCGGCCGATCACCTGGAACGGCACGCCGCGGTGGCGACCGCGGCTCTGCAGCAGGATCGGCGAGCCGTTGTCGACGATGGCCGAGACCTTGCCGACCAGCTGCAGATCGACGCCGGTGCGCACGATGGTCGAGCTGCAGTAGTCGCAGACGAGCGTGACCGTGGTGCCACGGAACGGCGCGGGTGCACCGCACTCGGGACAGAAGGTCTTTGGCGAGGGACCGTCCACGCGAAGAGCGACCGCATCATACCGCTACCGCTCGCGGCGCGGGTCCATGCCCACGCGCTGCATCGCGGCGGCCAGCGTCGCCTTCAGCGGCGCTCCGTTGTTGGAGAGGATCGCCACCGCGAGCCCGCGCTCGGGCACCCATGCGAGCTCGGCCGCGAAGTCCCCGGTCTGCCCGCTGTGCCGCAACAGGGTGGCGGAGGGCGGTAACGGCTCGACGACGACGCCGCTGCCGTAGCGCTCGCCCGGCGCGCGACCGGTCGTGACCTCCGTGCCGCGCACCGCCGCGAGCATCGTGCGCGTCCAGGCCGGCGCGTCGGCGGGCGGGCGCTCGGACAGCGCGAGCGCGAAGCGGACGAGATCTTCCGCGGACGCGACGACCGCTCCCGACGGCGCAGCGGCCTCGACCCCGAACGCGAAGCGCTCCCAGTCGGTCGCGACGTCGTAGGCGATCCAGCGCGCGCCTTCCTTCATGTGTCCGCACGCGACGTCCCCCGCGACGGGCGCAGGCAGGCCTGCACGCGCGTCGTCCATGTGCAGCGGCGCGAGCACCTCGCGGGCGACGAGCGTCGACCACGGTGCGCCGCCATGCTCGGCGAGCCAGGCCCCCGCGAGCGCGTAGCCGCCGTTCGCGTAGCGCCAGGCGGACGTGGTGCTCGGCACCCCGACGAGCGCGCGCACTTGCTCGCGCGGCTCGAGCCCGCGCAGCGCTTCGCTCGGCAGCACGTCGCCCAGGCCGGCGGTGTGATCGAGCAACGCGCGGAGCGTGGGTGTGAACCCTGCGGGCGCACCGATGCGCTGGCCGAGCGTCGCGTCGAGCGGGCGGTCGAGCTCGACGTCGATCGCGTACGCCGTGGCCGCAGTGATCGCCTTGGTGATCGAGCCGATGCGGAACGCGGTGTCGACGTCGACGGATGCCGGCGCGCCGAGGCAGCGAGTGCCGTGTGCGAAGCGCAGCACGATCGCACCGTCCACGGCGATCGCGAGGCTGGCGGCGGGGACCTCGTGCGCGCGCAGCTCGCTGCAGAGCGCGCGTGCGACCCCGCGATCGAGCTCGGGCAACGCGTCCGCGCGCGCGAGGCAGTCGCCCTGCGCCGCAGGCTGAACTGCCGGGGGCGCCTCGGGCTCGGCCTGGGGCAGGGACGGAGGCTGCTGCGGCTCGCCGCACGCGAGCAGCGTCCCTGCGAGCATCCCGACGAGGCGCGTCGCCACGCCGGGATCCTACGCCTCGATCAGCCGACGTCTGCGGCGCTGCCGGTCCACTCCGCGCGCGCGGCCTGGAAACGCAGCCGCGCGGCCCGGAGGCGGGCGTAGATCGTGTTGAGGTTCACCCCCAACGCCGCGCCGATCTCCGGGGCCGTGAGGCCCTCGACGTCGGCGAGCACGAACACGATGCGCTTGTCCTCGTCGAGCGTCGCGAGGAAGCGCGCCACGAAGTCGCTGGCCTCGGCCCGTGCGGCGACGTCGGCCGCATCGCCGAGGCGCTCGGTGTCTGCGCGGCCTTCGGCACGCGACGCGACCCGCTGCAGTCGCTTGCGGGTGTCGGCCGCGACGCGTCGCGTGATGCCGAAGAGCCAGCTGCGGATCGGCACCGAGGGATCGTAGGCATCCCAGCGGCGGTGCACGACCACGAACACGTCCTGCGCAGCGTCCTCGAGCGCCTCGGGCGGCACGCCGAGCCGCCGGAGGATGCGCCAGACGAACCCGAACTGCTCGCGGTAGATCGCGCCGAGCTCGGCCGCACCCGTCTCGGAGCTCACCTCGAGCCCTCCGGGCAAGCATACGAGCTGGGGTCGTCGAGCATCCGCCACATCACACCTCGATCCGCGGGCCCGGCGAGCACACCGCGTTCTCTACCATTGCCCCGAGCGTCCGCCGAACAACACGTCCTCGGCGATCAACGCCCGGGCTCCTCGCACGCCCGGGCCGCGATGGCGGCATAGGCCGAGTCCGGGTGCTGCTGCACGAAGGTCTTCGCCTGCGCCGCGGCATCGTCCTTGCGGCCGAGCGCACACAGCGTCTGGATCTCGAGCACCGCCACCTCGCGGACGAGCTTGCCGTTCGCGAACTCGCGGCCGTGCTGGCGGATGAGCTCGAGCCGCGCGCTCGCGTCGCGCTCGGACTTCACACGCGCGAGCAGCTGGATCTCGGCGGCGGAATCGATCGGCGCAGGCACGGCGGCCGTGCTGGGCTTGCCGGGACGCGCAGGTGCACGCGCGCGATCGGCCTCGAGCGCACCGGCGACCCCGGGCCACTCCGCGGGGCTCGAGGGCGGCTCGGGCACGACGACGGGCGAGGGCAGGGTGGCCGGCACCGCGGGGACGAGCTCGGGCTCGCGCGGTGCGACGATGCCCTCGTTCGCGCGACGCTCGGCGCTGTCGAGCGCGGAGCTCGGCACCTCGCGATCGACGGAGAGCCGCGCGATGAGGCGCGAGCTGCCGGCGACGACGAGCAACATCGCGGCCGCGATCGCGACGCTCAGACCTCCGGCGCGCAGCCACATGGACCAGCGCGACGCGAGCGACGGCCGCGACTCGAGCTCGGCCAGCTGCGTGCGCACGCGACGTTGCACGCGCAGCATCGCGTCGGCCGGCGGGCTCTCGCCCGTGCGGAACTGCGCCAGCAAGGCGGCGTCTTCGGGGGTGAGCTCGGGGAGATCCACGGCGGTCGGGGCGGGCAGCCGATCGGAGCCATGGCGGGGGTCCGACCGTTCCGTGTGGCACCCGGGGCCCGAAACGCGTCCGGGAGCGCGTGGACTCACGGCCCGGCGGGGCTCGTGCGGGGCGGCGCGACAGCTTCGTGAGTCTCGCGGGCGGTTCCGCCGGGCTCACCCAGGTCCAGGGCGGCGATCCACGCGCCGCCCGCGGTCAGCAGCCCGCCGATCGCCGCCGAGACCAGCCACGGCACCCAGGTCTTCGCGCGGCGGCCGGACCCCTGGCGCAGGGCGGCCGCGAGCTCCTCCGCGCTCTGGAATCGGTCGAGCGGATCGAGCGACAGCCCGACCCGCAGCGCGCGCTCGACGTGGCGCGGCACCCCGTGCTTGCTGGGGATCGACGCGGGCCGCCGCGAGTCGAACGCGAGCGCGAGCTCGTAGGGCGTCTTGCCGGGGAACGGACGCGTCTCGTAGAGCGCCTCGTAGGCGGTGACGCAGAGCGAGAACAGATCGCTGCGGGCATCGAGCTCGCGCCCCAGCAGCTGCTCCGGGGACATGTAGTTCGTCGTGCCGACGATCATGTTCGATCGGGTCAGCCGCGTGCGCAGCGTGATCTCTTCTTCGCTCGCGGTGCGCCGCGCCGTGTCGGCATCGACGTAGCCGAGCGCGAGCCCGAAGTCGACGAGCACGACGCGGCCGATCTCGCTCGCGACACCACGCTCGTCCGGACCGCTAGGACCGTCGACCACGAGCAAGTTGGTGGGCTTCACGTCGCGATGCAGCAGGCCGGCGCGATGCACCGCCGCGAGGGCCTCCGCCGCGCGTGCGACGACCTCGATGATCTGCGCCGGCGAGCGCACGCGGCGATGCAGCCAGCGCCGCAGGTGCAGGCCGTGCACGTGCTCGAGCGCGAGCCAGGCCCCATGTGCGTCCTGACCCATGTCGTAGAGGCCGACGACACCGGGATCGTGCACGCGCGCGAGCGCCTGCGCTTCTCGACGCAGTCGCGACCACAGCTTCGCGTCGACGCTGCCACCCTGGGTGCGCACGAACTTCAGCGCGACGCGGCGACCGACCTCGGGATCGTGGGCGCGCCACACGACGCCCATGCCGCCCTCGCCGATGCGCTGCTCGAGGACGTAGCGGCCGACGCGATCACCGATCGCGGGCTCGCGGGCCGCGACGCGCATCGGGCCGGTGTCGCGCGGCAACGGGAGCGAGCGATCCTCGGCGATGAGCTGCGGCACGCCCTCGGCGATGCCGCCGAACTCGGCCCGGGTCTGGGTGACCCGGGTCTGGGTACTCGAGCTGCTCCACATCGGATCCGCCGCCCTGCCCGCGCGTGTCCCGGCGTCCGAGCCCGCCGCCCCAGGCGGAGATCGAACGCATCTCACCCCGAAGGATGAGTAGCTTGCGTGACCCTTTCCGGGACGTGTGTCACGGACGAAGCTGCAACCGGGCGGACGCGCAGGCCTTTTGTACGGCGATCGATTCCGCGCTCGGGGGCACGCGGCCCCGGCGCAGGGGCACGTCGACCCCCAGAGCTACACGTCGAGCCCGCCGTGGCTTGGCCACGGCGGAACGCGAGCACGGCTGCGCGCACCCGGAAGCGCGCCGGACGGCGCGACCAGAGCTACATCCGTTCGATGAGCCCGGCGGCGCCCATGCCCCCGCCGATGCACATCGTGACGAGCGCATACCGACCCTTGCGGCGCTCGAGCTCGTGCAGCGCGGTCGCGACCAGCTTCGCGCCGGTGCAGCCGAGCGGGTGGCCCAGCGCGATGGCGCCACCGTTGATGTTCACCTTGGCCTCGTCGAGCCCGAGCTTGCGGATCACCGCGAGCGACTGCGACGCGAAGGCCTCGTTGAGCTCGATGACGTCGATGTCGCCGAGCGCGACGCCGGTGCGCGCGAGCAGCTTGGGCACGGCAAAGATGGGACCGATGCCCATGATCTCGGGCGCGACGCCGGCGGTGGCGAAGCCGACGAAGCGTGCGCGCGGGCGCAGGCCCAGCTCGGCGGCGAGCTTCGCCGAGGTCACCACGATCGCCGCGGCGCCGTCGTTGAGCGGCGAGCTGTTGCCCGCGGTGACCGAGCCCTTCACGTGGAACGCCGGACGCAATCCGCCGAGCGCGGCGAGATCGGTGTCGGCGCGCGGGCACTCGTCGACGACGAAGCGCGTGCCGTTCGCGGCCGTCACCGCCACGATCTCGTCCACGAACGCACCCGCCTGCTGCGCTGCGACGGCGCGCTGGTGGCTGCGCAGCGCGAACGCGTCCTGATCGGCGCGCGACACCTCGAAGCGCTGGGCGACGTTCTCGGCGGTGAGCCCCATCGAGATGTAGACCTCGGGCCGGTTGCGCACGATGGTGGGGTTGAGCACGGCCTTGTTGCCGCCCATCGGCACCATGCTCATCGACTCGACGCCGCCCGCGATGCCGCAGTCGATCTGGCCGGTCATGATGCGCTCGGCGACGACCGCGAGCGCCTGCAGCCCGGAGGCGCAGAAGCGGTTCACCGTCATCGCCGAGACCGCGTCGGGCAGGCCGGCATGCAGCGCGATCGGTCGCGCGACGTTGAGCCCCTGCTCGGCCTCCGGCATCGCGCAGCCGAGCACGACGTCGTCGATGCGATCGACCGGCAGGCCGGGCAGATCGGCGAGCGTGCCCTTGATGACCTCCGCGGTGAAATCGTCGGGGCGCGTGGTCGCGAGCGTGCCCTTCAGTGCACGACCGACCGCGCTCCGGCGGGCGGCCACGATGACTGCGTCTTGCATCTCGGTCATGGCGGTCTCCTCAGTTCCTCAGCGGCTTGCCCGTGGTGAGCGTGTGCTTGATGCGGGCGCGCGTCTTCTCCTCGCCGCAGAGGCTGACGAACGCCTCGCGCTCGAGGTCGAGCAGATCCTGCGCGACCAGCTTCGTGCCGGGCAGGCACATGCCGCCCGAGAGCACGTGGCCGATCTTCTCGGCGACGAGCTTGTCGTGGGCGCTCGCGTAGCCGCCCCAGTGGAACAGCGCCGCGCCCAGCAGGAAGCTCGCGCCGCGGCCGGAGCCGACACAGGTGATCGGCTCCTCGCGATCGGGCGGCACCCAGCCGCTCTCCGCGAGCGCGATCGCCTGTTGCTTGGCCTGCGCGACCACCTGCATGCGGTGGAACACGATGCGATCCTCGCGGTGCAGGAAGCCCATCTTCCAGGCCTCGTGGGCGCTGGTCGACACCTTGCCCTGCGCGGCGTTCTCGAAGCCGCGCCGCACCATCGGGTACGGATCGCCGTCGTCGACCTCGCTCGCCCACGCCGATGCGCGCCGCACGATCTCCTTGAGCCCGCCGCCCGCGGGCACGAGCCCGATGCCGGCCTCGACGAGCCCCATGTAGAGCTCGGCGTGTGCGACGACGCGTGCGCACGAGAGCGTGGTCTCGGCGCCGCCGCCGAGCGTCATGCCGTACGGCGCGGCGACGACCGGGATCGCGGCATGGCGCAGGCCCATGATCGCGTCCTGGAAGCTCTTCACCGCGGCGCCGACCGAGGTCCAGTCGCCGGCCTCGGCGAGCGCGAGGATCTGCCGGGCGTCGGCGCCGGCCGAGAAGTTGTCGCTCTGGCTGCCGATCACGAGCCCGCGGAAGCCACCGGTCTTCTCGAGCAGCGGCACCGCCTCGCGCAGCATCGTGACTACACCCTCGTCGAGCGTGTTCATCTTCGAGCGGAACTCGAGGCACGCGATGCCGTCGCCGAGATCGACGAGCCCGGCGGTGCGCGTGGTGTGGATCTCGTGGCCGCGCTTCGCGTCGAGCACGATGACGCCGGGCTGCGGCGGTACCGGCACGTGCGCTTGCTTCGCCGGCACGAACACGGTGGGGCTCGCGGCATCGCCACCGAACCACCGCGCCGCGGGCCCCTGCTTCTCGACGAGCGCGAGCGCGGCCTTCGGCGGCTCGATGCCCAGCTTCTTCATCTCGTCCAGCGTCCACGCGACACCGACCATGTCCCAGAGCGCGAACGGGCCCACCTTCCAGCCGTAGCCCCAGCACATCGCGTCGTCGATCGGCTGCGGGTCGTCGCAGATCGTGCCGAGGCGGTTCGCGGCGTAGGCGAACAGCGGCAGGTAGACCTTGCGCAGGAAGTCGCCCGCGCGGCCCTCCACGCGCAGCGCCGCGGCGACGCGCTTGCCGAGCTCGGGGATCTTCGCGATGTCGGCGAGCTCGGGGAACGAGGGCTCGATGCGCGGGCGGTAGGTGAGCGTCGCGAAGTCGAGCGAGAGGATCTCGGTGCCGGCCTTGCTCTTCTGCTTCTTGTAGAAGCCGCCGCCGGTCTTGTCGCCCTTCATGCCGGCGTCGAGCATCTTCTGCACGACCGGCGCGGCGACCATCTGGTCGTGCAGCTCGTCGAAGTCGGGCGAGCTCGGATCGGACGACGTCACCTTGCGTAGGTTCTCGGTGACCAGCACGCTGACGTCGAGCCCGACGAGGTCGCCGAGCCGGAAGCTGCCGGTGCGCGGACGGCCGACCAGCGGCCCGTTCAGCAGATCGACCTCCTCGACCGTGTAGCCGCCGTCGAACGTCGCGGCGAAGGTGAGGATCGTCGACGCGACGCCGATGCGGTTCGCGACGAAGTTCGGGGTGTCGCGGCAGTGCACGACCCCCTTGCCGAGCACGTCGGCGGAGAAGCGCGCGAGCTCCTCCACGATGCGCGGGTCGGTGTCGGGGCCGGGCACGACCTCGAGCAGGTGCATGTACCGCGGCGGGTTGAAGAAGTGCATGCCCACGACGCGGCGCTTCGCATCGTCGGGCAGCGTCTCGGCGATGCTGCGGATCGGCAGGCCGCTCGTGTTCGTGGCCAGCACCGCATCGGCGGGCGCAGCGGCGGCGATGCGGGCGAAGAGCGGGCGCTTGATGTCGAGCCGCTCGATCACCGCCTCGACGACGAGGTCGCTCTTGGCCACCGCGGCCTCGAGGTCGTCGTCGAGGTTGCCGACGGCGATGCGCTCGGCGAACGACGGGTCCATGAACGGCGCGGGCTTGGCCTTCTTCATGGCCGCGAGCGCTCCGGCGGCGACGGCGTTCTTCGCCGGCTTCTTCGCGTCTGCGGCCGTGCCCGGTGGAACGATGTCGAGCAACGAAACGTGCACACCGGCGTTGGCGAGGTGCGCAGCGATCTGGGCACCCATGGTGCCGGCGCCGAGGACCGTCGCGTGGAGCTGGAACGGGGGGCGATGCAGGCTCACGGTGCGCACGCTAACACCACGATCCGGCTGTCGCACACGGGCGCCCACACGAGGCCCGCACGAGGTCCATACGAGGGCCATACGAGGGCCAGACGATGTCCAGCTCGGCTGCGCGCTGCCTTGCCGAGCGCGGTTGCGGGTGCAGGCTGGCGGCATGGGGGGTCCTGCGGGTGTGCGCGTGGACGGTCGTGGCCGTGACGCGAGCCACCCGACGCACGAGCAATTTGGGTTCGGCGTGCTACCGTGTTTAGCTGGACATTGGATTTCGGCGATGCGGACGCGCACCAGAGTCGCGAGCGTGTGGCTGTTCGGAGTGGCGGCACTTCTCCTGCGGCCCGAAGCGCTCGATGCCGCGCCACTTCCGTCCCCGACCGGGACGCTGACGATCGTCGCGCTCGAAGACGGCGAGCTCGCGGACGCCGGCGCGCTCGAGGCCGAGGACGCGATCGAGATCGAGGCGGACGCCGCCGACGCCGGTGATCCGTCGCTCGGGACGACCTCGGCGGAGGCCCCGAGCGGCGCAGTGCTCGTCGGTCGCCAGGGCGCTGCGACCGCCCTGGCCGCCCACGATGCGACGCGCGCGGTCACGCTCGCGGCCGAGCTCGAGGCCGAGCCGGGCACGGCGACGTGGTTCCAGCGCGGCGCGATCGAAGGCCGCGCGCAGCTGCTGCTCGGACGCCCGGCCGAGGCCATCGCCGCGCTGCGCCCCCGGGTCGAGCACAAGGCGCTGGCCAAGCACTTCCCGCCCGACGTGCTCGGGGTCGAGCTCGCCGAGGCCCAGCTCGCCTACGCGCGCCTGCCTGCGACGGCCGCCAAGGACGCCGATGCGGCGCTCGACGATGGCATCGCGCGGCTGCGTCGGCTCTCGAAGCTCGAGCCGATCCGCAACTTCGCGCAGATGAAGGTGCTCTCGGCGCAGATGCTCGGCGAGCTGAGCGGCGCCGGCGGTGCGCGTCGAGCCGTGTCGGCGCTCGAGGACGTGCTGCAGGAGTACCCGCACCATCCCGAGCGCGGGCGCATGTGGCTCGAGCACGCGCGCGCGCTCGATCGTGCCGGTCGCACGAAGGATGCGCAGGACGAGCTGCGCTCGATCGCGATCGAGCGCGCCGGCGAGCCCGAGGGCGAGGGCGCGTGGAAGGAGCTCGAGCGACTCGCAGCCGCCCATGGCAAGAAGCTCGCGCCCTTGTCGGCCGCGGAGCGGCTCGCGTCGGCCAACGCGGCGCGCCGCAACAAGCGGGTCGAGCTGTCGCGCGAGTTGCTCGACCAGCTCATCGACGATCCGTCGACGCCGGCGCACCTGAAGACCCAGGCCGAGCACGCGCGCACGGTGACCGCCGCGAAGCAGCGCGACTTCTCGACCTGCGCCGACCACCTGCGCGGCGTCTTCGCGAAGACCGGCAACTTCGAGGTGCGCGAGGATCTGCTGAAGTGCCTGGAGAAGGGCGGCTTCTACGACGAGGCGATCGACATCTGGGTCGCGCGGGCGAAGGAAGCGAAGAAGGGCCGGCGCGGCAAGGCCCAGCGCGCGGCTGCCCACTGGGAGGCGGTCGAGCTCGCGGTGCGCGGCGGCAAGTACGAGCGCGCGCGCGAGCTGCTGCGCGCCTACGAGGTCGACGGCAAGGCCCACGGCGCCGAGCGTGCGTGGCTGCATCCGTGGCTGGCCTATCGCATCGGCGACGACGTCGCGGCGATCGCTGCGTTCGAGGCCTACGAGAAGAGCCACCGCGGTCAGGCCAAGCGCGCGCGGTACTTCCGCGCGAAGCTGCAGCTGCGCCAGCCCGACGAGACCGTGAAGGCCAAGGGCCGGATCGCGCTGCGTCAGCTCGCGGCGTCGGAGCCCTACGGCTACTACGGTCTGATGGCCCGCTCGCGGCTGGCCGAGGACGGGGCCGAGCTGCCGCCGGCGCCCAAGCTCGCGCCGGTGGCCGAGGAAGTGACGCCGCCGCGACGTGCCGATGCCGAGGCCGAGCTCGATGCTCTGGTCGCGACGCACGGGGCGGCGTGGCCGTCGATCGTGCGCGCGCGTCAGCTCTACGCGGCCGGCTACAACGACGAGGCCCGTCGCGAGCTGCGCGTCACCGTGCAGGCGTTCCTCACCCGCGGCAAGAAGGCCGGCGGCGTGCGCAACGAGGACATCCTCGTCGGGCTGGGCTGGAAGCCGAACTGGAAGTATCCCCGCGTCGCGCCGACGAAGGCGGGCCGCAAGTCGCTGCGCGACAAGGAGCTCACCGAGCAGCTGCGCCGCGGCCTGCGCGAGGTCGCGTTCGTGCTGCAGGAGCCGCACGCGTACGTGAAGCTGTCGACCCCGAAGGAAGGCGCGGTGAAGGCCCGCTGGACGCTGCGCGCGTTCCGGCCCGCGGTCGAGCGCGAGGCTCGGCTGCGCAAGATCGATCCCAAGCACATGTGGGCGCTCATGTACACGGAGTCGCGGTTCCGGCCGCACGTCGTGTCGCCCGTCGGTGCCCGCGGTGCGCTGCAGATCATGCCGTGGACGGCGCACCAGCTCGCCGAGCGGCTGGGCGAGACCGACAGCGGGCACTTCTTC
Organism: uncultured Nannocystaceae bacterium; assembly: GCA_964519175.1. Classification (GTDB taxonomy): domain Bacteria; phylum Myxococcota_A; class Polyangia; order Nannocystales; family Nannocystaceae; genus Xiheibacterium. The sequence continues at coordinate 74,393 of CAZFKC010000003.1, forward strand.
GACACGGATCAGCTGTTCGACATCGACACGAACGCGCACCTGTCGGCCTATTACGTCGCGGAGCTGCTGCACAAGTTCCACGGCCAGGCGCCGATGGCCTACGCGAGCTACAACGGCGGGCCGAGCAACGTGGCACGCTGGCTGGCCGCGAAGTCGCAGGGCCCGACGCCGCTCGAGCTCGACACGTTCATCGAGGAGATCCCGTTCTCCGAGAGCTACAAGTACACGAAGCGCGTGATGGAAGTGCACGCGACGTACTCGCTGCTCTACGAGGGCAAGCTCCCGCAGTGGACGAACGCGGTCGACCCGGCGTTCGAGGACAACATTCACTTCTAGGAGCGCGCCCGAAGGGCCGCGCTCCTCCGTGCCCGTGCCCGTGCCCGTGCCCGTGCCCGTGCCCGATCGCTACCCAACGAGCTGCTCGATCGTGCGCCGGATGTCCTCGATGGAAACGGGCTTCACGAGATGCGCCGCGAACCCAGCCGCCGCGGTGCGCTCGCGATCCGAGCGCTGCCCATACCCGGTGACCGCGACCAAGCGCATCCCCTCGAGCCCGGGCAACGCCCGCAACCGTCGGGCGAGCTCGTACCCATCGATGACCGGCAGCCCGAGATCGAGCAGCGCAATCACCGGCCGCGCCTCACCGGCGATCGCCAGCGCCTGCTCGCCGTCCGCGGCCCCAGTCGGCTCGTAGCCGAGCATGCGCAGCGCCTCGAGCACGAGCTCCAGCGCATCCTCGTTGTCGTCGACGACGAGCACGCGCACACCGCCCGCGGATGCGCCCGCGCTGGCCGGCTCGGGGACGGGCTGCACCGCCGCGCTCGTCTCGCCCGCGGGCAGCACCACGACGAGCTCGCTGCCCTTGCCGGGCCCATCGCTCTTCGCCGAGATCGTCCCGCCGTGCGCCTGCACGAGGCTGCGCGCGATGGTGAGCCCGAGCCCGAGCCCGCCGCGCGCGCGATCGATCGCCTGCGGCTCCTGCACGAACGCCTCGAACACCTGCGCGAGCATCTCGGGCGCGATGCCCATGCCGGTGTCGCGCACGCGCAGCACCACCGCCCCGCCTTCGCGCGCCGCGTGCACCGAGATCGTGCCGCCTGCGGGCGTGTACTTCGCCGCGTTGTTGAGCAGGTTCGCGACCACCTGCGCGATGCGGGCGGGATCTACGTCGACGACGAGGCCCGCGGGCACGTCGAGCACGACCTGGTGCTTGCGCTCCTCGACCAGGGGCGCGGCCATCTCCAGCCCACGCGAGACCACCTCGGCGAGCTCGACCGGCGCACGCGCGAGCTCGACCTTGCCGCGGGTGATCCGCGAGACGTCGAGCAGATCGTCGACGAGCCGCACCATGTGCCGGAGCTGGCGCTCGATGATCGCGCGGCTGGGATCGCCGTCGTTCGCGTTGCGCAGCTTCGACAGCTCGAGCGCGGTGAGCATCGGCGCCAGCGGGTTGCGCAGCTCGTGGCCGAGCATCGCCAGGAACTCGTCCTTCGCGCGACTGGCCAGCTCGGCGACGCCGCGCGCCCGCTCGACCTCGCGGAAGAGTCGAGCGTTCTCGATCGCCACCGCGGCGCGATCGGCCAGCGCGATCGCGAACGCGAGGTCGCGCTCGTCGTAGCTGCGCTTCGACTCGGCCATCACCAGCGTGATGACGCCGAACACCTCGCCGCCGCGGGCCAGCGGCACGCCGATGTACGAGCGCAGCTGCAGCTCGCGGATGATCCGTAGGTGCTCCTCGTCGCGCGCCGCGGCCTCGAGCAGCGCCGCCGGGATCTGGGGCAGGAGCTCCGGCTTTCCCGTGCGCAGGATCTCCGGCACGCCGGTGGGCGCGTTGCGGTCGGGCGGATACTTGCGCTCGATCTCGTGCACCCACTCGATCTTCGCCGGATCGACGTGCGCGACGGCCAGCCGACGCACGGCCTCGTTCTCGCGGATGTCGACGGCGCACCAGTCGGCGACGTCGGGCACCGCCAGCCGCGCGACCGTGGCGAGCGTGGTCTCGAAGTCGAGCGAGGAGTTGAGCTCGCTCGTCGCCTTCGCGAGGAACTCGCGGCGCTGCTCCTCGCGGCGCGCGGAGCTCACGTCGCGGAACACGAGCACGACCCCGACGAGGTCACCCGCACCGTCGCGGATCGGCGCGGCACTGTCGTCGATCGCGACCTCGCTGCCATCCTTGCGCACGAGCAGCGTGTGGTTCGCGAGCCCGACGACGACGCCCTCGCGCAGCACCCGATCGACCGGCGACTCGACGGGCCGGCGATCGTGCTCGCCGAGGATGCGGAAGACCTCGGCGAGCGGCCGCCCACGCGCCTCGTCGGCGGGCCAGCCGGTGAGGGCCTCGGCGACCGGGTTCACGAACGTGATGCGACCCTCGTCGTCGGTCGCGACCACGGCATCGCCGATGCTGCGCAGCGCGGTCGAGAACCACGCCTGGGACACGCGCAACGCCTCCTCGCTGGCGCGACGCGCGGTGATGTCGCGGAAGACGTTGACCACGAAGCGCAGCGCGCCCGTGTCGTCGTGCGTGCTCGCGGCCGAGACCTCGGTCCAGTGCACCGCTTGCTCGCCATGGATGCGGAACTGCATCGTGATCGGATCCGCCTTGCGGCCGGCGAGCGCCGCACGGCTGGGCAGGCGCTCGGCCGGCAGGGGCGCACCGTGCTCGTCGTGCATCTCCATGCGCGCGATGATCCGATCCGGGGTCGCCGCGAGCAGCTCGCGCGGCGACGACATGCCGCAGATCTCCGCAGCGCGTCGGTTCGCGAACACGAGCTTGCCGCCGGGGTCGAGCAGCGTGATGCCCTCGTCGATCGCATCGAGCGCGGACTCCAGCTTGTTCGCGGCGTCGGCCGCCGTGCTCGCAGCCGTGGCGGCCGCGCTGCGCTCGCTGGCCAGCCGGCTCACCAGCCAGCCGATCGTGACGCCTTCGATGCCGAACACGGCGAGCTGCGCGACGACGCGCTCCACGACCATGTCCGTACGCCCGGCGATGAAGCCGACGTAGCCGAGCGCACCGGCCGCCAGCGTCGTCACGAGCCCCGCCGTCATGCCGCCGTACCACGCGGCGATCATCACGGCGCCGAAGTACGTGAGAAACGGCGTGGGCGTGCCGATCGCGTCCGTGAACGCGAGCTTGATGGCGGTGAGAACGGCGAGCGCCGCGAGGCCGATCGCGGTGCCGCGCGGCCACGAGGCCGCAGGTGGTCCGAGCGGTAGCACGTGGCGACTAGAACAGCTTGCCGAGCCCGCCCGGCAGCTTGTCCTTCAAGCTCTCGAGCGTGTCGCTGCCGATGAGCTCGGGGATGCGGTGCGCGTTCTCCTTGATGAGTTCGATCACCTGTTGGGCCTGCTCCTGGGAGATGCCGACCTTCGCGACGAGCTGCTCGATGAATTCGTCCATGGTGCGGCGGAGCTTATCGCGAGCGGCCGCGGCGCGTCAGTGGCTCGCGCGCGCACCTCTGCTACCCTCGGCGCCCCGATGGCGAGCGCAGAAGTCCTGTCCCTGTTCTCCGAGCTCCAGCTCCCCGCGCCCGTGGAGGGCGTCGGCCTGCGTGTGGTCGATCCGAGCAAGGGCGAGACGATCGCCGAGCTGCCGCTCGTCGATCGCGACGCTGCGGATGCGGCCGTGGCGCGCGCATGTGCTGCGTTCGAGGTGTTGCGCGAGATCCCGGGCCCGCGCCGCGGCGAGCTCGTGCGGCGCATGGGCGACAAGCTCCGCGCGCACAAGGAACCGCTCGCCCGCATCGTCACCGCCGAGATGGGCAAGGGCATCGAGGAGTCGAGGGGCGAGGTGCAGGAGATGATCGACATCTGCGACTACGCCACGGGGCTGTCGCGCACGCTCGGCGGCCGCACGATGCTGTCCGAGCGCCCGGGCCATCGCATGTTCGAGCAGTGGCTGCCGCTCGGGCCGATCCTCTGCATCAGCGCATTCAACTTCCCGGTCGCGGTGTGGTCGTGGAACGCCGCGCTCGCGCTCGTGTGCGGCGATCCGGTCGTGTGGAAGCCGAGCCTCAAGGCACCGCTGTCCGCCATCGCGACGCACGGGCTCTTGCAGCCGATCCTCGCCGAGGCCGGCGTCGGCGATGCGATGCAGCTCGTGATCGGGGGCGACGCCGACGTCGCCGCTGCGCTCGTCGCCGATCCGCGCCTGCCGCTCGTGTCCGCCACCGGCTCGTGCGCGATGGGCCGCAAGGTCGGGCCCGTCGTCGCCGCGCGGCTCGGTCGCGCGCTGCTCGAGCTCGGGGGCAACAACGCGATCATCGTCGAGCGGACCGCGAACCTCGAGCTCGCCGCGCGCGCGATCGCCTTCGGCGCCGCGGGCACGGCCGGGCAGCGCTGCACCACCACGCGCCGACTCTTCGTGGCCGCGTCGATCGAGGCCGAGCTCGAGCGGCGGCTCGTCGCCGCGTACCGCCAGCTCGCCGAGCGCATCGGCGACCCGCGCGATCCCGGCAACCTGGTCGGGCCGCTCGTCGACGCCGGCGCGCGCGATCGCTTCGTCGCGATGGTGAAGCGGATCCGCGAAGAGGGCGGCGAGATCCTGGTCGGCGGTAACGTTCGCCCCGGCCCCGGCTTCTATGTGGAGCCCACCATCGTGCGTGCGCCGTCGGACGACTTCAGCCCGATGGCCGAGGAGACGTTCGCGCCGATCCTCTACCTGCGCCGCTTCGCCGACGACGCGATCGATCACGCGATCGCGCTCAACAACGGCGTCGAGCAGGGGCTCAGCTCGGCGCTGTTCACCGACAGCGTGCGCGCGACCGAGCGCTTCTGGAGCCCCGCCGGCAGCGACTGCGGGATCGCCAACGTGAACCTCGGCACCTCGGGCGCGGAGATCGGCGGGGCGTTCGGCGGCGAGAAGGCGACGGGCGGCGGTCGCGAGGCCGGCTCCGACAGCTGGAAGGCGTACATGCGCCGCCAGAGCTGCACGATCAACGGCACCGACGCGCTGCCGCTCGCGCAGGGCATCCGCTGGGGTTGACCCGGGGATGCAGTGCCGCACGCGCGCGATCGGTTCACCGAGCGCGACGAGAGCGTACGCGTGCGCGCCGAGCTTGCGGCGCGCAGGGCACCGCCGTAGGCTGAGAACATAGGCTTAGTCGGTCCAACACCCCTGACGGGGTCCGGAAGGAAGGCCGCTCGAATGCCCATCACCGAAGAGCTGTATGCGCTCGGCAATGCTGCCCGTCGCCTCAACGACGGCTCCGAGCAGCTGAACGGGCTCATCGCCCGCATCGATGCCCTGCTGGCACGGCTCGGCATCGGCATGGACTACGTGCACCCGCGTCCGCTCGCGGAGAGCGTCAGCTACGACCGCGACGGCAAGCGCGTCATCGAGCTGGCCTACGTCGGCTACTGCCGGCTCGGCAAGGGCTTCGGGCTCGCGGTGAAGACGGTCAAGGTGCTCGAGTCGAAGGTCGCGCTCGCCAATGGCGTGCCCGGCGAGTTCGTGCCGCTGCTGCAAGCGCCGCGTCGGCTCCGCTACGCCGCGGTCGACCTGCTGCCCGAGCTCGTCGCCGGCCTGTCGACCCAGGTCGAAGAGGTGGCGGGCGCGATGGAACGGCGCTGTGCCACCGCTGCTGCGCTCGCGCGTCGGCTCGAGGAGCTCGCCGGCCCGCCGCCGTCGGGCGAGGTGCAGCGTGCCGCGCAGGCGGCCACCTCGCACGGCCGTCCGACGGTGCCGTATCTCGACGGCGTACCGCCGCAGCCGCCCGGCGAACGCACCCGCACCCGCTAGCTGCTATAACGCTCGCCCCCATGGGCAAGCCCGTACTCGTCACCGCCGCGCTGCCGTACGCGAACGGATCGATCCACCTCGGCCACCTGCTCGAGGCGATCCAGACCGACGTCTACGTGCGTGCGCGCAAGCTGGCGGGCGACGACTGCGTGTTCATGTGGGCCGACGACACGCACGGCACGCCGATCGAGCTGCGTGCGCGTCGCGAGGGCATCACGCCGGAGCAGCTCATCGCGCGCGCGTACGACGAGCACGTCCGCGACTACGGCACGTTCGGCATCGGCTACGACATCTTCCACACCACCCACTCCGAGGAGGTCCGCGGCCACGCCAACGCGATCTTCGCGGCGATGAAGGACCGCGGCGACATCGTCGGCCGGCCGGTCGAGCAGTTCTACTGCCCGGTCGACACGATGTTCCTGCCCGATCGCTTCGTGAAGGGCATCTGCCCGAAGTGCAAGTCGCCCGACCAGTACGGAGACTCCTGCGAGGTCTGCGGCAGCACGTACGCGCCCACCGAGCTCGGCTCGCCGCACTGCAGCATCTGCGGGACCACGCCCGAGCTGCGCACGAGCGAGCACCTGTTCGTGCCGCTCGCACGCCACGCCGATTTCCTGCGCAGGTGGCTCGGTGAAGGGCAGGGCACCACGCTGCAGCCCAGCGTGCGCAACCACGTGATGGAGTGGGTCGAGGGCGGTCTGCGCGACTGGGACATCTCGCGCGACCCCCCGTACTTCGGCTTCGAGATCCCCGGCCACCCCGGCAAGTTCTTCTACGTCTGGTTCGACGCGCCGATCGGCTACATCGGCGCGACCCAGAAGTACTGCGCCGAGCACGGCCGCGACTTCGCCACCTATTGGCGCGATCCGTCGCGCACGAGCGCCGAGGTCGTCCACGTCATCGGCAAGGACATCGTCTACTTCCACTGCCTGTTCTGGCCCGCGATGCTGCACGCGGCCGGCTACACCACGCCGTCGCGCGTGCACGTGCACGGCTGGCTCACGGTCGGCGGCGAGAAGATGAGCAAGACGCGGGGCACGTTCATCCTCGCGAGTACGTTCGCAGAGCACGTGCCGCCGGAGTACCTGCGCTACTACTTCGCGGCGAAGCTCGGCGCGACGCAGGAGGACATCGATCTCAACCTGCAGGACTTCGTGCTGCGCTGCGACGCCGACCTCGTGAAGAAGGCGGCGAACCTCGCGAGCCGGTGCTGCAAGTTCGTCACGGCGCGGCTCGGCGGCACACTGGCGGCGGTGCCCGACGACGCGCGCGCGCTGGTCGAGGCCGCGGCGGCGCGGGTGGCCGAGGCCCCGGCCGCCTTTGCGGCGTTCGAGTCGGCCAAGGCGATGCGACTCGCGATGCAGATCGCCGAGGACGCGAACCTCTATCTCACCGAGCAGGCCCCGTGGAAGCTCGCCGAGTCCGATCCGGAGCGCGCGCGCGCGATCGTCTCGGTCGGCGTCCACGCGAGCAAGGTGATCGCCGCGATCTTCAAGCCGGTGATGCCCGGCTGGGCCGAGAAGGTCGAGCGCATGCTGAAGCTGCCCGCGCCGCTCACGTTCGCGAACGCGGCCGAGCTGCTGCCGCAGGGGCACGCGATCGGCGAGTACGAGACCCTGGCCGAGCGCATCGATCCCGCGAAGGTCGAAGCGATCGTCGAAGCGAGCAAGGAGACCACCCCCGTGACTGCACCCGCCTACGAGGTCGAGCCGCTCGCGGCCGAGACCACCATCGAGGATTTCGCCAAGGTCGACCTGCGCGTCGCGAAGGTGCTGTCCTGCGCGAAGGTCGAGGGGGCCGACAAGCTGCTGCAGCTGCAGCTCGACATCGGTCCGCTCGGCACGCGCACCGTGTTCTCCGGCATCGCGAAGAGCTACGCGCCCGAGCAGCTGCTCGGCAAGCACGTGGTGCTCTACGCGAACCTCAAGCCGCGCAAGATGCGGTTCGGGGTCAGCGAGGGGATGATCCTGGCCTCGGGCGCCAGCGACGACGCGGTCACCGTGCTCGAGCTGGATCCGCGCAGCCTGCCCGGCACGCGGATCAGCTAGCTCTGGTCGCGCCGTCCGGCGCTCTTCCTGGCGCGGACGGTCGTGCTCGCTGTCCGCCGTGGCGAAGCCAAGGCGGGCTCGATGGGGTGTGCCCTGCAACGAATCGGCGGCGGGGTCGACTGATGCAGTCGACGTGGAAAACGCCGCCAGCAGCCCCGCTTTCGCCCCTTCGTCGCTCACCGCTGCCGCCCTGCACGGGCCGCGCGACGGCGCTCGCATCCTCGCGCTGCTGGCCCAAGGTGGGGGGGCGTGCGGGCTCGGGATCGTCACCGGGGGCCTCGTGTACCTCGTCGCCCGGCGCAGCCCGTTCGTCGCCCTGCACGCCCTGCAGAGCCTGTGGCTCGGCATCTACTCGCTCGCCGCCGCGCTGCTCATCGGGGCTCTGTTCGGCATCGGCGCGCTGTTCGGGCTCACCTCGCCCAGCCCGCTGGCGACGCTCGGCACGGTGATCAGCGTCGTCACGACCTTCGCGTTCCTCGCCCTGGTGTGCATCGCCTACACGATCGCCTGCGTGGGGATGATCGAGGCGGTGTGCGGGCGATGGACGCTGTTGCCGTTCGTCGGGCGCCGTGCGGCGCTGCGGATGGCGATGCAGCGCTGAGCCGTCACGCCGCCCGGCGCAGCAGTTTTGTGAGTCGTCGATGCAGCCCGTCGAGCATGGCCGCCGCGCGGGCGCGGTAGCCGTGCTCGGCGTGCACGCGATCGTGGCCGGCCTGCACGAAGCCGGCGCGCCAGGCCGGGTCGTCGAAGGCGCGCCGGATCTTCGCGATCATGTCGGCGGTGTCGTCGAACAGGCACAGCTCGGTGCCCACGCGCATGCAGCCGTCGACGCCGCCCGGGGCGAAGTCGTAGTCGCCGTCGGAGCGCGCGAGCACGAAGCCCCCCGACGCGGCGCACTCGAGCACGCGCGGATGCAGGTTGCAGCGCGTGTTGATGTGCAGCACGACCGCGCTGCGCTGGTACATCGCGCGCAGCTCGGGCCCCGGTGCGAGCAGCCCGCGGTGGTGGGCGGCGAAGCGCGGGATCGCGTCCCAGCCGCGCCCGTACACCGCGATCGGTAGCCCGGCGGAGAGCACGGCATCCGCGACCTTCACCCGGTCGACGTGGCGCGCAATCATCATGCACTGGTAGGCGAGATCGCCGTAGCGCTCGGCGGGGATCCGCAGGCCGAGCTCGGCGATCGTCGCGTCGAGCAGCGGACGAAGCGGCTCGACGCCGGCCTCGACGTGATCCATCGCGAACATGCGGGCTTCGAGCGCGCGGAACAGGCCCGGCGCGCACGCGAGATCGTCGGGGAAGATCACGTGCGTCGCATAGGCGACGACCGGCTCGACGAGCGCGTTCGGATCGGCGCGGTAGGTGTCGGTGTCGACCGCGAACGGCAAAGCCTCGCAGTGGGGATAGCCGAGCCCGCGGTACATCTGCGTGAGCGGCTCGCTCCACGCGAACGCGAGATCGAGCGGGCCGAGCCGCGCGAGCACGCGCGGGTCGGACAGCCCCGGCAGCTCGTCGAGGATCCAGCCGATGACGGGCAGCCCGGGCGGCAAGAGCGGGCCGTACTCGGGCCGCACGTGATCGAGCAACACCGCGACGTCGGGCTCGAACGCGGCGAGCGACGCGAGGCAATCCGCGGGGCCGATGCGCTCGCGCGCCTGCTGCTCGATGAGCAGCTCGACCTCGTGGCCGAGCGCCCGGAAACCCTCGGCGAGGCTGCGCGCGACGTGCTGCAGCACGGTGGTGTGCAGCGAGCTCCACCCCCACACGCGCAGCGGCTGGCCGGCCTCGAGCTTCGCCAGCACACGCGTAGCGAAGCCGGCGTCGTAGCGGCGCGGCAGCTCGACGAGGTTGCGCTCGCGGGCCTGCTCGCGCGTGCCCTCGAGCGCAGCGAAGCCCTCGGCGAGCGCGGGCGACCAGCTCGATCGCACGCGCGGCAGCGGCCGGTGCGGATGCGCGGCGAAGTCGGCCACGAGCTCGCGCTCGGCGTCGGGCCCCACACGCAGCGAGGCGAGCAGATCGGGGCGCAGCAGCGCAGCGAGCTCGGTCGACTCGGCCAGCTTGCGCAGCAGCGCCGCGTCGGTCTCCACCGCCTCGACCTGCTGCGACCAGTTCGGCAGCTTCGAGACCACGCGGTTGGAGAGCACGTTCACGAGCCCGACATGATCGGCGACCGCCCCGATGCAGGCGTGCAGCGCGGGCAGGGGCGTGCGCGGATCGATCTGCGCGCGCAGGACGAGCGGCGGCTCGGGCATGCGCGCCGGCGACCATCGATCGTCCACACGGCGCAGCAGCAGCGGGTGCTCGGCGCGCTCGACGGTGAAGCGCTCGCCGAGGATGCGCAGCCGCCACGGCACGTCGGCACACCACACGAGCTCGACGTCGTCGGTCGAGGCCGCCGCGATCGCGCGCGCGGCATCGGGCCAGTGCTCCGCGAGGTGGGCGAGGTTGTCGGCGAGCAGCTGCTCGGCCTGGACCCGCGCATCGGTGGCAGCGGCGACGAGATCGGCCTGCGCCGCGGCCCGACGCGAGGCCGGCACGTCGCCCTTCGCGAGCCACGCGTGTGCGCGCGCCGGAGCGCCGAGCCGCGCCCACGTGATCGCGATGCGCGTCGCGAGCGACGGCGACGCGTCGATGCGCTCGAGCCAGAGGTAGGCCACGAGCGCGGTGTGCAGCCGCTCGCAGGCGAAGGCGTGGTCGGCCCACGCGCGCACGAGCTCGGCCGGCGCGGCGCCGAGCGTGTCGACGCCGTGGTACCAGAGCACGTCCTGCACCGCGGCCGCCGCAGGTGCGGCGGGCGTGTCGGACCACCACGCGACGCGCGAGGGATCGAGGCGGTGCTCGATGCACCAGCGCATCACGCGAGCGCCGACGTCCGTGGCCTCGGACGCGAGCACGAGCCGCGGCAGCGCGAGCCCGGCGGGCTCGGTGCCCACGATGACGACGCCGGCGATCTCGCGCGGTGCGAGCCCGGTCGCGACGATCGCAGCCTGCATCGGTGATTCGACCATGGGGTCCTCACAGCGCGGACAGATCGCGCAGGATCGTCTCGGCGCGGTGGCGCCAGGTGTGGCGCGCACGGATCTCGCGCGCGACGTCGGCCCGCATCGTCGCCGCGCGCTCGGGCTCCGCGAGGATCTCGCCGAGCCGCTCGCCGAGCGTCTCCAGCGCGAACGGCACGTAGTGGGTGCCCTCGACCAGCTGCTCGGCGATGCCGCCCTTCATGCGATCGTGCGCGGTCGTCCGCCACAGCACGAGCTGGCCGCTGCACATCGCGTCCATCGAACGGAAGTGGATGCCGGTGCCCTCGTGCAGGTTCGCGACGACGTCGCCGTAGGCGCGGCCCAGCCCGGCCGGATCGCCGAGCCAGCCGCGGTAGTACGGCGCGTAGCGAGGCCAGCGCGACCAGTTCACCGGGCCATGGATCGCGAGCCGGTGCGTGTGCACGAGCGCGGCCTCGATGAGATCGGTGCGGTTGATGTGCCGCACCGTGCGGCCGAGGATGTCGTAGCGCAGCACCTCGTCGACCACGAGCGGGTGCCCGCAGCGCGCGCGACAGGCCTGGTCGACGGCGCCGAGCAGGTCGTCGGGCGAGCGATCGACGGGCAGCGTGCGCAGCAGGTGCTCGACCTCGGGCAACAGCTCGCCGAAGGTCAGCGCGCCCGCGGCCGTGACGTCGCGCGCGAGCTCGGCCGCGCTCCACGGATTCGGTACGTGACCCGCGAAGCCGAGGTCCGCGGTGGGCACGTGGGGTACCACGGGATAATCGTGCGGGCATGCGCCGGGCCCCAGCCACGCCGCGAAGCTCTTGTGCGGCCAGTGCGGGACCCACGACTCGCCGAACAGATAGGTCGCGTCGCTGCCCTCGAAGTGGGTGAGCTGGCGGCCGTTGAAGTCGACGATCCAGCACGCGTGGCGCACGTGCGACGGCACACCGTGCGCGTCGCAGCGCGGACGGTTCATCTCGAACACGAGGTCGGGTCGGAACAGCTCGCAGTGCTCGCGCATCGCGGCGGCGTCGGGGGGCCCGAGCGCGCCGGTGGCCTCGACCCCCGCCTCGCCGAACCCGCGCAGGAGCTGGGGCAGGAGCGCGCGGTAGAACTCGGTGTCGCGCGGCAGGAAGATCGAGACGCGGGCGATCGTCATCGCGCCACCTCGGCCAGCAGCTCGAGCACCTCGTCGCAGGTGTGCTCGGCGGCGAAGCGTTGCTGCGCCGCGGCCACGTTCGCCTGCAGGGCCGCGTAGTCGCAGCCGGCGAGCAGCTCGGCGAGCTGGCCGTGTTGGTCGCGCGGCACCACGAGCCCGAGCCCGTGCGTGCGCACGAGCTCGGCCATGTACTCGAGCTCGGGGCTCACCAGCACCGGCAGCCCGGCGGCGAGGTACACGAACAGCTTGCTCGCGAGCGCGGTCTGCAGGTGGCGGCGGCCGACCGCGAGGTCGTCGTCGAAGCGATAGAGCAGCAGCCCGAAGTCGTGCCGCCCGTGCAGCGCGTCGATCAACGCGCGCACCTCGATGCGGCCGTGGAACTCGAAGCGCTCGATCCGCTGCGCAGCGGCGACGTACTCGTCGTCGCGTCCGCCGGCGCCACCGTATGCGGCGACCTCGAGTCCTTGGCCGACCAGCGTCTCGATCATCGGCAGGTACTGCAGATCGCCGAACGCGGCGCGCGAGCTCGTGCTCGGCTTGAGCTGACCGGCATGGACGCAGCGCCAGCGATTCGCGGTGCGCGGCACGGGTGCTCGCATCCACGCCCGCGGCGGGCAGGGGAAGATGCGCAGCTCGGGCACCGTCTTGTCGGCCACGACCTCGTCGAGCGCGGCACCGCCGTGCTTGTGCACGAACGCTGCGGTCTTCGTGCGAGCCCAGCGCTCGGCGTCGCGGATCGTCGCGAGCTCGTCGGCGCGGAAGAGGCCCTCGGCGACGAGCGCGTCGGCGTGCGCCGGATCGACGAACGCGTCCATCCAGTCCCACAGCTCCTGCACGACGCGCAGGCCCGGGTTCACGGTCGCGACGAGCCGCGAGAGGAACGCCCAGCGCGCGTGGGCCTGCAGATAGATCGTGCGTGCGGGCAGGCACGCGACCATCTGTGCGAGCGTCGCGAGCGAGCCACGACAGCCGATCGCGGCGTCGTAGGTCCCGGTCGGCACCTCGCCCTGTAGATAGATCGCGACCACGGCACGGCCGCGGTCGCGCAGGACCTCGGCGAGGTACTCGAGGCTGGGAAAGTTGCCGTGGTGGACCGCGACGAGCACGATCGCGCGCGGATCCGCGGCGAGCTGCAGCACGCGCGCACACGCACGGGCATCGAGCGGCGCCGGAGCGCTGCGCTCGGCGAGGACGGTCCGCAGGAACGCGGCGCTCTCGACTCCCTCGGAGAGCGCCTCGGCCAGGCCTTCGTGATCGAATGGACGCGACACCTTCGCGAGGGCAGCGGGCGCGCTGCCGTCCTCTCCCTCATTCCATCGCCGCTGCCCCGCTGACCGTCCCGATGCGGTCCGGCCGTGTAGGCGTGCGTCGTCCAATTCGGACGGGCCCCGGCACGGGCCGCCGGACCAACACTGGCCGACGGAGCGCTCGACGCTACATGGCAGAACGGACATGCCGGATCGCAAGGTCATCGTCACCGGAGGCGCCGGGTTCATCGGGAGCCACCTCACCGAGCGCCTCCTCGCGCAGGGCGACGAGGTGCACGTGCTCGACGACTTCTCGACCGGGCGCCCGGGCAACCTCGCGCACCTGGGTGCGAGCGCTCGGCTGCGCGTCCACGAGGTCGACGTCTCGCGCTTCGACGAGGTGCGCCCGCTCGTGCAGGGGGCGCAGCGCGTCTACCACCTCGCCGCGCTCGCCGACATCGTGCCCTCGATCGAGCAGCCGCTCGACTACACGCGCGCCAACATCGACGGCACCGTCGCGATGCTCGAGGCTGCGCGCCAGGCCGGTGTCGAGCGCTTCGTCTACACCGCATCGTCGTCGTGCTACGGGCTCGCCGAGCAGTACCCGACGCCCGAGTCGGCGCCGTGCCGACCGCAGTACCCCTACGCGCTCACGAAGTACCTCGGTGAGCAGGCGGTCATGCACTGGGCGCAGGTCTACGGCATGTCCGCGATGGCGCTGCGCCTCTTCAACGTCTACGGGCCGCGCTCGCGCACGCATGGCAGCTACGGCGCGATGTTCGGCATCTTCCTCGCGCAGAAGCTGGCCGGCAAGCCGTACACGGTGGTCGGCGACGGCACGCAGACGCGCGACTTCACCTACGTCACCGACGTCGTCGACGCGTTCGTGCGCGCCGGCGAGAGCACGTGCTCCGGCGTCGCGATGAACGTCGGCACCGGCACGCCGGTCGCCGTGAACCGCATCGTCGAGCTGCTCGGCGGCGAGGCGGTGCACGTGCCCAAGCGCCCCGGCGAGCCCGACTGCACCCACGCCGACACCTCCACCATCGCGCGCGAGCTCGGCTGGCAGGCCCGGGTCTCGATCGAGGAGGGCGTCGCCCGGCTGCTCGCGCACATCGACGACTGGCGCTCGGCACCCGTGTGGACGCCGGCGAGCATCGCCGACGCAACCGCCGCATGGTTCCGCCACCTCGCCAAGGAGCGCCATGTCGGCTGAGCTCCGCGAGCTCTCGGTGCTCGCCACCGAGGTCGCTGCGCGTCGCCGCGAAGGGCAGCGCGTGACGCTCGTCGTCGGCGTGTTCGATCGCCCCGAGCAGATCGATCGGGAGCTCATGCGCGCGATCCGGGCCTGCTCCGACCTCGTGGTGGTGACCGTCGTCGAGCGCGGTCCGAGCGGCGAGCGCTGCAACCGGCCGCACACCGAGCGCGCCTGGCTGGCCGCTGCGATCGACGAGGTCGACGTCGTCGCGCTCGCACCCGGCCCCACCGCGGCGGCCACGATCGCGGCGCTCGAGCCCGACGTCTACGCGTTCTCCAGCATGGCCGACGGCGACGGCCCCACCTCCGACGAGCTCGACGCACTCGCGGCGATCGGTGCCGAGCTGTTCACGCTGAGTCGCCGCGGCGAGACGCTCGTCGAGTGGCGGCAGCGCGCGGTGCCGGGCACCCGCGAGCGTCAGCGCTACGCCCACGAGCTGCGGCGCCGCTTCGGCATGGCCGAGGTCGCGGCCGGCCTGCAGGACATCCGCAAGCTCCGCGTCGCGGTCGTCGGCGAGACGATCATCGACGAGTACGCGTACTGCGACGCGATCGGCAAGAGCGGCAAGGAACCGATGATCGTGAACCGCTTCCTGTCCTGCGACGCGCAGGCGGGTGGGGTGCTCGCGGTCGCGAACCACCTCGCCGACTTCTGCGCGTCCGTCGAGGTCGTCTCGGCGCTCGGCGCGGTCGATCGCCGCGAAGAGTTCGTGCGCGGCGGTCTGCGCCCCGAGGTCGTGCCGACCTTCGTCACGAAGAACGGTGCGCCGACCATCGTGAAGCGGCGCTACATCGACGCGTACAGCCGCGCGAAGATGATGGGCGTCTACCACATGGACACCGCGCCGATGCGCGGCGCCGACGAGGACGCCTTCGTCACTGCGCTCGAGGCCACGCTCGCGCGCTGCGACGTGGCGATCGTCGCCGACTACGGGCACGGCCTGCTCACGCCGCGCGCGGTGGACGTGCTCGCGCGCTGGCCCGGGTTCCTCGCGGTCAACACCCAGCTCAACGCGGCGAACGCCGGCTACCACGTGCTCTCGAAGTACCCGCGGGCCGATTACGCCTGCCTGCACGAGGGCGAGCTGCGCATGGATGCCCGCGATCTGCACGGCCCACTGCCCGAGCTGCTCGCGTCCACGGCGGAGCGCATGGGCGCGCGCGCGATGATGGCGACGCTCGGCCGCAGCGGCACGATGATGTTCCATCGCGCGCACGGCATCGTGCGCGCACCCGCGCTCGCGTCCGTGGTCGTCGAGCGCATCGGCGCCGGCGATGCCGTGCTGGCCGTCTCCGCAGTCGCCACCGCGGTCGGGCTCGCGCCCGAGCTCACCAGCCTGCTCGGCAACCTCGCCGGCGCGCAGATGGTGGCCGTGATGGGCAACAGCGCGTCGATCCGCAAGGGCCGGCTCGTCGAGAGCGTGCGTCACCTCCTCACCGCACCGGTCGCAGATGCCCGGCGCGCAGCGAACGACGGCTGATGAACGCCCACGCAGTCTTCCTCGATCGCGACGGCGTGCTCGTCGAAGACCGCGGTCTGCTCGTGCGCGCGAGCGACGTGCGCGTGCTGCCCGGCGTCGTGGAGGCGCTCGGCCTGCTGCATGCCGCCGGCCATCCGCTCGTGGTCGTCAGCAACCAGACCGTGGTCGCACGCGGCCTGCTCGACGAAGAGGGCGTGCAGGCGCTGCAGCACGAGATCGAGGCGGCGCTGCAGGCGGCCGGTGCCCCGGCGCTCGATGGCTTCTACTTCTGTCCGCACCACCCCGACGCGGATGCGCCGGCCTATCGCTGCGACTGCGACTGCCGCAAGCCCGCGCCCGGCCTGATCGAGCGCGCCTGTCACGAGCGTGGGCTCGACGCTCGCACGGCCGTGATGGTCGGCGATCGCCCCTCGGACGTCGCGGCCGGCAAGAACGCGGGCTGTCGCACCGTGCAGGTCGAGACCGGCCGCCACACCGATGCGCCGATCGTCACGAAGGGCGGGTTCACCGTGACCGAGCCCGACCACCGCTGCGCCGATCTGCTGGCCGCCGCGCGCTGGATCCTGGAGGCGCGCACATGAAGGCGCTCGTGCTCTGTGCCGGCGAAGGCACGCGCATGGGGGAGCTCTGCCGCGCGCGCCCGAAGCCGCTGCTCCCGCTCGGCGATCGCACCATCGTCGAGCACATCGTCGCGAGCCTGGCGAAGGCCGGCTGCGACGAGGTGTGGATCAACCTGCACCACCTCGGCGAGCAGCTGCCGCCCGTGCTCGGCGACGGCGAGCGCTTCGGCCTGCGCATCCACTACGTGTGGGAGAGCCGCCCGCGCGGGACGGCCGGCACCGTCGCCGATCTGCGCGATCGGGTGGGCGACGAGCTGCTCGTGCACTACGGGGACATCGTGACCGATCACGATCTCGCCGGGCTCGTCGCGACCCACCGCAGGAGCGGTGCGTGGGCCACGATGCTGGTGCACCAGCGCAGCGGGAGCAACAGCGTCGCGCTGCTGGGCGACGACGATCGCGTGCTCGCGTTCCACGAGCGCCCGACGCGTGCGGTCGAGCTGCACGGGCGCACGCCGTGGGTGTTCTCCGGCGTGTGCGTGCTTGCCGACGCGGCAATGGTCGCGATCCCCACCGGCATTCCCGCCGATCTGCCCGCCGACGTCTTCCCGGCGCTCGCCCGCGCCGGCCGCCTGCACGCGCAGCGCCTCGCCGGTGCGCGCGTCGCCATCGACTCCCCCGAGCGCCTCGCGCTCGCCCGCGCCACGTTCGCCTCCGCCTCGGAAGCCACGCCATGAACCAACCGTACGCACTCGACCCCAAGGGTTGCCACGATCTCTTCATCGATCAGTACCTGCGCCAGTTCGGCGACGTGATGCGTCGCGTCTCGCAGGACCAGATCAACGCGGCCAGCGCGGCGCTGTTCAACGCGTTCGAGCAGGGCGCGTGGGTGTTCGTGGCCGGCAACGGCGGCAGCGCGTCGCTCGCGAGCCATCTCGCCTGCGATCTCGAGAAGACCGTGAGCGGCAAGGACCCCCGCGCGGCCAAGAAGCGTTTTCGCGTGCAGTCGCTCGTCGACAACACCGCGCGGCTGACCGCGTGGGCGAACGACGAGACCTACGACTGCGTGTTCTCCGAGCCGCTGGTCAACCAGGCCAGCCCCGGCGACGTGCTGGTGGTGATCAGCGCCAGCGGCAACTCGCCGAACGTGCTCGCCGCGCTCCACACCGCGCACGAGCTCGGCATGGTCACCGTCGGCTGCCTCGGCTTCCAGGGCGGCCAGGCGCTCGAGCTCTGCGACCACCCGATCCTCGTGCCGAGCAGCGACTACGGCATCGTCGAAGGTGCCCACGGCGTCATCACGCACCTGCTCACGAGCTGGCTCACCCGCGCGGTCGACACGCTGCGCTTCTCCGAGCGGCCCCGCCTGTCGCTCGCCGGAGGTGACAAGTGAACGCCCCTCGCTTCCAGCACGTGCTCGTCACCGGTGGTGCGGGCTACGTCGGCTCGGCGCTCGTGCCGGCGCTGCTCGCCGCGGGCTACCGCGTCACGGTGCTCGATCTCTACCTCTACGGCACCGAGCTCTTCGCGGAGCACCGCGGCCCGATGCTGCGCGAGATCGTCGGTGACATCCGCGACCCCCAGGCGGTCGCCGGCGCGCTCGAGGGCTGTGACGCGGTCATCCACCTGGCCTGCATCTCGAACGATCCCTCCTACGACCTCGATCCCGAGCTCGGGCGCTCGATCAACTTCGACGCGTTCCGCCCGCTCGTGCGCGCGGCGAAGGCGGCCGGGGTGAAGCGCTTCGTCTATGCCTCGTCCTCGTCGGTGTACGGCGTGAAGGCCGAGCGCGACGTGCACGAGCACCTCCCGCTCGAGCCGCTCACCGACTACTCGAAGTTCAAGGCCGCGTGCGAGGTGGTGCTCGCCGAGGAGCAGGCCGAGGGCTTCGTGTCCGTGACCGTGCGGCCCTCGACCGTCTGTGGCTACGCGAAGCGGCTGCGGCTCGACCTCGTGGTGAACATCCTCGCGGCGCACGCCTGGTTCAACCGCAAGATCAAGGTGTTCGGCGGCGACCAGATGCGCCCGAACATCCACATCGCCGACATGGTCGGCGTCTACCTCGAGCTGCTCGCGCAGCCCGACCACGTGGTCGACGGCGAAATCTTCAACGCCGGCTACGAGAACAAGACGGTGTCGGAGCTGGCGAGCATGGTGCAGCGCACCGTGTCCGGCGACGTCACGGTCGAGGTCGTGCCCACCGACGACAACCGCTCGTACCACGTGTCGTCGGAGAAGATGCGCCGCGTGCTCGGCTTCACGCCGCGCTTCACCATCGAGAACGCGATCGAGGATCTCGTCGCCGCGTTCGCCGATGGCCGCGTGCGCGCGATGAACGACGACGTCTACCACAACATCCGCCGCATGCAGCAGGCGAACCTGCGCTGAGATCCCATGGCACGCCCCTCACTCGCCGCCGTCCTCGATCCCGAGACCCGGGTCGAGCTCTACCGCCAGATGCTGCGGATCCGTCGCATCGAGGAAGAGATCGCCCGCCGCTATGCCGATCAACAGATGCGCTGCCCGGTGCACCTGTCGGTCGGCCAGGAAGCCGCGGCCGTCGGCGCGTGCTCCGTGCTGCGTGCCACCGACCCGATCGTCAGCACGCATCGCTGCCACGGGCACTACCTCGCCAAGGGCGGTGACCTGCACGCGATGATCGCCGAGATCCACGGCAAGGTGACCGGCTGCTGCAGCGGTCGCGGCGGATCCATGCACCTGTTCGACCAGGAGGCCGGGGTGCTCGCGAGCGTGCCGATCGTCGGCGGCAACGTGCCGCTGGCGGTCGGGGCTGCGCTCGCCGCCAAGCAGACGCGCCGGCCCGACGTCGCGGTCGCGTTCTTCGGCGACGGTGCGTTCGAGGAGGGCGTCGTCCACGAGAGCGCCAACTTCGCGGGCTGCCACCAGCTGCCGGTGGTGTTCTTCCTCGAGAACAACCGCTACTCGGTCTACACGCCGCTCGCACAGCGGCAGCCCGAGCGCTCGCTGCTCGCGTTCGCCGAGGCCCACGGGCTCGACGCCGCAGCGGTCGACGGCAACGACGTGCTCGCCGTGCGTGCGGTGATGGCCAGCGCGGTTGCCCGTGCGCGGCGCGGCGACGGTCCGTCGCTCATCGTCGCCGACACCTATCGCTTCCTCGAGCACTGCGGCCCGGCCGACGACGATGCGCTCGGCTATCGCCCCGAGGGCGAGCTCGCCGAGCAGCTCGAGCGCTGTCCGATCGCGCTGTTCGAGGCCGAGCTCCGCGAGGCCGGCGAGCTCGACCTGACGACGATCGACGCGTTCGAGCGCGCGATCGAGGACGAGGTCGCCGCGGCCTTCGCAGCGGCGCTCGCCGCCCCCTCGCCGGCCGCCGAGACGGCCACGGAGCTGGTGTATGCCTGAGCTCGCCCGCGACTTCGCACCCCGCGTCATCTCCTGCGCCGACGCGATCCGCGAGGCCACCTTCGCTGCGATGGAGCGCGACGATCGCGTCTTCGTGATGGGCGAGGGCGTCACGGATCCGAAGGCGATCTTCGGCACCACCGCCGGCCTGCTCGAGCAGTTCGGGCCGAGCCGCGTGATGGAGATGCCGATCGCCGAGAACGGCTGGACCGGCATCGCGATCGGGGCCGCGCTCGCCGGCCAGCGCCCGATCCTCGTCCACCAGCGCGTCGAGTTCTCGCTGCTCGCCATGGAGCAGCTGATCAACACCGCGGCCAAGATCCACTACGTGAGCGGCGGTCGTCACCGCGCGCCCATGGTCATCCGCCTCGTCGTCGGACGCGGCTGGGGGCAGGGGCCGGCGCACTCGCAGAGCCTCGAGGCCCTGTTCGCGCACGTGCCGGGGCTCAAGGTCGTGATGCCGTCGTCCGCGGCCGACGCGAAGGGCCTCTTGCTCGGCGCGATCGAGGACGACGGTCCGGTCGTCTTCATCGAGCACCGCTGGGTGCACTACGCCACGGGTGCGGTCACCCCGGACGCGCGTGCGCTGCCGCTCGATGGTCCGAAGCGCGTGCGTGCCGGCGACGACGTGACCGTGGTCGCGACCTCGTACATGACGCTCGAGGCGCTGCAGGCCGCGGATGCGCTCGCCAAGGTCGGGTGCGGCGTCGATCTGTTCGACCTCCGCGTGCTGCGTCCGCTCGACGTCGATGCGATCGCGGCCTCGGTCGCACGCACCGGCCGACTCGTGACCGTCGACACCGGGCACGCCAGCTTCGGCATCGGTGCGGAGATCACCGCGCGCGTCGTCGAGCGCTGCTTCGGTCGGATGACGGCCGCGCCCCGCCGCATCGGTCTGCCGGAGCATCCGACGCCGAGCGCCCGCAGCCTCGCCGAGACCTACTACCCCCGCTCACCGCAGATCGCGAGCGCGATCGCGGAGCTCGTCGGGCTGCCGGCGTCGTTCGCCGAGCAGGTCGTCGGCGAGCTCTCGTCGTCGCGTGACGCACTCCCGCTCGACATCCCCCATCCCAGCTTCAAGGGCCCGTTCTGAGGTCGCCATGCACGTCCGCTACAGCTATCTGCCGCAACAGTTCGACGACATCTCCGGGTTGATGAAGGAGATCGAGGCGCTGGTCCGTACCGGTGACTTCACGCTCGGCGAGCCGCTCGCGCGCTTCGAGCACAGCTTCGCCGCGCTGCTCGGCGCCCGCCATGCGATCGGCGTCGGCTCCGGCACCGATGCGTTGAAGCTGCCCTTGCGCGCGCTCGGCATCGGGCCCGGCGACGAAGTGATCACCACCGCGAACACGTTCATCGCGACGGTCGGTGCGATCGCCGAGGTCGGTGCGACGCCGGTCTTCGTCGACTGCGACGACACGTTCTGCATGGACGTCTCGCAGGTCGAGGCCGCGATCACCGAGAAGACCCGCGCGATCATGCCGGTGCACTACACCGGCTACATGACCGAGATGCCGGCGCTGCTCGAGGTCGCGAAGGGCCACGACCTGCCGATCGTCGAGGACGCGTGCCAGGGCATCCTCGCCGACATCGGGGGCAAGCGCGCGGGCACGTGGGGCATCGCGGGCGGCTTCTCGCTGCATCCGCTGAAGAACCTCAACGTGTGGGGCGACGGCGGCGTGATCGTCACCGACGACGACGCGATGGCCACGCAGCTCCGGCTGCTGCGCAACCACGGCATGCTCAACCGCGACGAGATCGCGATCCTCGGCTACAACTCGCGGCTCGACACGCTGCAGGCGGTGGTCGGCAACTGGCTCATCGGCCAGACCGAGTCGATCGCCCAGGCGCGCATCGACAACGCCGAGTACTACGACGGCAAGCTGGCCGAGATCCCCGGGCTGCGGATCCCGCCGCGTGCCGCCGGTCGCCGCCGCGTCTACCACCTCTACATCGTGTTCGCGGAGCAGCGCGACGAGCTGCTCGCGCACTGCCTCGCGGCGGGCATCGAGGCCAAGGTGCACTACCCGATCCCCGTGTACCGCCAGCAGGCGCTCGCGCAGCTCGGCCACCGCCTCGGCGACTTCCCGGTCACCGATCGCCACGCGACCTCGGTCATCACGTTCCCCTGCGACCAGCACCTCTCGCGTGCCGAGCAGGACTACGTGGTCGAGACGGTCCGCGAGTTCTACAGCAAGAAGTGAAGGCCATGCGACCGATCCCCTACGTCGACCTCGCCGCGCAGTTCGCCGCCGAACGCCCGGCGCTCGAACGCACGCTGATCTCCGCGCTGTCCGAAGGGCAGTGGATCGGCGGCGCCCAGGTCGAGCAGTTCGAGCGCAAGGCCGCCGCGAAGCTCGGCGCCGCGCACGTGATCGCGGTGGGCTCCGGCACCGATGCGCTCGTGCTCGGCATGCGCGCGCTCGACATCGGGCCCGGCGACGAGGTCATCACCCCGCCGAATTCGTTCGTGGCCTCGACCGCGTCGATCGTGCACGTGGGCGCCACGCCGGTGTTCGCCGACGTGCTCGCCGACCAGAGCATCGACCCCGAGGCGGTCCGGCGCGTGATCACGCCGCGCACGAAGGCGATCATGCCGGTGCATCTCACGGGGCGCATGGTCGACATGGATGCGATCGGCGCGATCGCCCGCGCGCACGGGCTCCGCGTCATCGAGGACGCCGCGCAGGCGTTCGGCAGCAAGCTGCACGGCGCGTGCGCGGGCACGCTCGGCGATCTGGGCTGCTTCTCCGCGCACCCGCTCAAGAACCTCAACGCGGCCGGTGACGCCGGCTTCGTCGCGACCGACGACGCCGAGCTCGCAGCGCGGCTGCGACGGCTGCGCAACAACGGGCTCGTCGACCGCAACACCGTGGCCGAGTGGGGCACCGTCTCTCGGCTCGACACCGTGCAGGCGGTGATCCTCTCGCACCGGCTCGACGCGATCGACGAGGTGATCGCGGCGCGGCGGCACAACGCGGCCCGCTACCGGGAGCTGCTCGATCCGGCGCTCGTATTCCACCCCGCGTGCACGGCCGGTCAGCACAACAGCTTCCACACGTTCGTCGTGCAGGTCGATCGCCGCGACGAGCTGCAGCGCCACCTGGCCGACCACGGCATCGGCACCTCGATCCACTACCCGATCCCGATCCACCTCCAGCCGGCCGCACGCGCGCTCGGCCACGGCGTGGGCAGCTTCCCCGAGGTCGAGCGCCAGGCCGCCCGCATCCTCTCGCTCCCGATCCACCAGTTCCTGCGCGACGACGACCTCGTGCGCGTCGCCACCACCATCCACGAGTTTCTCCGATGATCGCCATCGCCTACGAATCCGTGCCCGAGCCGCTCGACTACGACGCGCTCGTCGCCGACTACACCACCGGTCTCGTCGACCGGCTGCGCGGCTTCGGCCCCGCCGCGGACGGTCTCGCGCTGTGGGTGCCCGACGAGGATCCGCTCGTCGGCCTGCGCAACCTGTGGGACGCGGCCGCGTGTGCCGGGCTGGGAGAGCTCGCGGTGCGGCTCGGCCCGACGAGCCTCGCGCAGCTCGACGCCGACTCGCTGCTCGCGATGGCGGCGCGCTTCGGCATCGCCACGCTGCGGCCGTGCAACGGGGGCATGATGGTGGAGGTCGACGCGCTGCATCCGGCGACGTCGCTACCCGAGTCGACGAGCATCGCGATGAGCTTCGCGCCCGTCGGCATCACGCGCACCGAGACGGTCGAGCGCGAGCGGCTGCCGGCCTGCTACCGTGAGGCGGTGCAGCGCGCGGCGATGTCCGCGACGCACGACGTGCCGGTGCTCGAGGACGACCGCTGGCTGTGGATCGAGGGCTACGACGACGGCGTGTCGCTCACGCTCGCGGTGGATCCCGGCTCGCTCCGGGTCGTGCACGCGGGCTTCGCGGGCGCCACCGACCACGTCGAGTTCGGCGTGCTCGAGGCGCTCTGCACGATCGTCGAAGGCCTGCCCGTCGTCGAGGCCGCCGATCACGGAGTCATCCGCCTCGAGGACAAGCTGCGTGAGGGGCGGGCGCCCGTCGACGGCATCGTCACGCCGCGCGCGGTCGCAGGCGCGTTCGACCGCCCGCACGCGCTCCTGCGCGACGCGCTGACCGAGCTCCGCGCGCTCGTGCCGGAGCTCGAGCGCACCAGCAGCTACGACGCCGGGCCCGCGCCGGGCTGGCGCGTGCTCGATCGCGCAGAGCGACATGCCGAGGTCGAACGGGTGCTGGGCGCATTCACGCTGGCGCACGGGCTCGAGCCCGACAGCTTCGCGCTCGTCGCGATCGAGTTCGATGTGCGGCTGGTCTTCCGCGCCGCGCCGCATCCGCGGCTCGCCGCGCTGACGATGACGCTCGAGCGCACGATCCGCGGGGAGATCGATGCACGGCTCGAGGTCTACCTCGAGGAAATCCGCGACCGCAACAAGCTGCGTCGCCTCGCGATCGTGGAGAACGACCGATGACCGGAATGACCGACCACACCGAGCTGATCCTCGACGGCACCAAGATCGCCTGGCACCTCGACCGCGTGCAGGCGTGGGAGCGCGGCGAGCGGATCGCTCCGATCACGATCGACATGGCGCTCACGCGCGCGTGCAACTTCGCGTGCGAGTACTGCTACGCGATGCTGCAGGAGAACGACCGCAAGGTCATCGACAAGCAGGTCATCTTCGACTTCCTGGAGGACTGCGCCGAGATCGGCGTGAAGGGCATCAGCTTCGTGTCCGACGGGGAGAGCACCATCTCGCCGGTGTTCGCCGACGCGATCCGCCACGGGCACGAGCTCGGGCTCTCGATGGCGGTGGGCACGAACGGGCTCGCGCTGACGCGCATGCGGCTCGAGGAGATCCTGCCGCACCTCACGTATCTGCGGGTCAACATCTCCGCGGGCGAGCGCCAGCGGTATGCGCAGATCATGGGCGTGAAGGAAGAGTGGTTCGATCGGGTGTGCCAGAACATCCGCGACATGATGGACATCAAGCGCACCCGCGGCCTGCCGGTCACGATCGGCATGCAGATGGTGGTGATGCCGAGCTACGGCGATCAGATCCTGCCGCTCGCACAGCTGGGTAAGGAGCTTCGCCCGGATTACCTCGTGCTGAAGCACTGCTCCGACAGCGAGGACGGCGAGCTCGGCGTCGACTATGCCGGCTACGACTCGCTGTACGAGCGCTTCCGCCAGGCCGAGGCGATGTCCGACGACGAGTACAAGGTCGTCGTGAAGTGGTCGAAGATCGAGGCCAAGGGCAAGCGCAGCTATCAGCGCTGCTATGGGGCGCCGTTCATGATCCAGCTGTCTGGGTCGGGTCTCGTGGCGCCGTGCGGCATGCTGTTCAACGAGCGCTACAAGAAGTTCCACATCGGCAACATCTGCGAGACCCGCTTCAAGGACATCTGGTCGAGCGACCGCTACTGGGAGGTGATGGGGTATCTCGCGTCGCCGGAGTTCAACGCGCAGAAGATGTGCGGATCGCTGTGCCTGCAGCACAAGGTCAACGAGACGCTGGATGCCGCGCAGAAGGGGCTCATCACCCTGCGCACGCCGAGCGGGGCGGAGCCGCAGCACCTGGCGTTCATCTAGCTCTGGTCGCGCCATCCGGCGCTCTTCCTGGCGCGCGCGGTCGTGCTCGCTGTCCGCCGTGGCGAAGCCACGGCGGGCTCGAGTGGCTGATTCCGAGCAAGATCATCCGCCCGCGATCGTCAGCTCGTATTCTGCATTCGCGTACACGAAGACGTACGCGGTATCGCCCGGGCCGAGCTCGAGGAGCTCCTGCGCGAGCGGCTTGTCGCACGGCGAGCCGTCGCTCAGGCAGCACGGGCCGTCGAGGTTGCACCCGAATGCCCACGGCTCCGCGAGCCAGGAGACGTAGTCGCCGGACACGGCGTCGAGCTGCACGTGCTCGTTGCCGTCGCCCACCGTGTAGACGAAGAACTGATCGACGCCGCCGATTCCCGACGCGGTGACGTCCAGCGCGAGCACGCACGGATCCTTCTCGTCGGTGCAGTCGTTGGTCGGGCCGCCCGAGCTGCCCTCGTCGCCGCTGTCGTCGCTGGTCGCGGCTTCGTCGCTGGTCGCGGCATCGTCGCTGCTGCTGCTGTCGGTACCCGTGGTCGAGCTCGATGGGTCGCCCGAGCTCGAGCCCGTCGTGCTCGACGTCGCCGTGGTCGTGGGCGCGACGGTGGTCTGCCCGCCCTCCGAGGACGACGAGTCGACGACGCCATCGTCGCTCGAAGGCGAGCTCGGGCAGGCGAGCACGAGCGAGAGCAAGGGTAGGGGCAGGATCGCGCGGTGCAACGTCATCGGGGGGTCCTCGCCGAGGAGCGATGGACCGCGGACCACGACGATTGCACGGAGCCCAGGAACCCGCGAATTCGTGCGGCGCAGACGGATCTACGCGCGTCGCGTCAGGGGGGCCGAGTCCCGTCTCGATCGGCGCCTCACGTGTCGCGCAGCCATGGCGTCAGCGTGATGCCGAGCAGGATGCCCTCGGGGCTCAGCAGCCGGGTCACCGTCTGTCCCCACGGCTCGACGCGGTTGTTCACGAGCAGCGTGTAGCCCTTGCGTTGAAGCTCGGCCGACGCGGTCGCGACGTCCTCGACGTCGAGCTCGAGCCACGACGTCGGCTCGGGGATCGAGCTCGGCCACTCGTTCGTACCGAAGCACGACTGCGCCGCGTGCCCCAGCGGCCAGAGCGCGAAGTGCCGCACCCCGGCGATGCCTTCCGCGTGCAGGTACGTCTCGTCGTCGGGCATGGCCTCGAGCGGGAGGCCGAGTGTGTCCTTGTAGAGCGCGCGGCTCACCGCCGGATCGCGGACGATCGGACCGAAGCCTGCGACGAACATCACCTTCAGCGGGTTGTCTGCCATGGTCGACGGATGCTAGCCCGCGATGCGCGGGGCGTCTCGTGCGAACGGGACGGGGCAGGGTAAGGTGGCGCCGATGTACCCCGAGATCTTCCGTCAGTTCCGAAAGCAGCTCGCTCAGCTCGACCTGTGGTTCGACGCCGCGGTCGCGGCCGCCAAGACGCGCTCGTTCTCCGCAGATGCGTTCCTCGAGTGTCGGCTCGCGCCCGATCAGTTCGCGCTCGCACGCCAGGTGCAGATCGCGTGCGACACCGCGAAGCTCGCGGCCTCGCGCCTCACCGGCAAGGAGGCGCCCGCGCACGCCGACACCGAGAAGACGATCGACGAGCTGCGCACGCGCGTGCGCGAGGTGATCGCCTACCTCGACGGCTTCGCCGCGAAGGACTTCGCCGAGGCCGCGGGCCGCTCGATCACGCAGCCGCGCTGGGAGGGCAAGACGATGTCGGGCGCCGACTACTTCGTCGAGCACGCGCTGCCGAACTTCTACTTCCACCTCTCGCACGTCTACGCGCTCCTGCGCGCCAACGGCGTGCCGCTCGGCAAGCGCGACTACCTCGGTACGTTGAGCCTGCGCGCGCCGTGAGGCTGCGCCGCGAGGCACTTTCCGCTCGGCACGGACCGAGGCATCATCCTCCGTGATGCGGATGTCGATCGCCGTGCTGGTCGTGCTGGGCGGGTGTGCTGCGCCGACGGGTCGGTTGTCGATGCGCGTCGACTCACCGACCGCGATCTCGCGCATCGAGTTCGCGAACGCGGCGACCGGTGATGCCGTGCACATGGCGGCAATCCCGGCGGGGCGCAGCGAGCAGACCGCGAAGGTCGGTCCGGGTCGCTGGTGTCTGGTCGAGCACGTCGTCGTCCTCGGGAACGTCTCGAAGCACTACAAGGCGCGAGCGCCGATCTGCTTCGAGGTCGAAGAGGGAGGCAGCGTCGATGCCGGTCTCTTCACGCTCGATGACGGGCGGCTCCGGCGCGTCGGCGGCCCACCGCAACCCGAGGGCTCGCAGCACACTGGCCTACCCGAGGGCCAGACGTCGCATCTCGAGCAAGCCAAGCTGTCCACGAAGACGATCAAGCTCGGCATGGCGGCGGTGAAGCCGGACGTGCTGGCGTGCATGGACCAGTTCGCGATCGCGCCCGGCGAGACGCTGCTGGTGAAGGTGATGATCGATGGCGCCGAAGGCAAGGTCGTCGATGCGAAGGTCGAGCCACCGTTCGTGGACTCGCCCGTGGTTCCGTGCGTGGAAGCTGCGGTTCGCGGCGCGACGTTCCCGAGCTTCGCTGCACCGCGGCTCGGCGTCGTCTATCCCTTCAAGCAATAGTGCCGAGCCCGTGAGGCGCATGACGACGTCGGCGGACCGGGGCCGCGGCGTCGATCGCCACGCGCGGCCGTGCTAGAAAAGGCGCGTCGTGCCGTCCTCCGAGCTGCCTGCCCGCGCGCTCGAGCCACCCGCGTTCGATGCCCCGACGCTCGCGCCGGCGCCGATGATCGCGGACGGCATCGCGGACGGCATCGACGGCGGTGCCGACACGCTCGCGCCGGCGCCGTTCGACCCCGCCGCGGACACGCTCGGCTCCGGGCGCGCGAGCGCGTCGCAGTCGCGGCGCATGGGCGAGTCGCTGCGCCGCGGCGACGCGATCGGCCGCTACGTCGTCGTCGACTTCCTCGGCGCCGGTGGCATGGGCGCGGTGTACTCGGCCTACGATCCGCAGCTCGATCGCAAGGTCGCGATCAAGGTGATGCTCGGCGGCGGATCGCACGAAGAGCGCATGCGGCTCGTGCGTGAGGCGCAGGCGCTCGCGAAGCTGCAGCACCCCAACGTCGTCGCCGTCTACGACGCCGGCGAGCACGACGGGCGCGTGTTCGTGGCGATGGAGTTCGTGCGCGGCAAGACGCTCGCGCGCTGGGCTGTGGAGGCGAGGCCCGACTGGCGCGAGCTCGTGCGGATCTTCGCGGCCGCGGGGCGCGGGCTCGCGGCCGCCCACGCGCAGGGCCTCGTGCACCGCGACTTCAAGCCCGACAACGTGATGCTCGGCGACGACGGCCGCGTACGTGTGATGGACTTCGGGCTCGCACGTGCGGACGAGCTCGAGCCCACGCTCGAGACGCCCTCGGCGTCGAGCTCTGCGCTCGCGATGGAGCTGACCTCGGCCGGCGCGGTGATGGGCACGCCCGCATACATGGCGCCGGAGCAGTTCGGCGGGCGCACCTGCGACGCCCGCACCGATCAGTTCTCGTTCTGCGTCGCGCTCTTCGAGGCGCTCGCGGGCAAGCGGCCGTTCGAGGGCGCGTCGTGGCCGGAGCTGTCCGCCAACGTCTGCAGCGGCACGATGCGTCCCGCCACCGCGATCGCCCAGAAGCACCTGCGCGCCGTGGTCGTGCGCGGCCTCGCGGTCGCGCCGGCCGATCGCTTCGCGAGCATGGACGAGCTCATCGCGGCGCTCGAGCGCGATCCGGCCAGGCGGATGCGGTGGATCGCCGGTGGTGTCGGCGTCGCGATCGCGGTCGCCTGTGTGCTCGGCGTGCAGCAGGTGCGCCGTGCCGCCGCCGAGGCGGCGTGCGTCGAGGCGGGCACGTCCATCGACGACGACTGGAATGCCCCGGCGGCCGAGCGCCTGCGCACCGCACTGGTTGGCAGCGGCCTCGCCTACGGTGCGGTGACGGCCGAGCGCGTGATCGCGACGCTCGATCCCTACGCCGGGAAGTGGCGGGAGCTCGCCGAGACGACCTGCCGTGCCGCGTCGATCGACCACGGCATCGACGCCGAGCTGCGCGAGCGCACCGACGACTGCCTCGCCGAGCGCCGTGCCGGGCTCGCGGAGCTCGTCACCCAGCTCGAGCAGGCCGATGTGTCGCTCGTCGAGGGCGCCGTCGTGGCGGCGAGCAAGCTGGACACGATCGAGTCGTGCGGTGACGCGGGCTGGCTGATGCGCCAGCCCGCCGTCGCGCCCGAGCAGCGCGCGCAGTCACGTGCGTTGCGCGAGCGGCTCGCCCGCGTGTCGACGCTCGTGCACGTCGGGCACTGGGACAGTGCGCTCGCCGACGTGCGCACCGTCGCGGCCGATGCCGAGGCGCAGGGCGATGCCGCGGTGCTCGCCCGTGCGCGCCTCGTCACCGGCAACGTGCTCGACATGCTCGGCGACTTCCCGGCGGCCGAGCGCGAGCTCGTGCTCGCGGAGCACGAAGCCGGCGCGATCGGGGCCGACGACGTCGCCGCGAGCGCGACGCGGGTGCTCGTGCAGGTCGCCCATCGCATGGACGACCCGGCCGCCGGCGAGCGCTGGGCCCGGCGCGCGCAGATGTGGCTCGATCGGCTCGGCGCGCCTGCGGACGACGTGCGCAGGGCGGATCTCGCCAACCACCTCGGCAACATCCACCACGCGGCCGGGCGCATCGAGGCGGCCGGCGAGCAGTACCGTCGTGCGCTCGCGATCCGGCGCGCCGTGCTGGGCGAGCGCCATCCGTCGGTGGCGGCGTCGTTGCACAACCTCGGCGGCTACAGCTACTCGCGCGGCGACTACGACGCCGCGGCCGAGTACTCCGCCGAGGCGTTGGCGATCTGGGAGGAGACGCTCGGGCTCGAGCATCCCGACGTCGCCGGCACGCTCAGCAACCTCGGCGCGATCGAGAGCGCGCGCGGTCAGACCGCGGCGGCGATCGCCCGGCTCGAGCGCGCCCGCGAGCTCCGCGAGCGCACGCTCGGCCCCGAGCACGTCGACCTCGCGACGACGCTGCACAACCTCGGTCTGGCCTACGTGAAGGCGGGCGACACCGCGAAGGCGAAGCTCGCGCTCGAGCGCGCGCTGGCGATCCGTCGCGTCGCGCTCGCGCCCGATCACGCGCACCTGCAGTCGACGATCGAGGCGCTCGCGCAGCTGCAGTGAGGATCACTCGTCGGCCAGCTCGAAGCTCGCGTGGACGATCGTGATGATGTCCTTCTCGTAGCTCGTCGTGTCGTTGTTGCCGTCCCACGACGTGCTGGTGGAGTTGGGCGGGTTCACGTTGATGACGCCCATGTCGGCGCTGCGCAGCCGCGCGATCGTGCCGCCGCCGGCCGACTCGAGCACCTTGTCGGCGCGCATGCGGGCGTCGCCGCTGGCCTCGGCCAGCATCTCGATCTTCAGCTCGCCGAGCTTCGTGTAGAAGTACTCGGGCGAGCTCGAGCTCACCGAGATGCCGCTCTCGAGCAGCTGCGTCACCTCGCGCGACACTCGCTCGACCGCGGTGACGTCGGCGCTGCGCACCACGATCTGCTGCACGGCCACGAAGCCGTCCGGCACCGTGCGCTCGATGCGTTCCTCGCCCGCACCGACGTACTCGGTCTTGTGCTGTTCCTCGAGCGAGGCCGACTGCACGCGGATCTCTTCCTTCGGGATCCCCTGCGCCACGAGGTACGCGACCGTCTTCTCGACGTGCTCGTGCAGCGTGCGGTAGGCCGCGACGCGATCGACGTTGCGGGTGTCGACGACGGCGGTCCAGCCGATCTGATCCGAGACGATGCGGCGCTTCGCCGAGCCCGTCATCTGGATCACGCGTTCCTTCGGCTTGGTCTTGACCCGCTCCCAGGCGCTGGCCGGGATCCAGGCCGCGACCACGATCGCGAGCGAGGGGGCGAGCAGATCGACACGCATGCGGTGGAGCGGGAGGCGGGTGGTCATGGCGGCGGCCGACGTCCGAGCATCCCCGCTTGTTCCAGCGACGTCTGCGCGTCGGCTCACGGGGGCTTGGTCAGCGTGTCGACCGTGTAGATCGCACAGGTGTCGCCAGTGACCGTCAGCTTGCCGGTCGCGGCGATGCGATCTCCGACGCCCTTCGTGGCGCCGTCGGCGAGGGTGATCTCCACGTCGTCGGCCTGGAAGTCGCCCTCCGGCAGCTGCTTCATGGTGTTGGGCCCCGTGCCCTGCTTCACCGAGACCCGCACCGTCTGTTCGGCCTTCGTGCTCTCGCCGAGCTGGATCGGGAACTCGTTGTCGGACGACACCAGCGAGAACCCGCCGATGATCACATAGCCGACGACGGTGACGACCTTGCCGTCGTTGGCGGGCACGCAGATCTCGGCGCGCTTGGTGACCTCGCACGCGGCGAGGCTGGTGAGCGCGAGCAGCACGAGCACGGGGCGGAGTCGGCGGAGGCGTGGCACGGCCCCGCCATGGTGGCATGATCGCGGGCGGCGATGGCCAAGCCGACGCACCGCTGGGAGACCCGCCTGCACGTCGCGCGCGCGACCGGGCCCGTGGACGATCCCGCGTGGGCCGGCGATCCCCGCGCCGAGCGGCTGTCGCTCGCGTTCGGCGACGGGCGCGAGGGCAGGGTGATCGCGGGTCTCGAGCGGCAGCAAGCCGACGCGGTCGCGCTCTCGGATCCCGACCTGCCGCATGCGCTGCGCTGCTGGCTCGTCGCGCGCGGCCGTCGCGAGCTCGCGCTCGTCGACGACGACGGACGCAGCGTCGCATCCGGAGCCTTCGAGCTCGACGCGCTCGGCGATGCTCCCCGTGGACCGGTGCGCCGGCTGATCACGCTCGCACCGTCCAACGCGGAGCTCGTCGATGCGCTCGGCTGCTTCGACCGCGTGATCGCCTGCGAGGACTCCTCGGATTTCCCCGAGGCGGTCGCGCGCTGCGAGCGGCTCGGCCCCGATCTCGGGCCCGATCTCGATCGCGTCGCAGCGCTCGCGCCCGATCTCGTCGTGAGCTCGCTGACCGTGCCGGGCATGGAGCGCATCGTCACCGGCCTGCGCGCACGCGGCGTGGCCCAGCTCGTCAGCGCGCCGAAGTCGTTCGCCGACATGCTCGCGGACCTGCGCCGCCTCGGCGCCGCGCTCGGCGTGCCCGGGCGCGCCGAGGCGGCAATCGAGGCGCTGGTGGCCGAGCGCGACGAGCTCGCGCGCACCCGACCCGCGGTGCCGACCCGGGTCTACCTCGAGTGGTGGCCTCGTCCGATGTTCAGTCCTGCGCGCGAGTGCTACAGCAACGAGCTGATCGAGCTCGCCGGCGGGGTGAACGTGTTCGGCGATCGTCCGGGCTCGAGCGTCGAGATCGACGCCGAGCAGCTCCGCGCCGTGGACCCCGAGGTCTGCTTCGTGTCGTGGTGTGGGGTGGCCGAGCACAAGCTCGACACCGACAGCGTGGGCAAGCGCCCGGGGCTGGAGCGCCTGCGTGTGGTGCAGAACCGCCGCATCTACCCGCTGGACGAGCGTTTCTCCGGCCGTCCCGGGCCGCGGATGCTCGAGGCGGCGAGGCGGATGCGTCGGGCGATCGCGGGAGAGTGATCCGCTTTTTTGGAGCGGCCCGGCGACCGTGACACGGTGCGTCGCGATGCAGGTCGAAGCCCTCGATTGCTCCCTCGAACGGCAGGTCGAAGACGTCGTGGGCGCGCTCTCGGGCTGCCACGGCTACCGCACGGTGTGGATCGATCCGTTCGGCGTGCTCTGGCACGCCGAGCCGGAGGACGACGCGCTGGAGTCGATCGGCCACCGCTACATCGGCACGTTCTGCCGCCCGAGCGCCGACGCGCTCCGGGACGCGCTGCTCGGCTTCGCGATGCCGAAGCTCGCGTGCATCTCCGTGCAGCAGCGCGCCGCGATCACGCCCGCGGCCGCACCCGTGCTCGCGGCCGCCGTCTGAGCCACGCTCCGAGCGCGAGCAAGCCGAGCCCCGCGCGGGCCGGCGCGCCGGTCTGCGTGCACCCGCAGCCCTCGCTGCCGCCCTCGGCCGCGCCGGCACCTTCGGAGCCGCTCGAGCCGTCGCCGCTCGCATCGGCACCACCGCTCGCGCTGCCGCTGGCACTCGCGCTGCCGCTCGCGCTCGCACCCTCGCTGCCGCTCGCGCTCGTGTTGCCCTCGGCGCTCGCGCTGCCGTCGCCGCTGTCGTCGGGGTTGCCCGAGCCGCTCGCGTCGTCGTCGTTCCCGCCGGTCGTGTCGCTGCTGCCGCCCTGCGCCGTGCGGTTCACGATGTGCGCGTAGCCGCGGGTCTGCGCGTCGAAGATGTCGATCGAGCGATTCACGATCGCGTCGACGAGCAGCTTGTCGCCCTCGTCGAGCACCTCGTCGGCGCGCGTGACCAGGATGAACGAGACGTCGTAGGTGTTCGGCGCGTCGCCGAACGCCGGCAGGCGGGGCCCCTCGACCGCGATGACCTCGTCGATCGTGATGTCGCGGCGCGTCGCATTGATCGTGTAGGAGTCCGCCTCGAACAGGAACGCATCGTCCGGCGCGCACGAGCCGTCCTTCTGCGCCGAGTCCACGCAGTTCGTCGGATTGTCGAGCACGAACCACGGCGCGACCTCGTCGGCGGGCAGGAGCCCCATCAGGTAGAGATCGAGATCGCTGTACTCGTAGATGTCCTGCTTGATCGCGGTGAACGTGCCGTCGCCGTTGTCGATCCACTCGTGGCCCTGCACCGGCGAGCCCCCCGTGTTCATGTAGAACGACCAGTGCGCGTTGCTGCGCCCGAGCATGTCCGTGCGCCACGGACCCCCGGCCACGTCCTGGTAGTAGACGAACGCGAGCCACGCGTGGCCGAGCTCCTGGCCGAAGATGAGCGAGATGATGTTGTCGTTCACGCCGCCGGCATCGCCACCCAGGTACTGCGTCCACTGGTTCATGTGCATGAACCCCGAGACCTGGCTGTTCGGCGTGTCGTCGAAGTAGCCCATGCCCTCGTCGGGGATGACGTTGTCCTCGGGCGCGATGTGCTCGTAGCCGATGCCGTGGATGTCGTTGCTGACCGACTGGTACAGCGCACCGACCGGCGGCGGGAGCTGCCAGGTCGTGTACATGACGAGGAACTGGCTGTCGTCGGCGTGCTCGGCGAGGAAACCGCTCTCGACCGCGTCGTAGCCCGCGAGGAACGGATCGCGATCGAACCAGTTCGCGTACTCGACCGACTGATCGACGTCGCGGAAGATCATGTAGGTCTCGCGCTGCTCGACGAATTCGATCGGCGCCGCCAGGACGGTGGCAGAGAGCAGGGTGGTGGCGACGCCGGCGGATGCGGCTGCGATCGAACGCCCAGCGAAGACCATCATCCTGCGATGGTCCCCGACAGCGCCGAGCGGGGTCAAGCGTGCGGGGCCGCGCGACCGGCGGCGCCGCACACGAACCCGACCACCGCGTCGACCCATGGGGCGGTCGCGTTGAGCGACGGCACGAGCACCAGCGACTCGCCACCCCGTGCATGCCAGTCCTCGGCCGCACGGATCCCGATCTCCTCGAGCGTCTCGAGGCAATCGGCGACGAACGCCGGGCACATCACCGCGATGCGCGAGATGCCGCGCTCGCGCAGCTGGATCAGCTGCTCGTCGCTGTACGGCTTGATCCACGGCGTGCGACCGAGCCGCGACTGGAAGCCGAGGCTCCAGCGGTCCGGGGCGAGCCCGAGCCGGGCCACGAGCGCGCGCGCGGTCGCATGGCACTGCGCGCGATAACACCACGAGTTCGCGGGCCCGATCGCGTCGCAGCAGCCCGCGTTCGCGAGACAGTGCGCGCCCGTGATGTCGCTCTTCTTCATGTGCCGCTCGGGCAGGCCGTGGAAGCTGAGCAGCACGTGCTCGGGCGCGTGCTCGGCCAGCACCGGCTCGGTCACCCGTGCGAACGCCTCGATGAAGCGCGCGTCGTCGTAGAACGCGGGCGTCACCGCGAACGACGGCGTGTTCCACGACTTCGCGGCCGCGGCGTACAGCAGCTCGAGCGTGGAGCCCGTGCTGGAGGTCGCGTACTGCGGATAGAGCGGGACGACGACGATGTTCGTGCAGCCGGCGGCGAGCAGCTCGCCGTAGGCCTTGTCGAGCGCGGGCTCGCCGTAGCGCATGCCGAGCACGACCTTCCACTCGGGCTCCGGCAGGCGCTCGGCGACGCGGTCGCGCAGCGCGACCGAGTTGACGAGGAGCGGCGAGCCGGCCTCGGTCCAGATCTTCGCGTACGCACTCGCCGATGCCGCCGGGCGCTTGGGCAGGATCGCCAGCTCGAGCACCGCCGCGCGCACCGGCGAAGGGATGTCGATGACGCGCGGATCGGAGAGGAACTGCCGCAGGTAGCGACGCACCTCGGGCGTGCGTGGGGCCTCGGGCGTGCCGAGGTTGCACAGGAGCACGCCGGTCGGCGCGCTCACTCGCCGGTGCCCTTCGCGACGCCGGCGACCTCGTCGAGCAGGCGCTGGATCCGGCGCACGGTGCCGGGTGGATCGGCGAGCGAGCCCTCGGCGAGCCCGGCTTGGTCGTGCAACAGCTCGACCCACAGCGCGAGCCGCGGGTCGTCCGCGTGCTCGGCCGCGAGCGCCTGGGCGGCCCGCACGAAGGGATGCCCGCCGTTCAGCTCGAGGATGCGCGGCTTGTTGGGCAGCTCGCGCCCGGCCATGCGGAGGATGCGTTCCATGTTGCGCCCGATGCCGGCGTCGTCGTCGACGAGGCACGCGCTGCTCTCGGTGAGTCGCTTGCTGGCGCGCACCTCCTTCACGCGCTCGCCGAGCACCGCCTTGGCCTTGGTGCACAGCGCCGCGATCTCGCTCTCCTCCGCGGGGGCAGCGGCGTCGGCGGGGAGCTCGAGCTCGCCCTTCGTGACGTTGACGAGCTGCTTGTCGGCGTAGGTGTCGAGATCCTGCACGACCCACTCGTCGACCGCGTCGGTCATGAGCAGCACCGCGAAGCCCCGGCTCTTGCAGGCCTCGAGGTGCGGGCTCTTGGCCAGATCGCCGACGTCCTCGCCGGTGATGTAGTAGATGGCCGACTGGCCCTCGGGCATCGCGTCGACGTATTCGCGCAGCGACACCAGCTTGCCGTCCGTGCCCGTGCAATCGAAGCGCAACAGCTCGGTGAGCTGCTCGCGGTGCGCGTTGTCGGTGTGCAGCCCTTCCTTGAGGAACACGCCGAACTCGCGCCACAGCTTGTCGTAGCTCGCGCGGTCGTCCTTCGCGGTGTCGGCGAGCAGGCCGAGCGCCTTGCGGGTGAGCTGGCGCCGGATCGCGGACAGCGACTGGTGCTCCTGCAGGAGCTCGCGCGAGACGTTGAGCGGGAGATCCTCGGAGTCGACGACGCCCCGGAAGAAGCGCAGGTACGAGGGCAGCAGCTTGTCGCAGTTGTCCATGACCAGCACGCGGCGGGCATAGAGCTGCAGGTGCTTCGCGTCCTCCTGGAACATGTCGACCGGCCGGTGGGCCGGCACGAACAGCACGCTCTTGAACTGGATCGGAGCGTCGAGCGAGATGTGCAGGCGCAGGAGCGGCTTGTCGGAGGGCAGCACGAAGCCGCCCATCACGTGCGCGTAGAACTCCTGGTAGTCGTCGTCGGAGAGCTCCTTCGGGTTCTTGGTCCAGAACGCCGACGCCGAGTTCACCTGCTGCGCAGCCTCGTCGCCGCCGTCGGCCTTGATGGCGCCGAGCTCGATCGGGTAGAGCACGTGGTCGCTGTAGCGCTTGACGATGCCCTGCAGCTTCCAGCGATCGAGGTACTCCTTGGAGTCGTCGCGCAGGTGCAGCTCGATGCGCGTGCCTCGGGTGGCGCGATCGGAGGTGCCGATCGTGAACCCGCCGTCGCCCTCGGAGCTCCACAGGATCGCCGTGCTGCCCGGCGTGGCCGAGCGCGTGTGCACGTCGATGCGCTTGGCGACCATGAACGCGCTGTAGAAGCCGACGCCGAACTGACCGATGAGCCCGAGGTCGGGTTTTTCGCCCTCGCGCGCGCGCGCCTGCTCGAGGAAGCGCAGCGTGCCCGAGTGCGCGATGGTGCCGAGGTTCTGCTCGGCCTCGGCGGCGGTCATGCCGATGCCGTTGTCCTCGACGATCAGCACCCCGCGCTGGTGGTCGGCGGTGATGACGATCTTCGGGGCGAGCTCGCGGCCCTCGATGCCGTCGTCGACCAGCGCGGCGAAGCGCGCCTTGTCGAGCGCATCCGAAGCGTTGCTCACGAGCTCGCGCAGGAAGATGTCGCGGTTCGTGTAGAGCGAGTTGGTGACGAGCCGCAGCACCGCAGCGACTTCGGCACGGAACGGATGGGTCGTGGTGGCGACGGTGTCACTCATGTCGATCGGCCCCCTGGGCACGCGCCGGAGGCTAATCCCGCGGTGCGGCCAGTCAACCCGGCCCGCACCGACCGTCGCGGGACCGCGGGCGACGTCCGCGGCGCGCAAAGCCGAGCCCGAGCAGCACCAGCCAGCCCGGGGCCGCGTCGCCGTCCGTGCTGCATCCGCAGCCGGTGTCCGCGCCCCGCGGGCCGCCGCCGGGCAGGGCCGGGCCGCCGTCCTGGCCCGCGGACCCGGACCCGTCGGTCGCCCCGCCGTCCTCGCTGCCGAGCCCATCGCCCGTGCCGCCGGCTTCGCCGGACTCGTCCGTGCCTTCGCAGCCCTCGTCGACGTCCCCGTCGCAGTCGTCGTCCTTGCCGTTGCACTGCTCGCTCGCGGCCGGGCTCACGTTCGCGTCGGTGTCGTCGCAGTCGGGGCCGTCGTTGCTGCCGTCGCCGTCCGCGTCGACGATCACGTAGTCGAGCCGCAGGTACGCCGCGTTCGCGGCGTTGCCCTCCTTCGACCAGAAGTGCGTGCCGTTGCCGTCCGACGGCGGCGAGACCACGGCGAACGAGTAGGTCGCGCCCCCGCCGATCGGCGTGCCGAGCTCGAGCGAGACCAACGTGTCCGCGGCGGCGGGTCCGATACGGCCGAGCGAGAACGCCTCGTGCTCGGGCCGAGTGTTCCAGGTGAGCGTCGCCTCCGACCAGTCGTTGTCGGTGATGCTGTGCACCTCGCCGCCGTCGCCGTCCGACGACGGCGCGGTGCTGCTGTGCATGAACAGCCGCGTGCGGACGACCTTGCCGTCGATCGCGGGCACGTCGAACTTGAGGTACGCGGCGGTGCCGTCGTTCTCGACCGCGAGGTCGGTGGGGTCGGGGAACACGACGTCGGGCCAGCTCGGCCCGCTCGCGACGTCCTCGACGACCGGCACGGTGAGGCTGTTCATGCTGCTCGGCACGGACTCCCAGCACACCATGTCGCCCGTGGCCGTCGCGTTGTCGATCGCCCACGTGCTACCGCCGTCCGGCAGCAGGAAGTCGAGCAGCACGATCTCGTTCACCGCGTTGGCCTCGGGGTTGCCGCCCAGCGCATCGAACTGACCGACGTTGCACGCGAGCGAGTAGCCCGCGTCCATCGGGCTCACCCACATCGTCACGCTGCAGGTCTCGCTGCCGTCGGCGAACACGATCGCCGACGGGTTCGGGTCCGCCCAGTTCTCGCCGCAGTCGGCCGGGCAGCAGGTGTTGCCGTACTCCATCTTCAGCGTGCCGGCGGGATGCGCCTCGTTCGGAGGATCGTCGGGGCCGTAGACCTTGATGCCCATGTCGGCGCCGGTCGTGCACGCCGTGTCGCGGAACTGTGCGAGCGAGCCCTTGGTGGCGGGGAAGTCGTTGGGGTTCACGCCGACGACGTCGAAGGTGAGCGTGACGTCGGTCGCGCTCGTGCCGGCGTCGGCCATCGCGGCATTGAACTCCGCCACGGTGCCGCAGACCTGTTCGGCCCGAGCCATCGTCGGCGCGCCGGCGATGCCACCAACGACTCCGAGCGCGAGCAGCCCACGTCGCATCATGACGACGAGCGTAGCATCGCGCTCCGGTGCGCGAATGCAGCGGTCGGCTGCGTGTGCGCGGGCCCACGCATCAGCGCGTGCGCGACGATGCGCGGGCGATCGGGGTCTCGATCGCGACGCGCAGCGCAGCGCCGGCGAACAGCCCTCCGGGCGTCACCGCGCGTCCACTCGCGACGATGCCCTGCGGCGCACGCAGCATGCCGCCGAGCTCCGCATCCAGCTCGAGCGCGACGCGACCGAGCCGCAACCGTGGTCCGGCCCCCGCCACGAGCGCTCCGGTGAACGCGGTCGCGGTCCCGGTCGGCACGCCCGGCTGGGAAGGATCGCCGCGCAGTCGGCCCACGCCACCGCCGACGAGCACGACGCCGCCGAGGTCCCAGCGCGGGGCGAGGCGCAGGCGCCCCGCGGCCCCGAGGCTCGCGAGCAGCACGAGCGCGCGCACGCTGCCCTGCGCACGCCGGGCCGAGCCCGCCTCCGCGCCGAGTCGCAGCACGATCGCCGCGTTGCCGAACCAGCCGCGCAGATCGAGCTCGCCGCCGCCCATGAGCACCGGCTCGGCCTCGAGCGCACGCCCGCGCACGATCCCACCGAAGGCGACCGCGATGCTGCGCGGTCGCTTCTCCACGCGCTCGCGCACGAGCACGCGCGCGGCCTCGACTGCGCGCGGCTCCGCCTTTGCGGACGGCACCGGCGTGGGCGCGAGCTCGGGCTCGACGGGCGGGCTCGGCAGCAACAGCTCGAGCCACGACGCCGCGAACAGCTGCGCGATCGCCAGGGCGACCACGCGCTCGCGGCCCGGCTCCTCGGGGGGCAGCGGCACGTCACGCGAGAGCCGCTTGCCGGTGAGCGGGTCCGCGACCGCGATCGACATCGTGGGCGAGGCACAGCGCAGTGCGACCTCCAGCGGGGGCCCGCTGCGGATCTCCTGCGTGACCACGAGCAGCTCGATGCGGAGCAGCCGCTCGACCTCGCCGGCGTCGAGCGCCCCGCACTCGGTCACCTCGACGTGCAGCTGCCCCGCCGTGATCGGTGCGTCGTCCGGCGAGGGGCCGGCGAGCAGCGATCCGGCGAGCGCGAGGGACAGCGGCGCTGCGATCACGGCAACCGATCCAGCATACGCTGGATGCGATCGGCCTGCGCTCCCGAGGAGTGCCGCGCGAGATAGTCGTCGCCGGCGGCGCGGGCCTTGTCGTACTGGCCGGCATCGAACCAGGCGATCGCCGCTTCGGCCCGCGCATCGGCGGACAGCGTGCCCGAGGGCGAGCGCCGGGCTGCGGTGGTGAACGCGGCCGCGGCGGCGGCGTGGCGGCCACGCGCGCGCTCGAGCTTGCCGAGCCGGAACGCGCTGCTGTACGAGCGCGGATCGTCGGCGTGGCGATCGACGATCTCGCGCAGCGCAGCGATCGCAGCTGCGGTGTGGCGGGCGGCTGCGGCCGCATCGGCGCGCGCGAGCAGCTCGTCGACGCTGGCGCGGGGGCCGGTGCGACCGGGCTTCTTCGCACGCATGCGCGCGGAGCCGTCGTCGAGCGCGACGGTTTCGACGTCGTCGCTGCGCTCGAGCCGGAGCTCGTCGCCCGCGCCGAGCTCGGCCTGCGTGGGATCGCCGAGCCGACGCACGCGCACGCGCCCGTGCTCCACGGTGACGCGCACGTGCTCCTGCTCGTGCGTGACCCAGAACGCGGTGCCGACGACCTGCACCTGCACGCCATCGGCGACGACGAGGAACTTGCGCTCGCGATCGGGGCGCACCTCGTAGTGCACGCGACCACCGTCCTGCTCGATGCGGATCTCCGCCTCGGTCTGCGTGCGCAGCTGCAGTGTCGCGCCGTCGTAGAGCGTGGCGACCGAGCCGTCGGCCAGCGCGATCGCGGGCGCGGGCACGGTCGGGATGCCCGGCAGCGGCGAGGTGTGGGCGTGGGCCTCGTCGGCCGGCTCGCTCGCCGCGATAGCACCGAGCGCGGGCTCGAGCCGCGAGGGCGATGCGCCCGGCTGCAGCGCGACGATCGCGACGGCCGCGGCGGCGGCCAGCGAGAGCCCGAGCACGGGCAGCCAGCGTCGTCGCGGCGACGGGCGGCGGCCGTCGAGCTCGGCCTCGATGCGCGCGAGCACCCTGCGCTCGCGCAGCGGATCCCACTGCACGTCGCGGGCGCGCATCGCCTCGGTGGCGTCGTCGATCATGTGCGCTCCCCCGATCCCGCGCTGCGCGGCGGAGCACCGAGGCGCATGGTGAGCCGTTGCTCGCAGTCCGCGATGCGGCGCTTGATCGTCGCGAGCGAGACCCCACAGGTCGAGGCGACGTCCTCGAGCCGCTCGCCCTCGATGTGGTGGAGCATCCACGGCGTGCGCAGCCCGTCGGGGATCCGCGCGAGCTCGGCCCCCAGCTCGTCGGCGGGCGCACGGTCGCGCGGATCGGAGGACTGCGGCGTCTGCCAGCCGAAGAGGCGCAGCAGGCTGCCGCGCCGGCGCGCCCGCACCATCCGCGAGTGCGTCAGCCGGATCGCGATCGTGACGAGCCACGGCCGCAGCAGCGCGGGCTGCCGCAGCGAGTCGAGCCGCTCCGCGGCGCGCACGAACGTGTCCTGCACGATGTCGTCGAGCTCGGCGTCGTCGCCGAGCCAGCGCGCCACGGCCCCCGCGACGTAGCGGGCATGCCGGAGGTAGAGCTCGCGGAACGCCGCGCGATCACCCGCGCGGCAGCGCGCCACGAGCACCTCGTCGTCGGGCTCGGCCGCGCGGAGCGGTCCGGCCAGGCTCGCGGCGTCGGGGGCGGAGCGCAGCATCGTCACCCCCAAGATCGCGCGAGCCGGCCCGATCGGCTCACGCGATCGACCGAAGCCCGAGAATCGCGGCCGGATCCGGCCGGCCCCGCGCGCCCGCGGCCACGGCGCCCCGGCCCCGGCGGGCCCCGGGTGTTAAGATCGGCGCGTGGGCGCCATCGCAGGGCAGAGCCGAATCCGCGCGCTGGCGGCGTCGGATGGGGCGATGCGCCGACGTCTGGGGCTGGCCGCGCTCGCCGGCGTGCTCGGCTGCACCGACCCGAAGCTCGTGCTCGGGGTCGCCGACGGCACCGGCTCCTCGTCGGGGCTGCTGCCCGTCACCTCGGAGTCGACGAGCCCGCCGCTCGACGTGCCGGCGCAGGACACCTGCGATCCCACGCTCGGCTGCCAGAACAAGCTCGACCTGCTGTTCGTGATCGACAACTCCACGACGATGGGCGAGGAGCAGCTGAACCTCGCCCGCAACTTCGCGCTGCTCATCGAGCAGCTGCAGGAGCTGAAGGACACGGGCGGCAGGCCGGCCGGCGCCGACGTCAACGTGATGGTGACGACCACGGACCTGGGGCTGAACCCCGCGTGCTTCGGTCCGTGGGTGCATCCCGGCTACGTGGCGCAACGCGGCGCACCGATCTCGAGCCCGTGTACGGCGCGGCTCGATCGCTTCACCGGCTTCGGCGCGCCGCAGCTCTCGGTCGAGCAGGCCTGCACGCAGGTCTGCGACCCCGACGCGCCCGCGTTCCCCACGGATCAGTTCCTGCACTTCGATCGCGCGGGCGACAACGTGATGGGCGGCGGACCGGCGGAGGCGCTCGCGTGCATCGGTCCCCAGGGCATCGACGGCTGCACGTACGAGGCGCCGCTCGAGGCGATGCTGCAGGCGCTGAATCCCCACGCGTGCTGGAACGATCCCGAGGGCTGCGTCGAGCCCGACTGGGACTGGATCGACAAGCCATTCCTGCGCGACGGCGCGGTGCTGGCGATCGCGATCATCACCGACGGTGCCGACTGCTCGGTCCGCGATCTCAACATCATGAGCGACGAGGACTTCATGTCGATCGAGCCG
This sequence comes from uncultured Nannocystaceae bacterium, assembly GCA_964519175.1. Classification (GTDB taxonomy): domain Bacteria; phylum Myxococcota_A; class Polyangia; order Nannocystales; family Nannocystaceae; genus Xiheibacterium. The sequence continues at coordinate 117,519 of CAZFKC010000003.1, forward strand.
GTGTCCGGTGAGCCGGCCCCGAGCGAGGCGATCTGCTGGAACGCGGGCGTCGAGTGCAGCGAGCCCGATCCGCTGACCGGGATCCACGACAGCTGTGTGCCGACGAACCGCGATCGCGACGCGAACGCCGGGGTGGACGACACCGAGGCGGTGCTGCATCCGCTGTCGCGCTACCTCGTGTTGCTCGAGGAGCTGCAGCAGGATCGCGAGGTCATCATGCTCGGCGTGCTCGGGGTGCCCGAGGTCACCGCGCACGCCGAGCATCCGCCGTACCAGCCGACCGAGGGCGGCGCCGCTGCGCTCGTCTATCGCGACTGGCGCGACGGCCAGTATCCCGACGGCGACATCCTGCCGGCGGACTGGGCCGCGGGCATCACCGGCCCGCGCAAGCAGTTCGAGTTCGGCATCGGCCCCGGCTGCACGGGCTACGACGAGATGTCGGGCACCACGCGCGGCCAGGCGATCCCGCCCGCGCGCGTGCGCAGCGTCTGCGAGAGCCTCAACCGCGCCGACGATCCCGCGACCCAGGAGGTCGACGAGGGCCGGGTTCGTTGCTGCATCGAGTCGATCTGCGGCCTCGATTTCAGCCCGGCGATCCGCTGCTTGACCGGCCTCGTGCAGTCCGCGTTCGTGCCGGAAGGCTGACCGGCTACGCGCTGCTACGTAGGCGCGCGCGGCCCGGCGCCCACGCGGCCGCCCGCCACTGCTAGCCTCGGCGACGGAGGGGCAATGCGGGCACGCCACAGAGCAGCGAAGATGGCGATCGTGGGTGTGCTGGGCTGCGCCGCCGACGAGGACCTACTGCTCGAGCGCGACGGCGATCTGCCGCTCGAGCAGCGCCCCGAGATCCAGCGCGTGCCCGCGCCGCTCGGCAGTGCGTACTGCGAGATCGCCGTCGACGGTGTCGGCACGATCGACATGGAGACGGACTACCTGCCGCACGTCGTGCACTGCGAAAACGGTGGCGCCGATCTCGAGGCGTTGAAGGCCCAGGCGATCGCGGCGCGCTCGGTCGCCTACTACGCGATCGCGACGAGCGGTGGGATCTGCGACGGCCAGGGCTGCCAGGTCTATTCGTGCGGATCGGATCCGACGCCGCAGCAGATCCAGGCGGTGCAAGAGACGAGCGGGCTCTACCTCAACTACAACAGCACGCTCACCTACGCGTTCTTCGTCGCGGGCGACAGCGGCGTCGCCGGGCCCGCGTGCGTGGGCAACGACGGCGCGGCCTCGACGGAGCACTGGGTCACGTACAACGAGGGCCGGACCAGCACCGACGTCGAGCAGACCGAGCTCGGCTTCGTGCACAACCCCGGCGACTCGGGCTACGGGCAGAACCGCGGCTGCATGGGGCAGTGGTCGGCGCGTTGCCTGGAGACGCAGGGCTACGACTACGTCGCGATGCTGCGCTTCTTCTACGGCGACGACATCGGCATCACGCAGGCGCCCGGCGAGTGCGTGCTGCCGCTGCCCGGCGAGTCGACCTCGAGCGGCGCGGGTCCGGGCGACACCACGATGGCGGCCGAGTCGACGGGCGGCGAGGTGGACAGCACGGGCGAGCCGCCGGTGACGACGACGATGCCGGCCACCACGGCGCCCGCCGAGAGCACGAACGGCGCGTCGGACAGCGATGCTGCGTCGGAGAGCGAAGGCGGCGCGGGCACGGCGGGCGATGGCGACGACGAGCCCGACGCGCTGCCCGACACGTTCGGCGAGAACGCGACCGAGGCCGGCTGCGGCTGCAGCACGCGCGCGCCGAGCCCGTGGTCGGCTGCGCTGGCGCTCGTGGTGCTGGGGCTTCGTCGCCGTCGCGGACGCTGAAACGCAAAAACCCCCGCCGCGGGTGCGACGGGGGTCCTTGCGTGCGGACGAGCGCGTCAGCCCTCGGGCGCGGCCGCGGCGTCGGGCGCTGCGGCGGCATCCGTCGGCGCCTCGGCGTCGGTCGGCGTCTCGGCCGGGGTCTCGGTCGCGGGGGTCTCCGCGGCCGGGGTCTCCGTGTTGGTCGCGTCGTCGGGGTTGGCCGTGTCCGGCGAGCTCTTCTCGCATCCAACGACCGCGAACGCGGCAACGAGGAGCAGGGTGCTGGCGATCTTCATCGTTCGTTCCTCCGGGACTTGGGCCGTTTCAGCGACCCGAACCGGCATTGCACATACCGCGAAACGCCCGGAATCGGAAGCGTGAACAGCCTTCGTCGCGCCTGGCGGCCTGCGCGTCGGCGCGGATCGAGGCCGATTCGGTGACGTCACTGTAGGCCGCATCACGGGCGCGGCGGCTCAGGCCCCGTCGGCGCCTTCGCGCCGCAATCCGTAGCTGTCGATCCACCGATAGATCTGTCGGCGGTCGCGCTCGAAGTGCTTCGCGAGCGCGCGGACGTTGCCGCCGAGTCGCTCGAACTCGGCGACGAATTCCTCGCGGCCCGGCACGGCGCGCTTGACGGCCGGCGGTGGCAGATCGTCGTCGCCGGACTCGGGATCGACGAACCACGTCGGCAGATCGGAGCGGCCGACGAGCTCCCCGGGCGGCGTCGAGGCGGCGAGCCCGTGCACGAGCCGATCGACCTCGCGGAGGTTGCTCGGCCAGCCGTGCAGGAGCAGGACCTCGGCGACCTCGGGATCGAATTGCAGCGGCGCGGGATCGACGTCGCTGCGTCGATCGAGCCACGCGCGGTGCAGCCGCGAGATCCAGCCGAACAGATCGGCTCGACGCTCGCGCAGTGCGGGCATGTGGATCTCCCAGAGCGAGAGTCGGGCGTAGAGATCGCGGCGGAACGTGCCGTTGTCGACGGCGCGATCGAGCTCGCGGTTGGTCGCCGCGACGACGCGCACGTCGACCTTCACGATCTTGTTGCCACCGACGGGTTGCACTTCGCCCTCTTGCAGCGCGCGCAGGAGCTTGGGCTGGAGCTCGAGCGGGAGCTCGCCGATCTCGTCGAGGAACAGCGTGCCGCCGTCGGCCGAGCGGAACATGCCGGGGGCATCCGCCGCTGCACCGGTGAACGCACCGCGCACGTGACCGAAGAGCTGGCTGTCGATGATCTGCGCGGAGAGGGCGGCGCAGTTGATGGTGAGCAGCGGTCCGCGACGACGGCTGCGGGCGTGCAGCTCGCGGGCGGCGAACTCCTTGCCGGTGCCGGTCTCGCCGACGAGCAGGACGGGCGAGGGATCCCGTGCGGCACGCATCAGCGCGGAGCGCAGCGTCATCGCCTTCTGCGAGAGGCCGGGGCAGTTCTCGAGCTCGGTCTGCGCCTCGGGCACGACGACCGCGGAGGCGACGGCGTCGTAGACGAGCGTGACGTCGCCGAGCTGCAGCACGGACTGGTCGCGCAGTGGCACTGCCTGCGCGCCGACCGGACTGCCATCGACGCGCGAGCCGTTGTGGCTGCCGAGGTCGCGGCCGAGGTGCACGCCTTGATCGGCGTCCCAGCGGATCTCGAAGTGGCTGCGCGACACGGTGTCGTGCCGCACCGCCGGCACCGCTGCGGTGCTCGACGCCCGCCCGAGGACGACGGTCTCCGCCCCGAGCGTCACCTTCCACTCCAATCCCGGATGGACGACACGCAGCACGGCCCCCGGCTCCGCGCGTCGCCCCGAAGGCGGCGACATCCGAGTCACCGTCGCGAGAGGATCATCGCTCATATCCCGAGAGTCTACCGCCCCATCGCCGCCCGCGCCCGACGAGCCATCCCCGCGATCCGACGGCGCTTGCGCGAAGCGACGCCATCCACCACCACGAGAGACACCGCCGTCCGCGGAGCTCGAGGAGACGTCCTCCACCAAGCGAGACACCGCCGTCCGCGAAGCTCGAGGATTTCGCCCCCGCTTGCGGGGGCAAGCGGCGCGTCAGCGCGTACCGCGGCACCCGAGCCGGTCGTTGGGGGCAAAGGAGGCGAAGACCCGCGAAGACGCCGTCGCCGCGGCGCCCCAGCTTCAGATGAAGCTGGGGAGCCGTGGCGTCGGCGTATTCGCGAGTCTTCTGTGCCAGAGCTGGGCGCCGATGAAGTCTTCCTCGCGCGTCACGTGGTCGGTGAGCCGCGCGGTGACCTTGAAGCCGAGCTCCGCGTAGACCTGGTTCGACATCGCCCAGTCGACGGCGCACAGCGAGAAGACGCTCGCGGTCTCGACCTTGAGCAGCTCGTCGAGCAGCGCACGCACGCAGTACGACAGCACCGCGACGTCCGGCTCCTTGTCCGGCACGGTGAGCATGTCGACCTTCGCGTGCCCGAACGACGAGTCCGTCTCGGCGCCGACCCAGTACTCCTTGCGGCCCATCTTCGCGACGAGCCCGAGGTCGGGGTGGAACGTGCCACGGCGGAAAGGCGCGTAGAGCGAGGCCTCGGCGTGCGCGGCCGCCATCGCGGCGAGCCGCCGACGATCGGTGACGACCTCGGTGTTCAGCCCGCGCGGCTTGGCCGGCGTCTTCTCCTTGCTGTGCGCCGATGGGGCGACCAGCTTCGGTGCGCCGCCTTGGATCGGCTCGCCGTCGTCGGTGTAGACGCGGCTCATGATGTATGCGTCGGCGGTGCGGAAGTACCCCGGGATCGCGCCCTCGCGCGAGAACCCCACGCTGCGCCAGCTCTTGCTGTCCTGCTTCTCGACGACCGTGAAGACCTTGCGCAACCCTTCGGTGCGTGCGATCCGATCGAAGAAGTCGCGCTTCTGCTGGTAGTTCCCCACGCGGTAGTCGAACACGCGCAGGTTGTGGTGCCGGCGGTTGAGCAGGAAGCAGAAGTCGATGTCACCCTTGCGGTAGTAGATCTCTTCGACCGGCTCGTCTTTGTCTCGTGCCCGTGCGGCCTGCTCTGCGACCATGTTCTCAGTCTCCCAACGAGGGCTCGCGGCCCCTTCGCCTCACGCTAAATCCTTGAAATCACAAGGATTTATTCGTGCTCCCGACGCCCAACGCCGTCCGGTACCACTACCACCTACAGAATTGGAAGTCAAAGCCCCATTTCGGGGAAGAATGCTGCCCTACGTGCCAGATGTCCCACATTCCGCGCGAATGCGCGCCGCGCGTGCGGTGGCCCTCGCCACGTTCGGCCTCGCCGCCTGTCGACCCGGTGGAGCGAAGAACGGCGATTCGGGCTGTGCGAACGACGACGACTGCGCGCCTGGCCAGACCTGCGCCACCGGTCGCTGCATCGCCGCGGCCGCCGTCGCGTCGCGCCCGGGCGTGAGCGAAGCGATCGCCGGCCCTGCCGAGCTGCCGCGCGTCCAGTGGGACGTCGTGCTCGGCTCGGTCATCACGGCGCGGCCGTTGCCGGTGGTGACGCCGGACGGCGAGCACCGCGTCTGGGTGGCCAGCCACTCGGGTCGGGTCGTCGCGATCGCGACCGCAGGCGCTGCGCCCGGCACGATCGTCGCCGACCTCGCCGTCGACGGGATCGTCTGGTCGAACCCCGTCGCGGACGCGACCGGCACCGTGTGGCTCGGCGCCGACGACGACACGCTGTACGCGATCGATCCCGGCGCGACGATCACCGCGCGGCATCGTCTCGGCGACTGCAACCCACCGCGCGCGCGCGGGCCCGAGGGCACGCGCTGCGACGTCGACGGCGGCCCGAGCCTCGCCGAGGACGGCGATCTGGTGCTCGGTGCCGACGGGATCTACCGCATCGCGCCCTCGGGCGAGATCCGCTGGCACACGCCGAGCGGCGAGGGCATCCGTGCGCGCCACGTGTTCTCCACGCCGCTCGTCACCGATCGACTCGTCGTCGCAGGTGGCTTCGATGGCAACGTCACCGCGCTCGCCAAGGACGGCGCGCTCGCGTGGACGTTCGCGGTGGGGGCCGACGTCGACGGCTCGCCGATCACCGACGCGACGCGGAAGATCTACGTCGGTGCAGACGACGGCAAGCTCTACGCGCTCGCCGAGGACGGCAAGCTCGCGTGGAGCTGGGCGACGAAGGGCGAGATCCGCAGCGCGGCGACGCTCGGTGCGGACGGCACGATCCACGTCGGGTCCGCGGACGGCACGCTCTACGCCCTCGATCCCGACGGTCGCCTGCGCTGGAAGTTCGCGACGGGCGGCGCGCTCGCGGCCGCGCCGACGATCGATCGCGCCGGGCGGATCTACTTCGGCAGCCGCGACGACCGCCTCTACGCGCTCGATGCCGGCGGCAAGCTGCTGTGGCAGCTCGAGTTCCCGGCCGACATCGACGCCCAGGTCGCGATCACGCCTCAGGGCACGCTGGTGGTCGCGTGCGACGACGGCCACGTGCGGGGGCTGGCGGCGGTGGATCGCTCGGGCGCAACCGGGTAGCGTCCCCGCGTTGGCCCGTCCTACCGATCGATCTTCGCGCAAGTCCGAGCGCAAGCAGAAGCCCAAGCGCGGCGGCGGAGGCAAGGCCGCGCCCGCGCGCGCGCGCCCGTCCGCGGAGTCCGAGACCGCGAAGGCCGAGCGCCGCCGCGCCCACCAGGAGAGCGAGCGCAGCCGTGACCGCGCGCGCCGGCAGGAGCGCGCCGATCGCAGCGAGACGGTGGTGCCGCTGCCCGCCGGGGCGAGCGAGACCGTGCGCTGCAAGCTCGCGCTGCATCCCCAGGGCTTCGGGTTCGCCGAGCGCGACGACGACGGCGCGACCGTGTTCATCCCCGCGATGCACCGAAACGGTGCGATGGACGGCGACGAGGTGCTCGTCGCGTTCTGGTCGGCCGAGCGCGGGCTCGAGGGCGCGGTGCGCTCGGTCGTGGCGCGCCGTCGCACCCGACTCACCGGCGTGCTCCGTCGTCAGCGCGGGCGGCTGTGGCTCGAGCCCGACGATCCGCGCGTCGTCGATGCGGTCGAGATCGTGGGCGAGCTGCCGCCCGAGCCGTTCGACATGGTCGTGCTCGTCGACATCGTCGAGTATCCCGAGCCGCGGGCGCCCCGCGTGCTCGCGACCGTCGACCGTGTGCTCGGCAAGCCCGGCCGACTCGCGACCGAGCAGGTCAAGATCCTCATCGAGCACGGCGTCGATCCCGAGTTCCCCGACCACGTGCTCGAGGCCGCGAAGCACGTCCCCACCGAGGTCCGGCCCGAGGATCTGGTCGACCGTGCGGACCTGCGGCACCTGCCGTTCTGCACGATCGACCCGCCCGATGCGCGCGACTTCGACGACGCGGTCTGCGTCGAGCAGCTGCCCAAGGGCAGCACGCGTCTGCACGTCGCGGTCGCCGACGTCTCGCACTACGTGCGCGAGGGCGATGCCTTCGACGTCGAGGCGGCGCAGCGCTGCTTCTCCTGCTACCTGCCCGATCGCGCGATCCCGATGCTGCCGCCGCAGCTGTCGAGCAACATGTGCTCGCTCGTCGCCGAGCAGGACCGCCTGGCGATGGTCGTCTCGCTCGACATCGACGCACGCGGCGGCGTCGAGAAGAGCGTCATCGCGGCCGCGGTGATCCGCAGCCGTGCGCGGCTGAGCTACGAGCAGGCCGCCAAGATGCTCGAAGGCGGAGGCGACGATGCCGAGCTGCGCGGCCGCGTCGTCGAGCTGCGCGCGCTCGCCGATCGTCTGCGCAAGGTCCGACTGCGCCGCGGCGCCATCGAGCTCACGCTGCCCGAGATCAAGATCCGCCTCGACCAGGACGATCCCGAGCGCGTCCGTGCCATCGAGCAGGCGCGGGCGAACCCCGAGATCGCACGCGCGTACAACCTCATCGAGGAGCTGATGCTCGCCGCGAACGAGGCCGCGGCGCGCGTGTGTGCGCAGCAGCGCTTGCCCACGCTCTACCGCGTGCACGCGGCGCCCGACGAGGAACGCATCGAGCGCTTCTGCGCGATCGCGGCACTGCTCGCCGTCGACGTCGACCCCGAGTCGTTGCGCTCGCCGAAGCTGATGTCGCTGTTCCTCAAGCGCATCGCGAAGCATCCGCGGCGCGTGGCGCTGAACGGGCTGCTGCTCCGCGCGCTCGCGCAGGCCGAGTACGCGACCGCCAACGTGGGGCACTTCGCGCTCGCGAGCGAGGCATACCTGCACTTCACGTCGCCGATCCGGCGCTACGCGGACCTCGTCGATCACCGCGTGCTCAAGGCCTGGCTGAAGCGCAGCGGGGGCTCGGCGGGGCCGGAGCCGGTGCCCAAGATGCCCGAGCGCCACGTCGCCACCGCCACGGCGGTGAGGGCGAGCGAGCGCGAGCGCCAGGTGACGCAGGCAGAGCGCGACGCGAAGTCGATGCTCGCCGCGGCCTACATGCGCGACCGCATCGGCGATCGCTTCGAGGGCACCGTCACCGGCATGTCGAACACCGGCGCGTTCGTGATGCTCGACGATCCGCCGGTCGACGGCATGATCCGGCGCAACGCGCTCGAGCGCGAGACCCGGGAGGCGTTCGTGGTCGACGAGCTCGTCGCGCGCATGAAGGGCGAGCGCAGCGGGACCACCATCGGCATCGGCGACCGCGTGATCGTCGAGCTCGTCGACGCCAGCATCGCGCGCCGTCAGATCGAGCTCGCGCTCATCCGCCGACTCGTGACATGAGCCCGCGGCAGCTCGGCGCGCTCGCATGGGCAGCCGCGCTGGTCGCGGTGGCGCTGGGCTGCTGGGGCCTCGCCGACGCGAGCCTGTGGCTCGACGAGACCTTCACGGTGCACGATGCGAGGCGCTCGCTCGGCGACATCGTCGCGATGCGCAACGAGGCGTTCGGCGGCGCGCATCATCCCGGCGGGTACTTCCTCGTCGTGAAGGCGGCGATGGCGGTCTGCGGCAGCGGCGAGGTGTGCGTGCGGATGCCGTCGGTGCTCGCGAACGCCGGGCTCGCCGCGGTCATCGTGCTGCTCGCGGGGCGGCTCTTCGGGCGCAATGCCGCGATCGTGGCGGCGCTCGTGTGGCCGACGTTGCCGTACGCGCTGAAGTACGCCCAACAAGCGAGGCACTACAGCTTGCTCGGGCTCTGCGCCGCGCTCGCGGTGTTGCTGGCCGTGCGCGCGCTCGGCAGCGACGGCGGGCCGAGGGCAGGGCGGCGCACGTTCGTGCTGCTCGGCGCGAGCGCTGCCGCGGCCGCGTGGGTGCACCTGTTCGCGCTGCCGTTCCTGTTCGGGCTCGCGCTGTTCTGCGGCGGGTGGCAGCTCGCGGCCCGGCGCTCCGGGCACTCGCCTGCGCTCCGCGACTGGCCTGCGCTGCGCGAGTGGGCGCTCGCGCTCGGCGTCGCCGCGCTCGCCTGCGCGCCGCTCGTGCCCGGGATGTGGAAGGTGTGGGCGACCGCGGGCGGCGGTCAGCTCGAGTCGCGCGCGGGCCCGGTCGAGAACGCGGCGGAGCTCGCCCGCGATCTGCTGACGTTCGGGCTCGACACGCCGTGGGTGCCGGCGCTCGCTTGCTTCGCGCTCGTGCCGGGCCCGTGGTCGCGGCGCGTGCTGGTGCTCGGGCTCGCGCTGGTGGCCGTGTTCCCGCTGTCGGGGGTGCTGCTGCGCAACCCCGAGCACTTCGTCACGCTGCGCTACTTCATGCCGTCGTTGGCCATCGTCGCGGTGCTGCAGGCGGCGGGCGTCGCTGCGATCGTCGAGCTCGCGGTCGCGCTCGGTCGGCGCGTGCTGCCGCGGGCTCCGAAGGCGATTGCGGCCGCGATCGCGATGCTCGTGCTCGCGTGGCCGGCGTTCGTGCTGGCGCGGCTGCACGTGCGCGGCATCGCGAAGCAGTACGCGACCGCCGACTTCGAGCCGTGGGATCGCATCGCAGCGTCGATCCGCGAGCACGCGGCCCCCGGCGATCTCACCGTGGTCGTGCCGCACGTCTTCGTGCGCTTCCCGTTCGAGGTCTACGAGCTGCCCACGGAGATCCTCGACCCGGAGGCGGACGACTTCGCCGCGCGGCTCGCGAACCACGACGGCGCGGTCTTCCTGGTCACCTCGCACGTCGATCGTCCCGAGCGCGTCGCCCTGCGCCGCGACACGATGCGCGCGCTGACCTCCGCCCGCTTCGTCCGCCGCGAGCTCGCGGGCGTGCCCCGCGAACGTACGATCGAGCTGGTCGCCTATCGGCGACGCTAGCAGGGTGCGGAAGGACGCGAAGCGTGCTTCCGGACACCCTGCTCCGTGCCCGTGCCCGTGCCCGTGCCCGTGCCCGGCCTGCCGACTAGAACTCGATCGCGATGCCGGCGAGCGCCGTCTTGTCGCCGAGGTCGATCGAGTTGCCGACGCCGAAGTTGCGCAGCCGCGTGAGCTGGAACTCGCCGAACAGATAGGCGTGATTGATCTTCGTCGACTGATCGAGCTTCTTCGAAGCGCTCGGCTCGAATGCGTCGAGTCGGATCATGAGCCCGGGGTTGAGCTGCCAGCCCACGACGCCGCCGCGGCCCTTCTTGCCGGCCTCGTTCACGGCGACCTTGCCGGTGCCGTCCTTGACCCACCAGAACGCGTAGGTGAGCCCCACCTTCGCGTATGGCACGAGCGGCACCTTGTAGAAGTCGGCGAGCAGCTCGAACCGGTAGATGAGCTGCAGCGACAGCGGCACCATGCCGAAGCGGGTCTGGTCGGCGGTGCTACGGATGTTCTCGCCCGGCATCGGCTCGGCGATGAGCGCGTCCGCCTTGTCGAAGAAGAACGAGACCTGGGTACCCACCGCGAGCGGCCCCGCCAGGTAGATGAACTGGTACTCGAACGAGAACGCCGGCATGACGCCGAGCTTCGGCTTCTTGACCGCCTGCCCCATGCTGTTCGTGCGGCCGAAGATCGTCGCGTACGGCCCGAGCCCGGGTCCGTTGTAGGCCTTGTCGACCTCGGGCAGATAGGGGCCGATCTTGAACTCGAACGCGAAGCGCTGCTTGCTTCCAGGCCGCTGCCAGCGGGTCTTGCGACGCGCGTCGGGATCCCATGGCGGCACGGTGCTGTCGCGTGCGATCGCGGCCTCGGACGGCACTGGCTTCGGCTTGTCGTCGGCGTTGCGCGTCGTCGCCCAGCGATCTTCCCCGGGGGCCGGCGGGGCGGCGTCGGGCACCGAGGGCTGTGCCGCCCCGGGCATGCCAGGGTCGTGCGGCGTGCCGTAGTCGTCGGTGGACACCGGCACGATCGAGTCGGCGGGATCGGCCGCAGGCGCAGGCGAGGGGGCGGCCGTCGGCGCCGGCTTGGCCGGAGCTGCAGGCGGATCCGCGGGCGCGAGGGCGAGCGCGAGCAGCTCTGCGATCATCCGCGTCCTCGTCGACGTCGCCGCCGCGCGCCGAAGCCCGCGAGCACGCCGAGCCACGCCGCACCACTGCGTCCGTCGTCCTCGAGCGAACAGTTGCAGAACCCGCCGTCGCCACAGACGTTGCCGTCGATCTCGCACTGCTCCCACAGGTCGGTGGTCTCGCGCGGCGACGCAGTCAGCGGAAGGTCTCCCGATGCGACGACCGGATTGCCGGCGAGGTCGTAGGCGACGATCGCGAACTGGTACTCGCGGTCGTTCTCGAGCCCGGTGACCTTTGCTTTCTGCGAGGTGCCGCCGATGTGCGGGCTGCACACGTAGGCCCAGTCCATCGTCATGATGCCGGACGGGGTGTCTTGGTGCTCGTTCTCGGTGTCGTTCACGTCGGTGTCGCGCACCGGCGGGTCGCCGCCGCCGTCGTCGGTAGCGGTGGTGGTGGTCGTCGTCGTGCCGCCGCTCGAGCCCGTGGTCGCGTGCTCGAACCCGTCGACGATGTCGCCATCGCCGAAGACACCGCCGGTGGTGCCATCGGTGACGTCCGTGGTGGTGCCGTCGGTGTCGGTGCCGCCCGTGTCCGTTCCGGTCGTGGTGCCGGTCGTGCTGCCGGTCGCCACCGGAACGTCGTCGCCGAAGGGCCCCTCGGGGCAGAGGTTGTCCTTGGTGAAGTAGAGCTTGCCGACGTTCACCTGCGCGAGCGGGGGCGGATCGAGACCGCGCCCGGGCAGCGGGTTTCCGTCCGCGTCCGCACAGAGCACGCGATAGCCTGCGATGTCACCGGTCGTGAGCAGCTTCCACGTGATGAGCACCGTGCCGTCGCCGCTGTCGATGCTGAAGTCGCTCGGCAGGTTCGTCGGGGGCTGGAAGTCGTAGTGGATGCCGCCGGTGGGCATCACGCCGCCGGTCATGGTGCCGGTCGTGTTGTTGTTCTGCGTGCCGGTGACCTGGAACTCGTTGGCTTGGCAGTCGTTGGCCATGCCGTCTTCGATGCAGATCCACACGCCCGCATCGCCCTGCGCCACGTCGCACGTGCCGGACGGTACCGCCGAGCCGATGTCGACGCCGCCCGCCGAGGTGTCGATGCCACCGGCGAGCCACACCGGGCCGAAGCTGAAGTTGATCTGCTTGGTGTACGCGTTGGCGTAGCCGTCGTAGACCTTGACGCACGGCTTGACCTGCACCTGCGGTGTACCGACCGCCACGTCGCAGCGGCTGCCGACGTAGGTGCGGATCGCCTTGGTGTTGTCGTAGGTGCCGCCCATCGCGGGGCTGAGCAGCACCCTGGTCGAGATGTCCTGCCCGCACTCGCAGCGGGCGCGGTTGATGTAACCGGTGAGATCCTGGCCGGAGAAGTAGCGATCACGCTCGCCGTTCTCCTTGGTCTTGTAGTACCAGATCTTGAAATTCGACCCACTCGGCGCGACCGGAGCCGCCTCCGCCCGTGGGCTCGCGGCCATCATCGGCGTCGCGATCGCTGCGGCGAGCGACCAGGCGAGCAGACGCGTTCGTCGATCGAGCTTCGCGGGCAACGGCGGGGACATACGCGAGACCAGGGCGAGTGTGCAACCATGATGCCACGCCGCTGCCGTGCGCGCGCGTCGAGCAACGTGGCCTTTCGCGCGGCAGTGCCGATCCGGCGCGTGACAGGTTGTCATCGGCGCTCGGGCACATGTGCCGGGGCGGCACGCCGCCAGACCACGGCGATCGCCGCAGCGAGCGCCTCGGGCACCTCTTCCTGCAGGAAGTGGCCGGCCTCGGTGATCGTCACCTGCGCCTGCGGGAACGCCCGGCGGTGGCGCTCGAGCGCGCGCCCGAGCAGCGGATCGCGCGTGCCCCACACGAGCGCCATCGGCCCCCCGAAGCCCCGCACCCACCGCTCGCCCCGGCGCATCGCGTCGATGCTCGGGTGGCTCGGACCATCGGGCACCATGCGCGCGAGCGCGAGCGGACCGATGCGATCACGGAAGTGCCGCAGCGGCCACTTGTACGCCGCCGCGATCTTCCCGCGGATCGATCGCCGATCGCCCTGCACGGACCACAGGAGGTTCTGCGGGAAGCCGAGCCCCACGAACGCGAGCTGCGAGAGCCCGGGCAGCCGCGCGAAGCGATGGAACAACGTGCCGCGCGGACGCTCGGGCACCAGCACCGACGTGTTCGCGAGCACGAGCCCGCGCACGACGTCGGGAATCCGCGCGCCGACGGCCGTCGCGATCGGCCCGCCCCAGTCCTGGCCCACCAGCACGATCGAGCGCAGCTGCAGCGCCTGCACGAGCTCGACGATCGCATCGGCGTGGCCGTCGATGCTGTGATCGCGCAGCTCCGGCAGCCGGGACGACAGCCCGAACCCGAGCAGATCCGGCGCGACGCAGCGCCGCTCGGGCAGGAGCGCGATCACCTTGCGCCACAGCACCGACCAGGTCGGATTGCCATGCAGCATCACGATCGCATCGCCGTCGCGTGGACCCGCGTCGACGTAGTGCACCTCGCGGCCGGCGAGCCTTCCCCGCGCGAGCTCGAAGCTCGCCCGCGGCCACGGCAAGAGCTCCGCGAAGCGTCCGGGCAGAGGCGGTGCGGGCTGGAACGGCATCGCGCGCGCACGATCGCACAGCGCACGCACGATCGCCAGCATGCGAGCTCGTCGCGCGCGGCCCTCGATCACGCGTGGCCCTCGATCACGCGCGGCCCGAAGTCACGCGCGGCCCGGAATCACGCGCGGCCCGGAATCACGCACGGCCTGCGATCACGCGCGCCGGGTCGCCCGCGTGCGCGCGCGCTTCGGCGCGGCCGCGTCGGCCGGCTGCTCGCCCACGTCGATCGGCGCGAGCAAGGCCTCGATGTCACCGGCCGCGAGCGCGAAGCCGTCGCGCGAGCGCTGCTCGGCGCTCGCCTGCAGCCCGGAGAGCAGCGCCGCCTTCTTCGCCTGCAGCGCGAGCATGCGCTCCTCGACCGTGCCCTCGCAGATCAACCGGTACACCGTCACCGGCTGCGACTGCCCGATGCGATGCGCACGGTCGGTGGCCTGGGCCTCGACCGCGGGGTTCCACCACGGGTCGTAGTGGATCACGGTGTCGGCCGCGGTGAGGTTCAGGCCCGTGCCGCCGGCCTTGAGCGACACCAGCAGGATCGGCACCTCGCCGGCCTGGAAGCGATCGACGACCGTCTGCCGGTGCCGCGTGGCGCCGGTGATCGACAGCCAGGGGATCCGGCGTGCGTCGAGGTGCTGCTCGATCACCGCGAGCATCGCGGTGAACTGGCTGAACACCAGCGCGCGGCGCTTCTCGGCCAGCAGCTCGCCGACGAGCTCGAGCAGCAGCTCGAGCTTCGCGCCGCTGCCGAGCTCCAGCGCCGACGGCAGCTTCGTGAGCGGCGGATGGCAGCACACCTGGCGGAGCTTGAGCAGCGCGTCGAGCACGATGATCTGGCTCTTCGCGAGCCCCTTGGCCGCGAGCTCCTCGCGCACGCGCTTCTCCATCGTGAGCCGCACCGACTCGTAGAGATCGCGCTGCGCCCCGTCGAGCACGGCGTGCAGCACGACCTCGGTCTTCGGCGGCAGCTCGGCGAGCACGGCGGCCTTCGTGCGCCGCAGCATGAACGGTGCGACGCGGCCGAGCAGCGCGTCCATGCGAGGCGCGAGGCCGTGGCGCTCGATCGGGGTGCGGTACCAGGTGGTGAACTGCTTGCTGCTGCCGAGCAGGCCGGGGTTCGCGAAGCTCATCAGCGACCACAGATCGCCGAGGTTGTTCTCCATCGGCGTGCCGGTCATGCAGAGGCGATGACGCGCATCGAGCTTGCGCGCGGCGACCGACACCTTCGCGAGCGGGTTCTTGATCGCCTGGGCCTCGTCGAGGATCGCGAGGTGCCACGGTGTGCTCGCCAGCGCCGGGTCGCGCTGCAACAGCGCATACGTCGTGACCACGAGATCGAGCCGCTCGACCTGCTCGAGCACCGCGGCGCGGCCGGGCCCGTGGTAGATCGCCGCGCGCAGGCCAGGGGCGAAGCGCTCGGCCTCGCGCTGCCAGTTGCGCAGCACGCTGCGCGGCGCGACCACGAGCACCGGACGATCGAGCCGGCCCGCGAGCTTCTCGACGAGCACGTGCGCGAGCGCCTGCACCGTCTTTCCCAGCCCCATGTCGTCGGCCAAGATGCCGCCCATGCCGAGCTCGCGCAGCCACTGCAGCCAGTCGACGCCGCGCGCCTGGTAGTCGCGCAGCGTGGCCTCGAGCCCGACCGGAGGCGCGGGCAGGGCGAGCGGCCCACGGCGCAGGCCGTCGAGCGTGCCGGAGAGCCGCGGCGCGAGCTCCCACTCCCAGTCGCTGCCGAGCGCGTCGAGCCTCGCGGCATCCATCGCGGCGAGCGGCAGCGCCTCGTTCGAGAGCGGGCGCTCGTCGCCCAGCTCGACCAGCACGTCGAGCATCGCCTGCAGTCGCGCGGGCTCGATCGCGATGCGCCGGCCGTCGGGCAGCGCCAGCATCACCGGCCCGCTGTCGACGTTCACGCGCTCGCGCGAGATCCGTCCCGCGCGGATCGCCTCGACGATCGCGGGCAGGATGTTCACGCGCTGGCCCTCGATCACGACGCCGAGCTCGAGGAACCACCCCGACGACGCGGCGTCGTCGGCGTCCTCGGTGCGCGCGTACCAGCCCTCGACGTCGGTGGGGCTCCACTCGAAGGTGTCGTCGATCGTGACCTTCCAGCCCGCCGCGCGCAGCTCGGCGACGCCGCGCTTGCCGAGCTCGAGCCAGCGCTCGGGATCGGCGAGCGTCATCGCAGCCGGCGCGCCGACGAGGCCGAGCTCGCGCATGCGGCCGCGCAGGCGCATCTCGGCCTCGCGATCGCGCTCGACGCGGGCGAATTGCTTGCCGAGCACGCGGACGATCGCGCCGCGGGGATCCTCGGGGTCGACGACGGCGCCGTCGTACTCGAACGCGAGCGAGGCGTACGGCGAGCGGCGCTGGCCCTCCACGCGGGTCTGCAGCTTCAGCACCGGCGTGGGCGTGCCGCGACGCGCCGGCGCCAGCTCGAGCTGCTGCGGCGCCGGCAGCTTCCACGACGACAGCGTGTTGCGCAGCGGCTTGGGCAGGCGCGTGCTCGCCTCGGCGGCGACCTGCGGCGCACCGACGATCCACGGCGCGATCACGTCGGGGACGTCGAGCGTGATCGGGCCCGTCTTCCCGGTGGACGGCTCGCACCAGTAGAGCGGCACGAGCGGGAGCACGATCCACGGTCCGCCGCCGTCGTCGCGATCGCCCGGCACGACGCGCAGGGTCTGCGTGCCGTCCTCGGCGAGCTGCCACTCGACCTTGCCCGGTCGCGCCGCCGCGAGCGACAAGGGTGGCCCGGACTCCGAGAGCATCGCGCGGCCCGTCTCGACCAGCTCGCGGAACAGCTCGGTCGCGCGCGGATCGAGCGGGAACAGCGAGCGCGATCCGGAGAGCCCGTAGCCGCTGCTCGTGCGCGTGACGAGCGACGAGAGGCGGAACCAGAACGTGTAGTCGCGCTCGTCGATCCACTCCGGGCGCGCGCCGCCGAAGCGCTGTAGCGTCGCACCGAGATCGTAGGGCTGTGCGCGCCCGCGGGCGCCGTCCTTGCGCACGCTGGCGGCACACGCCTCGACGACGAGCCGCGGCGGGAGCGGACCGCCGTAGGCCATCGCGTCGACCCCGAGCAGGAACACGAGCTCGCGCTTGTGCGTGGTCTGCTCGCGCACCGCCGCGGTGGCGGCGATGCGCTCGAGCTGCTCGGCCCAGCGCTCGATCGCGTGCACGCGCGTGGGCGCGTTGGGCCGGTGCACCGGGTTGCCTTCGACGCCGTGGCCCTGGAGCACCGCGTGGACCACGGCCGCGAGGTGCTTGCAGGGCGCGGGCGCGGGGCAGCTGCACCCGCCGTCGATGTCGCCCTGCTTGCGGCCCTCGACCATCGCCCACACGCGGTACGGCTGCGCGGCGGTGCCCCAGACGCGCGCTTGCCAGCGCCCGCTCGGATCGCGCGCGAGCCCGTGCACCGAGCCGCGCTGGTAGATGTCGATGCCGCGCCGGAGCGTCTCCGGCCCGAACACGTCGGCGAGGACATCGTGCTGCACGAGGGTGCGGCAGCCTAGCGATCGATCCCCGCCCCGTCGAGGCTCGCGGCGCCCGGAGGGCCGCGGAAGAGCTCGTGCGGCGCGAGCTGCAGGTGCGGGAGCAGGGCCGGGCGCAGGCGCTCGCCCTCGGCGAGGCGGTCGCCGAGCTCGAGGCGAGCGCCGCGGCGCACCAGCACCGTGACGGTGCGACGGCGTGGATCGACGATCCAGTGCTCGTCGACGCCCGCGCGCGCGTAGATCTCCTGGGTCTCGGCGCGCGCGCTGGCGTCGCGCTCGCGCAGCACCTCGACGACGAGCTCGGGCACGACCCGCAGCAGATCACCCTCGCTCGGGACGGCGCTCGCCCAGCGCGCGGCCGAGAGCACGCAGACGTCGGGCACCAGCGTGTCGCCCGTCGGCAGCTCGAGCGCCTGGCGCGGCTCGAGCACCACGACGCCGGTGCGCTCCGCAGCGTCGGCGAGCCGCCGTTGCAAGCGGCGCACGACGCTCGCACACGCGGCGCCGACCGGTGGGCGGTGCACGCTGCGTCCGCCGACCAGCTCCCAACGGTGCGAGTCCCACTCGCGCTGCGCGAGCCAGCGCGCGAAGACGGCTTGCACGGTCGTCGACGTCGTCGAGCTGCTGCGCGGAACGAAGGGCGTGGATGCGTGCGCGTGTGGCATGCCGCGGCGCATTGCGACGCGCGTGCCAGCACGCGCACTCGCCATCTCGCTGGAGTTGGTGCAGCGCGGGTGGCCAGCGTGGCCCGAATTCGGGCCACCCGGCCGGGCCACCTGGCCGGCCCGCGCGGCCTGGCCACCGTGTCCGGCCCGCGTGTCCGGCCTGCGCGGCCGGCCGCGTCAGCGATAGTGGATGTCGGCCGGGCCCTCGACGTCGACGTCGCGGTGCTCGGGTCGACCGTGCACGACGATGTCGGCGGGGCCTTCGACGTCGAGCACGAGCGAGTCCGACGCGTGCACGCTCGCATCCACCGGACCTTCCGCGACGAGCTCGACCGTGCGCGCAACGAGCCCGTCGGCGTCGATCTCGACCGGACCTTCGACGTCGAAGCCCACCGTCTGCGCCACACCGTCGAGCACGAGCTCGGCGGGACCTTCGGCGCGCACGTCGAGCGTCTCGACGGCGAGCCCGTCGGCGTCGAGCTCCGCGGGGCCCTCGAGGTGGATCCGGCGCAGCTCGTCGAGCAGGCCGTGCGCGACGATCGTGCCCGGGCCCTCGACGTGGATCGTCTCGAGCCGCCGCGTCTGCACGACCAGCTCGCACGTGGTGCGGGGGTGCAGATCGATGCGGTCGTCGCTGCCGTGGATGTGCAGCGTGCCGGCCGAGACCTCGGTGACGATGCGACCGATGAGGTTGCGATCGCAGTGCAGCGTCGCCGTCGGCGCATCGACCGGGCTGCGCTCGGGCGGCCCTTCGTGCTCGCCCAGCACCTCGACGTCGACGTCGAGCCCGAGCTCGAGCTCGATCGCGGAGAACTCGGGCAGCTCGCGCGTCTCGCTCCTCGGCTCGCCGTTGCCCCACACGGTCACGTCGCAGGCGAGCGCGAGGCTCGCGGCGGCGGCGAGCGAGAGCAGGAAGGCGGTGCGCAGCAGGGTCTCGGGGCGCAGGGTCATGCCCGTGCAACACCGGGGGCCGGGCGAAGTGTCACCGGCCGCGCGATGGTGCCGGGCGCGCCCCCTGCGGTCGAAAGACCCGCTATCTTCCGCGTCGCATGGCCGAGCCGTTGCCGCGGGTGCTGGTGTTCCAGCCGGTGCTGGACGAGTCCGGCATGCTCGACTTCCGGCTGCTCGGCCTGCAGCTCTGGCTCGCCGAGCGGCTGAGCGCGATCGGGCTCGAGGGCGCGTCGGCGCTCGTGCGCGCCGCGAAGCCGGGCGAGCCCGAGCTCGTCGCGACTGCGGCGCCCGACGACGCCGAGATCGTGGCGCAGCTGCGCGAGCACGACGCGCGCTGGGGCGTCGTCACGGTCTTCGTGGGCAGCGGCGACGCGCCGCGGCTGTCGATCGCGAAGCTCACCGAGCGCCGCAGGACCGGCGAGCTGCAGGTGCTCGCGCGCTGGCGCTTCGATCACGGCGGCGAGCACCTGCCCGACGCCGCGCTGCGGCTGTTGCTCGAGGTCGCGGTGAAGCTCGGCCACGCGATCGAGCCGGTCGGCTGGGATCGCGTGTTCGACACCGACGACGTCGTGGTCGCGAGCAACTACCTCACCGCGCTCGGCGCGGTGGCGGTGATCGAGGCCGGCTTCGGCTTCGACGAGAACAGCGCCGAGACGGCCGTGCGCGCGCTGCTCGCGTGCGTGCGTGCGGGGATGCGCCCCGCGATCGAGCTGTTCCCGCGGCTCGTCGGTGCACTGCACGAGCACGAGCGCGCGCCGATCGAGCTGCTGCGCGCGGCCGTGGAGGCCGCCCGCTCGCTCGTCGACGATGCCCCCGAGAGCTGGCTCCCGATGCTGCACGGCGTCGCGGTCGGCGGCGTGTTCCTCAACTGACGCGCGCCGGCGCGAGCACGAGCCGAGGTGGCGTGTAGAAGACCGCCGCCACCGGCAACGCGATGCCGAGCAGCGGCTCGAGGTCGAGGCTCTGTCCGCGGCGCAGCACGCCACAGAGCCCGAGTCGATCGCGCGCGAGCGCGAGCACGGTGATCGTCCGGCTGCGCGGATCGACGAGCCAGTGCTCGCGCACGCCGGCGGCCGCGAGGATCGAGCGGCGCTCGATCGCACCGGCACGATCGCGCCGTGCGGGCGAGCTCGCCAGCACGTCGACCACGAGCGCCGGTGCGCGTGCCGGCGACGCGACCGAGGCCACGATCGCACCGTGCGTGCCGGTCGCCCGCGACGGCGGCGGTGCTCCACCGGCGATCACCGCGACGTCCACCGTGAGCGTGTCGCCCGTGGGCAGCTCGAGCGTGCAGCCGGGCCCGAGCACCTCGGCGGCGCGGTGGGCCGCGAAGGCCGCGCGCGCGAGCCTGCGACACAGCCGACCGGCGAGCTCGCGCGCGCGTGCATCGGGCAGCGCCGACTGCTCGACGCGTCCACGCACGAGCTCGTAGCGCGCATCGAGCTCGCCGCGTTGCGCGAGCCAGTGGGCGAAGAAGGCCTGCGCGGCGCTGCGGCGCGGCGATGGGCCAGGGGAGTGGAGGGCGGCGGCGTGCATGCGCGGCCGGTTTGCGACGCGCGTGCCAGCGCGCGTGCGAGTCGTTGCGCGGCGATCGTGCGCTCTTGGTGGCCAGGGTGGCCCGAATTCGGGCCAGTGGCCGGGCCAGCTGGCCGGGCCAGCGGGCCGGACCAGCTCCGGCGGGCGCAGCTGGACGCGCCCCCGCGTGCGCGCGCACCCTCCTCGCGATGACCCACACCGCGAGCTTCGATGGTGCGTGCGAGCCGAGGAATCCGGGGGGCTGGGGCGGCTGGGGCTTCGCGATCTGCGACGCGGCCGGCAGCGAGCTCGCGATCGGCAACGGCGTGCTCGAGCGCGGACCGGCGATGACGAACAACGTCGCCGAGTACACCGCGGCGCTCGAGTGCGTGCGCGCGTGGCTGGGGCTCGGGCTCGACGGCCTGCTCGTCGTGCGCGGCGACTCGAAGCTCGTGGTCGAGCAGATGATGGGCCGCTGGCAGGCGAAGGCGGGCGCGTACCTGCCGGTGCACCGCGAGCTGCGTGCGCTCGTGCAGACGAGCGGCGCGGCCGTGACGTGGGAGTGGATCCCGCGCGATCAGAACGCCCGCGCCGACGAGCTCAGCAAGCAAGGATTGCTCGAGCGCGGGATCGCGATCGCCGTGCGCAGCAAGTAGGCTCACGCGCGTCGAGCGGCGCGCGGCTCGGGCTTCGCCTTCGGCTTGCGCTTCGCTCTCGGCTTCGGCTTCGGCTTCGCTGTCGGCTTCGCTTTCGGCTTCGGCTTCGCTTCCGCCATGCCCGGGACCGACGCGACGTCGCCGAGCTCGATGCCGAAGATCTCCGCGAGCATGCCGTCGTCGAGCGCACCGTCGTCGCTCGCGACGCCGACGATCGTGCCCGCGGCCACGCTCCCCACCAGCTCGCTCGCATCGACGCCGCGCAGCACGAAGAGCAGCGCCGGCGCATCGTCGAGCCGCACGCCGACGCCGTACATCACCGCGGCGACGTGCTTGCACATCGTGGCCCAGTCCGGGCACGAGCAGCGCAGCTCGATCTCGCGGGGCTCGGGGAACAGCCCGGTCCCCGCCGCCGTCATGACGCCCATCACCTCGGCCGACAGCCGGCCTTCGAGCAGCTCCACCATCGACGCGACCCCGCGCGCGCAGCTCCTCGTGATCTCGCCCCAGCGTCCCGCCTCGAGCGGCGCGATCGTGATCTCCACGCGATACAGCGACGAGCCCTGCACGCGCGCGACCACCCGACCCGCGTCGATCTCGAGGTGCACGACGGAGCCGTTGCGCACGTAGGTGCGCCCGCGCGGCAACCGATTCGCGTAGTCGTGGTAGCGCTCGAGGTTCGTGCACCACGCGGTGCCCCAGACCGTGCGGGCGATCTTCCGCGCACGCGCCTCCGCCTGCACCGGCGTCCACTGCTCGCCCTTCGCGGCCGCATCGCGGGCGAGCCGCGTCGCCTCGCTGCGCCGCTCTTGCTGCGGGACGTAGGGGCGCCACTGCATCGCGCGCGGCATCGACCGCTCGACTCTACTCCAAACGCCGCGCCACTCGAAGGCGGCGCTACTGCAGCTCGGTGGCCGCGTGCACGTCGAGCCGCACGAGCTCGAGCAGACGCTCGGTCGGCAGCTCGGTGAGCGCGACCTCGTCGTCGCTCTTGCCGAGCACGTCGTCGGCCAGCTTGCGCTTGTCCTCGAGCATCGCGGAAATGCGCTCCTCGACCGTGCCGCGGCACAGGAAGCGGTGCACCAGCACGTTGCGGTGCTGACCGATGCGATAGGCGCGGTCGGTGGCCTGGTTCTCGACCGCGGGGTTCCACCAGCGGTCGTAGTGGATCACGTGGCTCGCCGCGACCAGGTTGAGCCCCGTGCCGCCCGCGCGCAGCGAGAGCACGAAGAACGGCGGACCGTCGTCGCGCGCGAAGGCCTCGACGAGCTGCGCGCGCTTCTTCACCGCCACCGCACCGTGCAGCACGAGCCCCTCGCGCCCGAAGACGGCCGCGAGGTGCTCGGCGAGCGGGTCGCAGGCCTCGCGGAACTGCGTGAAGACGAGCAGCTTCTGCTGGCGCGCCGCGATCTCCTCGGCGAGCTCGCGCAGGCGCAGCAGCTTGCCACTGTCGCCCGCGTTCCAGGTCGGCTGTCCGAGCCAGTGCGCCGGGTGGTTGCAGATCTGCTTGAGCCGCACGAGGTAGGCGAGCACGAGGCCGCGCCGCTTCACGCCGCTCGCGCTGCCCAGCTCGCGCGCGAGCGACTCGACCGCCTCGGCGTAGAGCGCGGCCTGCAGCTTCGAGAGCCCGCAGCGCACGTCGAGCTCGGTCTTGTCGGGCAGATCGGTGATGACGCGGCGATCGCTCTTCAGCCTGCGCAGGATCCACGGGCGACACAGCTCGCGCAGCGGTGCGTACGACGAGCGCGCGGCGAGCTGCTTCGTGAACGCCCCGAACTCGCGCGCCGTGCCCAGCAACCCGGGGCACGCGAAGTCGAGCACGCTCCACAGATCGCCGAGCCGGTTCTCGACGGGCGTGCCGGTCAGCGCCAGCCGCGAGCGCGCCTGGAGCTGCTTGATCGCGCGGGTCTGCTTAGCGTCGGGGTTCTTGATCGCCTGGGCCTCGTCGACGACGGCCACGGCCCAGCGGCGCTCGAGCAGGGCAGGGTAGCGGGGCAGCGAGCCATACGTCGTCAGCACGACGTCGGCGTCGCCGACGTTCGCGTCCTTCACCGAGCGGTGGGCGATCGCGACCCGCAGTGTGGGCGCGAAGCGGGCCAGCTCGCGCGCCCAGTTGTCGATCACCGACGCGGGCGCGACGACGAGCGCGGGCCCACGCTGCGCGTCGCGTTGGACGAGCAAGAGCAGCGCGATCACCTGCAGCGTCTTGCCGAGGCCCATGTCGTCGGCGAGACAGCCGCCCGTGCCCAGCGTCCACAGCGTCCACAGCCACGCGACGCCAGCCCGCTGGTAGGGCCGCAGCTCGGCGTGCAGCTCGGCGCCGGGGTCGGCGTCGGCACGACCTTCGGGTGAGCGCAGCCGTGCGAGCACTTCGGCGAGCCACGGTCCGGCCGACACGAGCGCCCACGGCTGCGCGTCGTCGTTCGCGGCCTCGCCGGTGCTGCTGCTCTCCTTCGCGAGCATGCGCAGCGCCTCGCCGAAGTCGAGCCCGCCGTCCTTCGCCGCGCGCTGCACGGCGTCGTAGCGTGCGAGCACGGCCGCGATCTCGCTGGGATCGACCTCGATCCACCGCCCCCGGATGAAGCGCAGCTCCGCACTGCCGCGCACGAGCGCGGCGATCTCCTCCGCGTCGAGCGGCTCGCCGTCGATCGCGAGCTCGACCTCGAAGTCGAGCAAGGTCTCGAACCCGAGCGCACCACTCGCAGTCTTGCCGATGCGTGCACCGACGCGCGCGCGTGCGGGGCGACCGTTCGCCCACGCGGGTGGCATGCGCACCACGATGCCGGCGGCGCGCAGGGCCGGCACCTCGTGCAGCATCGCGAAGGCCTCCTCCGCCGTCCACGCGCGGGGATGGAACACTGCCTGCGAGTCGACGAGCTGCTGCGCCCAACCGCTCTTGCGCGACGCGGCCTGCAGCGGCCGGAGCATGCGCAGGAGGAGCGCGCGATCGCCTTCGTGCTGCTGCACTGCGCGGCCGAGCGGCACGTGCTGGATCTTCGCGCGCTCGCCCACGGCTGCGGCCCAGCTCGCCATGAACGCGAACGGTCGCGCCGGATCGGCCGGATGCTCCGCGAGGTGGAAGACGATCCGTCCGACCGTGTTGTACGGCGGCGCGTGCTCGTCGAACCACGACTGCAGCGTGGTGCCTGCCGCGCGCACGGCTGCTTGCATCGCCGCATGCAGGGCCTGCCATGCGCGCAGGAGCACGTCGCGATCCACGTACTCGGCCCCGGGCAACGGCGGCACCGCGGCCACGAGCGCGTCGAGCAGCGCCGGCTCCGGCAGGGGTTCCGGCAGCGCAGCGGCGGTGTCGTCGTCGGCGAGTGCGGCGAGGCGCGTGAAGTAGGCGCGCGCGAGCTCGCGGGCGAACGCGAACGAAGGTGGCAGCGGTGTATCGAGCAGCGCGGTGCCGAGCTGCAGCAGGCCCGGCCCGATGCCGCCCTCGAACGCGGCGACGAGCGTCGGATCGCCCGCGTCGCCGACGTCGACGCGGAGCTCGCCGGCGGGACTGCACGCGAGCGTCGGCGCCTGCGGATCGGTGGTCGGCGGGGCGTCTGCGCGCGCGGGCCGGCGGGCCATCGCGCGCACGCTAGCACTCTCGCATTTGCGCGCGTGGATCGTCCCGAATGGGGCCGCGACGCGGCGCGCGCTCGCGGTGCGCGGCCCGGCCCGGCGTGCGAGGATCGGCGGCGATGCTGCGCGCGCTCGTCGTCGTGATCGCGTTGATCTCGGCCTGCACCTCCGACGGTGATGGCGGTGGCGGCAGCGGGCCTGGCTCCGACGAGGCGGGCTCGGGCGGCGAGGCCGGCCCGGACGATGCGACGGCTGCGGACTCGAGTGGAGGCGGCGGCGGGACACCGATGAACCTCGGGCCCGATCTCGACGCACCCGTCGCGACCCCGAACGAGGTGCGCTGCAGCGACGGCTTCCCGATCCAGATCAACCCCACGTTCCCGCAGCCCTTCTACATGCCGGGCGCACAGTCCTGCTTGTTGCTCGCGTTCGTCGCGAACCCCGAAGGCGGCGTGACGACCGGCACCGCGGTGTCGGCGAGGATCCGCGTGGGCGCGGTGACGGGGCCGATGCGGTTCGTGCGGATGCGGATCCTCTACAAGCGCACGACCGGTCCGGAGTGCTGCTCGATCGAGGAGTACGGCGAGGAGTTCACGCCGACCGCGAACGCGATCACCGAGGTGCCGCTCGGCTTCCGCATGCTCGAGGAGCCGATCCCTGCGCCCAACGACCTCGAGACGATCGCCTCGAACGATCTCGTCGCGCTCGAGGTGCTCGCACCCGACGTCCCGATCCCCGGGTTCTGGACGAACAACGGGGGCCAGGACGCGGGCGTCGCGGACTATCTGTGGCTGCCGTCGCTCTCCGAGCAAGGCGTGCCCGCGCCGAGCAACATGCTGCTGAACTACACGGCAGGCTTCAGCGGGCTCGTGCCGTTCTTCACGATCAGCTACGTCGAGGATTGAGCGCTCGGGCCCGCTCAGCGCTGGCCGGTCATGTTCCAGCGCCCGGTGTCGATCGGGGCCGATGCGTGCGAGGCCGCGGCGAAGCTCCACTGCAGCGTCGCGGTGTCGGGGATCGTGCCGCTCGGCGAGAGCCGAGTCTCGGGCGCGGGGATGCTGTAGTAGCCGCCGCCCTCGTAGCCGCCGCCCTCGTAGCCGCCGCCTTCGTAGCCGCCGCCTTCGTAGCCGCCTTCGTAGCCGCCGCCGTCGCTGCCGCCCTCGCTGCCGTAGCCACCGTCGCTGCCGTCGCTGCCGTAGCCACCGTCGCTGCCGTCGCTGCCGTAGCCGCCGTCGCTGCCGTCGCTGCCGTAGCCGCCGTCGCTACCGTCGCTTCCGTAGCCGTCGTCGCCCGAGCCACCGGACTCGCCCGAGCCGCCCGACTCGCCCGAACCACCCGACTCGCCGGAGCCGCCCGTCGATCCCGACATCGATGCGCCGGTGGTCGAGCTGCCGCCGAGCGCGTCCCAGCAGATCGTCGCCGTGCCCGCGACACCGACCGCACACTTTCCCCAGTCGTAGGGATCGAGCTTCTTCTTGAACGCCTGCAGGCACTGGATCGCCGTCGCGGCGCCTGCGAGCGCGCACTTCTTGCCGCCGCTGACCTCGCGGAAGCCCTGCGCGTTGCCGTCGTTCTGGAACGCCAGCAGCGCCTCCGTGTCGGAGAGCGTGTTCTCGAGCACATCGCCATCGGCGGTGATCACCAGCTGCCCGGTGCTGACACCATCGGTCGCGATCGTGAGCGTGTCCGCCGTCGCGGACATCATGATCACGACGACGTCGGCCTCGCCGTCGCCGACGCCGGTGACGTAGAGGGTGCTGTCGCCACCCGATGCGATGTCCCAGCGCGTGATGCCGAGCGCGGCGCGGGTCTGCTCGGACGCGTCGACGAGCTTGATGCCCTGCCCGGGTCCGTCGTCACCCCGACCTCCGAGCGAGCCGCAGGCCGTGAGCCCGAGCGCAGCGAACACAACCAATGCGAGTCGATACCGCGGACGTGTCATTTCGGTGCCCCCACCTTCGGCGCACCGCGAGTGCGCTGCTTGGCCAGTGGGGGCAGGCCCCGTGCAGGTTCCCGAAATGATGATTCGTGACGGGAACGCGACGTGGGCGCGTCCCTGGGCGATCGCGCGTGGTCGCGGCCACCGTCGCCGGCGCGGCGGAACCGCAGCGCCTCTGGGGCCCGCGGGCCTCACGTACCCGCGTCGGTCATGTCGTCGTCGCGCAGCAGCTCGTCGAGGTCCGCGATCTCGAAGCGCCGCAGCTCGCCGTGCTCGCGCAGCGCCGCGAGGTCGATCGCGTCGGCATCGCCGACGATCGAGACGATCGGGATCACCCCCGCGATGCGCTCGTAGTAGCGCGCCATGTCGTCGGGCGAGAGCGCGGGCAGGGCGAGCCACTGCGCGACGCGGGGATCGGTCGCCTGCTGGCCCCACATGCGCACGCGCTCGGGCACGCGCGCATCGGGCAGACGCGCGGCGCGGAAGCGGATCTCCACCTTGCGTCGCATCGCGGTGAACTCGTCGCCGTCGACCCGCTCGCGCATCACCGCGAGCGCGGTGCGGAGCGCGAGCGGGACGTCGGCCGCGCTCGCGCGATAGCCGGCCTCGGTCGCGAGCGGGTGCTCGGGCATCCACCAGTTCCAGCCCGGCTGCACCCACTGCAGTGCGCCCGGGCTCGCGTAGCCCGACATCGCCACGACGTCGGTGTGCACCAGCGCAGCGAGCTGGCTCTTCACGTCGTCCGCGACCCACGGCATCGCGACGCGCACGGTCGCGCGATCGGCCTCGGGGTCGTGCAGCAAGAAGATCGTCGGCCGTGCGAGCTCGCGCGTGCGCGGGGGCTCGGCATGGCTCGCGGGCGCGAGGCCGCGCGGCGCAGGCAGCAACCCCGCCAGCGCCGCCGGCTGCGGTCCCACGTAGCAGACGTCGGCATCGAAGCTGCGCGCCCGCGCGAGCGCGAGCGGCATCGCTCGCATCGCGTCGCGGGCGAGCTCCGCGTCGCCCGGCAGGTGTGCGTCGATGCCGTGCTCACCGCGTGCGGCCCAGGCGTGGAACGCCGCCGCACGTTCCTGCGGATCGCTGCGCACCGACGCGCGCCACGGGAGCGCGTGTCCGAGGTAGTCGTGGATCGCGTCCTGCCCGAGCGGCGCGTCGTCGAGGAAGGCGAACAGTGCCGGCGCACGCGCGGCGAAGCCCTCGCTGGCGGTCGAGACGTCGACCCACACGTCGTCGTGCGTGCAGTGGGCCTCGAGGTCGACGCCGGCGATCTCGGAGGCGGCGACGTGGGCGTGCACCGCCGCGCACACGAAGGGATCCTCGTCCACGCCGAGCGGATAGATCCAGTGCATGCGCACGAGCGGCGAGTCGCTGGCCACGGTGATGACCCGGCCGGCGCCCCGCGCGGTGCTCTCGTAGTGGCTGCCCTCGACGAGGAAGCGCGGCTCGGGCGGTGTGACTGCGGCATCGACGAGCTGCTTCACCTGCTCGCCGTGTCGGCCGTAGCGCTCGGTCATGCGCGGCAGCGGATGCGCTGCGTCGGGCAGCCGCCACGTCGGGCCCGGGCTGCGCTGCACCACGACGCGCGAGCGCTCGCGCAGCGCACGTGCGGCGGCGACGAGCTCGGCACGCTCGGGCACGCCCGCGAGCCGCACCGCCGCATCGGGCCACTGCCGCCGCTGCACGAACGTGCCGGCGATCGTCGTCGATGCCGCAGCGGCGGAGAACGCCCAGCTCGCGCGCTCGAGCCCCGCGCGTGCGAGCCCGCGTTGCCACGCTTCCTCCGGGAGCCGCTGCTCGGCGATCGCATCGATGAACGCCATCACGTCCCGCTCGAGCTCCGCGAACGACCGCGCGTCGTGGGGCGTGACGAGCACGTGGAGCTCGCGCGCGTACGATACCCAGGCCTCGCACTCGCCGGCCGTCTCGGCGAGCGCGGCACCGAGACCGTCGTCCTGCGCGAGCGCGTCGGCGAGCGCGAGGAACTTCGGATACTCGGGGCTCGAGGTCGGCGGCAGCGGCCACGCGATCGACAGCGCAGGTGGACCGTGGTCGGTGATCGCGTGGCGCACCACCGGCTCGGCGAGTGGGGCATCGACGCTGCCGAGCTCGGGCAGTGCGCGCGGCTCCCAGTCCCCGAACCAGCGCTCGGCGAGGGGCAGCACGTCGGCCATCGTGACGTCGCCGACGAACACCAGCGCGGTGTTGTTGGGCACGAACCACGTGCGATGGAACTCGCGCGCGTCGTCGAGTGGGATCGTGCGCAGGTAGGCGAGCGCGTCGGCGAAATCGGCATGCAGCCCGGTGGCCGCAGCCAGCTCGCGCCGTTCGATCGCGTGGGTCTGCGCGCCCGCGGCACGCAGCGGGATGCCCGCGAGATGTTGCTGGGTGCCGGCCAGGAAGTTGCGGAACACCGGCCGGCGCACCCCTTCGGCGAGCAGCTCGAGCCAGCCATCGAGGCGGTGACGCGGGAGCTCGGCGGCGATCGTCGTGCCGTCGCTGACGACGTAGTCGAGCCCGAGCCCGCCGAGCGCCACGCTCGCGTCGCCGAGATCGTGGGGCAGCACCTGCTCGGCGCTGCCGAGATCCGCGGCAGCGACGGCGGCGAGCAGCGCGGCGCGGGCCTGCGGCTCGGTGGTGTCGGGCAGCGCCTCGAGCAAGCGGTGCTGCATCACGCGCATCGGCCGCTCGAGCGCGACGTCGACCACACCGATGCGCTCGCTGCCGCGGTAGATCGACTCGACGACGAGCAGCGAGGCGAGCGGCGTCGCGGGGCTCTCCTCGCGGATGCCCGCGCGCACGGCCAGCGTGACCGCGACGTAGGGCTCGTGCGGACGCGGCGACACGTAGACCGTGAGCCCGTTCTCGAGCCGCGCGACCGTGGTGCCGGTGGGATCGCCGGGCAGCGGCGAGGCGATCGTGCTCGGCAGCTCGCTCGCGGCCACGATGCTCGGCCACTCCGCCCGCGCGGCGTCGACCTGCGCCGCCGCGTCGGCCACCGCCGGCGTCTCGGTCGGTGTCCTCGGCCAGGCCAAGAGCGCAGCCGCGATGCCCGCGAGCCCGAGCGCGGCGGCGCGCCGGGGCCACGGGCTCCGCGGTGGCGCGCCAGCCCGTCGCAACGCGGCGAGCAGCTCGTCCATCGTCGCGTAGCGCTCCTGCGGATCGCGACGCAGGCCGCGGAGGATCAGCTCGTGCACCGCCAACGGCACGCCGAAGCGACGGGGGTCGACGAGCGCAGGCGAAGAGCTGGAGATCGCCCGCGCGAGCTCGGTGTACGAGCTGCCCCCGAACGGGCGGCTGCCGTACAGCATCTCGAACAGCGACGCGCAGAACGAGAACTGATCGGTGCGCGCGTCGGGCTCGCG
This sequence comes from uncultured Nannocystaceae bacterium, assembly GCA_964519175.1. Classification (GTDB taxonomy): domain Bacteria; phylum Myxococcota_A; class Polyangia; order Nannocystales; family Nannocystaceae; genus Xiheibacterium. The sequence goes on from CAZFKC010000003.1 coordinate 147,342, forward strand.
ACGCTCGAGCTGCTCCGGCGCCATGTAGGCCGGCGTGCCGACCACCGTGCCGCTCACGGTGACGTCGAGCTCGCGCATGCGCGCGTTGGAGCTCGAGAGCGCAGACTCGACGACCACCGCAGCCGAGCCGCTCGCGGAGGCGGGCAGCACGGCGTTCGGGCCGGTCGGTCCGGCATCGGCACGCGGACGCGCGAGCCCGAAGTCGATCACGCGCGGGCGGCCGTCGTCACCGACGAGCGCGTTGTCCGGCTTGAAGTCGCGGTGCACGATGCCCGCGGTGTGGGCGGCCGCGAGGCCTTCACCGACCCGCGCGAACATGTCGATGATCGCCGACGGGGTGCGCCCGGCCTGCGTGCACCACTGCCGCAGGGTCGGTCCGCGCACGAGCTCCATCGCGAGGTAGACCTGGCCCTCGTCCTGCCCGACCTCGTAGACGTGCAAGATGTTGGGATGGGAGAGCCGCGCGATCGCCTGGGCCTCGCGGATCAGCCGCTGGCGACCGGCGGTGCCGAGCCCGACGTCCGAGCGCAGGATCTTGATCGCCACCGGCCGATCGAGCTCGTCGTCCTGCGCCGCGAAGATGACGCCCATGCCGCCCGTGCCGATGCGCTCGAGCACGCGGTAGCGCCCGACCTTCGCCGGTTCTTCCTGCCAGCCGAGCAAGCGACCGCGCGCGCGCGCGAGCAGGACCCGCGACTCCAGCCCGCCCGCGTCGCCGTGCATGGGCTCCGAGTCCGGCCCGGGCTCCGCCACGGTCGGGGTCTCGTCGTGCTCGCCGCTGCCCATGACCGTGCCGCCCTCCTCGTGAAGGCCGCCCCAGCCACGCACGATAGCACGTCAGCTCCAGTCGTCAGGTGAGGCGAGCCACGCCTCGATCTCCGGCACGAACAGCGCGGCGTCCTCCATCGGATCGTCGTTCGCGCCGGCCTCCGCGAGTGCCTCCTTCGCCCGCGCAACGGCGGCGTCGCGGCGATCCGCGTGCCACAGCGCGCGTGCGAGGCGGAACGTCATCGCCGAGCGGCTCTCCTGCGAGCCGGACTCGCCGAGCGTCCGTGCGCGCTCGGCCAGGAGGACGGCGCGGTCCGGCTGCCGGTGCAGCATCGCGATCTCGGCGAGCCCGGACAGCGGAGTGATGAGCGCGGGGTGATCGGGCCCGAGCGTGTGCTCGTAGAGCACGAGCGCACGGTTGTAGTTGGTCTCGCCGCCCTCGAGATCGCCGGCCTCGTAGAACAGCGCGCCGAGGTTGTCGTAGCAACGGCCCACGAGCGCGTGATCGGGACCGAGCGCGGCGCTCCAGATCTGCAGCGACCGGCGGAAGGCGGCCTCGGCCGCGACGTCGTCGCCGAGCGCGTCGGCGATCACACCGAGGTTGTACGAAGCACGCGCGACGTCGGGGTGCATCGGTCCGCTCGCGAGCTCCTCGATCGCCAGTACGGCCGCGCCGTACTCCGCGGCGAGCTCGTCGTCGCCGCGGTGCTCGTGCAGCGCGCCGATGTTGGACAGCACCAGCGACACGAGCGGATCGTGGTCGCCGTGCAGCGTGCGCGCGAGCACGAGCGCGCTCGCGAGATCGGCGAGCGCGAGCTCGGGGTCGCTGTCGAGTCGGATCCGCCCGACGTCGTTCAGCGCGAGCACACGATCGGGGTGGTCGAGCCCGCGCACGGCCTCGACGTGCTCGAGCGCGACGTCGAACTGTTCGCGCGCCTCGTCGGTGCGTCCCGCCGCCTCGAGCCAGTGCCCGCGCGTGGTGGCGAGATCCGCCTCGGCCTGCTCGCGTTGCTCGGGTGGCAGGCGTGCGATCGCGGTCTCGGCGTGTCGCACCCACTCGGCGCCGCCCTCGATGTCCTCGCCGATGGAGCCGACCACGTAGACCTGCTGGATCGCAGCCCCCGCTGCGACGTACTCGACGCCGTGGCCCGACGCGAGCGCGTGCGCGCGGCTGAGCGCCTCGCGTGCACCCGCGTACTCACCCGCGTGTCGCAGCGAAGTGCCGTGCGCGAGCGATGCCGCGGAGGCCAGCGGCGCGGCGACGGAGGACACGAGCCCTGCTCGCGGCGGCGTGGCGGCGGTGCTCCGCGCGGTCGCGAGCGAGATCGCCGGCACCGCGAGCACCAGCGCGGCAGCCAGCGCGACGCGCGTCCGAGGGGGCTCGAACAGCGCGCGCGCGAGCGTGGGCATGTCGGCGAAGCGCGCGTCGGGGCTGCGCGCGAGGCCACGCTGCAGCACGCGGCGCAGTCGCGGCGGCGGCAGCTTGCGCGGCGTGTCGTCGTCCTCGCGATCGTCGCCCGGCCGCCTGCCGGTGAGTGCCTCCCACAGCGACACGCAGAACGCGTACTGATCGGCGCGCGCATCCACGATCGCCCCGTCGCGCTGCTCGGGGGCCATGTACGCGGGCGTGCCCATCACGACGCCGGCCTGCGTGTGCGAGGCTTCTTCGACGACGATGCCGGTGGTGAGCGTCGCGTCCGCTCCACCGCTCGACGGCACCTCTTCGCGCGGACGCCCGCGCGCGAGCCCGAAGTCGGTGACGCGTACGCGGCCGGTCTCGCGATCGATGAGCACGTTGTCCGGCTTGAAGTCGCGGTGCACGAGCCCGGCCGCGTGTGCGGCCGCGAGCCCGCGCGCGGCCTGGCGGTACGCGTCGAGGATCTCCGCCGCGGTGCGACCCGGTCGCTGACACCACTGCCGCAGGTCCTCGCCCTCGACGAGCTCCATCACGAGATAGACCGACGGCGCGCAGCCCGGCAGCGCCCAGCTGCCGACCGCGAAGATCTGTACGACGTTGGGATGGGTGAGGGCGGCGAGCGCCCGCGCTTCTTGGCGCAGGAAGCTGCTGCGATCGACGGAGCCCGGGCGCAGCACCTTGATCGCGACGTTGCGATCGAGCTGCGGGTCGTGGGCCGCCCACACGGTGCCCATGCCGCCGCTGCCGATGCGCTGCACGAGCACGTAGCGATCGATCGCGTCCGGCATCGCGTCGAAGCTGGCGAGCACGGGCGAGACGGCGGGCTCGGAGAGGTCGTCGTGCACTTCCGTGGGCCGACGATCGAGCTCGCGCACCGCATGCGCGACGAGCTCGGTGCATGCGCTGCACCCATCGATGTGCGCGTCGAGGCGTTCGACCCACGCAGGGCCGAGCTCTCCGGCCGCGTAGCGCAGGAGGGTGTGCTCGTCGGGGCAGTCCACGGGTGCTACCCGAGCACAATCCTATCAGGAGCCGCAGGCGCACCCGGGCGGCTTGCGGCAGACCTTGTCGGCGGCGATGCACGCGTCGCCACAGGGCTTGCCGCTCTTGCAATGGCGGCAACACGGTTGCGATGGATCCGTCACCGCGGGCGTGGCAGGGCGCTCGTGTTCGCGCGGCGACGCGACCGCACGGCCGACCTCCGGCACGCCGCCGGCGGCGCAGACCTCGAGGTAGTCGCGGGCCGCGGCGCGCTCGGCTTCGTCGAGCGAGAGCTTCCACTTGGCCTTGATCGCGAGCCAGGTCTCCACGTACGCGCAGCGGGAGCCGGGCTCCTGCGGCAGCCACTGCGCGATCGTCTGCGCGCCCTTCGATCGGTTCGCGCCCTTGTAGACCGCGACGAGGTGCTCGGGATCGACGAGATCGTTCGCGTAGTCGCGGCGACGCTCGGCGCTCCAGCGTGCGCCGCCGCTGCGGTGGGCCTCGGCGAGCGGCACCATGTGATCGACGTCGAGCTGCCGCGGCTCGGAGAACGTGCGATCGGTGTACGGGCAGCGCCACTGCCCCGAGGCGACCTCGCACTTCTTCGCGTCGGTGAACACGACCGGGGAGAGCGACTCCGCGACGAGCACCTCGGTGCGCGTGTCCTGACAGTCGCCGTCGGCGTCGATCCAGTGCTTCCACGCGTGCCGATCGTAGACGGGTAGGGGACCATCGCCCGGCGGAGTGGGCGAATGCGGCGCGCGCGGTCGCGCTGCGACCGGAGGCGGCGACTCGACCGGCGGCGTCGCCGTGGGCTGCGTGTCCGCGGGCTGTGTCTCGCTCGGCCGCGTCTCGCTCGGCCGCGTCTCGGCGGTGGCAGCGGGTGCGGGCTCGCGTGCCGTCGGCTCGCTGGGCGGCTCGCTCGGCGGCGCACCGCGGCAGGCGACGAATGCGAGGAGCAACGACGATCCGAGCGCGCGCATGCACGCCCATGCTACCGCAGCGGCCGGCTGCTATCCTGAGCGGGCGTGGTCACCGATCTCGTCGACTCCCTGCGCGCACTGACGCGCGAGGAGTACGACCGCATCGTAGCGACCGGCGTGTTCGACGACGACCACGTCGAGCTGATCGAAGGAGTGATCGTTCGCATGCCTCCGCCGGAGGGTCCCGAGCACGCCGGTACGATTCAGCTGATCCAGGATCTGCTCATCGCGCGGTTGAGTGGCCGCGCGATGGTGCGCATCCAGAGCTCGTTCGCTGCGGGTGACCGCTCGCAGCCCGAGCCGGACATCGCCGTCGTTCCACCCGGCGACTACCGCGACGCGCATCCGCAACGTGCCTGGCTCGTCGTCGAGGTGGCCGACTCGTCGGCGCGCCGCGACCGGGGGCCCAAGGCCGCCGTCTATGCTGCCGCGGGCGTCGAGGAGTACTGGGTCGTCGATCTCGTGCACCGCACGATCGAGGTGCGCACCGAGCCGGCGGCAACGGGGTACGGCCGGCTCGAGACACGCAGGCGGGGCGAGCAGATCACGCTCGCCCACTTTCCCGATCTGACGATCGCCGTCGATCAGCTGTTGCGTTGAGTCAGACCTTCGCGAAGAAGGTCTTGCCGTCCTTCGCCATGTCGCGCAGCAGCTGCGGCGGCTCGTAGCGCGCGCCGTAGGCCTTCGCGAAGCCGTCGCAGTCCTGCACGAACTGCCCGAGCCCGCGGCGATCGATGTAGCTCAGCGGACCGCCGGTGTTCGGCGCGAAGCCGACCCCGAAGATCGCGCCGACCTCGGCGTCGCGCGGGTTCTTCACGATGCCCTCGGCCACGCAGCGCGCGGCCTCGAGCGCCTGCAGCGTGAGCAGCCGGCGACCGATGAGCTCGACCCCGGTCTGCTCGGGCCGGGGCGCGGAGAGCTCGGCGAGCCCGCTCCACAGCGTGCGCCCATCCGGCCCGTAGTCGTAGAAGCCCTTGCCCGCGGCCTTGCCCGCGCGCCCGTGCTTCTCGACCATCGCCTCGACCAGCGCGACGCCCGGCAGATCGAGCGACTTGCCGTAGTGGCGGCCCTGCTTGAAGCCCTTCACGCCGAGCGTGAGCGTGACCTCGTCGAACACCTGCAGGGGCGGCACCACCATGCCGATCTTGCGCGCCGCGTGCTCGATGAGCACCGGATCATGGCCCTCGGCCACGAGCTGCGCGCCCTCGAGGATGTACGCCGAGAACACCCGCGTCGTGTAGAACGCGTAGCCGTCACCGACGACGATCGGCAGCTTCTTGATCGCGCGCGTGTACGCGAGCGAGCGCGCCAGCGTCTCCTCGGAGGTCTGCGGCGTCGTGATCACCTCGACGAGCTGCATCTTCTCGACCGGCGAGAAGAAGTGCAGGCCGATGAAGTGGGTCGGGTCGGCCGAGACCTTCGCGAGATCGCCGATGGGGATCGCGCTGGTGTTGCTGGCCCAGATGCCGCCCTTGGCGAGCTTGGGCTCGCTCTCCTTGGTGACCACGTGCTTGAGCTCGAGGTTCTCGAACACCGCCTCGATGATGAGGTCGCAGCCCTCGAGGTCGTCGTTCGACAGCGTGTACGTGATGCGCGCGGCGATCTTGGCGCGCTCCTCGGCCGGCAAGTGCTTCGCTTCGGCGATCTGCGCCTCGCAGTGCTTCTTCGCGCCGTCGATCTGCTCCTGCTTCACGTCCTTGAGCACCACCTGCAGGCCGGCCTGCGCCGACACCGTGGCCAGGCCCGCGCCCATCATGCCGGCGCCGAGGATGCCGACCTTCTTCAGCCGCGGATCCTCGATCTTCGGCAGGCCCTCGTGCTTCTCCGCCGCGGTGCGATGGAACCAGATCGTGCGGATCATGTCCTTCGCCTGATCGGAGATCGCGAGCTGCGTGAAGTAGCGGCTCTCGACCTCGATCGCGCGGTCGAACGTGAGCGGCAGGCCTTCTTGCACGCTCGAGATCGCCAGCTCGGGCGCCGGATAGCAGCCCGAGGTCTTCTTGCGCAGCATCGCGCAGCCGGCCATGAGGATCTGCCGCGCCTCGGCGCTGCCGGGCTGCGGGCCGGGGATCGGCGCCCCGGTGTCCCACGGCTGCTTCGCGTTCTTGTTCGCGTGGATCCACGCGACCGCCTTCGTGCGCAGCTCGTCGGGCGTCGCGGCGAGCTCGTCGACCATGCCGACCTTCACGGCCTTCGGCGCGCGCACGATCTTGCCCTGGGCGATGTGCTCGAGCGCGGTCTGGATGCCGACCAGCCGCGGCAGTCGCTGCGTGCCGCCGGCCCCCGGCATGACGCCGAGGTTCACCTCGGGCAGCCCCACCTGCACGCGCGCGTCGTCGAGCGCGATGCGGCGGTGACACGCGAGCGCGAGCTCGTATCCGCCACCGAGCGCGCTGCCGGTGAGCGCGGCGACGACCGGCACGCCGGAGGTCTCGATCGCGCGGTAGAGCGCGTTCAGGTCCTTCAGTCGCGCCATCATCGTGGTCGCGCTGCGCTCCGCGTAGAGCCGGTCGATGTCGGCGCCGACGCAGAAGTCCTTGTGACCGCTGGCGATGACGATGCCGCGCAGGCCGGTGCGAGCCTTCGCCCACGCCAGCGCCTCCTGCAGCGTGACGCCGAAGTCGTCGTTGATCTTGTTGACCTTGCCCTCCATCGCGAGCGTGATGGTGGCGACGCCGGTGGCGTCGTCGAACGCGAGGGTGGCGAATCCGTTCTTGGTTTTTTCCGTGGTCATCACACGCGCTCCACGATGGTGGCGATGCCCATGCCGCCGCCGATGCAAAGGGTCACGAGCCCGGTCGAGAGGTTGCGATCTTCGAGGGCGTCGATCACGGTGCCGAGCAGCATCGCGCCGGTGGCCCCCAGCGGGTGGCCGAGCGCGATCGCTCCGCCGTTCACATTCACCTTGTCGTGCGACACGCCGAGCTCCTTCATGAACGCGAGCGGCACGGCGGCGAAGGCCTCGTTGACCTCGAAGAGGTCGATGTCCTTCACGTCCATCTTGGCCTGCTTCAGGGCCTTGCGGCTGGCCGGCATCGGGCCCGCGAGCATGAGGATCGGATCGCTGCCGCACACTGCGACCGCGCGGATCTTCGCGCGCGGCTTCAGGCCGAGCGCCTCGCCCTTGGCCTTGGACGCGACGATGAGCGCGGTGGCGCCGTCGACGATGCCGGAGCTGTTGCCCGCGTGGTGGATGTGGTCGATCTTCTCGACGTGCGGGTAGCGGTCCTTGGTGAGCGCATCGAGCCCGAACTGCTTGCCCATCATCGCGAACGAGGGCCCGAGCTCCGCGAGCTTCTCGTACGTGGTGTCGGGACGCGGGTACTCGTCACGCTCGAGGATCATCACTCCGTTCTGATCGACGACGGGCACCACCGAGCGGCGGAAGCGGCCCTTCTCGATCGACTCGATCGCGCGCTTCTGGCTCTCGAGCGCGAACTCGTCGGCCTGGCGGCGGGTGATGCCGTTCAAGGTCGCGAGCAGGTCGGCGCTGATGCCCTGTGGCACCGAGCCCACGTGCCACTGCGTCGCGGGATCCCAGATCGCGCCGCCGTCGCTGCCCATCTTCACGCGCGACATGCTCTCGACGCCGCCGGCGATGACGAGGTCGTAGTAGCCCGAGGCCACCATCGCAGCCGCGGTGTTCACCGCCTGCAGGCCCGAGCCGCAGAAGCGGTTCTCGGTGACGCCCGGGGCGTCGACGTCGTAGCCGGCCTCGAGCACGGCGAAGCGCGCGATGCATGCGCCCTGATCGCCGGTCTGCGTGACGCAGCCGACGACGACGTCGTCGACCTGCGTGGTGTCGAGCCCGTTGCGATCGCGCAGCGCGACCAGCGACTTCGCGAGCAGATCGATCGGGCGCACCGTGTAGAGGGATCCATTGTCCTTGCCCCGGCCTCGCGGGGTTCGGACGGCGTCGAAGATGTACGCGTCGGGCATGACTCGCTCCTTGCGGGTGAACACTAAGCATGCTTAGTATCCCTCGGCAACCCCGAAGGGGCCCGCAAAGATGGCCGCCAGCTCACGTGTCCCCCGCGCCGATGCGCGCAACGTCCCGCTGGCGCTGCGCCGTCTACAGGCCGACGCGTACCTCGATCTCACCCGCATCCAACGCGAGATCGAGCGGCGTGCCGCGGCGCTGCTCGAGGAACAGGGTTTGCGCGACGTCACGCCCGCGCAGGCCGGCGCGCTCATGGTGCTGTTCGGCGCGAAGGAGCCGCTGCGTGCACGCGACCTCGCGACCCGGCTCGGCCTGTCCGAAGTGACGGTCGGGCGGTTCGTGCACGCGCTCACCGACGCGGGCTGGGTGCGCCGCGACCCCGATCCCGACGACTCGCGGGCGATGCGGCTCGCGCCGACGCCGAAGGCCTATCGCGCGCTGCCGCGCTTCATAGAGGTTTCGAACGCGCTGCTCGACGAGGCGTTCGCCGGCTTCACACCGGACGAGGTCGAGCGCGTGGCCAAGACCACCGAACGGCTGCGGCGGAACATCGTCGGTACGGCCGCACGGCGCTGACGCGCGCGAGCGCGGCGCAAATCGGCTATGAACGGGGCGCATGCCGTCCCCGCGCTCGCTCGCCGTCGCCTGTTCCCTCGCCTTCGCGCTCGCGTGTCAGCCCCGCGGCAGCGCGGTGCAGCCCGGCGGCGAGAAGCCTGCAGGCGGCGGCACGACCGGCGGCGGCGGCGACTATGCGCCGCTCGCTCCGGTCACGCGCGCGGCGGAGGTGTTGCCGGCGTCGACGCTCGTCGTGCTCGACGTCGCCGGGCCCACGCGGCTCGCCGAGATCGTCGGCCGCGACGCGTTGGTCGCGAAGTTCCCCGCCGAGTACAAGGAGATCGCCACCGACATGCAGCGGGAGATCGGGCGCGACCTGCTCGATCCGAAGCAGCTCTCCGCGATCGGAGTGGATGCCGGCGGGCGCATGGGCCTCGCGTTGCTCGGCATCGAGCCGTTCGCCGGCGCGGCCTGGTTCACGCTGTCCGACGCCGCGAAGTTCCGCGCGTTCGCGTTCGACGTCATCGCGAAGAAGGGTGATCAGCCGAAGTCGATGCCGCTCGGCGGGGCCGAGATCGTCACGCTCCGCGAAGGCCGGGAGTGGCTGGTGATCCGTGCGCCGCTGGCGTTCATCGTCGTCCGCGACAGCGGCGAGTCGCGCGACGACCCGGCGCTCGCGATCGCGTCGGCCGATCCGAACCGCGCGCTTGCGAACGACAAGGACTTCCGGCGCGCAGCCGGACGGCTCGCGCCCGCCGACGCGATGGTGTTCGTCGACGGCGGCGAGCTGTGGCGCACCGTCGAGGAGCAGATCGCCGCGAAGGAAGCCGCCCGCAGCGAGCCGACCAGCAACTGGGCGCGCGAAGAGGCCGCGGCCGCGCGCTCGCGCGGCGAGAAGCCCGAGCGCATCGCCGAGCTCGAGGCCCAGGCCAAGGACATCGACGAGTCGCAGAAGCGCTGGGAACGGCGCGAGCAGGCCCAGCGCGAGCTCGTGAAGAAGCTGTTCGGAGGCGTCGGCACGGGCGTGTGGAGCTTCTCGGCGAAGCCGGGCGGCATCGTCGGCGACGGCCGCATCGAGCTCGGGGCCGACGCGCTCGCGCTGAAGATCCTGCGCAACCACAGCGGCCCGCAGGCGCTGCCGCGTGCGCTCGACGATCGCCCGCTCTGGATGATGACCGGCGCGATCGAGGTCGAGCAGGCGATCGGCTTCCTCGATCTCGCGATGCAGACCGAGGGCATGTCGTGGCAGGAAGCCGTGGCCGAGGCGAAGCGCGAGACCGGCATCGACCTCGACGGCGAGCTGCGTCCGCTCTTCACCGGCGACATGGGGCTCGCGATCACGATGGACGGCGACCTGTCCGCGGGCGACCCGGACAAGGCCCTGCAGAAGATCGGCTTCGGTGCGGAGGTGAAGCTCACCGACCCGGCCAAGGCGCAGGCGGTGCTCGACAAGCTCGGCACCAAGGCGCTCGCGGAGATGAAGAAGAAGAAGCGCGCGAAGGACAGCGACGATCCGATCCTGCGCAAGGACGGCAAGGGTTGGGTGCTGGACTTCCCGAAGTGGCGCAAGGTCTCCGTCGCGGTCACCGGCGATCGCCTCGTCGCGAGCACCGATCCCGGGCTGGGCAAGCGCATCGCCAGCGGCGACACGGGCAAGGGCGCCAAGCTGGCGCCGTCGGCCGCGATGGTGGCCGCCGGCTGGGAGCAGGCCGCGTTCGGGGCGATGGTCGATCTCGAGCTGTCGATGTGGATGATGATGGGACGCTCGATGGCGTTCGACACCGCCACGATGATCGAGAGCCCCGAAGACGCGAAGGTGCCGAAGTCGAAGGCGTGGAAGGCGAAGCAGAAGCAGATCGACGCGGCGACCGCGAAGATCCGCAAGGCCGAGGCCAAGCGCAACGCCGACCAGCTCGCTCGCTTCCGGGCGGTGACGCAGCCGTGGGGGGCGATCGCGGGCAACCTCCAGGAGGACGGCAACGCGATCATCGGCACCGGTGGCCTCTTCGTGCGCAGCAAGGGTGGCGTCGCGGGGGCGCTGATGGAGTCGCTGACCGCGGTCAAGGCGCTCACCGAGAGCGAGCGCAGCGACGACACGCTCATGAAGCTGTTCGAGGAGCGCACGAAGCTCGAGCAGGAGCAGCGGGAGATCCGCGCCCGCGACATCGCGAAGAAGCGCGGCACCGGCAGCGCCGCGGTCCCGGCCGTGCCGGTCGAAGCGCCGCCGCCCCGGTGAGCCGGTCGTTCGCGCGTGCACGGCTCGCCCGCCGCGCGTAGGCTGGGAGAGCATGGCCCACGTCGGACCGCTCGATCAGCGCCTCCCCCTCCGCGTGACCGTCGCCGCCGCCTTGCTGGCGGCCTGCATCGCGCTGCCGGTCGATCGCCACGGCGACGCGAGCTTGCTGCGGCTGCTGATCGAGGCGTGGCACGAGGACTGGCTGTCGGGCACGTTGCTCGCGCTCGTCGTCGCCGCGCCGCATGGCTTCGCGCTCGCGCTCGTCTTGGCCAGCCGCAGCGGTGGCGCGTGGAGCAGCGCGGCCGTGCGCGCCTGGGTCACGCTCATGCAGGCGGAGCTCGTGGTGTTCGCGCTGCTCGTGCTGCACGAGCTCCCTCGGCATCACGACTTCCGCGCCCCGTGGGCGCTCATCGGGTTCGCGTTCATCACCGCCCTCCGATTCGCGCAGCGCGTCGCGAGCACGCACCCCACCTCGGATGCACGCGAGCTCGACGTCGCGGCCCGCTGGGGTGCGCTCTTGATCGTCGGCCTCTTCGGCTGGGGCGAGCTGCAGCTCGTCGGTCGCGGCGCCGTGGGCCCATGGTTCCACGCGACGCTGGGCGCCGCGTTCTTGCTCGCTGCGGTCGCGCGCCGGCGCTGAGCTCTCACTTCGGCGCGCGCTCGAGCCCGCAGAACGCGACCTCGCTGCGGAAGCCGTCGGCGTCGTAGCTGCGCACCCCGAAGAGCCACTCGTCCTTGTGGATCGGCAGCGTCACGCTCGTCGCGGCTCCGACGTCCTTCGCCTGCTGCCACTGGGCGTCGGTGGTGGCGCGCCAGACGACCTCGTAGCCGGCGACGTCGGGCTCGGGCGCCGCGGACCAGCGCAGCGTGGTGTCGATGCCGAGCTCCGTGGCGACGATCCGGGCCTGTGTCGGGGCCGACGGCGCATTGGCGAGGTGGACGAGCGTCGCGGCGACCATGCGGGTGAGCTCGGCGAGGTAGTGGGGATCGACGTGCTCCGCCGTGTCGCCGTAGACGCGGCCGTTCTCGGTGCGCACGTCCTGGTGCTGGCGATCGTAGTCCTCGCCGAGCTCCGTGAAGCGCAGCGCCGGGAAACCCTGCTCCGCGAACGCGGTGTGATCGCCGCCGCGCAGAAAGCGATCGGGACGGAACACGAGCACCGGCTTCACCGCGGTGCCGTGCCACGCCGCCACCATCGCGACGTGGCGCGCGAGCTCGCGCGAGCGCGAGTCGCTCTCGGCCCCGAGCGTGCGCAGCTCGGTGATCGCGGCTGCGTCGGCGCCGAGCGGCAGCCCCTCGGAGAACACGCGGATCGCATCACGACGCACGCCGCCGCCCGGCACCGTCGGATCGCCGACGATGTCGAAGCTCAGCACGCCGCGCACGTCGACCCCCTGGCGCTTCGCGGCCATCGCGTGGGCGCGCGCACCCACGAGCCCTTGCTCCTCGCCGGCGGTCGCGACGAGCACGATCGTCGCGTCGAGCTGACGGGGCGCGAGCACACGGGCGAGCTCGAGCAGCAGTGCCACGCCGGAGGCGTCGTCGTTGGCACCCGGCGCGTCGGAGGTCGCGTCCATCGGATCGGACGCGCGCGAGTCGTAGTGCGCGAGCACGTAGTAGTGCCGCGCCGCGGCGGCCGGCATCGTACCGGGGAGCGTGGCGACGACGTTGACCACCTCGACCGCGCGATCGATGCGCTTGCCGTCCGGGGCGACGCGGTGGCTGTCGAACGCGGCGACGAGCGGCGGCGCACCGCCACGCTCGATCGACGCGGCCGCGAAACGCTCGTGGATCCAGCGGCGCGCTGCGCCGATCCCCCGTGTCGGCGACACGGTGTCGGAGAGCGTGTGGCGGGTGCCGAAGCCGACGAGGCGATCGACACTGGCACGCAGCTCTGCGGGATCGACCATGTCGAGCACCTTCGCGATGCCTGCGGGTGGCGCCGACTCGGGGGTATCACCCGGCCCGGCACCGGGGATCGCCGTCGGCAGCGGTACCGTGCCGCCGTTCGGTGGCCGTCGGTCCGGCTGCGGCTCGGGCTCCGGGATCCGCAGCTCGTGGCGGCATGCAGACGCCGCGATCGCGAGCATCAGCGCGGCACGAGCGGTTCGTCGCGTCGCCATTTCGGACCGACGCTACGCGTCGCGACGGCGCGTAGCAATGGTGTAGCCTCGCATCGCGATGGCCGGCGAGCAGGTGCGGGCGTTCGTGGCGGGTGCGACCGGCTACACCGGGCGTGCCGTCGTCGCAGAGCTGCGCGCGCGGGGCATCGCCACCTTTGCCCACGTGCGGCCCGACTCGTCGCGCATCGCCGAGTTCCGCGAGCGCTTCGAAGCGCTGGGGGCCGAGCTCGACACCACCGCATGGGAGCCGGAGGCGATCGCCGACACGCTGCGTCGCCGCGCGCCCACGCTGGTGTTCGCGCTGCTCGGCACCACCCGCTCGCGTGCGCGCGCCGAGGGCATGGCGGCGCAGCAGGCCTACGCGCGCGTGGACTACGGGCTCACGAAGTGGCTCGTCGACGGGGCCGCGGCCTGCACTCCGAAGCCGCGCTTCGTGTACCTCTCGGCGGTCGGGGTGAGCCCCGACAGCAAGAACGCGTACATCGCCGCTCGTGCGCGGGCCGAGCTCGCGCTGCGCGAGAGCGGATTGCCGTGGACCATCGCGCGCCCGGCCATCATCACGGGCTCCGATCGCGACGACGAGCGTCCGCTCGAGCGCATCGCGGCTGCGGTCGGCGACGGCGTGCTCGCGCTCGCGGGGGTGCTCGGCGCGTCGCAGCTGCGCGCCCGCTGGCGCTCGACCGACGCCGCGACGCTCGGCCGCGGGCTGGTCCGGGTCGCGCTCGATCCGGCGTTCGTCGATCGCATCGCGCGCTCGGAAGACCTGCGCTGATCGTCAGGGCGTCGCGAGCATCGCGATCTCGTCGCCGTCCAGCGCACGGCGCCAGATCTGCAGCTCGTCGAGCGCGCCGAGCAGGAAGTTGCTGGGCTCGCCGCCGTCCCACGAGCCGGCGAAGTAGAGCGCGTGCCCGGTGAGCAGGATCGAGTCGGCGTCGGTCGAGTCGACCTCGAGGCCGTCGACCCACAGGCGCAGGCTCGCGCCGTCCCACGTGGACGCGACGTGCACCCAGTCGCCCACGGGGAGGATCTCACCCGCCACGGTGACCGACATCTGCTCCGCGAGCTGGATGTTCGCGGTCGTGCGCGCGTTCTCATCCCGGCCGAGCTCCCACGAGTCGTAGTTGCCGACGTCGTCGAGCGGCTTCGCGACGAAGCAGCGAAAGCCGGTCTGGTCGCCGTCGAGCCGCACCCACGCGGCGAGCGTGAAGCCCGTGTCGGTCGCGAAGTCGACGTGATCGTCGACGCGCACGATGTCGTCGACGCCGTCGAACAGCGCCGCGTTGCCGACGATGCCCGGCGTCGACGTGGGGCACGCGGTCATCTCGCAGGTGCCGTCGTGGCCGTTCGCGGAGTCGAGCACGGTGCCCGCGAAGCCGTCGTCTTCGAAGCGGTACCACGCGACGGGCGCGTCGTCGGGCACGCCGGTGCTCGACGACGCCTCGGCGTTGCCCGAGCTCGGATCGAGCGACGACGATCCGGTCGCGTCGGTGGGCGCCACGGTGGTCGCCGGATCGCTCGAGACCTCCGGGCCCAGCGTGGTCGTCGTGCCGACGCCGCCCGTCGTCTCGGCGCTCGCGTGCGTGCTGCTGCCGGTGTCGGCGACATCGGCCGGCACGCAGGTCTGCGCGAGGTCGTCGCCGACCCAGCGACCGTAGCGACGACCCGACGCGCAGCCGTCGTCGGGGAAGCTGCACCAACCGTCCGGCTCGCAGACGCCACCTTCGCGACCTGCACAGTCGGCGCTCTGTCGGCACGCGAACACCTCCGCGCCGCCACAACCGAGCGTGCCGGCGAGCGCGGTGACGACGATGGACGCGCGCACCGATCCACTATATCCGACCGCACCAGCGACGGTCGGCGCGCCGACTCAGCCCCCGATCAGCACGGTGGGGCAGCCCATCGTGATCGAGCCGCCGTGCGCGGTCGGATCGCCCACCCGCGCCGCGCCCCGATTGCCGACCTTCACGGTCGTCGAGCCCTTGGTGATCGAGTCCGGCGGGCCCGCGGCGCAGGTGCACATCGCCCCCTGTGCGGCCGCGGGCGCGCTACCGATCAGCACCGTGGGAATTCCCGGCGGGAGGATCGGGCCGCCGACGTGGGGGATCGGCGAGGTGACCGGGCAGACGTGGGGATCGGAGACTCTGGCTGCGTTGGCCACGTGAACATCCTGCCTCACGCGTCGAAGGACGCATAGCTCGAGAAGGTGGCCCCACGCACCGCGTAGGGTCCGGCCGCGGCGGACGGAGGATCCGTCGCCTCGGGCATGAACGGCAGCGCGCCCGGGCGCTCGCCTTCGACACCGGCATAGTCGCTCCAGATCGCCTGGAGCACGCATGCGCCGTGCAGCGTCGGCTGCCACGGCACCTCGATGACGAGCGCCTCGCCGGCGGCGAGTCGCCGCACCGTGGGCGCGCCAGCGGGCAGCGCGGGCAAGGCGATCGCGGTGAACGACGGCATGTCCATCGGCCCCGGCGCTGCGGCCACCATGAGCCGCGCGCGCGGATCCTCGCCCGCGGCCGCAGGCACGCGCGGATCGGTGAGCACCACCGGCTCGGTGCCGGCATTGTGCAGGCGCAGCCGCAGCGGCTTGCCCTTCGCGCCCGCCTCGGCAGCGACGGCCACCGCCGCCTTGGGATGGGCGAGCGGGGCCGCCATCGCCGCGAACAGCTGCTCGAGCAGCGGCGCGATCGCGGTGAGCAACGCACCATCACTCGTGCTGAGCTCGCGCTGCACCGTGCGCGACGCGTCCGTGTAGTCGATCCGCAGGAGATTCGCCGTGACGTCGGTCGTCTGCGGCGGAGGCAGCTCGTCCCACCGGATCGCGTCGATCGCCTGCTGGAGGCGCGCGAGCGCGTCGGCCTCGAGTCGGTCGCGGAACCACCCGACCGGTCGGTCCACGAGGTCACCGTTGTGGCGCGTGATCACGAGGTCGGCCCGTGCGTCGTCGCTGCGCACGCGCAGCCAGCTCGACCACTCGCGCACCTCCACTCCACCGGCGCGTGCCATCACGCGGCCGCCGGCCGATACCACTTCGAGCCGGAACGGACGAAGCATCGCGGTGGTGGTGCCGTCCTTCGCCGGCGCCGGATGCCCGCCGCGACCGCTGGCATCGCCCGCCTTCAGCACCTCGGCACCTTCGGAGCGGCAGCCCATGGACCAACCTAGCAGACCGAGGCCCGACACGGCGACGAAGTCCCTGCGCGACTCGTGGCTCATGCCGGCTTCGCGGGCTTGAGGACGAACGGGGCGTACGCCGAGAATGCGGCGCCACGCAGCGGGAAGTCGGTGCCGGTGCTCGGCTCCTCGTCGTCGCCGGGCAAGGGCATCGGCGGCAGGTGGTCGCTCGATTCCTGCGGTGGGCCGGCGTAGTCGTTCCACACCGCCTGCACGATGTACGCGCCGGGGCTCGAGGGTTGCCACGGCACCACGATCTCGAGCTTGTCGCCGGGGGCGAGGATCCGCGTGGAGTCTTCGCCCTCGGGCAGGGGCGGCAGCGCGATGGTGGAGAAGCGGGGCGGCACGGCCATCGTGCCCGGGGTCTCGTGGGGCGCGGGCGCGACCAGCAACGCGGCGCGCGGCTCCGCGACACCGCGCGGCGGCTCGACGCGCGGATCGGTGATGACGACCGAAGCGGTGCCGGGGTTGTGCAGCACGAGCTTCACCTGCCGACGCTGCTTGTCGGCGGGATCGGGCTCGACGATCGCCGACACGGACAGCACGGCGGTGGGGCGCGTGAGCAGCGTCCCCATCAGCTCCTGGACGTGCTCCATCAGCGGCCAGATCGCGGCGATGAACTCGCGGTTGCGGGCATTGAAGCCGCGGCGAACCAGCCGACCGCCGCGCTTGTAGTCGATCTCGAGCTGGCTGGCGGTCACGTCCCCGCGCGATGGCCGGGGCAGCTTGGACCACTGCGTGTCCTCGACCGCCTTCTGCAGCGCGCCGAGCTGCGCTTCGTCCATCGGCATCCGGAACATGCCCACCGGACGATCGACCAGATCGCCGTTGTGCCGCGTGATCACGAGGACCGCGAGCTCGTCGTCGCTGCGGACGCGCAGCCACGTGTCGTACTCGACGATCTCGATCGTGCTGTCGAACGGCCCGGGCAGGCTGGCCATGCGCTCGCCGGCGCGCGCGCGGAAGTCGAGGCGGAACGGATCGCCTTCGGGCTCGGGCTGGATGAGGGTGGTTTCGATCTTGGTGGTTCCGCCCATGGAGTCCTCGCTCACACCACCGGCACGGCGTCGTAGTGGTAGCTGCGACCGAACTGGGTGCTGACCATCGCGGCCAGGTGCTGACAGATCGTGTTGTAGTGGCGGCGCTTCACGGTGCTGAGCCCCGAGCCCATGATCGAGTTGGGATCGATGCCCGCGGTGGCGCCGTCGGTGTTCACGCTGGCGTCGATGCCCACGCCGCCGGCGTACTCGTCGGGGTTGCCGAGATGGTGGCCGAACTCGTGCGGCGGCATCCCGGGGCGGTTGTCGCCCAGCGACCACACGCCGGCGTTCGAGCGCGCGTTGTTGGCGGCCAGCACGATGCCGCTGCCCTTCACCGCCACCTGTACGAACGTGACCGCCGCACGCGTCTTGTAGCGACAGCACTGCGCATCGGTGCTGCGACACTCGCGGCGCTTGAGGTCGAACTTGTTGGTCCACGTCGACGCGATGTTGGTCGTCCACGTGGCGAGCGTGGTGGTGGCGAGCGTGGTCTCCGTGGCGCCCCACGCGGGGATCGCCTCGGGCCACGGCGTGGTGCCGAACTGCGTGTGGTTCGTGCCGCCCTCGACCCACAGCGCGATCGGGTAGAGCTTCACGCTCAACGGATCCGTCCAGGTGGCGGGCACCGCCGTCCATGCGGTGCCGTTCCAGTAGAGCAGCCCGCCGGTCGTGGTGCTGCGCTTCGCGTAGCGCCAGTCGGTGCCGCTGAACGCCGCCGGATTCGCGGCGCCGAAGTTGACTCCGCAGTTGCCTCCCGTGCCGGCCGGCACGGTGGCCCCGAGCTGGATGATGAACTGGATCCACCCGGGCACGTAGTTGATGGTGCCGCCGATCTGCACCTGGTAGTTCGTCACCGACATGTCGAAGTGCGAGATGCCGATCGAGCAGTGGGTGTTCGTCAGCGTCGGGATGAAGCGCAGGCGGATCGGCGTGGGTGTGGTGCGCCCGACCGCGATCGCATCGAGCGTGCGCTCGAGCTCGAAGTTCGCGCCCACGCGGCGCGGCAGCAGGTTGACCACGTCGAAGGGCTGGCTGTAGGCGTTGCCCGTGACGCGCAGAGTGACCGAGCGCTCGACCGCACCGTCGGCGGCGTTGCGCACGTCGGCCGACTCGGTGTCGCCGTCGGCGTAGTTCTGCGTCGTGCCGCGCAGCGTGGCGGGCTCGCTGCACCACGTCTCGGCCTCGGCCCACTCGATGGTGAGGAACTCGCGCAGCGTGCCGTCGGGCCGCACCGTGGGATGGCCGGGCGGTGGCGGCGGAGGCGGCTGCATCGGCGGCGCGTGGTGGGGCTCGAGGGTCCGGCGACCGCGGGTGCGGGCGCCACCGCCACCTCCACCGCCGCCACCGTGGTGGATGCGGCCGTCGTCGGCGGCCAGCGCATCGAGCGGATCGAGCATCTCGACCGACACCGCCGCGTCGGCCTCGGCCGCCGCACCGACGCCGCCACCGCTGTTGATGCGCACCGACACCGCCTGGATCGCGATCTCCGACGGCGTGATCGAGATGAAGCTGCCACCGACCTTGAGCTCGATCGAGTTGTTGCTCTCGAGCGCGACCTTGCCACCGCCCTTGATCGCGACGGTCGAGCTACCGCTCAGCTTGATCGTGCCGGCCTTGTTGCTGATGAGATCCGTGGCCTCGACCACCACCTTGGGCGCGCTGAGCTGGTGCAGCTCGCCGACCATCACCATGTGCTTGGTCTGGAACTCCTCCACCAGATCGAGCATCACGGTCTCGTACTGCTGCTTCTCGACCTTGGTGTAGCGGACCTCCTTGACGTGATGGTTCACGTCCTTGTGCACCAAGGTGTTGTGGTCGCCGCCTTGCTCGTCGCCGCTCTCCCAGCCGATGCGCTCCTCGCGGTTGCCCCCGTTGGTCTCGTAGAGGCTGCCGCGGACGCGGACGTCCATGCGCCGCTGACCGTGGATGAAGATCTGTTCGCTGCCCTTGGCGTCCTCGAAGCGCAGCTCGTTGTAGCCGTTGCCGCCCGGGCTGCTGTTGGTCTTGAAGGTGGACTTCGTCATCTCCGACGGCAGCGGATACGGCGGCATGTTGCGGCCGTCGTAGACGCACCCGGTGACGATGGGGCAGTCGGGGTTGCCGTCGACGAACGAGACCACGACCTCCATGCCCACGCGCGGGATCACCACGGCACCGAAGCCCGAGCCCGCCCACACCTGCGCGACGCGGATCCAGCACGAGGCCTGCTCGTCGTTGCCGCTCACGCGATCGCGGTGGAACTTCACCCGGATGCGCCCGAACTGATCGGTGTAGATCTCGTCGCGTCCGCGCCCCACGACCACGCCCGTCTGGATGCCGTACACCCGCGGCCGCCGGGTGCGTCGCTCGGGCCGGAACTCCCGCTCGATCGGAGTGCACTCGAACACATTGGTGTACGAGCCCTCCGCCGGGCCGCTCTCGCTCACCACGCCTTCATGGCGCACGCGCGTGAGCAGGAACTGGTGGTGGTCGAGGTTGCTGCGCGGGTGCTCGCCCAGGATGAACGTGATGCCCGCGCCGAAGCCGATCGCGTTGCCCTGTCCGTGGCCGACCGAGGCCTCGAGCGTGCGTCGCTGCAGCAGGCGCTCGGCCAGCGGCGCACGCTGGTTCAGCGAGGTCCCCGTGAAGCTGTGCGCGTCGGGATCGTTGATCGGGTCGTCGACGATCTGCCGCAGATCGTCGTCGAAGTAGTGCTCGCGAACGGTGCCGTGGTGGGCGTCGGGCTGGGTGAAGAAGCCCTCGTCGAACGGCTCCGGGACCTTGAAGTTGTAGCCGCGGGTGGTGACCTTGTTGGGCGTCCGCGCGTCGCGCCAGTCGAGGCCCTGGATCGACTCGCGATCGAGCTCGTCGAAGCGGTGGAGCACGATCGGGATGTCGTCGCCGTGCAAGAGCTCGACCCCGGGATAGTTCGCGTTGTTGTCGATGAGGACCAGCTTCTCCTTGTGCGTCTGCTCGTCGGCGACGAACACGTAGGCGATGCCCTCGTCCTCGAGGATGCGATTGCAGAAGTCGAAGGTGGACTCGCGGTACTGGACGCAGTAGTCCCGCTTGTTGTAGGTGCCCTTGACGTAGGTGGTGACGTCGATGGTGCGACCGTAGGTCTGCAGCGCCGGCGTCAGCAGGTCGCGCACGATCTCGACGACCGTGTGCCCGGCGAAGAACCGGGTGTCGAGCTCCTGGTCGAGCAGCTTGAAGGCCGGAACGATGCGCAGGCGCACCACCAGGGCAGCGCCGGCGACCCGGGACTGGGCCGAGACCACGGCCTCGACCTCGTCGATCACGCCGTAGATCACCCGCACCACGCCGATGCGATCGAGCAGCAGCTCGCAGTTCGAGCCCAGCATCTCGTCGTAGTTGGTGAGCGCATCGTTCGTGATGACGTCGACCACGAACTCGTAGGCGCCGGAGATCGCCTCGTTGCCCCGCACGCGCACGACCCTCCACGCGATGTTGGGGCCATCCGGAAGTCGCAGCTCGAACAGAACGGGATTGAGGCGCTCGACCTGGGTGGGGAGGATGCTACTCATGGTCGGATTTTCACCGTACGTCGGTTCGTGACATCAGCAAGGCGATTGTGGGCAGCGGCGCTTCGGGCCGCGTGCAGATTAAGTCAGTCGGGCTGATCGGTCGAGCGCACGAGGATGTCGTGCACCTGGACGTGGGGTGGCGCGGTGACGATCGAGCGCACGAGCGCGGCGACGTCCTCGGGCTCCAGTACCGTGAACCGGCCATAGGTCTTCGCGGCAGCCTCGGGATCGCCCGAGTAGACCTGGGCGAACTCGGTGCGCACGTAGCCGGGGCTCACCGCGGCGACGCGGATCGGGCTCTTCTGCTCGCGCAGCTCCTGGCGCAATGCCTCGAGCAGCGCGCGCACTGCGTACTTCGTCGCGGAGTACATGCCGCTGCCGTGCGGCACGCGGTGCGCGGCCATCGACGACACGTGCACGATCTGCCCGGCCACGGCGCGGCGCTGCATGTCGCCGACCGCCTCGCGCGTGCAGATCGCGAGCGCGAGCACGTTGACGTCGAGCATCTCGCGGAACGCGGCGGTGCTGCCCGACGAGAGCGGGGCCTCGCGTCCGAGCCCGGCGTTGTTCACCAGTAGATCGACGCCGCCCCAGCGCTCGCGCACGGCCGCGAACGCGGCGAGGATCTGGGCCTCGTCGCGCACGTCGCAGGCGATCGGCAGCACGTCGGCGTCGGGCAGTGCGGCGGCCAGCGCGTGCAGGCGATCGACCCGGCGCGCGAGCACTGCGACGCGCATGCCTTCGGCGGCGAGCATGCGCGCGATCGCCTCGCCGATGCCGCTGCTCGCACCGGTGACGATCGCGACCTTGTCGTGGAGTGGGCTCTCGTGCAGTCGGCTCGGCGCGGCCATGGGGACGGAGCATCGCACGTCGCACGCGTCGCGCGAGGATGCTAGCCTCGACGTGCGCGGTCGGGTTGCGGCCGCAGGCTCGTCCGATGTCGTGGGTGTTGCGGATCGCGTGGTCGTTGGTCGTGGAGCCTCCGGAGCCCACGCGCGCGCCGACGCCGGTCGTCGAGCTGGCCTGGACCGCGCCCGCCGAGTGCCCCGACGCCGAGGCGATGCGCGTGGCTATCGTCGAGCTGGTTGGACGCCCGCTCGCGCAGGATCCGAGCCGCGTGCTGCGGGTCGACGCCACGATCACGCGGGCCGACGGCTACGAGCTCGCGCTGCGGCTCGACGGCGGGGACGGCAGCACCGTGCGTCACTTCGCGGCGCCGCGGTGCGACGAGCTGCTCGAGCCCGCGGCCGTGGTGGTCGCGGTGGCCGTGGATCCCTTCATCGAGCCCACTGCGCGGCGCCTGCCCGAGCCCCCGAGCGAGCCCGCGGCGACACGAGCACCGGCCGCCCCGACGGAATCCGACGTCACGCCGTCGAACGAGCCGCGCGCGGAGCCACGGCGGCGATTCCCGCTGCGCGCCGTGCTCGGGCTGCAGGGTGGGGTCGACGGCGGCAACGTGCCGGCCGCACGCGGTGCGATCGTCGGCGCGCTCGGCTTGCTCGTGGCGCGCGCGCGGATCGAGCTGCTCGTGCTGCACCTGTTCGCGCGGAAGATCTCCGATGGCGCGGGCAGGGGCGGCTCGTTCCGCACGACCGCCGCGCGGGCGCAGGGCTGCTGGGAGCCGCAGGTGCGCCGGCTCGCGTTCCCGCTGTGCGGCGGCGTCGAGCTCGGGCGCCTGCGCGCGACGGGCAGCGGCGTGGCGAAGCGCGCGACCGTCGACAAGCTCTGGATCGGGTTGGTGGCGGGCGCGGGGCTCGTGTGGTTGCCGGTGCCGCGCGTCGGGCTCGGGCTGCGGGCCGAGCTGGTCGGCAACCCGCAGCGGCGCGACTACACGCTCGCCGATCGCGTGCTCGTGACGACCGGCGCCGTCGGCGGTCGCCTGCTCGCAGGCGTGGAGCTGCGGCTGCCATGAGCGGCGCGAGGGCGAAATGGATCGGGCCGCCGGCGGGAATGCCCGATCGATGACGTCCGCAACCAACCTCTGCACCGGTCTCGCGGCCATGCTCCTCGTGCTCGCGGGGTGCGTCGTGTCGAAGTCGTCGCTCGAGGACGGCGGCAGCAGCAGCGACGGCGGCAGCACCACGGGCGGCGGCATGACCACGCACGCGACGAGCGGCGGCATGACCAGCACGACCGGGCCCGACACCACGTCGCCGACGAGCGCGCCCGGCACGACGGGCGAGGTCGACGACGAGAGCGCCGAGGGCAGCAAGCTCGACGTCGCGGTCCCGGAGACCGCCGACGACGGCACGCCGTTCGACGTGGGCAACGACGCCGGCGACGACGACGGCGACCTGCTCGACGTGGGCAACGGCGACGGCAACGACGGCACGCCGCTCGATCTCGGCAACGACGACGGCAATGACGACGGGGTCTTGCTCGACGTGGGCAACGGTGACGGTGGTGACGACGACGACGACGGAGGCGACGATGGCATCGCGTTCGACGTGGGTACGTGACGCAGCCGGCCGATCGCGTCTGCGGTGGGCTCGGCCGGCGCCGCGTTCGTCCGGGTGAGCATGGGCGAGGCCGCGTTCACCAGCCTCTATCGCGAGCACGTCGACTTCGTGTGGCGGCTCTCGCGATCGCTCGGTGTCGATGCGGCGTCGGTCGACGATCTCGTGCACGAGGTGTTCCTGGTGGTGCGGCGTCGGCTCGCCGATCGCGATCCGGCGGCGCCGCTGCGCGCGTGGCTGGCCGCCATCACCCGCAACCTGGTGCTGCACCACCACCGTGGCCGGCTGCGCGAGGCGAGACGCATCGAGCAGGTGCTGCCGCCGGTCTCGCCGCGCGGGCCCGACGAGGTGCTCGATCTCGCGGAGGCGGCAGAGCTCATGCAGGCCTTCCTCGCGACGCTCGAGCCCGGGCGACGCGAGGTGTTCGCGCTGATCGAGATCGAGGGCTTCTCGGCCCCCGAGGTCGCCGAGCTCTGCGCCGTGAAGCTGCCCACCGTGTACACGCGTCTGCGCGCGGCGAGGGCCGAGCTCGCCGCGTTCGCCGAGCGCGTGCGCGCTGCGGAGCCCCGCACCGGGTCAGGAGGTCGTCGTGCAGGTGGATGATCCCCGCCGCATGATCGAGGCCTACCGTGCGCGCGCCGTCCCCGATGCGCGCGCGAAGGCGGTGCTGCTCGAGCGGCTGCTCGCGACGGAGCCGCTGCCCGTGCGCAGCGACGCGCGGCGTTGGGCGCTGCTGGTCGGGATCACGGTCGCGCTCGCGGCCGCCCTGCTGCTCGTGCTCGCCGGCATCGGTGGCGCGCTCGGGCTGCGCGCCGAGGTGCCCGCGCGCGAGCAGGCGGTGCACGGCAGCGCCGCGGCGCCCGACCCCGAACCGACGCACGCCCCCGCGCAGCCGCCCGTGCCGGCGAACCGCGTCGCGGACCCCAGCCCCGCACCCGCGGCGCCGCAGGTCGAGTCGCCGCGGCCGCACGCGCGGCCGTCGGGCAAGCCCGGGCCCGCTGCCCCTGTCGATCCGCCCGCCACGTCGACGCTGGTGGACGAGGGCCGCCTGCTCGCGCGGGCCCAGGCCGCGCTGCGCGACGGCGATCCGCGTCGCGCCCTCGCCGAGCTCGACGAGCACGCGCGTCGCTTCCCCTCGGGCGGCATGGCGGTCGAGCGCGACGCGCTGCAGATCATCGCGACCTGCGAGGCCGGCGATCGCGAGCCGACGCGCGCACGGGCCTTCGTCGCGCGTAGCGATGCCGCGACCTATGCGGCGAGGATCCGCCGCGCGTGCGAGCTGTGAGCGCTACGGGCTCGCGGTGTCCTGCCCGCGTGCGAGCGCGGCGACGACCGCCGTGCTCGCAGCCTCGAGCGCCCCGAGCCGGGCGTCGTGCTCCTCGCGCGGCGCGAAGCGACAGGCCTCGTAGCACGCCGCGAACACGCGCAGCTCCGTCGCCGCCTGCGACTCGCGCACGCCCACGCGCGCACAGAAGCG
Source organism: uncultured Nannocystaceae bacterium (assembly GCA_964519175.1). Taxonomy (GTDB): domain Bacteria; phylum Myxococcota_A; class Polyangia; order Nannocystales; family Nannocystaceae; genus Xiheibacterium. The sequence goes on from CAZFKC010000003.1 coordinate 172,019, forward strand.
CAGCGCCGACTCCCCGGGCAGCGGCGCATGGCCGCGCTTCGCGAGCCGTGAGAGCACGCGTCGCCATGCGATCGTCTCGGGGGCGACGCGCACGCGGCTACGCCGGCGATAGCGGCTGATCGCCCAGCCGAGCACGGCGGCCGCGACCGCGACGACGAGCAGCCGGCGCCAGCGCTCGAGCCCGGTCTGCCCCGCGCGGTCGCGCAGGCCCAGGTTCTCGAACAGCGAGAGCTGCTTGCCGAGATCGTAGTCGACGACCCACTCGAGGTAGGCGTTGCGCGCCGCGTCGATGAGCTCGGCGGCCGCCGGCCACCACGACGCATCGTCGCCCGCGGTGCGCCCCGAGGGTGGGGTGGGATCGACGGTGACCCAGCCGAGCGCGCCCATGTGCACCTCGACCCACGAGTGCGCGTCGGCCTGCCGCACCGCGTAGTACTCGCCCACCGGATTCCAGTGCGCGCCGTAGTAGCCGTTGACGATGCGCGTGGGCACGCCGACCTCGCGGCCCAGCACGGCGAGCGCGGTCGCGAAGTACTCGCAGTGACCGGCCTGCGTGTCGAACAGGAAGCCCTCGAGCGGATCGGCGCCGGCGCGCACGCGATCGGAGACCGGGTTCTCGAGCGAGTACGCGAAGCCCGAGAGGTGCTCGACGAGCGCGGTGATCTTGTCGTAGCGCGTGGTCGCGCCCGCGGTGAGTCGTCGCGCGAGCGCGCCGACCTCGGGCGAGATCCCCGGCGCGGGCGCGAGGTAGGGCGCGAGCTCGTCGGTGGGGCCCGGATCGCCCTGCGCCTGCAGCTCGGCTGTGCTCGGGACGCCGATGCGCGAGACGAACTGGTAGCGGATCGGGCCCGGCGCCTTGTCGACGCGCAGCTCCTCGCTGCGTCCGCCGCGGATGCGCGCGCGCGACTCGATGGGCCCGCGCGGCGACACCCGCACCGCGAGCGGCGAGCTGGCGGCGAAGAGCACGTCGACGCCGATGTCCTCGAGCGTGACGGTCGCGAGCAACACCTCGAGCGAGCGCTCGAAGCCGGGGATCTCGACGATCTCGGGCGTCGCCTTGCTGCTCGAGCGCAGCGGGATGCGACCGCCCGAGCGCAGTGCCTTGTAGCCGTAGGGTGCGTTCGCGATCTCGGCCTCGACGTCGCCCTCGTGGAACCAGCGTCCGCCCGCGTACGCGTCGAAGCTGCTGCCGCGCAGGTGCCAGTCGGGCCGCGGCCCCCACACGTCGCCGTCGACCGGCTCGATGCGCATGACCACGGTCGCGTCGCTCTTGATGCGACCGAAGTCGCCGAGCTCGACCGTGTTCGAGAACCCGCTCTGGGTGTCGCGCGCGAGCCCGCCGCGCAGGAACACGCCGACGCCCCAGCGTGGGAACGCGACGAACGTCACCACCGCACCGATCCCGGCGATCGCGGCGACCTGCACCGCGGCGCGCCACAGGAACGCGCGCGCGCGCATGCCCTCCTTCGACACGCTGGCCGCGGTGCGCAGCCCCAGTCGCTCGCCCTCGGACACGAGGTGGTTGAGCAAGAGCGTCATCGTCGCGACCACGAGGTACGCGGCGAAGAGCAGCGGGTAGTTGATGCCGGCGTTGATCACCGCGCCCGCCACCACCATGAGCGAGCCGAGCAGGAGCAGCTGCATGTGCTCGCGCGTGCGCTGGCGGTTGAACAGCCGCTGCACGACCAACAGCAGCAGGAAGTCCACGCCGGCGTCGAGGATGTCGCCCCGCATCACGGCGCGGGCGAGCGTGGCCGCGAGCGCGAGCGCGATGCCGAGGGTCCACAGCCGCTCGGACGAACGCGAGGCGATCGGTGGCAGCGGGAGCACGAACGCGAGCGCGCCGAGCACGGTCGCGATCGCGAGCGACCACGGTGCGACGCCGTCGGCGAGCGCGACGGTGGCGGTGGCGATCACGATCTGCAGCACGCTGCAGCGATCGCGCAGCCGCTGCAGCGGTCCGTGGGCGGGCACGATGGGCGCGTTCATGCCGGCGCGCCTCCCACGAGCGCGAGGCGATCGAGGATGCGTCGGCGCTGCTCGTCGCCGGCGGCGGGCGCGAGCACCAGCTCGCCCGCGTAGCGCAGCCCGACGGCGACCCCGGCCCGCGTGAGCTCGGCGACCGCCGCGGACGCGCAGTCCTCGACCGCGGCCTCGAAGCCGGGCTCGCCGGTCGTGCCCGCAAGGAGCTCGAGCACGAGCTCGCGATCGCCGTCGGCCTGGTGCTCACGCACGAACGGACGGCCCGTGCGCGCGACCGCGGGCCAGTGGATCCGCCGCAGGTCGTCGCCGTCGCGGTACTCGCGGAGCGCGAAGAACTCACCGACCCGCGCGCGTCGCTGCGGCGCGTCGCCGGTCTCGGCGTGCGGATCGGCGGCGAGCCGCGTGGTCGCCTCGTGGATCCGCGGGTACACGAGCACGGGATCGCCGGGCGGGAGCTCGCGGCGCTTCACGAACAGCCCGAACGGGAACCGCGTGGCCACGACGGCGCGGGGCAGGGGATGCCGACCGCGCCGCGGCATCGTGACGGTGGCCGGCAGCTCGAGCGTGGTGCCGGCGGGGATCCGCACCGCGAACACGGGCGCGCACGTGGCCGCGTCGCCGGTGCGATCGTCGTCCTCGACGCTCACCGAGAACACGTCGACGCGGCGATCGGAGTTGCCCAGCTCGACGCGCACCGCCGCGGCTTCACCCGCGTGCAGCTCGCCGACCGGGACGCGGCGAGCGACGGCGCGCCGCACCATCGCCTCGCTGAAGATGCCGCTGCCCACGATGAGCGCCATCTGGGCCCCGAACACCGCGTGCAGGAGGTTCGAGCCCGAGTTGATCGCCGCGAAGCCGACCGCGAGCGTGAGCAGGATGAACAGCCAGCCCGCGCGCGTGATCTCGAGGCTGCGCCCGCGGGCGGTGAGCGCACGACGGAGCAGCGAGGGCTTCTTGCGCGCCACGTCGGTCCTCGCGCGGGCTCAGCGTGGGACCGGGGTGAGCGCGACGATCTCGCGCACGCGCTCGGCCGCCACTGCGCCGCTCTCGTCGTTCGCGGCGGTGGCGATCATGCGGTGGGCGAGCGCGTGCACGGCGAGATCCTGCAGGTCGTCGACCGAGAGCTGCGTGCGCCCGTCGAGCCACGCGCGCGCGCGTGCGGCCCGCATCCAGGCCAGCGCGCCGCGGGTGCTGACCCCGAGCCGCACGCCTTCGTGCGCGCGAGTGGTCTGTACGACGCGCTGCGCGTAGGCGGCGAGGTCGGCGTGCACGAAGACGGCATCGACGGCGCGGCGGGCTGCGACGATGGCCTCGAGCGAGCACACCGGCTCGAGCGGTGCGTTCTCCTCGCGCGCACCGGAGAGCAGGGCGGCCTCGACCTCGGCCGCGGCGTAGCCCATCGCGAGGCGCAGCATGAAGCGGTCGCGTTGCGACTCGGGCAGCGGGTACGTGCCGTGGTGCTCGCTGGGGTTCTGCGTCGCGATCACCATGAACGGCAGCGGCAGCGGATGGCTGACGCCGTCGACCGAGATCGTCTGCTCGCCCATCGCCTCGAGCAACGCGCTCTGCGTGCGCGGTGGGGCGCGGTTGATCTCGTCGGCGAGCACGAAGTTCGCGAACAGGGGCCCGGGGCGGAACTCGGACTTCTCGAGGCCGGGGCGCAGCACGCTGACGCCGACGAGGTCCGCGGGCAGCAGATCGCTGGTGAACTGGATGCGGCGGAACTCGCCGCCCGCGGCCTGGGCGAGCGCGCGTGCGAGCGTGCTCTTGCCGACGCCCGGGATGTCCTCGATGAGCAGGTGGCCGCCCGCGAGCATCGCGACGAGCGCGAGCTCGACGACCTCTTCCTTGCCGCGGATCACCGCGGAGACGGCGTCTTTGACCGCGACCACGGCCGCGCGAGCATCGGTGCGTGGCGCCGGCAACACGTTGCTCATCGCATCCGAGTCTATGCCCGTGCGCCGCGCCGCGCAAAGGCGGCGTACGCTTTGACGGAATGTCGAACGTGGGCAAGAGCGCAGTGTCGGAGACGACGCGTCCGCATTGGGGACGCCTCAACGCTTGCGGGCGAGCATGATGCCGTCGCGCACCGAGAGCAGCACGTGCTCGACGCGAGGATCGCCGTGCACACGCGCGTTGAAGCGCGCGATCGCGCGATCCTCGTCGTCCTGCGGTGCGACGACGCGGCCACTCCACAGCGTGTTGTCGGCGACCACGAGCCCGCCCTGCGGCAGCAGGTCCCAGCACGCGTCGTAGTAGCGCTCGTAGTTCACCTTGTCGGCGTCGATGAACACGAGCTCGAAGCTCTGGCCCTCGGCCCGCAGCGCCGCGAGCGTGTCGAGTGCGGGACCGAGCCGCAGCTCGATCTTCGCGCCATGCGGGCTCTTCGCCCACACGCTCTTCGCCATCGCGGTCGCGACGGGATCGACGTCGCAGGTGACGAGCTTGCCGTCGTCGGGCAGGCCCTCGGCCATGCAGAGCGCGGAGTAGCCCGAGAACGTGCCGAGCTCGAGCACGCGCTTCGCCCGGGAGAGCCCGACGAGCAGGCGCAAGAGCGCACCTTCGACGCGCCCGACCTGCATGTTGGCCCACTCCAGCTCGGCCCGCGTGCGCACGCGCAGCTCGGCCAGGAGCTCGGACTCTTCGGGGGCGTGCGCCTCGACGTAGGCGTCGAGCTCGGCCGACAGGAACGTGAGCATGCCCCAGCATACCAAGCTCCGCGGCGATGCCCGCGGCACGGCGGCTCGGCCTATCCTCGCGCGGGGGTTTCGCATGCGACACGCAGCGATGGTGATGGCGCTGGCGATCGGGTTGGGCTGTCGTGGCGATGCGACGCCGGCGGGCGAGAGCACCGACGCGAGCACGACACCCACGACGACGACCGGCGGTAGCAGCGGCCTCGCGACCACGGAGGGCTCGACCGCCGGCTCGGCGGACGGCAGCAGCAGCGAGACCGGCGCGCCCGACGGGCCGTGGCAGCCTGGCACCGCGTACCCGTCGCCCACCGATCCGAACCCGCGCGGCTTCCTCGACCGGCGCGGGCTCGTGCACGCGCACTCGGTCTACTCGCACGATGCCTGCGACGGCGAACCGACGGACGCGGCCGGCAACGTGAATGCCGAGTGCTACGAGGACCTGCGCCGCGATATGTGCAAGACGCAGCACGACTTCATGATGCTGACGGATCATGCCGAGCTCTTCGCCGACACCGAGTTCCCGACCAACATGCTCTTCGATCCCGATCGCGGTGACGTGCTCGTCGAGCGCGCGGACGGTCCGTCGGCGAACCGCGCGGGCTGCGACGACGGCCACAGCATCATGGTGATGGCGGGCTGCGAGGCCGGCACGATGCCGGTCGGGCTCGAGTCGCACGTGCCCGGCACGGGCGACGTGTACGGCGAGGTCACGCCCGAGGCGATCGCGCTCCTCAAGGAGCACGGCGCCGTCAGCCTGGTCGCGCACACCGAGGACTGGACGGTGGAGCAGCTCGAGACGCTGCCGCTCGACGGCTTCGAGATGTACAACCTGCACGCGAACATGCTCGCGAACATCGCCGGCGCGGCCGAGCTGCTCGGCAAGGTCCACGACCAGGATCCCGGGCTGCCGCACCCCGATCTCGCCATCTTCCCGCTGTGGCAGGAGGACCCGCGCTACCAGGAGACCTGGGGCACGGTGCTCGCCCACGGCACGCGCCGCGTGACCACGATGGGCACGGACTCGCACCGCAACACGCTGCCCGAGCTCCTGCCCGACGGCGAGCGCGTCGACAGCTTCCGGCGCATGCAGATCTGGTTCAGCAACCACCTGCTCGTCGTGCCCGACGCCGATGGCGGCTGGGACGATCGCGCGCTCAAGGACGCGCTGCGGGCCGGCCGCGTCTACGGCGTGTTCGAGTACATGGGCTACGCCGAGGGCTTCGACGCGCGCATCGAGGTCGGCGACGACGTCGTCGAGATCGGCGGCGAGGCCTCGCTCGCGGATGCGCCCGAGCTCGTCGCGGTCGCGCCGGTGGTGCAGGGGCTCGACCCGGCCGCGTCCGCGCCCACGATCACGCTGCACGTGCTGCGCGCGATCGAGGGTGGGTTCGAGGAGGTCGCGACCGGCGAGGGCGAGCTCGGCTACATGCCCGACGCCGCGGGTGCATATCGCGTCGAGGTGCGCATCGTGCCGCGTCACCTCGTCGAGCTCCTCGGCGACTACGCCGAGCTCGCGGAGACGCCGCGCGCTTGGGTGTACGCGAACCCGTTCTACGTGGTGCCATGAACCGACGCTCGCCGCTGCTTGCCTTCGTGGTCGTGCTCGCGTGTCGGCCCGCCGACACTCCGACACAGGCGAACGCTCCCGCGCAGCCGCAGGTCGAGCCGCCGGCGCCCGCGGCCGAGCCCGAGCCGACGCCGGCCGGCGTCGTCGTGCCGCGCACCGGCTTCGACGCCGCCAGGGTGGCGACCACCCGCGTCACGCTGCAGCAGATCGCCCAGATCGCCGAGATGTTCCGCGTGCAGCGGAACGCCTGCCCGAGCGACGTCGCGCAGCTGAAGGAGTCGGGGTTCAGCGCGCGCGTGCTGCTCGACGGCTGGGACCGCGCGCCGCTCGTCCAGTGCGTCGGCCAGGCCGAGATCGTCGTGGTCTCCGCGGGCCCCGACGGCGCGTTCGGCAGCGCGGACGACCTGCGCAACACCGACCTGCCACCGCCCTGAGCTCGCGGTGACGGATTCGCGGCGCCGGTCATCACTCACCGGTGAGACCGCCATGAACGCCGCCTACCGCCGCCTCGCTCCGCTGTGCCTACTGACCTGCGCCGCCGCCTGCGACCTCTCGCCGTCGGACGACGACGACACCACGGCCGAGGACGACGGCAGCGAGTCGGGGAGCGACCCGACGGGCGAGACCGACATGCCCGGCACGAGCGCGGATGCGAGCAGCGATCCGAGCGGGAGCGATCCGAGCGGCGCCGATCCGACCGGCGATCCGAGCGGTCCCGACACGGGCGCGCCCGGCGATGCGCTGCCCGACTCGGTGCTGCTCTACATCCACGCCGACGCCGGCAACGCGGACAGCGTGCGCGCGTACGACGTCGCGACCGACGAGAGCTGGGTCGTGACGGACTTCGGCGGCAACGTCGAGGTGCGCTCGGTGGCGATCCATCCGAGCCGCACCAGCCTCGCGATCGCGTCGTTCTACGAGCTGCAGACCGCGGAGGAGAGCGAGGGCATCTGGCGGGTGCCGGCGGCCGGCGGAACGCCCGAGCCGATCATGGCCGCGATCGACGGTGACGAAGGGGAATTCCAGAGCGTCGCGAACCTCGCGTACACGTACGACGGCAGCGAGATCTACTTCGACTACTCGTCGAGCACGACCGGCGGCGGCACGCTGGCGCGTGTCGCCGATGGTGGCGGTCTGCCGGAGCTGTTGCTGGACAGTGGTGGCACGTGCTCGGCCCAGGCCGCGCCGGCGCCCGGCCCCTCGGGCACGCAGCTGCTCGCGGTGCGCGACGGGTGCATCGACGTCGCGCAAGAGGGCGTCATCCTGCACGACCTGCCGCCCGGCAACGCCGGCCAGGTGGTGATCCCGGTCGGCGACATCTACGAGCTCCCGCTCGTCGCGCCGCAGTGGTCGGCGGATGGGCTCGGCGTCATCTTCCAGATCATGACGAGGATCGATCTCGAAGGCGACGGCTTCTACGACGGCCAGGGCGAGTCGCTGCAGCTGTGGGACACGCAGAGCGGCCAGGTCTACGAGGTGGTGCCGCCCGCGATCGAGCAGCGGATCTACGGCTTCGCGGTCTCGCCCGACGAGACCGGCATCGTGATGGTGATGGGCAGCGCCGCGGGGCAGGACCTCGTGCTGCTCGATCTCTCCGGCGCGTCCGCCAGCTATCGCACGCTCACCAGCGACGGCCAGAACGTCGCGGTCGCGTGGTGAGCCCGACTCAGCGGCAGTAGCCCACGTTGTACATGTCCTCGGCCCAGGTCGCGCCGAGCAACGTCGACATCGGCTCGCAGATCTCGTCGCCGATGCCCGTGCAGCCGATCGGATCGGAGAGCGAGCAGAGCAGGGTGCAGCAGGCGTCGTCGAGGTCGTTCGCACAGCTCTCGATCGCGACCGCCTCGTCCGGCACGCACAGGCCGTGATCGTCGCAGCCCTCGAACGTGGAGCCGTCGGGCACGCACGGATCGCCGGGCGCTCCCGGCTGGCCGAGCCGCTCGTCGGGTACGCACGCGAACTGCTCCGCGAACGCATTCGGCAGGCAGGTCTCGTCGGCGTTGCACGCGGGGCCGCCGATCGGATCGCAAGGCCGCTCGCACAGCGACGATGGCGCGTAGAAGCACTCGAGCGTCTCGTCGTCGCACGCGTGGCCGAGGTCGCAGAACTCGACGCAGCGGCCCTCGTTGGTCGTCGGGTCGACGGCGCGGCACACCGCACCCGCTTCGCAGTCGTCCTCTTCGCCCTTGCGCGTGCAGGCCTCGCCGACCGCGGACGGACGTGGGTCGAGCGGTACGCACGAGCTGTAGTTGGGGCTCGGCACGCACTTCTCGCCCGGGCAGCACGAGCCGTCGCTCTGGCACTCGCCGGGCGATGCCACCTCGTGGTGGAAGAACGCGCAGCTCGGCGGATCGTCGGAATCGTCGTTGCCGCTCGAGCTGCCGGTGTCGACGCTCGTGCCGACCGACGTGCCGACCGACGTGCCGACCGACGTGCCCACGCTGCTCGAGGAGCCCGACGACTCGTTCGCGCCGCTCGATCCGCCCTCGGCCCCGCCTTCGCCCCCGTCGTCGCCCACGACCGGCCCGCATGCGACGAGTCCCGCAAACGACAGCACCAGCGCTCGACTCGTGGTCATCTCCACCTGCGACGCGACGAAGGGACGAGAACGGCTCACCATGGACTGCGACCGCGGAATCATGGCGAGAAGTTCTGGTTGGACCACACGCCCTGCGCGGAGGCGAAGCGACCGCACGCGACCTTGCTGTAGTCGGTGCTCGACATGTTGATGTAGTGCCCGTGCTCCTCGAAGGGCTCGCCCGGGCCTTCGTCCCACATGAGCTGCAGGCAGCCGACCACCACGTCGTTCTCGGACGGCCAGTCGGGGCACGTGTTCTGGGCGAACTCGTTGCAGGCCTGGAAGTTGCCGTGCGCGACGCCGGTCGACTGATCGTTGCCGGATTGCTCGTCCGTGCACATCTCGGCCTCGGGCCAGCGTGCGAGCGGCGGCAGGCACTGGCACTCCCAGCGGAACTGGTTGATGCGATCGACGCAGTCCTGGCCGAAGTCGCCGGTGCTCGCCATCGGGGTCGGCGTGCAGCCGGCAATCGGCTCCGGCAGCGGCCCGCTCTCGCAGCCGGACATCCCCGTCGGATCGCCCGTGGACTCGGCATCGGTCGTGCTCGCGGTGGTGCCGACGGTGGTGCCGACGGTGGTGCCGTTGGTCGTGCCCGCCGTCGTGGGATCGTTGCCCTCGTCGGACGAGCCCGAGGACGCGCTGCCGACCGTGTCGTCCGACTCGTCGCCACAGCCGAGCACGCCGCAGATCACCAGCGCGAGCACGCAAGTTCGCATTTCACGAGTGGAACACGAACCCGCGGCGCGAGGCAAGGGCGCCGGCTCGGCTCACTCGGTCGTGCGTCCGCGCGGCGGCTGCGTCGAGCGGCGCAGCTCGAGCGAGCGCATCTCGATGCGGAACACCATGCCGCGGCTCGACTCGCGGATCGACAGCGAGCCGCCCTGCAGCTCGAGGATCGAGCCCGCGATCGGCAGTGAGAGCCCGAGCCCGCGGTGCCCGGGGATCCGGTGGAAGCCGCGGCGTGCCTCCGCGAGCTGCGCGGCGCTCGCGGGCGCGACCGGCGTGCGCACCTCGACCGCGATCACGCGGCGGCGGCCCGAGGTCGCGAGTCGCACCCGCACCGCGATCTCGCCGTTGCCACCGTCCAGCCGCACCGCCGCGAACACGAGCACGTTCTCGAGCGCCTGTACCGTGCGGTAGGGATCGACGAACGCCGGCGGCAGCCCGGCCTCGGCATCGACGCCGTAGCCCACACCGGCGGGCACGCGGCGCTGGGCGTTCTGCACCGCCCGCGTGACGAGCGTCGTCACCGGGTTCGGCTCCGGGTGCAGCTCGAGCCGGCCGGCATCGATCTTCGCGGTGTCGAGGATGTCGTCGATCTGCTGCAGCAGCTCGCGCCCACTGCTGTGGATCGTGGCGACGATCTCCCGCTGCTCCGCGACGAGCGAGCCGTCGATGCCCGAGAGCAGCAGCTCGGAGAAACCGAGGATCGAGTTGAGCGGCGAGCGCAGATCGTGGCTCATGTTCGCGAGGAACTGGCTCTTCAGGCGATCGGCCTCCTTGGCCTTCTCGATCGCGACGTACTTCTCGACGTTCGACTCGGTGATCCGGGTGACGAGTCGATCTACCGAGCGCACGAGGCGACGCAGCTCGCGGGTGGCGAGCGAGTGCATGACCAGCGGAGGCGGCGCGCGACCGTCGGCGACCGCGGTGACCTGCGCGGTCGCCCGTAACACGTCGCGGTGCACGTCGCGGGCGAGCGCGAGGCTGGCGGCGACGAGCACGACGGTGGCGAGCGCCCCGACCACGAGCATCGGCGTGGCCTCGAGCGGCGCGAGCTTCGGCATCGGCACCACCACCGCGAGCGCGCCGTCGCGCAGCACGAACTGCTCCGCCCGCCCGTCGCCGTCCTCGTCGTGCGGCCCGCTGCGCTCGATCGCCAGGGGACGCGGCCGACCCAGGCGACGCCGCCCGTCGTCGACCGTGATGTCCGGCGCGCGCGCGAGCATGCGGCCCAGCTGCTCGTCGTCGCCGCGGCGCACCAGCTCGGCCACGCGCTCGGCGAGCGCGGCCGCCCGCTCGGTGGCGCGGTGCTCGTGCTCGCTCGCGGACCACAGCACCGCCGCCGCGGCGAGGGCACAGCCCGCGCCGACCCCCGCGACGATGAGCTGCAGCTGCAGCCGCATGCCGACGTCGAACACGCGGCGTGGCGGCGCGGCGATCGGCACGGTGAGCACCTCGGGCCGCAGCACCGCCCGCACCGCGCCGAGCAGGATCACGGCGGCCGGACCGACGCCGCCGATCCACACCAGCGCGAGCGCGATCGCGGACGCGCGCGAGATCTCGAGCTCGGCGGCGAGCACGAGCACGTCGACGGCGAACCCGAGCGCACCCCAGCCGAGCATGCGCAGCGCGGTGACGGAGGGCAGCCGCAGCAGCCGGATGTGGGCGGCCTGCACGGCCTCGTCGGACCACCGCTGCGCGCGGGCGTTGCGATCGCGCACCGCCATCACGATCGCGATCGGGGCGAGCAGCCAGCCGGCGATCGCGAACGCCCAGGGCCAGCGCCGCTCGGTGAAGCTGCCGCCGCGATCCCAGCGCGCGGCCGGGAGGTCGACCAGCGTGCGCATCGCGACCACCGCGAGCGCGATGAACTGCGGCACGGCGAGTCGACCGAGCATGAGCCCGTCGACGGGCGAGCCGAGCTCGGCGCTCGCCCGCATCCAGACCAGCGCGCTCGCGCAGGCGAGCAGCCAGGCGAGCGCGAGCATGCCGAGCAGCTGCAGCTCGACGCGCAGGCGGCCGCAGTGGGCGAGGAGCGCGGGTACGCGTCCGGCCACCAACGACTCGCTCGCGACGAGCTCCGGATGGTCCGTGCTGCTCGGCTCGTGCCGCGCGTCGTAGGGCTCGCTCACCGCGACACCACGCTTTCGTCGCTGCGACTGCGCGCGCGCACGACCGCACGCGCGGCCTCCTCGGCGATGTCGATCGCCGACGGTCGACGCGGCGGATCGACGGGCAGCACCAGGATGAACGTGGAGCCGTGCCCCGGATCGGACTCGACGGAGAGCGAGCCGCCGTGTGCGAGCGCGATGGCGCGGGCGATCGCGAGCCCGAGCCCGGTGCCCTTCTTGCGCCGCGAGATCGTCCCGGCCTGGGCGTACTCGTCGAAGATGAGCCCGATCTCGTCGGGCGCGATGCCGACCCCGGTATCCGCGACCGCGACCGCGACGCTGCGACCGTCGTGGATGACGTCGGCCCGCACCACGATGCTGCCCTTCTCGGTGAACTTGATCGCGTTGCTGACGAGGTTGGTGAGGATCTGTCCGATGCGCCGACGATCGCAGACCACGTCGGGCAGCTCGGCGAGGTCGGCCCGCAGCTCGACGCCGCGCTCGCGCACCTGCGGCTGGTGGATGCGCACGATCTCCTCGACCAGCGAGCCGACGTCGGCGCTCGCGAACGACAGCCGCAGCTCGCCGGATTCGATCATGGAGAGATCGAGGATGTCGTTGACCAGCTCGAGCAGCTGACGGCCGCCGGCCTGGATGAGCCGCACGTCCTCGGCCTGCGCATCGGACAGCGGCGCGGGGATGCCCGACAACAACAGCTGCGCGTAGCCGCCGACGGTGTGCAACGGCGTGCGGAGCTCGTGGCTGACCGCGGAGAGGAACTCGGCCTTGGCCGCATCGGCGGCCTGCGTGCGCTCGAGCGCGTCCTGGTAGAGGCGTTGCTCGTGATCGAGCCGCGCCCGCAGGCGCTCGAGCTCACCGAGCAGCTGGCCGCTCTGATCGAGCTCGGTGGGCACCACCGGGGTCGACACCGCCGGCGTCGAGCCGTGCCCGAGCCCGTCGAGCCGCCGCGCGAGCGAGGCCGGGTCGGCGCCGACCGTGGTGCCGGCGACCGCACCGGCGACGACCGCCATCACGATCAGCAGTCCGACGCCGGCGAGCATCCAGCCGACCTCGGGCCGCATGCTCGCGGGGTCGAGGCCATCGAGCGCACGACCGAGCACGACGAGCGCGACGACGAGCACGCCGGCGGCGAGCACCCGCGCGCACGCGATCGGTAGCGGCAACGGCTCCGCGGCGCCGTCGGGCGAGAGCACGCCCCGCACGAGCAACGATCGCAGCGCGCTCTGTACCAGCGTCGCGACGAGCAGACCCGCCGCCACGATGCTGGTGAGCGCGGGCAGGAGCGTGTGCGTCGCGCTCGCGAGATCGCCGGCGAGGTTGCTCTGCCACGGCAGGGTCGCGAGCGTGCCGACGAGCGGCACCAGCACGAGGGCGATCGGCAGCTCGCGCACGAGCGCCGCGGTGTGGCCGTTGCGTCCGCGCAGCCACAGCAGCGCCAGCATCGCGACCCCGGTGGCCGCGACGCCGAGGTCCATCGCCTCGCGCACGGCGCTGCCGGTGCGTGCGACCCCGCCCTGGGCGAGCAAGAGCACGCGCGCGAGCGCGAACTGCAGCGCCGATGCGACGAGCACGGTGCCCAGCACGCCGGTGCGCTCGACCGGACGTGTGGGGCTGCTCTCGCTCGACATCCGTGGGAAGGACACTACCGCGTCCGTCCCCCGTCGTGGCAGAGCCGCGTCTGCGACGCTGGCTCAGCCCTTGCGCGCCCGCACCAGCTCGGTGAGCCGTGGGATCGCATCCTCCCACTTGGCGACCAGGCCGTAGTCCGCGATCTGGAAGATGGGCTCTTCGCCGTTCTTGTTGATGGCGACGATGACCTTGCTGCCCTTCATGCCGGCGAGGTGCTGAATCGCGCCCGAGATCGCGACCGCGATGTAGAGGTTCGGGGCGACCACCTTGCCGGTCTGTCCGACCTGCAGGTCGGCCGGGACCATGCCCGCGTCGGTCGCGGCCCGGCTCGCACCGAGTGCGCCGCCGAGCAGATCGGTGAGCTCCTCGAGCACGCGGAAGTTCGCGCCCTCGCGCATGCCACGTCCGCCCGACACGACGACCTTCGCCTCGGTGAGGGCCGGCCGTGCGCTCTGCGTCTTCTCGATCGACAACACCGTCGCGCCGCGCTTGCTGGCCTCGAAGGCCGGCAGCGCCGACACCGTGGCCGCGGCTCCGCCCGGCTCGGCCGGCTTGAACTCGCTCGCGCGCGCCGTGAAGAAGAACGGCTCGCCCTCGATCGCCAGCTCGGCGATCGCACGACCCGCCGAGATCTCGCGCTTGAACGAGCGCGGTCCGGTGACCGCGGTCACCTCGGGCGCCAGCGCGGCCCCGAGCTTCGCGGCCGCGCGCGGCAGCGTGTCGCGCAGGGTCGACGTGGCCGTGCCGCCGATCGCGGTCGCGCCGGTCGCCTTCGCGGCCGCGACGACGGCGTCGGCCCACGCCTCGGCCGTGAACGGCTCGAGCTCCGCGTTCGCACCGACGTGCACGACCTTCGCGCCGTAACCCGCCGCGGCGATCGCCTCGGCCGCGGCCTGCGGCGACGCGCCCAGCACCAGCAGGTGCAGCTCGCCGCCCTGCGCCGCCGCCAGCTCTGCGCCGGCGGTGATGCCCGGCAGCGCGTGCGCGCGGATCTTGCCCTCACCCGTCTCGACGACTACGACAACGTTGCTCATAGCACCTTCGCCTCCGTCGCGAGCTTCTCGACCAACTCTTCCACCGAGCCGACGATCTTGCCGGCCTGCCGCTTGGGCGGGGGCACGATGCCCTTGGTGGCTGCCCTGTTGCCGCCGCCGACCCCGAGATCGGCCGGCTTCAGCACCTCGACCTTCTTCGTCTTCGCCATCGTGATGCCGCGCAGCGAAGCGAGCCGCGGCTTGTCGGCGTACGGATGGCTGTCGGGGGTGGCCCCGTTCTTCACGCTGGTGGGCAGCACGATGCGCAGATCGACCGAGAGCACCGCCGGCAGCGGGACGCGCTTGGTCTCGACGCCGTCTTCGACCTCGCGCGCGACCTGCAGCGCCTTGCCGTCGCGATCCCAGAGCACGCTGGCCGCGAACGTCGCTTGCGGGAGATCGAGCAGCCCGGCCACGCGCTGTGCGACCTCGTTGCTCTCGTTGTCCTGCGACAGCTTGCCGGAGACGACGAGGTCACACGCTTCCTTCTTGAACACGCCCGCGATGCACTCGGCGATCGACTGGGCGTCGAGCGTGGTGTCGTCGGCGTCGACGATGATCGCCCGGTTCGCGCCCATCGCGAGGAAGTTGGTGACGTGATCCTTCTTCGCCGCGGGGCAGACCGAGACGACCACGACCTCGGCGAGCCGCTCGGTGCCGCCGCCGACCTCGGCCAGTCGGAGGGCCGTTTCGATCGCGTACTCGTCGAACTCGTTGCCGACCCACTTCGTGGCGCTGGTGTCGAGCTGGCCGCCGGCGAGCTTCGGTGGCTCGACCGGGTCGGGGATCCGTTTGACCGTGACCAGGATTTTCATGGGTGACCGCCTTCGTCTCGCGGCCGCCTGTATCGCAACCACGCGGCGCCCGTGTCAAACGGCGCCGCGCGGCCCGCGGATCCGCGCCCAATGCCTCGTGCGCTTGCGGGCGCGAAGGGCGTGCGCTAGCTTCCTCGGCGTTGCGATCGCTCCCGCAGATCCCGCTGTCGCTGGCGCTCTTCGTCGCTTCCGCGTGCAGCCCGGCTTGCACCGCGCCCGAGGCCAAGGCCCCCGATCAGAGCTCGGCGGCACAGCAGCCGGGCGGGGCGCAGTCCGAGCGCGACAAGGCGCGCGCGAGCCTGCCCAAGGGCGAGGAGATCCGTGAGGCGCGCGGCGTCGCGCTCGACGGCCTCGAGGACTCGCAGCGCGAGAGCTTCTACCAGCTCATCAACTCCGAGCCGAGCGCGTGCGATCAGCCGCAGAGCATCGCGCAGTCCTTGCGCGACGACGCGTCGTGCCGCGACTCGCTCATCGCGGCGCAGTTCGTCGCCGACATGCTCGAGGCCGGCGCCACGCCCACCGACATCCGCGGCGCGCTCGAGCAGGTCGTGCACGCGCTGCAGGTCCGCGAGATCCCGACCAAGGGCCGCCCGGTGTGGGGCAACCCCAACGCGCCGGTCACCGTCGTGGTGTTCGCCGACTTCACGTGCCCGCACTGCCGCGTCGAGGCGCCCAAGCTGCGCGCGGCGATCGAGCAGTTCCGCGGCCGCGCCAAGCTCTACTACAAGCACTTCCCGCTCTCCGGTCCGGGCCACGAGCGCTCGCGCCCCGCTGCGATCGCAGCCGAGGCCGCGCTCGAGCAGGGCAAGTTCTGGGAGATGCACGATCTGATCTTCGCGAACCAAGAGAAGCTCGAGGACGCCGATCTGCAGAGCTACGCCGAGCGCATCGGGCTCGACATGGCGAAGTACAAGGCCTCGGTCGACGCGAAGCGCGGCGAGGCGCTCGTCGAGGCCGACCGCGTCGACGGCGAGAAGCTCGAGCTGCACGGCACGCCCGCGGTGTTCATCAACGGCCGCGAGATGCACCAGCTGCTGTTCGGCGGCACGGTCACCGGCTGGATCGACGACGCGCTCAAGCGCTGAGGCGGCGATGTCGGCACGCGCGCGACCGTGGGTCGAGGCGTTCGCGCCCGCGACGGTGTCGAACCTGGGGCCGGGCTTCGATTGTCTCGGGCTCGCGCTGCGGCTGCGCGGCGACACCGTGCGTGCGCGTCGGCGCGACGCCGCGGGGGTCGAGCTGCTGCGGATCGCGGGCGACGGCGGCAAGCTCCCGCTCGCGGCCGATCGCAACACCGCGGCGGTCGCAGCGGCGGCCTTGATCGCCGCCCACGCGCCGGGGGCGGGCATCGAGCTCGAGCTCGACAAGGGCTTGCCGCTGGGCAGCGGGCTGGGCTCGTCGGGCGCCAGCGCGGCGGCGGCCGTCGTCGCGGTCGATGCCGCGCTCGAGCTGGGGCTGCCTGCGACTGCGCTCGTCGAGGCCGCACGGGCCGGCGAGCAGGCCGCCTGCGGGAGCCCGCACCCCGACAACGTCGCGCCCGCGATCGTCGGCGGCATCGTGCTGGTCGCGTCGCTCGACCCGCTGCGGCTCGTCTCGCTGCCGGTGCCGCCGTCGCTGTGGATCGCCGCGTACACGCCCGGCTGCTCGCTACCCACCGCGGAAGCGCGCGCCGTGCTGCCGCGCATGGTGCCGCTCGCCGAGACCGTGAAGCAGGCGGCGCGGCTCGGTCTGCTCGTGCATGCGTTGCACGAGCGCGACCTCGCGTTGCTGGGCGAGGCGATCGTCGACGACATCGTCGAGCCCGCGCGCGCGCACCTGATCCGCGGCTATCTCGATGCGAAGACGGCGTGCTGCGAGGCGGGCGCGCTCGCGTGCAGCATCTCCGGCGCCGGGCCGACCACGTTCGCGCTCGCCGGCGATCGCGGCCGGGCCGAGGCGCTGCTCTTGCTGCTCGAAGAAGCGTTCTCCGCAGCGGGCGTGCCGGGCGAGGGCTTCGTCGATCAGATCGGGCAGGGGGCGCGCGTGACGAGCGAGCTCCTGCACTGAGCGGCTGACCGCCGATTGCGTGGCTCGCTCGCGCTACCGCTGCGCGCTCGCGCTACCGCTACGCGCTCGCGCTACCGCTACGCGCCCGCGCTCCTCGCTGGGCGCCCGCGCAATTCCTTGCCAGTCTCCGATCGCTCACCCCTCGGCGTCGACGGGCCAGCCGTTGCGCAGCAGCTCTGCGCACGTCGTGTCCGCCGGCACGGGCACGTAGGCGAACGGCCCTCGCACGCGCTCGTCCGTGTCGCTCGCGACCACCGAGAGGCACGCACCCTTGGCGTCGATGACGTGCTGCACGACCCGCACGCGCGCATCGCCGGCGAAGCCGTGCCCCGTGTAGTCGCCGACGGCCTTCGTCGTGGAACGGTTGCTGACGTAGAGCTCGCCGGAGCACATCGGCGCGCTCACCCGCACCGTGACGCCAGGATTGCCGTCGCCGTCGACGTCGTCCTCGCCCCACGCGAGCTCGGCGTCGGAGGCGAACCCGCCGTCGTCCGGCGCCGCGACGAAGCGCATCGAGGAGCGCGGGAGCGCGGTCGCTTCGATCGTCACCTCGACCGCACCGACGGGCTCGATGAGCACGCGACACGCGGTCTGCACCAGCTCGATGCTGCCCTCGCGTCGGCGCACGCGCGCGAGCGAGAACGTGTCGGTGCGCGTCGTGACGGTGCCCTTGAAGGGGACCTCGCGGCTGCCGAACGTGATCTGGTGCCCTGCCCACAGCTCGCGCGCGTCGGCGGTCGCGGGATCGGGCGCGTGCGTGAGCAGCATGGCGGAGAGCAGGGCGGGCACGGACACGAGGGGCATCGTCAGGCTCGTTTCGCACGACCACGCGCGGTGATGCGGTCGACCACCGCGCGGATCGACTTGGGGCTCGGATCGTCGGCGACGTGGCCACCGCGCGCGGTCACCAGCTTCGCGATTTCGGAGACGGCCGCTCCGCCCACGGCCCACGGCACGCCTTCGCACGCGTCGGCGTAGGCGTCGACGAGCTCGCGCGCGCG
>CAZFKC010000003.1:190322-210902 GCA_964519175.1 uncultured Nannocystaceae bacterium
CCCACGGCACGCCTTCGCACGCGTCGGCGTAGGCGTCGACGAGCTCGCGCGCGCGGTGGGGCGCCGGCGCGATCGTGACGGAGAGGCCGACGAGCGCGGGGGCGAGCTCGCGGACGGCGTGGCGCACGGCGGCCGGTGGCGTGCGTGCGCCGAGCAGCACGGTGTGCCAGCCCCACGACGAGAGCAGGATCGCGAGCGCATGCACGGCGAAGGCGTGCTCGTCGTCGGCGAAGCACGCGAGGACGGCGATGCGGGCGTCGCCCTCGGGTTGTACGAGCGGCAGCAATCGGCGCGTCGCGCCGAGGATCGCCTCGGTCGCGAGGTGCTCCTGCGCGACGGTCATGCGCCCGTCGTGCCAGCGATCACCGATCTCGACGAGCGCCGAGCGCAGCACGCGGTCGACCACCGTGGCGGGCTGGCCGAGACTGGTCGCGCGATCGAGGCGGCGCTCCAGCAGCCGTGGGTCGAAGCGCTCGACCGCCTCGACGATCTGCCTCTGCAGCGAGCCGAACGGGTCTTCGGACTCGGCGGCAGTGCTGGCCGCAGCGCGGGTCTCGGCTTCCTCGAACACGAGCCGCGTGGCCTGGGCGGGGGCCATGCCTTCTTCGCACAGCTGCCGTACGCGACGGATCATCTCGACGTCGGCCTCGGAGTAGACGCGGTACGACGAGTCGGTGCGGCTGGGGACCGGCACGCCGTAGCGACGCTCCCATGCGCGCAACGTCGCGGCCGAGACGCCGGTCATCTCGGCCACGGTCTGGATGCGGTACTTGCCCCGGCCCTCGCTCATGTGGATGCGCCTCGTCGCGCGGACAGGCGCGACTGTTGCCGCACGCGCATGGCGAGTATGATGGCTGGCCTTTCGCTTGTCAAAGGTTAGTACAATGATAGGATGTCCGTGTGCAAAGTTCGTCCAAACCGGAAGAAATGCCGCGCAGACCGACCGCCGTGGTCATCGGCAGCGGTTTCGGGGGTCTCGCGGCGGCCGTGCGGCTGGGCGCGCGGGGGTTCCGGGTCCGGGTGCTCGAGCGCCGCGACCAGCCGGGTGGGCGTGCCTACGTCTACCGCGATGGTGGCTTCACCTTCGACGGCGGGCCTACCGTGATCACCGCGCCGTTCCTGTTCGAGGAGCTCTGGCAGCTCTGCGGCAAGCGGCTCGCCGACGACGTCGAGCTGATGCCGGTCACCCCGTTCTATCGGATCCGCTTCGCCGACGGCGAATCGTTCGAGTACACCGGCGATGCCGACGCGATGGAGGCGGAGGTGGGGCGGTTCTCACCCGGTGACGTCGCCGGCTACCGCGAGCTCATGGACATGAGCCGACGGATCTTCGAGGTGGGCTTCGAGCGCCTCGCACATGCGCCGTTCTCCCGCTGGACCGACATGCTGCGCATCCTCCCGGAGATGGTGCGCCTGCGCAGCTATCGGACGGTCTACGGGTTGGTCTCGTCGTTCGTGCGCGACGACCGGCTGCGCCAGGTGCTCAGCTTCCATCCGCTGCTCGTCGGCGGCAACCCGTTCGAGACCACGTCGATCTACTCGCTCATCTGTCATCTCGAGCGGAAATGGGGCGTCTGGTTCCCGCGCGGAGGCACCGGTGCGCTCGTGCGCGGGCTCGTGGGGCTCGTCGAAGGGCAGGGCAACCAGGTCGAGTGCAACGCCGAGGTCGAGCGCATCGTCGTCGAGCAGGGCCGTGCGCGCGGCGTCGTGATGGCCGACGGGCGTCGCATCGATGCCGACATCGTGATCTCCAACGCCGACTCGGGCTGGACCTACCGACACCTCCTGCCCCCCGAGGCCCGCAAGCACTGGACCGACGCGCGCGTCGAGAAGGCCCGCTACTCGATGAGCCTGTTCGTCTGGTACTTCGGCACGCGCCGGCGCTACGAGGACGTCGCACACCACACGATCATGCTCGGGCCGCGCTACAAGGCGCTGCTCGACGACATCTTCAACAAGAAGCGGCTGGCCGAGGACTTCAGCCTCTATCTCCACCGCCCCACCGCGAGCGACCCCGCGCTCGCGCCACCGGGACACGACGCGTTCTACGTGCTCTCGCCCGTGCCGCACCTCGACGCCGACGTCGACTGGAGCACACAGTCGGAGCCCTATCGCCGCAAGCTCGAGCAGTTCCTGTCCGAGACCTTGCTGCCCGGGCTGGGTGACGAGCTGGTCAGCTCGCACGTGCTCACGCCGCAGGGCTTCCACGACGACCTGCTCTCGCTCAAGGGTGCGGCGTTCGGGATGGAGCCCGTGCTGTTGCAGAGCGCCTACTTCCGGCCGCACAACGAGAGCGAAGACGTCGCGGGGCTCTACCTCGTCGGCGCAGGTACACACCCCGGCGCGGGCGTGCCGGGGGTGCTGTCGTCGGCGCGCGTGCTCGACACGGTGGTCCCCGACGCCGACGTGGTGCTGGCGCGGCGCGCGGCCGAGGAGCGCGGTGCCGATGCGGCCTGAGCCTCGGCGCGGATCCAAGTGGGCGAGCGACGTCGCCGTGTGTCGCGACGTGCTCGCGATGGGCTCGAAGAGCTTCGCGACCGCGGCGCGCTGGCTGCCCGGACGCATGCGCGACGCGGCCGCGGTCGTCTATGCGTTCTGTCGCGTCGCGGACGATGCGATCGACACGGAGCCCGAGCCTGCCGCTGCGCACGAACGGCTGGTGCGCGTGCTCGACCGCGCGTGGGCCGGGCGTCCGATCGGCGAGCCGATCGAGCGTGCGCTGGCCGTGCTGGCGGAGCAGCTGCCGATGCCACGCGCGCCGTTCGATGCCCTGCTCGAGGGCTTCGCGTGGGACGCCGAGGGCCGCGAGCTCGTCGAGCTCGACGACGTGCTCGGCTACGCCGTGCGAGTGGCGTCGAGCGTCGGCGTCGCGCTCACCATCGCGATGGGCGCACGCGAACGCTCGACCCTGGCGCGCGCGTGCGATCTCGGCGTCGCGATGCAGCTCACGAACATCGCCCGTGACGTCGGCGAGGACGCACGTCGCGGGCGTGTGTACCTGCCCACGCGCTGGCTCGAAGACGCCGGGATCGCGCGGGCCGAGCTCGTGCGTGCGCCGAGCTTCTCGCCTGCGCTCGGCGGCGTGGTCGAGCGCGTGCTCGTGCTCGCCGACGAGCTCTATGGCCGCGCCGACGCGGGCATCGCCGCGCTCCCGGCGGACTGCCGTCCGGCGATCCGCGCGGCGCGGCTGCTCTACGCCGACATCGGACGGGTCATCCGCGCCCGCGGCTGCGACAGCATCGGCGCGCGTGCGCACACCTCGTCGGCGCGCCGGCTCGTGCTCGCGCTGCGGGCCCGGCGGGGAGCGCCGCACGACGTCGCGCACGCGTCGGCCCCTCCGCTCGGCGTCGCGCAGCTGCTCGTCGATTCCGCCGCGCCGTCATGATCCGCGCGCACAAGTCCTCGCTCTTCACCCGCTGGTTCGCGTGGAGCTGCGAGCGACGGCTGCGGCGCACGTTCGACGTGCATGTCGCTGGGCTCGCCGAGCTGGCCGACGTCGCACGTGCGCAGCCCGTCCTCGTGCTCGCGAACCACACGTCGTGGTGGGATGCGCTCGTGGCACTCGTGGTGAGCGTGCGCGTGCTCGGGCTCGACGCGTTCGCGCTCATGGAATCCGACAACCTGCAGCGCCTGCGCTTCTTCGGCCTCGCGGGTGCGGTAGGCGTCCATCGCGGCGATCCCCGCGACGGTGCGAAGGTGCTGCGCCACGCCGCCGCGCTGCTCGATCGCCCGGGCCGCGCGCTGTGGATCTTTCCGCAGGGCGAGCAGCGGCTCGCCGCGGAGCCGCTGCGGTTCGAGCCCGGGGGCGTCCGCGTCGCGCGGCTCGCCGGCGCGCGCATCGTGCCCGTCGCGCTGCGCTACCGCTTCGGCGCCGGGGAGCGTGCCGAGCTCTACCTCGCCTGCGGTCCGACGCTGTCGCCCGACGCCGCGGATGCGAACGAGCAGGCCCGGAGCACCGTCGCGCGCCTGATCGCCGAGCTCGACGCGGGCACGCTGCCGACGACGCCGCTATGGCCCGCGCCGCGCGAGGCCACGCTCGCGGTCGCAATGCTCGATCGGATCGCCGGCGCCTGGATCGCCTTGCGCCGACGTCGGCTCGAGGCGGCCATCGCGGCCGAGCCGCAGCGTGCGATCGGCCCAGCGCACGCGGCGGTCGCCGAGACAGCGCACGAACGCCGCGAGCAACACGAGGTCGGCCGGCAGCGCGAGCGCGAGCTCGCCGACCCCGAGCGGTAGCCCGCTCGCACGGCGACCCAGCACCACGACGCCGAGTCGCGCGGCGAGCACGACGATCCCGGCGACGACCGCGACGGTCGGTGCGAACGCACTCGCGGCGATCGCCAGCGCGAGCAGGAGCGGTGCCGCGGCGAGCACGAGCGGCACGCTGGCGAGCGCGCCCTTGCGCTGGGCGCGGAGCACCGCGAGCCAGCGCGTGTGCCGAGCGAGCAGTGCGCCGAGATCACGTCCGTGCGCCAGCGAGCGAACCGGCCGCTCGACGCACACCGTCGTCAGCCCGAGCACGTGCAGGCGACGCGCGAGCTCGAAGTCCTCGCCCAGGTGCTCGCGCAGCGCCGCCAGCCCACCGATGCTCGCGAGCGCGTCGAGCCGCACCGCGAACGTCTTGCCGACGAACAACCGCGGGTCGATCCGGTGCAGCGTCACGAACGCGTGCAGCGATCCTGAGAGGATCGCGGCGCCGAGCCGGTCGGCCGGCGTGCGCGGAGCGACCTCGACCGACGGGCACCACGAGGCGGCGACCCGCGGCGAGCGCAGCGGAGCGACGAGCCGTGCGAGATCCAGCGAGCCCAGGTCGACGTCGGCGTCGACCACGACGAGCACGTCCCGGTCGTCGCCGCACTGCTCGACCGCGCGGGCGAGCTGGTCGACCTTGTGGTTCGGTCCGCGGGCCGCGGTCGCCAGCACGTCGGCATCGATGCCGTGGGTGCGCAGCAGCGCCGCGGCCGTGAGAGCAGGGCCCCACGCGGCGTCGCCGGGATGCTCCACCGCGGCGATCCAGCGCAGCCCGGCCGGCGCGCCGATCGGACGGCTGGGGAGCGTGCGCGCGAGCAGCTCGGGCGCCCCCGTGCACGGGCGCACGAGCAGCACGCGCAGGGGCGGCAGCTCCTGTGGAAGCGGTGCGGGTACCCGCGTGCGCAGCAGCTGCGCACACGTGACGACGTAGAGCGTCGTCCACACCACGAGCGCGATCGTCAGCGCCATCCCACTCCGCGGGTGCGGAAGGGCAGCATGAGCTGCGTGCTCGGGCGGACGAAGCGTCGGAGGTCGACGACCTCGTGCATCGCATCGAGCCGACGTCCGCCGAGCCCGAGCGAGATCCACGAGCGCGCGTAGAACGGCGCGTCGACCAGCGTGCGTCGCAGCCGCGCCGACGCACCGGCATCCGCACGGGTGCAGCGCGGCAGTCCCCAGCGCGTGCTGCCCAGCTCGACGAGCGCGGGTGCCTCGAGCTCGACCAGCCGGCCCGTGCGATCGCAGGCGCGCCCCAGCTCGCGAACGGTGCCGTCGCGCTCGACCACGTCGTACAGCACGAACGTCCCGCCTTCGTCCGAGCCGCGGGTCCACCGCCAGCCCTCGAACGCCTGCTCGAGCGCCTCGTTGCCCTCGTTCGCGTCGTGGTAGCCGGTGCCGCAGAAGCGCAGCGCGGGTGCGCCCAGCTCGACCTCGATGCGCGCCTGGGGAGCGACCGGCCACCACCGATGCCGCGCAGCGCCATCGAGGGTGAGCACGTGGGGTTGCCACGCCGTCGGCACCAGGCGCACCGTGCCCTGCAGCCGCGATCGCCACGGCGTGGTGCGCTCGTCGATCACGATGCGGATGCCGTCGTGGTCGCGCTCGATCCGATTGCGCCCGAGCACGAGGGCGTCGCGCTCGCGAACCACGGCCGCGCCGCGGTACTCGGCGAGCGCCCACGCGCGGATGCCGGGTCCGTGCACGACCACGTTGAAGCCGCAGTGCGCGAGCGGGTCGGCCTGCAACGAGCGCCGGCGCGCGCGGAAGTACGCGGGTGAGAATGCAGCACCGACGAACGCGATCACCGTGATCGCATGTTCGCCCGAGAGTCCGTCGAAGTACCACCAGCGGTAGCCGCCGTCGGCGAGCGGCGCATCGAAGGCGAATCCGCGAGCAGCTGGCGCGCCGCGATCATCCCGCCCAGAGTGACCATCGGCACGCCCGCGCCCGGATGGACCGCTCCACCCACCAACCAGAGGTTCGGCACCCGCGTGCGCGCGCGATGCCGCCGCCAGGGCGCCATCGCCCCGTGCGTCGCCGATCCGTAGAGCGCGCCCGCACTCCCCGCGAAGCGCTGCGCGAAGCGACTGGGGCTGCCGTTCGTGCACGCCGAGATGTCCAGCTCGAGGCCGCACGCGCGCAGCCGACGTTCCATTCGTTCGCGACATGTGGGCTCCAGCGGTTCGCCGAGGCCGGGATCGGCCGGGGCGTTGGTCAGGCAGAACAGGCGCTCGGCTGCGGAAGGCGACGGGCGCTGCCGATCGAA
This sequence comes from uncultured Nannocystaceae bacterium, assembly GCA_964519175.1. Taxonomy (GTDB): domain Bacteria; phylum Myxococcota_A; class Polyangia; order Nannocystales; family Nannocystaceae; genus Xiheibacterium. The sequence goes on from CAZFKC010000003.1 coordinate 196,840, forward strand.
CGCGCACACGTACACCGTCGGGTCGAGCGGCAGCTCGCGGCGGCGGAAGAGCGCGTCGAACTCGGCCTCGTAGTCGTCGCCGAAGAAGACGTTGTGGTAGGCGAGCGGGAAGCCCCGCGGTCGCGCGACCATCGACCAGGTCATCGCCGACAGCGAGCGCGGTGCGACGACGTCGTCGACGGCGCGGCGCACCCCTTCGCCGACCGCACCGCTCGCGATGAGCGAGGGCTCGCCGTTCCACACCACGTGGGTGCAGCGCAGCACGGCGCCGTCGGCGAGCACCACGGCCTCGATCCGGCCCCGGGTGCAGCGCAGCTCGTCCACGCGTCGACCCAGCGCGATGCTACCCCCGCTCGCCTCGATCAGACCCGCGAGCGCGCGTGCGAGCACGAGCATCCCGCCCTCGATCGACCACACGCCGCGGCGCTCGACCTCGGCGATGAGGCTCAGGGTGGCCGGGGCCTCGAACGGCGACGAGCCATAATAGGTGGCGTAGCGCCCGAAGAGTTGGCGCAGGCGGGGATCGACGAAGTGCTCGCAGAGGGCAGTCCACATCGTGCGCTGCCAGTCGACCTTCGAGAGCTGCAGCATCCCGGTGAGGCCCACGCGGCGCGTGAGCGCGACCAGCCCTTCGTTCGGTGCGCGCATGAACGTGGGGTCGAGCCGCTCGAGCAACGCGGCGCCGTGGCGACAGAAGCGACGATAGCCGTCCGCATCGCGGGGGGATGCGAACGCGGCGATCGCCTCGGCCGAGCGATCTTCGTCGGCGAACAGATCCAGGCGCGCGCCGTCGGACCAGCCGTGCCGCGCGAGCAGCTCGTGCGCGCGCAGACGAACGTGGTCGTCGAGCCGTACGCCTGCGTGTGCGAACAGCTCGTCGAACACGCTCCGCATCGTGAGCACGGTGGGCCCGCAGTCGATCGCGGTGCCGCCGACGTGCGCCTGCGCCACCTTGCCGCCGACCTCGGTGTGCTGCTCCACGACCAGCGTCCGCAGGCCCGCGCTTGCGAGCACGAGCGCACTGGCCAGCCCGCCGATGCCGGCACCCACCACCACGACGTCCCAGGCGGAATCGGCCATGTGCCGGGCAGTCTGACGCGATTCCAACGATTGTCCATTGTTCGTCCATCACTATTGACAAACATTGGACACGCGATATACCGAGAGCACCGATGGCTCGCATCGACGCTCTCGAAGCCGCGCTCGCGCGCTCGTTCCGCAGGATCACCGAGTCCGGAACGCCGCCGCGGCTCCGCGCGGCGATGCGTCACGCGATCTTCCCCGGCGGTGCGCGCGTGCGACCGCGGCTCGTGCTCGCGGTCGCGGAGGCCTGCGGCGCGGACCCGGCCCACGCGTATCCGGCCGCCGTCGCGATCGAGCTCATCCACTGCGCCTCGCTCGTACACGACGATCTCCCCTGCTTCGACGATGCGCCGCTGCGGCGCGGCCGCCCGACGGTGCACGTGCGCTTCGGCGAGGCGCTCGCCGTGCTCTGCGGTGACGGTCTCATCGTCGCGGCCTTCGACGAGCTCGCCCACGGTGCGGCGACCCTGCCGCGCCTCGTGCCCGCGATCTCGGTGCTCGCGGGGGCGGTCGGCGCGAGGGGAGGGCTCGTCGCCGGGCAGGCGTGGGAGGCCGAGCCCGAGCCCGAGCTCGTGCGTTACCATCGGGCGAAAACGGGCGTGTTGTTCGAGGCCGCGGTCGGCATGGGCGCGCTGGTGGCCGGCCGCGATCCCGCGCACTGGCGTGCTCTGGGCGCGGCGTTCGGCGAGGCCTACCAGCTCGCCGACGACATCGTCGATCGCACGGGCGACGCCACCGTGTTGGGCAAGCCGGTCGGCCAGGACCTCGCGCACGCGCGGCCGAGCGCGGTCGCCGAGCTGGGCTTCACGGGTGCACGCGCGCGGCTCGACGCGATCCGTGCGCGCGCGCCGGAGCTCGTGCCGCACTGTCCCGGCGGCGAGGGACTGCGTCGCTGGCTCGGCGAGCTCATGGGTCGCGTGTTCGCGGGCGCGCTGCGTCCTGCCGAGGCCCGCTACGACGCCTCGATGTCGGCGTGACCCCCATGCACTGGGAGTACGCCGCGTTCGACTTGCTCGTCGGCCTGCCGCCGCTCGTGGGCGCGTCGAGGCTCCCCGGGTTCGCGCCCGCGGCTCGGCGCGCGACCTTGCTCGGCGCGCTGCCCTTCGTGGCGTGGGACATCGCGGTCGTCGGACGTCATTGGGACTTCTCGGCCGCGCACGTGCTCGGCCCGCGACTGTTCGGGCTGCCGCTCGAGGAGTGGGGCTTCTTCCTCGCCGTTCCCGCAGCGTGTCTGCTGCTCTGGGAATCGCTGCTCGTACCGGCCCACGTGCGGATCGTCGCGGCGGCACGATGGGTCTATCCCGCCGCGATCGCGTTGCTCGTGCCTGCCGTGCTCGCGGCGCTGGCCGGGCTCGAGTACACCGCCCTCGTGCTCGTCGCGCTGGCGTGCGCCGTGGGGCTCGACCACGCGCTCGGCGTACGACTGCTGCAGCAACCGCGCGGGTGGGCGTATCTCGCCGCGGTCGCAGCGCTCACGGCCGTGTGCAACGGCTATCTCACCGGGCGGCCGATCGTGATCTACGCGCCGCGCTACCAGCTCGACGTCCGGCTCGGCACGATTCCGCTGGAGGACTTCGGATTCGGGCTCGCGCTCGTGCTCGCGGTGAGCGTCGTCTACCAGCACGCCCGCGGCCGGACGCCCGCGCGCTCGTGGCCGTCCGCGCTGGTGCACGCGCGCTTCGGCGGTTATCGCCACCTGCTCGTCGGCGTGGACGAGCGCTTGCCGGAGCGCGTCGAGGGGCCCGTCCGCGTGGCGGTGATCGGGGGCGGGCTGGCCGGGCTCGGGGCCGCCGAGCTGTTGTCTCGCCGCGGCTTCGAGGTGGTGCTGTTCGAGCGCGACGCACGGCTCGGGGGCAAGCTCGCGGGCTGGCGCGAGCGGCTCGACGACGGCTTCGACGCGCCGATCGAGCACGGCTTCCACGCGTTCTTCCGCCACTACTACAACCTGCGCGACTGGCTGGACGAGGTCGGCGTGGGGCAGCGACTGCGGCCGATCGACGACTACGCGATCCTCGGCGCCGACGGAAAGCGGCACGGGTTCGCGGCGGCCACGGGTGCGCCCGGACTGAACCTGCTCGCGCTGGCGGCGACGGGGATGTTCCGGCTGCGCGACGTCCTGCGCCCGCGCACGGGTCGCGCGCTCGAGACGTTGCTGCGCTACGACGCGCACCACGAGGATCCCGCGCTGGATCACACCAGCTTCGCGACGTTCGCCGACGCGGCCGCGCTGCCGCCGACGCTCCGGCTCGTGTTCACCACCTTCGCGCGGGCCTTCTTCGCCGACGAGCGGCGGATCTCGATGGCGGAGCTGGTCGCGGCATTCCACTTCTACTACCTCGGACACGACCGCGGGCTGCTCTACGACTGGCTCGACGGCGCCTACGACGAGGCGCTCGTGGATCCGATCGCCGACCTGCTGCGCGGACGCGGCGTGCAGCTGCGACTCGGCACCGGCGTCGAGACGCTGACGCCCGTGGAGGGCGGGGTCGTCGTCGACGGCGCGCGCTTCGATCGCGTCGTGCTGGCCACGGACGTCGCGGCTGCGCGCGCACTCGTCGAGCGCTCGCCCGCGCTCGCCCCGACCGCACTCGCGCGCGGGATGGCCAAGCTGCATGCCGGCCAGCGCTACGCCGTCATGCGGCTGTGGTGCGACGCCGAGCTCGGCACGGCGCTGCCGCTGTTCGTGGTCACCGAGCGCGCGCAGGTGCTCGACGCGATCGCCTTCGTGCACCGCAGCGATCCGCGGACGCGTACATGGGCGCGCGAGCGCAAGGGCAGCGTGGTCGAGCTGCACTGCTACGCGGTGCCCGACGAGGTCGCGGACGACGCGATCGCCGACGCGCTGCTCGACGAGGCCGAGCGCTTCGTTCCCGGCCTGCGCGCGGCACTGGTGCACCGCCATCTGCAGATCCGCGCCGACTTCACCGCGTTGCACGTCGGCATGCGCGAGCACCGGCCCACGCCGGTCACCGACGTCCCCGGCCTGGTGCTCGCGGGCGACTGGGTGCGCCTGCCGTGTCCGGCGAAGCTGATGGAGGCCGCGCACACCTCCGCGCTACTCGCCGTCGACGCGATCTGTGCCGACTACGGCGTGCGTGGGGTGCCGGTGTGGACCGTGCCGCTCGTCGGCCTGCTCGGCCCGCGCGCGCGGCCCGAAGCGGCACCCGAGCCGCGGCCGCTCACTGCACGCTGACGATCGCGAACGAGGACAGGTAGATCGCCGAGCCGGTCAGCGTGCCGTCTTCGAGGTCGACGACGCGGTCGGCGAGCAGCTTCCACGTCTCTTCGCGCTGCACGCTGAACGCGAGGTCGTCGGCGTCGTCGAGATCGGCGTCGTCGAGCTCGTAGGTCAGCTTCGCCGGGAACAGGAACGCGGTGCCGCGCGGGCCCACCTCGTAGCAAGGCCCGACGGCCGCGATCTCCATCGCGCCGCAGTCGATCTCTTCGATCGTGATGTCGACCTCGTCCTCGAGCGCGCCGGGGCGCACCTCGAGGCTCAGCCGTCCGTCGTCGGAGACCACCATGCCGCCGCGCGGACCGACGGTCTCGCCGTCCGCGCTCTGACATGCCGTCGCAAAGGCGATCGCGAGCATCGAAATCTTCGTGAGCCGTGCCATTGCCGTTGCCTCCCCTGCACTCCGTTCGACACCAGACTGCGAGCGACTTCCGGCGCCGCCATCCAGGATCCCGTACGGAGCCGGTGCTTTGTTCCCGTTCATTACGTCGGCTACAACGCATGAATCGCGCGATCGGCCTCCGACTCGAGTCTCGATCGTGGGCCGCATCACGCCGAAGCGGGACACTGATGTTCGCGACCGGCCGCTACGGGCGCCGGACACGGCCGAGGGCGCGGATCAACCCTCGCTGGAGCTGGACTCGCCGCCGCTCTCGCCGCCGCTCGAGCTGCCTGGCCCGGTCGCGAACGCCTCGCACGCCGACGGCACGAACGGGACGCAGCCGTCGTAGCTCGCGGTGCACGGCGAGCAGTACGGCGTCGCGGGGTTCTTCGCCGCGCAGTAGGCGTTGCCCGGCTCGTCCTGGTTCGCGCAGTGCTTCTTGTTCTCGACGCGACACGCCCACGTGACGCCGACGAGCCCGATCGCGAATGCGAGAAGCGAGAGTCGCGAGCGCATCACCACACGATCCCGGCGGAGAACCGCGGACGCCACCACGCCGCCTGTCGGCGCAGCGACTGGTCGCGCTTGTGTCCGACCACCGCGACCGCGATGACGGCGATGCCGGCCACGAGCGCCGCGCCGCCGAGGGCCACCATCGCGGCGCCCGGCGGTCGGAAGCTCTTCACCTGCGTGGGGTCGCTGCGCAGCGGCGTGAGCGGCTGGGCCAGCAACGCCGCGCCGCCGCCGGCGATGCCGACTCCGACGGCCGACAGTGCGATGCCGGTGATCACGAGCGAGCGACAGCGCTCCTGCGGTGCGAAGCAGCGCCCGGTCGGGCTGCCGTCGGTGCTCGCTTCGACGCGCACGCCTCGGGGCCTGCGCTCGCGTCGCGGCCGGCGACGCGAGTCGTCGTCGTTCACCGGCGGCTGCGTCGTCGTGGTGCCGCCGTCGTCCGGATCCGTGCCGGGCAGCACCGGCTGCGGCCCGGTCGGAAGCACCGGCGTCGGCTTCACCGGCGTCGGCTCGACCGCGGTCGGCATCACGACCTCTTCCTTGCGCGCGCCCGGCATGTACACGCGCTTCGGCGTGCCGGGCTGCGTCGGCTTCGGCGTGATCGTGGGCGGAGGCGGTTCCTCGGGCGCCGTGGTGCCACTCGGCTGCACCGGCGTCGGAACCGTGGTGCCGGGCGCCTCGCTCGGCGTCACCGCGGGAGGAGGCGGCGGCGGAGGGCTGGTCGGCGCCGGTCCGGACGCGAACAGGGCGAGCGCGACGAGCGACGCGATCGGCTGCATCACGGCGATTGGGATACCACAGATGGCGCGCCCGCGGTCGTCGCATGGGCGAGATCGGCGAGCGGGGCCAGGATTGCGCGCGTCAGCGCGCGCGCCCACGGTCGATCACCGATCGCTCGCGCGAGCGGCGGGCTGTTCAGATAATAGGCCTGGACCAACGCGTAGCCGACCCCGGTTTGCTTCATATACGCGTCACGGAACCAGCGCAGCGCTGCGACCCGCGCGTCCCATCCCTCGCCCCATGCCGCGGTGGCGATGAAGCAGAAGCCCTCGACGGTCTGGAATTTCTGCCGTGGTGTGGTGACGTGCGTGGCGACGAGCTCGCTCGCGTTGCTGCAGCTGTCCTCGAACTGCATGCCGACCTGGTAGAGGAAGTTGCCGAACAGCTGGTCGAGCTCGCACGTCACCGTCGCGCCCGGCTCGAAGACGCCGACGCAGCTGCTCTCGCCGACCATGCGCTGGATCGCGGAGCCGAGATCGTCCTCGGTGAGCGCCATCTCGCCGGTGCGGTAGAAGAGCCGCACGTTGCGGATCTCGGTGCCCTCGGGCAGCTCGGGGAACGTGAACTGCACCTCGACGCGGTCGAAGTCGATCGCCGCGACCGCGAGATCGCCGGCGGCCGGCAACGCGTGCATCGTGCAGCCGCCGCTCGGGCCCCCGCCTTCGCAATCCACGCTGGAGACGCCGCCGCCGGGCGCATCGCCGCTGCCGTGCGTGTAGATGCCGAAGCGGAACAGCTCGTCGTCCGTCGTCGTGCAGAGCCCGAGGCGATCCGCACCGCTGCCGCCGTCGATGCTGATGCCGTCGTCGGGGGGATAGAGCTCGCCGCTCGCACCCTGCCAGTCGCCGTAGCCCGCGTACGCGTCGGTGCTCGTGAACCCGACCGCCATCGGGTCGAACTGCACCTTGTACACGACCGAGGGCTGGCCCAGGTACTCGACGCCCCACGCCTCGAGCCGTGTGTCGACGAAGTGGTCGAGCTCGCGGTCGAACTGCCACGCGTCGTTCTCGTCGTGCTCGAGGTTCACCTCGAGCCACGCGGTGAGCGGCCCCGACTCGGCGACGGCGCGGGGCACCATCGTCGTGACGAGCTCGAGTCGGCCACCTTCGGGCGTCGCCGAGGTGACCGCGTCGAGGTCGTTCATCTCGCCGTAGCTGGGGACGTCGTCGCTGTCCTTCACCGGATCGAAGACGACGAGATCGCCGCGCGGCGGGTAGACGCTGGTCTTGCCGGCGTCGAAGCGGCCCTTGTCGGTGGCGAACACCGCCGGCGACGGACACGTCATCGTGTCGGTCGAGATGGTGGCGTTCTCCTCGGGCTTGAGCGGGCGGCAGAAGTACGGCTCGATCGAGCTGGAGTTCTCGTGCCAGCCGAGCGACTCCTGATCGGCCTCGTTGTCGTCGAACCAGCGCAGCGCGGGATAGCTGCGTCCGCGCGCGTGGGCCCACACGGGCAGCACCTGCGGGCGCGGCCCGTAGGGGAAACGCCAGCTCGACAGGAAGTCCCAGCGCCCGGGTCGGTTGCCGATGCCGAGCGTGCCCGTCGACTGCGTGACCAGCACGTCCTGCACGAACTCGCCGTTCGCATCGGTCAGCCAGATCGCGATCTGGGCGTTGGGCACCGGCTTGAAGTGCAGCTCGACGAGCACGTCGTCGGCGGCCACCGCCGAGCCGGGCGCCGCGACGACGCCGAGCGCGATGAGCCAGCGCAGCCCGTTCATGGCGCGACTCCCTGCGTCGTCACCATCGCGATGTCGGTGAGCGGCGCGAGCACGGCGCGGGCCATCGCGCGAGCCCAGGGCCGCTTCGCGATCGCCCTCGCGAGCGGTGGGCTGTTCGCGTAGTAGAACTCGACCATCGCGGTGCCGAATCCGGTCTGGCGCAGCCAGAGGTCGCGGAAGTACCGCAGCGCGGCGACGCGGTCCGTCCAGGGCGCACCCCAGGCGGCCGTCGCGACGAAGCAGAAGCCCTCGACGGTCTGGAACTCCTGCGCCGGCGTCTTCACGCTGTCGACCACGAGCCCGCTCTGGTTGCTGCACGCGTCGACGTAGCGCAACCCGATCTGGTAGTCGAAGTTGCCGGACAGCTCGTCGATCTCGCACCACGTCGGCACGCCCGCCACGAGCGCGTTCGAGCAGTCGGCGTCGCGCGGCACGACCTGGATCGCGGAGCCGACGTTGTCCTCGGTCAGCGGCATCTCGCCCCTGCGGTAGTAGACCCGCACGTCGCGGATCTCTTCGTCGCCGAGCGAGGCCGGCACGGTGAAATGTACGCGCACGCGGTCGAAGTCGATCGGCTCGATCGAGAACTCCTCGGCCGCGGGCAGCGCACTGAAGTCGCAGCCGCCACCCCAGCCGTCGTCCCCGGCATCGTCGCCCGCGTCGTCCCCGGCATCGTCGCCCGTGCCGGAGCCGCTGCCGCTGCCGGAGCCGCTGCCGCTGCCGCCGTCGCCACCGGTCGGATCCTCGCCGCTGTTCGGGCCGTGGCTGTACACGCCGAAGCGGAACGTTTCGTCGTTCATCGTGACGAGGCGCAGGCGATCGGAGCCGCTGCCGCCCGAGCCGCTGATGCTGTCGTCGGGGGGATGCAGCTCGCCGCTGCTGCCGTCCCACTCGCCGTAGCCGTCGTACATGTCCGTGCCGGTGAAGGCGATCGCGAGCGGATCGAACTCGACGGAGTACACCACCGAGGGCTGGCCCAGGTACTCGACGCCGTAGCCGGACAGGCGCGGGTCGACGAAGTGATCGGCCTCGCGGTCGAACGCCCACGCGCCGTTCTCGTCGTGCTCGAGGTTGATCTCGATGAACGCGGTGATCGGGCCGGCCTCCGCGATCGCCTTCGGGATCACGGCCGTGACGAGCTCGGGCTCGTCGCCCGCCGGCGTCGCACCGGTCACCGCGTCGAGGTCGTTGAGCGTGCCGTACATCGGCACGTCGGGGCTGTCGCCGCCGTCCTCGAACTGCACGATGTCGTTGCGCGGCGGGTAGTGGCTCTGGTTGTTGCCGTCGAACGTGCCCTTGTCGGACTGGAAGACCGCAGGCGACGGGCACGTCATCGTGTCGGTGGAGATGGTCTCGTTCTCCGCCTCGGCGAGCGGGCGGCAGAAGTACGGCTCCGCGGAGCTCGAGTTCTCGTGCCAGCCGAGCGAGTCGAAGTCGCCGGGGTCGTCGTCGTAGAAGCGCAGCGCGGGATAGGTCTTGCCGCGCGCGTGGGCCCACACCGGCAGCACCTGCGGTCGAGGGCCGTAGGGGAAGCGCCAGCTCGACAGGAAGTCCCAGTGACCCGGGCGATTGCCGATGCCGAGCGTGCCGGTCGCCTGCGTGACGAAGACGTCCTGCACGAATGCGCCGTTGGCATCGACGAGCCAGATCGCGATCTGGGCGTTCGGCACCGGCTGGAAGTGCAGCTCGACGAGCACGTCCTCGGCCGCGTGGACGGCGGGTGCTGCGAGCGAGGTCGCGGCGCCGAGGGCCGTGGACAGAACGACGGTGCGATGCGCCAGCGCGAGCCTTCGGCGCGCGCGGGATACGGTGCAAGCCACGGCTGGAGTATAACGGAGGCACGTGCGTGCTACGGATCACCCTCGTTCCGGACCGCGGCGCGTTACCGTGCGAGCCGCCGTGTCCGGTCCGAAGCAGCGCCGCGCCGCTGCGCTCGCAGGCGCCGCCGTCCTCGGCGCCATGGGCGCTTGTGGTGGCGTGCCGGCGCCGCGTCCCGCAGGCGCAGCCGCGGTGACCGTCGCGGCCGGGTCGCTTCCCACCGGGCCCGAGCCGTCCGTGCACGCGCTGCCCATGCCCTCGCTCGACGAGCCGTGGCAGCCGCCCTCGGCGATCGCGGGCGATCTCGGCGCGCTCGCGAGCGCGCTGCAGTCGAAGGGTCCCATCGTCGTGCAGCTCGGCCCGCGGCTCGACGGCGAGCTGTGGCGTCGTCGCCTGCCCGAGCAGCTGGCAGCGCTCGGCGTACGCGCGCCGATCTCGTTCGCGAAGGGCGACGCGATCGCCCACGCCTTCGGCAAGCCGATGCCGGTGCGGAGCGTGACCGAGCCGAGCAACGGCTTCGCGGACGTCGTCGTCGATGCGAGCTGGCGTGCGAAGCAGAACAGCGCCGTTGCGCCCGGCACGCTCGTGCTCGCGATCGACGACGCGCCGATCGACGAGGCGGCCTGGCGCGCGCTGCCGGCCGCGGCGCTCGGCAGCTGCGAGGCCCCACTCGCCGCGCTCGCGCTCGGGCAGGAGCGCTCGCTCGCCGAGCTCGAGCCGTTCCTCGATCACGTCGACCGGATCCTCTGGCAGCTGTGGAGCGCCGAGCTGCGCACGCTCCTGCCCCGCGTGCGTGACAGCCTCTCTGCACACGCGGCTCCGCGCGCGCGCAAGGACGTCGGCGATCAGGCGGCGTGGCGCGAGCACGAGTGCGGCCATGCGCTGTGGCAGTTCGTCGACCGCTATCATCAGTGCGCCGGCAGCGAGACGCCCTGCGATCTCGCACCGCGCATGCTGCTCGTCGGCGGAGCCCGCATCGCCGCGGTCGAGCCCAGCGTGTTCGTGCCCGAAGGCTGCGCCGAGGTGCTCGGCCAGGACGTCGTCGAGCAGGTCCGCGGCTTCGGTCGCGATGCCGCCGAAGCGGCCGTGCTGCGGCTCGACCCGCAGTGGACGACGCTCGCCGATCGGCTCGGCGCCGTGACCGAGGTCTACGCCGCGATGGGTGACGTCTGCGAGCCGCGCCGGCGTCGCTTCGACGAGGGCGATCTCGCCGATGCGCGGGCACGGCTCGTGGAGATCGGCGAGGCGCTGGCCTCGAGCGAGGCGCCCCGCGCCGGGAGCTGGGACTTCCCGCCCGGTACGTTCCACGTGCCCGGGCTCGGGCCGGTGGTCCAGCTCGCGACCTACGATGCGGGCCCCGGCTCGCCGACCCGCGCGGCGATCGCCGGCGCACGTGCGCTGCGGCAGTTCGTGCTGGCGCGCGCGCTGTGTCGCTCCGGGGCGCCCAGCAAGCCGCTCGCGCTGCTCGTCGTCGATCCCCACGTGGGCGCGGTGCGCCACTTCGGCTTCGCCTACGAAGAGGAGCTCGCGTGCGGCACGTTGCCGCCGCTCGGAGCTCCGGCCGCCGTCGCGCCGTCCGCCGCGGCCACGCAGTAGTCGCGGCCACGCGCGCGACGGTGCGCGGCCCATTCGCGTCCGGTGCTCGAAATCCAGCGCGCACCGGACGATGGACCCGCCGGCAGTCATGGCTCGCTGGGACGTCCAGTTCTCGCGTTCTCCGCCGGCGATCGTCGTGCGGATCCACGGCGAGATCGAGACCGCGGACGCGACCGACGCCGCGCGGCGCGTCGACGCGCTGCTGGCGAAGACGACCGAGCCCGTCGAGGTCTGCATCGACATCCGTGCGATCAGCGGCTACACGGTGAGCGCGCGCGAGCACTGGTCCACGCTGCTGCGTCGGCACCGCGGCAACATCGAGCTGCTCACCTGGGTGACGATGAAGTCCACGCACCGCATGGTGGGTCGCGCGGTCGGGTTGTTCACCGGGATCCGTACACGCCTGCTCGACGAGCTGCCGGTCGCATACGCACGCGCGTCGTAGGCCGCGACGCGACGCCCACGCACGTCGACGGCCGCGGAGGTCCGCGGGCGGTACCGTTTCGCCGCGCGCCGTTCCAACTCGGAACCCGCCTGCGGCCCGAACGCGGGTTACACCGTTCGGCATGGCGACGCTCGCGTTCCACTGCCCGATCGAACCGGCGAAGAACCCGCATCACGAACGGGCGCGCAGCGAGTCGCTGCGCTGGCTCGCCGAGCACAAGCTGCTGCGCGATCCGGCGGCGCTGGCCCGCTTCGATCGCATCGGCATCGCCGAATTCGTCGCGCGCGCCTATCCCGACGCCACCTACGAGGACCTGCGCGTGGTGCTCGACTGGACGCTCTGGGGCTTCCTCGCCGACGACCAGCACGACGAGCTCGTCCGCCGACCCGAGCTCCTGCGCGCCCGCTACCTCGAGCACGCCGAGGTGCTCGAGCACGGCATGACCGATCACATCACCGGCATGCATGCGGCGCTCGCGGACGTCCGGGATCGCGTGCTCGATCGCGGTCACCCCGGCTGTCTGCGCCGCTTCGCCGAGGCCGCGCGCGACTGGTTCGGCTCGATGCACGTCGAGATCGAGAACCGCGTGCGCCAGACGCCGCCGTCGATCTCCGCGTACCTGCGCCTGCGCGAGCTCACGGTCGGCATGTACACCGAGTACGCGCTCTTCGACGTGACCCACCGGGTGCGCACCGACGATGCGTTCTGGATCGAGCCCGACGTGCGGCGGCTGATGACGATGACCGCGAACATCATCGGCTGGGCCAACGACGTGTTCTCCCACGTGAAGGAGCGCGAAGCCGGGGATCCCCACAACCTGGTGCTGCTCTTCGGCGCGGAGATGGGGCTCGCCGAGCGCGACGCGGTCGAGCGCTCGATCACCATGCACGACCGCGAGATGATCCGGTTCCTCGAGCTCGAAGCGAGCGTGCGCGAGAGCGCGTGGATCGACCCCGCGCTCTCCGAGCCGTTCCTGCAGCTGCTGCGCGCGTGGATCCGCGGGAACCTCGACTGGGCGCTGGGCTCCGAGCGCTACCTGCAGGCGGCCGGCCGCCCGCGCGAGCGGGTGCGCGGCGTGCTGCCCGTGCTCCACGCTCCGAGCGCGGCCTGACGCGCTGGCGGGGCGCGGCCATCATCGGCCGCGGCCATCATCGGTCGCGGCTATCATCGGCGTCGGGATGTACAGCTCGCTCGACCGCATCGACATGATCGCGAAGTCGCCGGACGGCGAGCGCGTGATGATCCAGACCGACCACCGGTCGCCCGAGGAGATCGACGCCGAGCCCGAGCTGTCGATCGTCTTCGCGCTCGCGCGGACGCTCGGGCCGCTGCGCTCGAGCGAAGCCGCCGGTGCGACCGTGCGCTACGTGGCGCTGGGCGGCGTGCACCCGGGGATCGCCCGCGTGGTCGCGTCGACCGGGGCCGCGCTCGAGGTCGCGGGCCAGCCGGTCGAGCTCGGCGGCGTGGAGCGCAGCGCGCCGGAGGATCTCGCCGACGCCGCGTTCGCCGGGCTCGCTCGCCGCGTGCTCGCCCGCGAAGGGCTCGCGGCCGACGAGGCCGGCCTGGCCGCGTTCGAGCGCAGCTGCGCCGGCGTGCCCACGCGGCAAGACGACGAGATCGCATACTGGACGACGGTAGTCGAGCTGTCCGCCGTGGCCGGGGAGGTGATGCGCGCGCGCTTCGGCGGGCGCTGGGTCGCCGACCCGCAGCACTACTGCGATCTGCCGTTCATGTTCCGCAGCGCGAGCGGCGAGATGCTCTCGAACGTGATCGACAAGGTGCAGCGCTTCCTCGCGCACGGCGAGCTGCAGAGCCCGCGGCACCTGCTGCGCGCGCTCGAGGACACCGGCACCGACGGACCGATCCTCTTCACGCTCAAGCCGGCGGCATGGGCCGCCGACAACGACATGGTGTCCGAGCCGCTGGCCGAGCTCGGCAGCGCCGGCGCGGACGTGCCGTTCCTCGTCTACGGGCGCGATCACCCCAACACGTTCGCGATGTTCAAGCGGGGCGAGACGCCGCGCGACCTCGCCGAGCTGCGGCGCGAGGCGCTGGCGAACCTGGCGGACATCGAGGTCGAGGTCGAGAAGGTCGAGCTCGAGCGCCTGACCTTCTGGGTCGTGCACGGCAACTACTTCGCCGGCGAGAAGCTGCTCGACGCCGCGTTCATGGCTCGCCTGCACGCGGAGATCGGCGAGCTGCTCGCGGTCACGCTACCCGAGAAGGGGCGGCTGTTCGTCACGAACGCGGTGGCGGATCCCGAAGCGATCGGCGGCTTCGTGTCGCTCGCGCGCGGCGTCTACGAGCGCAACGAAGGCGGCCGCGCGCTCGCACCGACGGTGTTCCTCGTCTCCGACGCGAAGATCGTCGGCGTCGCGAGGGCCGACGAAGCGGCGGCGCAGCCCGGCGAGCGCGGCAAGCTGAAGAAGAAGTCGCGAGACGAGCTGAACTAGCTCTGGTCGCGCCTCCGGCGCTCTTCCTGGCGCGGGCG
>CAZFKC010000004.1:0-140881 GCA_964519175.1 uncultured Nannocystaceae bacterium
GAGCGCCACGGCCGTGGCCGCCGTGCCACCGCCCGGCGCGACGCGGGCGGCGGCGGCTTCGGCCGCACCCGCGCGGGAGCTCGACCGCGGCCAGGACGATGCACGCGCGCTGGAGATCGCCCGCGTCGACATCGTCGGCCGCGAGCAGGTGTCGCTGCGACAGATCGAGGCGATCCTCGCGCGCGAGGGCCTCGTGCGCGGTGCCGAGGTGCTGTGGCCCGCCGATCCCCGCATCGCGCGCGTGCGGGAGCGGCTGCGGGCGACCGGGTACTTCAAGTCGGTGAGCCTGCGCCTCGTCCCGGTCGAGGACGACGACGCGCGGGCGGTCGTCGTGATCGAGCTGGCCGAGCGCAGCAGCGTCTCGATCCAGGAGCTCTACCTCGGCAGCTCGCGCATGACCCCGTTCCACGGCGGCATCGCGGTCTCGGAGCGCAACTTCCTCGGCCGCGGCGTGCACGTCGGCGGCGCGCTGGTGTGGGGCACGCTGCCGCACATCCAGCAGAGCCGCCGGCAGCAGGCCTACAAGATCTTCGCCGAGATCCCGCGGCTCGGCACCGCGCCGCTCGGCGTGCGTGCGCAGGCGTGGGTCATCTCGGCGGCCGAGCCCTATCGAGTCGCCGGTGCATCCAACGATCCGGATCCGTCGCTCTTCCGCGCCGTCGACGTGGGCCGGATCGGCGGCGACGTCGGCGTCACCTTTCCCGTGCTGCCCACGCTCACGCTCGGCGTCGACTACCGCTTCGAGCGCGTCGATGCGCTGCTGCCCAAGTCGCCGGCCTGGGTGCATCCCGACGGTGCGAGCGAGCCCGTCGATCTGCACCTCAAGAACGGCGCGCACCGGCTCACCTCGGCGCACTTCGGACTCGTGTGGGACGCGCGCGACGAGGTGTTCCTGATCGGCAAGGGCGCGCGCGTGGCGTTCGACCTCTCGCTGTCGTCACCGGCGATCGGCTCGCAGTACGAGTACGTGAAGCTGGTGATCGCCGGGGCCTACACGTTCCGCCTGCCGTGGCGACACTGGCTCACGCCGAGCGTCGGCGGCGGACAGATCGCCGGACGTGCACCGATCTTCGAGCTGTTCTACGCGGGCGATCTCAGCGCGTGGACGCCGGGCCGCGAGCAGGGCATCCGCTACTCCACGCGCAATCCGATCGACGTGTTCGGTAGCGGCATCGACGGCCGCACGTTCGGCGTGCTGTTCGGGCGCGGTGACCTCGAGTACACGATCCCGCTCTTCCGCCGCGCACGCACGCGTCGCGTCTACGGCGGCGATCTGTTCATCGGCGCCGGCGTGTTCACGCTCGTCGGCACCACCGAGGAGCGCAAGGCGCAGCGCGCTGCTCGGCAACGCGTCGCGCCCGCGGGCTTCAACGCGAACCTCGGCCTGCGGCTCGACACCGGGCTCGGCACGATGGTGATCTCGGTCGGCAACCTGCTGCGGAGGACGCCGCTGTGAAGCGTCGCGCGCTGCTGCAGGGCCTCGTGGTCGCGCCGATCGTCGGGTTCGCGCGGCCGGACACGCTGATCCAGCGCAAGGCCACCTTCGAGGAGGTCGGCAACTCGGTGCTGATGACGGTCAGCTTGCCGATGCTGTTCCGCCGCACCGACCGCGACGCGCTCAGCTCGATCGACTCCGGCTTCGACACGACGCTGCACTTCACGCTGAAGGTGTGGCAGAAGGGCAAGAACCGGCTCGTCGACACCCGCGAGCTCCTCGTGGTGATCCGCTTCGACCCGTGGAAGAAGCGCTACGTCGTGCGCACGCGCGAGAGCGGCGTGTGGAGCAAGCGCACCTTCACCGAGCGCGATGCCGCGATCGCGGGCGCCGTGAAGCTCGACCGCGTGCGGGTGGCGGCCGCGAACCAGCTCGAGCGCGGCGAGAGCGGGCCGTACTACTTCGTCGAGATCATCGCGCAGCGCAACCCGCTCGACCCGCCCGAGGACTTCGCGGGCTCGACGCGCGCGCAGGGCCGCGACCTCGAGTGGTTCGGACGACTGGTCGACGTGCTCGCCGGCGAGCGAGCCGAGGCCGAGGAGACCGTCCACCTGCGCACCAACCTGTTCTTCCTGGAGGCGCGATGAAGCGCCGGAAGACGCGGCCGCGGAGCCGGAGCATGGTGCCGTGGTGGGGCCGGCTCGAGCTGCGCGTGATCGCGGCGCTCGTGCTGCTCGGCACGCTCTGCGTCGGCTCGTCGGCCTACCTCGTGCAGCTCACCGTCGCGTACTTCGACGGGCGCTGGGCCGGCGCGCTCGACGAGGCGATGAGCGGCACCGACGAGGTCGGCGAGTTCCACCGGCGGCTCGTCGAGGCCAAGATCGCCGAGTACGAGGCGCGCACCGGCGCGCTCGCGATGGAGCTCGCGCTCGGCGACGCGCATGCGGGTCCCGCCGAGGATCGCGTGCGACTCGACGAGCTGCTCGCGCGCGAGCCCGATCTCGTCGGGCTCGCGCTGGCGCGGCCGAGCGGCACGACCGCGGAGGTCGATCGCGCGAGCGAGTACCCCGAGGACCGCTTCGAGTGGTTCGATGCGACCGCCGAGCTCGGGCTCGCGGGCCGACGCAGCGGCGGCCAGCTGCGGGCGGTGTTCCGCATCGATCCCGAGATCGACGCCCGCTTCCAGGAGGTCGGTGCGCGGCGACGCGAGATCGGCCGGCAGCGCCGCGACACCGAGGAGATCGAGCGCGCGGTCATCAAGGTGATCGGGCTGGCGAGCGTGGTCGTGCTCGCGGTCGCGCTCGCGTGCGGCTTCCTGCTCGCGCGCACCACGACGCGCAAGGTGGGCGAGCTCAGCCGCGTGATGGCGAGGGTGGGGCACGGCGATCTCGCCGCCCGCGCGCGCGTGCGGGGCCGCGACGAGATCGCGGTGCTGGCCCAGGCCTTCAACCGCATGCTCGACGAGCTCGCGGTCGCACAGAACAAGCTGGCCTACCTGCAGCGCATCGGGGCCTGGCAGGAGATGGCGCGCCGCATCGCCCACGAGATCAAGAACCCGCTGACGCCGATCCAGCTCGCGGTGCAGCAGCTGCGCGACAAGGATCCCGGGCTGTCGCCCGAGTTCAGCCGCACGCTGAAGAACGCGGTGGAGATCGTCGAGGACGAGATCGACGGACTGCGTCGCATGGTCACCGGCTTCTCGCAGTTCGCGAAGGTGCCCGAGGTGCGCACCGATCGCATCGAGCTCGTCCGCGTGCTCGACGAGTTCGAGCGTGCCTACGGCCACCTCACCGAGCGCGCCGACGACGTGCTCACCGTGCTGCGCCCGGAGCCCGACCTCTTCGTCGACGCCGATCGCCAGCTGCTCAAGCAGGTGCTCGTGAACCTGGTCGAGAACGCGGTGCTCTCGGCGCGCGAGGCCGGGCGCTCGCCGGTCGAGGTCGAGGTCGCCACGGTGCTCGTGCCCGGCGCGGTGGAGATCCGAGTCGACGACAACGGGCCCGGTGTGCCCGACGACATGCGCGAGCGGGTCTTCGAGCCCTACCAGACCACACGCGCGCAGGGCACGGGGCTCGGCCTCGCGATCGTGAAGAAGGTGGTGCTCGATCACGGCGGCGAAGTCCGCGTCGAGCGCTCGCCGAAGGGCGGCGCGCGCTTCGTCGTGCGCCTGCCGATCGCGCAGGCCGGCTCCGAGGCGTCGATGACGATCTCGTGAGCGCAGCCTGGTAGGCTTGCCGCGCGGATGACCGACGAGCTCGAGATCGCGATCCCCGGCCTGCGACTGGCGGCACGAGGGTGGGGGCCCGAGCATGGCGCGAAGGTGCTGTGCCTGCACGGCTGGCTCGACAACGCGGCGTCGTTCGATCGCTTGCTGCCGCTGCTGCCCGATCATCGCTTCGTCGCGCTCGATCTGCCGGGCCACGGCCGCTCGCAGCACAAGCCACCGGGGGCGAGCTACGCGTTCGTCGACGCCGTCGCCGACGTCGCGCTGGTGCTCGATGCGCTGGGCTGGACGAAGGCGACGTTGCTCGGGCACTCGCTGGGCGGTGCGATCGCGGCGTGCATCGCCGGCGCGCAGCCGGAGCGCGTCGAGCGGCTCGCGCTCGTCGACGGGCTCGCGCCGCTGTCCGAGGCGGCGGAGAACACTGCGCAGCGGCTGGGCAAGGCGCTGGTCGAGCAGCGCGAGAAGGCCGAGCGTCGCCCGCCGGTGCACGCGAGCGTCGACGATGCGGTGCGGCGGCTCGGCAGCACGTTCGCTCGACTCTCGCCCGAGGCCGCGCGCACGCTGTGCAGCCGTGGGCTCGTCGAGGTGGAAGGCGGCGTCACGTGGGCGAGCGATCCGCGGCTGCGCTGGACCTCGCGCATGCGGCTCATGGAGGAACAGGTGCTCGCGCTGCTCCGTGCGATCCGCTGTCCGACGCTCATGATCCGCGCGAGCGAAGGCCTGTGGTCCGACAGCCCGTGGCTGCAGGCGCGCGTCGACGCAGTGCAGGACATGCGCGTGGTGACCGTGCCCGGCACGCACCACGTGCACCTCGAGGATCCGCAGGCGGTCGTCGCCGTGCTGCGCGAGTTCCTCGCATGAGCACGCCGCGCTACCAGGCGTACTACTGTGAGGAGAACGCCTGGCACCTCTGCGCCGATCCGCAGCTCGCCGACGCGCGTGTCGAGGTGGCGATCGTGAGCAACGCGGAGCGGAGCGTGGCGCTCTGGCAGCAGCGCGCCGCGACGCGGGCCGATGCACCGGTGGTGTGGGACTACCACGTGCTGCTCTTCGCGATGACGACGTCCGAGTGGCGAGCGTGGGATCTCGACACGACGCTCGCGTTCCCGATCGACGCGGCCCGCTACCTCGCCGGCACGTTCCGGCCGGTGCCCCCGCAGCTCTCGCCGCGCTTCCGCGTTCTCGCGGCCGACGAGTACCGCCGCGTGCTCGCCTCGGATCGCCGACACATGCGCGACGACGCGGGCGGGTGGCTGCAACCACCACCGCCGTGGCCGCCCATCGGCGATGGACACACGCTGCCGGAGCTGCTCGACCTCGAACGCGCGAGCCCGGGCGAGTGGCTGACCCTCGCCGAGCTGCAGCGGCGCTACCGCTGAGCTCACTCGTCGCCGAAGCGACCGTGCCGACCCGCGCCGCCGGCGAAGCGTTGCGCGCCGCGGACGAGGTCGGCGGAGTCGATCGCCGCGCGGCCGTGCTCGTACTCGCTGCGCAGTGCGTCCGGCAGCGCCATGCCGAGCGCCGCGTAGACCGAGCGACGATCGCTCCGCATGCACGTCTGCGGGAAGGCGGCGAGCTCGCGCGCGAGCTGCTCCGCGGCAGCCCGGGCCTCGCCGCGCTCGACGACGCGATCGACGAGGCCCATCGCGAGCGCCTCCTCGGCGCCGACCGGCCGCCCGGTGAGGACGAGGTCGAGCGCGCGACCGAGCCCGACGATGTGCGGCAGGCGAACCGTGCCGCCGTCGATCAGCGGCACGCCGAAGCGACGGCAGAACACGCCGAGCACCGCGTCGCGCTCGGCGACCCGCAGATCGCACCACAGTGCGAGCTCGAGCCCGCCCGCGACCGCGTGGCCGGCGATCGCGGCGACGACCGGCTTGTCGAGGATCATGCGCGTGGGACCGAGCGGGCCGTCGCCGTCGGCCGCGAGCCGGTTCGGTCGACCGGCCGCGACCGCCTTCAGATCGGCGCCGGCACAGAACTGCCCGTGGTCGCCGAACAGCACCGCGACGTGGGACTCGTCGTCGTGCTCGAACGCGCGGAAGGCCGCCGCGAGCTCCTCGGCGGTCTCGCGATCGACGGCGTTGCGCGCGTGCGGTCGCGAGAGCACGACCGTCGTGATGGGAGGCTGGCGATCGACGACGACGGTCACGACGGGCTCGACAGGAACGGGCTCACGAACGTGGGACGACGCGGCGTGTTGACCCCGAGCTCCGCGTAGCTCTCGCGGAGGTACACGGCATCGAGCGCGGCGGGCAGGACCAGCTCGCCGCGGCGGCGCGCGGCGCAGGCGGCCCGCCAGAGCCCGGCCGCGCTCGGGCCGGGGGTCTCCACGCGCGGGATCGCGGGATCGATCGCCGTCGGTGCGGCGGCGATGCCGGGTCCGACGACGCAGCTCGGCCGCGGGCCCTCCGCCAGCAACACCGTCATCGCGGCGACGCGCTCGTCGCCGCGTGGATCGAGGGCCGCGTCGAACCACCCGCCGTAGATTTCGTCGCGACGGGCATCGAGCACCGCGAGCACGCAGTCGCCGGCGTCGTCGACGGAGCCCGCGACCGCGGCCAGCGTGGAGACGGGCACGATGCGGCAGCCGAGCGCGAGCGCGAGGCCCTTGGCGGTGGCGATCGCGACGCGCGTGCCGGTGAACGTGCCCGGGCCGCGCCCACATGCGACGAGCGCGAGCTCGGCCGGCCGGATGCCGGCGCGCTCGCACAGCGCCGCGATGCGCCCGTGCAGCCGGGTGGAGGCCTGGTTCGCACCGTCGTCCTCGACGTCGGCGAGCGGCGGATCGTCGCGATCGGGGCGACCGAGCGCGAGCGCGCAGCGCGAGGTCGAGGCGTCGAGCGCCAGCATCCAGCCGGAGCTCACAGCCAGTACCGCACGATGTCGTTGCGCGCCGCGACGAGCAGCAGCAGGAGGATCACGACGAGCCCGATCGCGCTCGCGATCTCCCGCGCGCGCTGGCCCAGCGGTCGACGCCGGATCGCCTCGACCGTGAAGAAGAGCAGGTGCCCGCCGTCGAGGATCGGGATCGGCAACAGGTTCACGAACCCGAGGTTCACGGAGAGCAGCGCGACGAGCATGAGGAACTCGCCGGGGCCCTGCTCGGCAGCGGTGCCCGCGACCTTGAACAGGCCGACGACCGACGAGAGCTCGTCGACGCCGCGCTCGAAGGTCAGCATCTGCACGAGCGTCGTCCACATCATCGACATCACCGCGCCGGTCTCCTCGACGGCGGAGCCGAGCGCATACGTGAAGCGCCCGCGGATCGGCTCCGGCTCGGAGATCTCGAGCTTCGAGTACGGCTCGGCGCCGAACCACAGCTCCTTGCGATCCTGCTGGTAGATGTCGCGCCACGTGCGTTGCTCGAGCTGCAACGTGATGGTGCGCGGCTCGGCCCCGAGGCTCTGCACGACCAGCGTGACGGGCTGCTCGCGCCGTTGCGAGAGCACGTCGGCGACGACCTCCCACTGGTTCGTCGGTTGCTCGTCGATCGACAGCACGCGATCGCCGGCGAGCATGCCGGCCCGCGCCGCCGGTGAGCCGGGCTCGACCGTGCGCACGAAGTTGTTGGCCGGCAGGATGCCCGTCGCGCGCCCGTCCTTGCCGGGCAGGAGCTGCGCGTGCGCCGACTCGTACCAGAGCAGAGTGCCCACCGGTGCCGGCAGCGGCACCGCACGCAGGTACGTGAGCCGCACGAGCGCGTCGCCCGTGCCCTCGAGCATGCGCTGCAGCTCCTCGACGGTGCGCACGGGCTCGCCGTTGATCGAGGTGATCGTGTCGCCGGTGCGCAGGCCCTCGACGTAGGCGGGCGAGCCCGGATCGATCACCCCGATCTGGGGCGCGTACGAGCCCGCGAGCACGCCGAGCCGACCCACCGGCGCCGAGACGCCGAGCGCGTTGCGGGTCATCTTCTTCGCGGGCGTCACCGTGCGATCGAGGCGCTTGCCGTCGCGCTCGACCTGCATGCGCAGCTCGAGCCCCGGCGCCTCGGCCACGCGCTGGCTCATCTCCTTCCACGAGCGGATGTCACGACCGTCGATCGCGACGATGCGATCGCCCTGCACGAGCCCGGCCTGATCGGCGGCGGAGCCCTGCACGACGGTGCCGATGACGGCCGGCGTCAGCGTCGTGTGCTGCAGGAAGAAGAAGAAGTAGACGGCGATCGGCAGCAGCAGGTTCGCGAGCGGTCCGGCCCCGAGCACGAAGTAGCGCGCCCACAGCGGCTTGTTCGCGAGCGCACGATCCTGATCCGCGGCCGGGACCTCTTCGCCGCCCTGGCCCAGCATCGAGACGTAGCCGCCGAGCGGGATCGGAGCGAGGCAGTACTCCGTCTCGCCGAAGCGCACGCGCAGCAGCGGTGGCCCGAACCCGATCGAAAAGCGCGTGCACTTCACGTCGACGAGCTTCGCGGCCACCAGGTGCCCGAGCTCGTGCACGAAGATCAACGGCCCGATGAGCAGAATGAACGCCCAGAGGTTGCCCATCGCGTCGCCAGCATAGCAGATCCGCCTCAACGACCAGCGGGTGGCCCGCCCTCGCGCGCGGCGCCGCCGGCGGGCGGCTTTGCGAGCGTGGAGGGACGTGGGGTAGCATCGTGCGTCGTGCTGCCGCGCAGGATGCCCGAGCCCGCCGTCGATCCGGCGGCGATGCTCGACGAGCTCGAGCAGGAGATCGAGCTGCTACGCGTCGCGTACGACAAGTACTTCGTCGGCGTCGAGCGCACCGCGCCGGTCCGTCAGCGCGAGCGGCTCGACCGCAAGGTCCGCGGGCTCGAAGCGCAGCACTTCCGGAGCACCGCACTGCGCTTCCGCTGCGGTGGCTTGCGCGCGCGGTACGTGACGTACTCGCACTACTGGACGCGGATCCTCGACCAGATCGAGCGCGGCGTGTTCCGCCGAGACATGGGCGCACGCGTGACCCCGTCGCCTGCCGTCGCGCCACCGGTGGCTGCACCGACGCCCCGTGCCGCCGAGGCATCGACGGCCGCGAGCGCGATCGATCGCGAGCACGCGCGCGAGGTGTTCGGCAAGTTGATCGCCGCGAAGCAGTCGGTGGGGGAGTCGACCGACGGGCTCACGTTCGCCGCGTTCTTGCGCAAGCTCGATCGCGAGGCGCCGAAGCTGATGGAGCAACATCCCGGCAAGGCCCTGCGCTTCGATGTCGAGGTGAAGAGCGGCAAGGTGCGGGTGCGCGCGCGCGGTGAGTGACAGCGACCACGCCGCCCGACGACGGTGGAACGTGACCGCGAGCGCCGCTGCGGCAAAAGCCGGGCCGCTCGATCCGCGGGTCCGGCCATGCTTGCGCAATGCGGCACGCTGGCCGATCATCGCGCCGCGTCGACCGCCCGCTCACCCACCCCTTACGGGGTCGCCCTGAATCCCACTCGTCGACGACGCGTCGGACCCACCACTGCCCCACTGCGGCAAGGACGTAATTCCATCATGACCCGTCTCTCGCTCAGCGCGCTCGTCAGTCTGTCCATGTTCACCGGGTGCGTGAACAACTCCGCTCCCAGCAACAACCCGGACGCGGGCAAGTACGACGACTACTACAGCGACAACGGCGGTGGCTCGGGTGGCTCGGGTGGCGGCTCCGGCACCACCGACAGCAGCAATCCCAATGCCCCGAAGCCGCGCGCAGTGTCGTCGACCAAGGGCGCGCCGGGCCGCAAGGGTCGTCCGCTCTCGGCCAAGAAGCCGCCCGTGCCCGGCGGTGGCAGTGGCAAGCCGCGCCCGGTCATCAAGCCCACCGAGGAGCTCGTGTTCGACGGCTTCCTGCCCAGCAACGCACCGGCGGGTAGCGTCATCGAGATCTTCGGCAGCGGCTTCGGCAAGCTCGGCGATACGACCATCACCATCGGCGGCAAGCGCCAGAAGGTGCTCGAGGTCGGCGACGGCCACATGCTCGTGCAGACCTCCGCGACCGCCGATGGCGTCGTCGCGATCGTCCGTGGCAAGGCCGGCGCGAAGGTCCGCGGCAAGGGCCGCCCGGTCGCCGGTGGGCTCGCGTCCGCGAAGAGCACCGCGAAGTACCACTCGATCCCGGTCCAGGGCGGCTACGGTGCGGCCCGCACGGATCCGGCCCATGGTCTCGTCGCCAACGTGTTCGACATCGGCAAGGAAGTGACCGAGCTGCCCGGCGCCGACTTCTTCGGTGGCACGCCGGTCGCGACCTTCGCGGTCGACACGCTCGATGTGCCGGCGGGGCAGTTCACCGGTGGCTTCGGCACGGGTGACCTCAAGCAGTGGTTCGCGCTGCACTTCCGCGGCTCGCTCAACATCACCGAGGCCGGCACCTACAACTTCTGCCTCAATGCCGGCGACGGTGCGCAGCTCTACCTCGACCAGAACAAGATCGTCGACAACGACGGCGCGCACGACACCACCGAGAAGTGCGAGGAGCTCGCGGTCGAGCCCGGCGAGTACCAGCTCGACATCCTCTACTTCCAGGGTACCGGCGACCGCGGCCTGCAGCTGACCTGGTCCAAGGACGGCGGCGAGAAGACGGTGATCCCGAAGGAGAACCTCTTCCCGCCCGAGGACGCCCGCGCCAGCGCGAGCAAGTAGCCCTCACGGCGCGTCCGCGACGTCCGTGACCTCGACCTCGTCCGTCTCGCAGTCGAGATGGACGAGGTCGCTGCTTTCGTCGGCTCGACGCACGAGGAAGCTCGAGGGCCCGGCGGCATCCACCGCGAGGATCTCGCCCGGCACGCTGTGGATCGTGGTGCGCGAGCTCGCCGGTGCGTCGGGGAAGACCTTCAGGATCTCCCAGTCGCCCCCCACGACGCGGCCGAGCGCGATGTCGTCGTCCAGCTGTAGCAGCTCGTGGTCGGCGCGGATCGGCAGGCCGTCCTCGTGCAGGGGCACGAAGCGCTCGTCGCCCGTCGCGGCGTAGGGCAGCTGCAGCAGCACCGACTCCGACTCCGTGGCGGTGTAGCGGATGTAGCTCGCGAACCGGTCCTGCGCGAGCCCACTGCCACCGATCCGCGGACGCGGGATGCCCGGCTGTGTCGTCAGCTCGGCGGCGAGGCCGGAGTCGCCGGTGAACAGCTCGACCACCGCGAGCTCGGGCGCCACGACGCCGCCCTCGTCGAGCTCGCGGTAGAGCGCGACGGTGCTCGTGTCCATACGTGCGTCGCGCTGTACGCCGAGCAGCTCGATCCGCGAGAAGGACAGCCCGTTCCACAGCGCGCTGCACAGCTCGATGTCCTCGATCTCGCCCTCGCAGGCCGGCTGGAAGTGGAACACCACCTCGCCGCCGAGGGGCGGCGTCTCCGCCTCGGCCGACCACTGCACCGGGTACACCCACAGGTCGATCTGCACGTCGACGCTGGCGGGCGGCATCGTGAACAGCACCGGCTGTCGGCCGACGAAGAGCAATCGGTGCTCCCACATCCACGCGTCGCAGCTCTGCGGCGCGTTGTCGGGATCGTGGTCGAGATCGCAGCCGAGCGGATTCGGTGCGAGGTTCTGCGAGCGCTGCACCGGGTTCGTGGCGGCCGCATCGAGGCGCCACAGCGTGAACGACCCGACCTCGCGCTGCGACAGCCACGCGAGCCCGGGCGTCCCCGAGCTCTGCAGCTCGAACGTGCCCGCGGCGCCCGGGGGCTCGTCGAGCCGGCGCTCCACGGTCACGACGCCGCTGCCGTCGAGGTAGAGCGCGGCGAGCTCCGGCAGCCCGCCCGCGTCGTGCCGCAGCACGAGCATCCAGCCCGACGCGAGCCCGGGCGCGTCGACGGCCATCGCGAGCACGCGATCCCATGGACGCGTCGGTCCGTCGATGCCCACCAACAGCGGCACCACCTCGACCTCCGCACAGTTGCTGGAGACGTCGATGCGCACCGGGTCGAGCTCGAGCTCGCCGCACGCGATCGGCAGCGCCGCCAGCCACACGCGCCGCCTCATCCGAGCACCTCCTCGATCACCTCGGCGGTGACCTCGGCGAGGCGCGCGAGCGCGTCGTCGAGCAGGTGCAACGGTGGCATCCAGTACAGCGTGTCTCCCAGCGGACGCAGTAGCACGTCCTTCGCGAGCGCAGCGCGGCGCAGCGCCAGCCCGACACGACCATCGGCGGGCCGGCGCAGGTGCGGCCGCAGGTCGAACGCGACGATGGTCCCGGCCTGCCGCGAGGCGACGACGGCCGGCAGCGCGGCGATGCGGCGGCGGGCGCGGTCGAGCGCAGCGATGGACGCATCGAGCGGCGCGCCGAGCTGCGCCTTCACCAGCGCGAGGCTCGCCACGCCCGCCGCGGTCGCGAGCGGGTTGCCGCAGAACGTGTGGCTGTGGGCGAACGCGCGGTCGGGGCCGCCGTGGAAGCTGCGCTCCAGCTCGCGCGAGATCAGCACCGCCGACAGCGGCAACGCGCCGCCGCCGAGCCCCTTGCCGAGGCAGAGCAGATCGACGGGCACGTCGCACCATTCGCCCGCCAGCATGCGTCCGGTGCGTCCGAGCCCGACCGCGATCTCGTCGGCGACGACGTGGATGCCGAGCGCGCGCGCATGCGCGAGCACGCGGCGGTGGAAGCCGACGCCCGGCATCCGCAGCTGCCCGGCACACTGCACGATGGGCTCGACGACGAGCGCGGCGAGCTCGTGCCCGTGGGCGTCGAGCAGCTCGAGCGCGCGCGTGCACGCCGGGTCGTCGGCGCCCGCGTCCGTCGACAGATCCGCGTGCGAGTGCTGGGTGAGCGCCGGCGTGGGCAGGAACACGGCGTCCTGCAGCAGCGCCGCGAACGGCCCGCGGTACACTTCGCTGCCGCACAGCGCGAGCGCACCCAGGGTCTCGCCGTGGTAGCCGTGCTCGAGCGCGGCAAAACGGCGACGCTGCGGCGCACCGCTCTGCACGTGGTGCTGGCGGCTGAGCTTCAGCGCGATCTCGATCGCGTCCGCGCCCGAGTCGGCATAGAACACGCGGCCGAAGCCGGGCGCGAGCTCGAGCAGCACCTCGGCGAGGCGGACTGCGGGCTCGTGTGTGAAGCCGGCGAACATGACGTGATCGAGGCGCTCGAGCTGGTCCCGTATCGCCGCGACGATCGCCGGGTGGCCGTGGCCGTGTACGGACGTCCACCACGATGCGATCGCATCGAGGATCCGCCGGCCGTCGGTGGTCTCGAGCCACGGCCCCGAGGCCGCGCGGATCGGGATGGGCGGCGCCACCGCGAGGTCGTCGAAGTGCGTGGCCGGGTGCCACATCACCGCGAGGTCACGACGCTGGAGCGGGTCCACGGCGGCGGAGCCTAGCAGGCATGCGTGTCGAATCGCTCCAACGGCCGCAGGCCGGGCTGCGCGCGCGCATCGATCCGCTATGCTGGCTCGACATGGCGGTGCACGCAGGGGTTCGGCTCGCGCTCGGCACGCTCGTCGTCGGCCTCGCGGGCGCGTGCGTGATCGATGCGCCCAAGGACGTCGTGCCCGAGGCCTGCGACGTGCTGACCTGCTCGGTGAACGGCCATTGCAGCCATGGCGAGTGTCACTGCGACCGCGGCTTCGTCGGCAATCCCAATGCGCTGCACGGCTGTCAGCCGCTCGGCACCGACAGCCCGTGTGGGACGACGTGCGGGCTCAATGCCTTCTGCGACGCCAGCGAGTGCCGCTGCGACGACGGCTTCGTGGCCGTCTGCGGCACCGGCGATTGCATCTCCGTCGACCGCCTCTGCGACGGCACGACCGATTGCGTGAACGCGGCCGACGAGGATCCGATGGTCTGCTACGACGGCGACGTCCAGGTGTGGTCGGTCGTCGACGACTGCGACGACGGGCAGGACCTCGTGTGGCGGGTGTGGTCGCAGGACCGCGACTGGGTCTGGCCAGACATCGACCACGTGTTCACCGCGAGCGGGCTCGGTGTCGAGAGCCGCCAGTCCATCGAGTGTCTGACCGACGAGCTGCTCTGCTTCGGCGGGGAGGCCGGCGATCGGCAATGGGGCATCGGCCTCGATGGTGCGGGCAGCTGCGAGGACTGCTGTCAGCCCTGCGCCCCGGATACGGTCGAGATCGGTGCGCTGACCTGCGATTGACGGCCCCGGCCGCCCGACCAGCGTTCGCGGCGCGGTTCGGGCCACGGGATCGAAGCGCCAGTGCCTCTTCTCGGGTGGACGTCACGTGGGCGAAGTGGCATAGTCGGCGACGAGACACGCGCTTCGCCATTGGCGGCGCGTCGATTCCTCAATGACCGAGATCGCCCAGCTCTTCGAATCTGCGTTGCGTCAGAATCGGGCGAGTTTGTTGCGCAAGGCCGCAATGAACACGCTGGCGAAGATGCCGCCCGCCACCACCTTGCGCGAGCTGCTCGACAGCGACGCGGGCGAGGCGGTGCGCGCCCTGACCCTTCGCGACCTCTGCACGGCGCTCGAGCAGGCCGGCTATCCCGGCACGCGCACGCCCGCGGCGGGCAGTGGCGGTGGCACGCGTCGACGGATGGTCGAGGCCCCGGGTGCCGGTGGCAGTTCCGAGAGCTGGTCGGAGAGCCGTGAAGAACGGATCTTCCGCGAGATCATCGGTGCCACCGAGCACGAGCCGCTCACCATCGGCCAGCTCGCCAAGCGCCTCGACGTCGACATCGAAGAGCTGCGCGGCTACCTGACCTGGATGAAGAAGATGGGCAAAGTCACCAGCTCCGGCCGCGCTCGCGCCACGCGCTACCAAGCCGTGCGCTGAAGGGGGCGCGCCGTGGACGTCGCCGACGATCGCGAGGCGCAGCGCGAGCTCGCGGCTGCGCTCAAGCACGACCTCGGCAAGTACGTCGCGTGGCGCAGCGCCAACCTCGGCGACGCGGCCTGGCGCGCGCCCCTCGAGGCGTCGACCCTCGACGCGCTGCAGGCCGACGTGTTGCGCACGCGCACTGCGTCGAGCGGCGACGAGTCGGCGTGGGCGCTCTTCGAGCGACTCACCCGCGAGTGGCGGCGTCCGTGGCCGAGCGAGCTCGACGCGGTCGAGCGCGCGGTGGGGCTGCTGCGCAGCCACGAGCGCGCGCTGCGGGACGGCGATGCGAACGCGCTCGGGTCCGCGCTGGCGGAGCTCCGCGCCGCGCAGCAGACGATCCGCACCGAGCTCGCCGCGCTGGTGCGTCGGCTCGCGAGAGAGGAGTGAGCGCCCGTGTCGTCCATCCTGGTCATCGACGACACCGACAAGTACTGGGAGCTGTGCGCGCGGTTCATGCCCGAGCACCGCTTCCTGCCGCCCGCGCGCAACTACAAGCAGGCCGCGGAGTCGCTGGGCAAGAACCGTGACGTCGAGCTCGTGCTGCTCGACGTGCACTTCGACATCGACGAAGAAGACCTGCTGCCCGAGGACAAGCGCGAGCTCCTGGCCAAGGGCGAGCGCGGTCGGGTGCTCGAGAAGCTGCGGCGCGGGCAGGGGCTGCACATCCTCGACCGACTGCGCCAGACCCATCCCGATCTGCCGGTGATCGTGATGACGTCGCGCGATGATCTGCCGCTCGAGGCCGATGCCGAGCGGCTGAACGCCGAGGACTACACGTACCTGCTCGACGAGGAGTACCTCGACGCACGCTCGTTGCGGCTGCAGGTCGAGGGCATCCTCGCCCGTCGCGTGCGGCCGCCCGCCGCCGACGAGCCGTTCTACTGGGGCGAGAGCTCGCGCATGCTCTCGCTGCGTCGACGGCTCTCCATCCTCGCGCGCGGTCGTCTGCCGATCATCTTGTTGGGCGACACCGGCACCGGCAAGAGCCTCATCGCGCGCGAGTTCATCCACCCGCGCTCGCATCGCTCCGGTCCGTTCGTCGCCGTCGATCTGTCGACGATCCCGAACGAGCTGATGGCCGCGCACCTGTTCGGGGTCGTGAAGGGCGCATACACCGGGGCCACGGCGTCGCGCGAGGGCGTGCTCGCGCGAGCGCACGGCGGCACGCTGTTCCTCGACGAGATCGGCAACCTCTCGCTCGAGCTGCAGAAGCAGCTGCTCGTCGTGCTGCAGGACGGGCGCTACACGCCGGTCGGCGCCGCGGAGGAGCGCATCGTCGACATCAAGCTCGTGGTCGCGACGAACGAGAACCTCGCGGGCATGGTGCAGTCGGGGCGCTTCCGCGAAGACCTCTACATGCGGCTCAACCCCGCGACCGCGGTGACGCTGCCCTCGCTGCGCGAGCGCGGCGACGACTTCAGCGCCTTGATGGACGAGTTCGTCACGCGCGTCGCGAGCGAGGCCTATAACCGCGACCTGCTGCTGCAGTACGCCGCGCAGCGCGGCCTGCACCTGCCCGAGGGCGACGCGCCGATGCCCATCGCGATCGCGCGCAGCGTGCCCGCCAAGCTCGACGCGCGTCGCGTGCACCTGGTCGTGCATCCCAACAGCTTCAAGGCGCTGCGCGAGTTCGAGTGGCCGGGCAACTTCCGCCAGTTCGAGATGTTCCTGTCCAACCTCGTCACGCTCAGCCTCGTCGAGCTCGTCGATCAGGCCGAGCTGGTCGAGCCCGGCGATCCCAGCCAGGCGAGCCGTCCCGACGTCATCCCGATCCTGCCGCGGGTCGTCCGCGACCTCCTGCGGCCCATGGAGCTGCCCAAGCGCGCGAAGGAAGGCGAGCAGGTCGCCGACGAAGGCGAGGGCGGGCTGCGGATCCCCGTGGTGGTCAGCCCGCAGGAGTCGCTGAACGCGGTGAGCTGCGACGTCGAGCGCCAGTACATGGAGCGGCTGTACGAGAAATACGGCGGTGACCTGGGGCGTATCGCCGAGGCCTTGCTCGGCGACGCCGGCGGAGGGCGCAAGGTGCAGCTGCGCATGAACCAGCTCGGCATCAAGCTGCGCAAGCTCAAGCGCCGACGAGGCCCGTCGTGACCGGCGCGTGGGCGCTCGCGCTCGCGGCCCTGCTCGGCGTCGTCGAGCCGGCGCCCTCGCGTGGCCCGCTGCCGAGCGTCGATCGCAGCGACGACGAGCCCAAGCTCCCGCCGCCACCCACGGGCGACGACGATCCGGCCGAGACGCCCGAAGAGATCGCGGCCCGCCGTGCGCAGGAGTTCGAGGAGCACCTGCTGCGGGCGCAGAACGCCGCGAGCAAGGAGCGCTACGACGAGGCGGTGCGCGAGTACAGCGCTGCGCTCAAGCTGCAGCCCGGCGATCCTTCGGCGCTGCTCGGCCGCGCGAACGCCCGCAAGGCCCGCACCGCGCCCGATCGCTGCCCCGCGCGCTCGGCCATCAACGATCTGCGACTGCTCGAGACCTACGATCCGCGCGGCGCCTGGCTCGAGCAGCGCGCGACGCTCATCGCATGGATGGCGCCGTGCGGCTCGACCTACGCGGCGGAGCGGCTGGCGCTGGCGCGCGAGCTCGCCTCGGAGGAGCCCGGCACGCCCGGGCGTCCCCGCGACATCCGCGTGCTCGTCGCCAAGCTGCACGTCGACGGCGGTGGCGAGGACGATCCCACGGTCGACACGGCCGCGGCGCTCGAAGAGCTCGAGCGCTACCGTGCCGAGTGCGCCAAGCTCTCCGACAAGCCGACCGCCGAAGCGCTGCGGCTGCAGGCCGACCTCTACCGCGACACCGACGACATCGACAAGGCGCTCGCGGTCTACAAGGAGCTGGTCGAGACCTGGCCGGCGGCGTCGGAGTCCGTCGGCATCACGAAGCTGCTCACCGATCTCGAGCTGCGCCGCGAGCTGCGGCGCCTCGACGAGACCCAGGGCTTCCGGCCCACCGCCGAGGCCGAGGACGCCTATCGCCGCGGCGTGCAGGCGCTGCGGGCCGGTGACGTCGACGTCGCGCGCGCGGAGTTCCTCGCTGCGACGCAGATCTCGCCGTGGTTCCCGCGGGCGTACTACTCGCTCGGCGTCACGCATGCGAAGAGCGGGCGCTTCGGCGAGGCCGTCGAGGCGCTGAAGCGGGCGATCCACATGGATCAGTCCGACTACCAGGCGCACATGACCCTGGGGCTCATCTACAAGAAGGAGTTCGCCGGCGCCGAGGACGAGCAGGCGATCAAGCACCTCGCGGCGGCGCTGCGGCTGCGCCCCGATCTCGTGCAGCTGCACACGCTGCTCGGGGAGCTCTACGCCCGCACCGATCGCGAGAAGGCCCGCGAGCACTACGAGCGATTCGTGCGCGCGGCCGATCCCGACGATCCCGAGGTCGAGCGCGCGAAGCGGGCGCTCGCCGATCTCGAGCGCGAGATCCGGCAGGAGGAGCCGGTCGCGATCACGCCGCCCGGCGAGGAGGCGCTGCGCGAGCTCGATCCCGAGCTGCAGAAGATGATCAACGAGGCCTACCTGCGCGGCACCGAGTACCAGGACCTCGCGCAGGCCGAGAAGATCCTGCTCGACGCGCTCGCGCGCTTCCCGAAGGAGCCCGAGGTCTACAACCAGCTCGCGCGCGTCGTGTACCTGCAGGACCGCGCCGGCGATGCGCGCCGCTACTGGGAGCAGAGCCTCACGATGAAGGAGGCGCAGCTCGAGGTGCACGAGCGGCTCGGCATCCTGCTGCGCCGTCAGCTGCCCGACGAGGCCATCCCGCACCTGCAGCGCGCCGCGGATCTGGGCTCCGTCACCGCGCGCTTCGTGCTCGCCGATCTGCTGTGGGAGCAGGCGCATCCCTGGCGCGCATCGGCGGAGCTCGATCGGTACCTCGCGGACGCCGGCGAGTACGACCTGCACTACGACCGCGCGCAGGCGCTGCGCGACCAGATCGACCGTCGCCTCCTGCAGTTCTACCTGCTGGCCGGCGGGCTGGTGCTCCTGTCGATCACCTGGCCCGCGCTGCGCATCTACCGGCGCTACCGCGGCAAGAGCCTGCGCCAGCTGCTGGAGCGCGATCCGAAGAGCTTCCCGGAGGTCGCGCGCATCCTGAGCCTCATCCGCCACGAGATCCTCAAGCACAACACCGCGTTCTTGGCCGACGTCGGCCGCGCGCTGGAGCTCGACGCGCAGGACGCCGACGGCCGCGCCGCAGTGCTGGCCCAGCGCATGTTCGGCGAGGCGGGCAGCCTGGCCGAGGCCCACGGCGGTCGACAGCCCGCGCGATTGCCGGGGATCTACGGGCGCTTCCTCGGCTACCTCGAGGAGCTGGAGAAAGTCGGCCGTGCCCACCGAGTGACCTTGAACTTGCAGCGCAAGGACCCGATCTTCGGGCCGATGATTCGGGCCTTCGACGAGCTCGCCCAGCGCGCGGGGGAGCTGCGCAACGTCGCCGCGCTGCGGCCGGGCAAGCGCCTCGAGCTCGCGAAGGTGCTGCTGCGCGCCGGCGAGGTGCTCGGTCGGCAGGCGTTCGATCGACTGAGCGGGCTCATCCGCGAGCTCTGCATCGTCAACGTCGACATGCGCCTCGTGCAGGAGACCTACCAGCAGGTGATCGGCGAGCAGCAGTTCACCGGGCGCCAGCTCGCGCCGCTGCTCTGCACCGGGCTCGGCGCGCCGATCCGCATCTTCCGCACCGACCTCGAGGACATCCTCGCCAACGTGATCCGCAACTCGCTGCGCAGCAGCATCTCGTACGCGCGGCCGCCGGTCGGGCTCGGCATCGATCTGGTGATCGAGCAGGACGACGTGACCGGGCTCGGCACGCTCGCGATCCGCATCAAGGATCGCTCGCCCGAGCAGCTGAGCAACGAGATGCTCCGCGGTCGTTACGTGGAGCGCGGCATGGGCATCACGGTCGATCTGCTCTCGCGCTACGACGGCTCGATCGCGGTGGAGACCGAGTCCGGGTGGAGCAAGGCAGTGGTGCTGCGCTTCTTCATCCTCGAGGACGACGCGAGCAGCATCGGTCAGGTGGCGGCATGACCGGCGGCGTCGTCGACGTGCTGGTCGTCGAGGACGGCGACGAGTACCTCA
Source organism: uncultured Nannocystaceae bacterium (assembly GCA_964519175.1). Lineage (GTDB taxonomy): Bacteria > Myxococcota_A > Polyangia > Nannocystales > Nannocystaceae > Xiheibacterium. The sequence continues at coordinate 19,437 of CAZFKC010000004.1, forward strand.
CCAACCTCTCGACGTTCGTGGCCGACGGATTCCGGTACCGGCAGGCCCACAGCGGCGGCGATGCGTGCCGCATGGTCCGCGAGCAGGCCACCGATCTCGTCTACCTCGACATGCGCTTCGATCGCACGCCCGAAGGCGACCTGCTCGGCAACATGGTCGAGCTCGTCGCGCGCTTCAACGGCGACATCGCGCGCGCGCGGCGGTTCCAGCAGGACAACCAGGGCTTGTTCGTGCTGCGAGCCCTCCGCGAGGCCGGCTTCACGGGGCCGGTGATCCTCAGCTACGACTTCGGGCCCGAGGAGCGGCGCTTCCGCGCGCTGTCGGCCAAGGATCCCGGGCTCTCGTACTGTCCTGACTACGCCGATGCCACCACGATCCGCGCCGCGATCCTGCGCGCGGTCGGGCAGGCTTGATCGCTCGGCTGCGCTGCGGCAGCATGCCTGCGCCTTGAGCGAACAACGCCCCGAAATCCTCGCGATCCGCGTGACCGCGATGCCGCGCGACACGAATGCGCACGGCACGATCTTCGGCGGGCACATCCTCAGCCTCATCGACCAGGCCGGGGCGATCGCGGCGCACGGGCTCGGCGCGAACAAGCTCGTCACCGTCGCGATGCGCGAGGTCGAGTTCAAGCAGCCGGTGCACGTCGGCGATCTCGTCACGTGCTGGGCCCGGGTCACGAAGGTCGGTCGCACGAGCGTGACCTCGATGGTGCGCGTGGTGGCCCAATCGCCGATGGCGCAGGCGCACGGCGAGCCGGAGCGCGACGTCACGCAGGCCGAGGTCGTCTACGTGCACGTCGGCGACGACGGCCGGCCGCAACCTCTGCCGGCGCAGTAGCACGGAACCGCGGAGCGACCGCGTTGCGGTCCTGCTAGGCTCGCGTGTCTCGGGAGTACGGCGGAGCCCCATTCCGCCGGGAAGTCGACCATGAATATCCAGAGCATCCTCGCCCTCGTCATCGGTGCGTCGTTCGCCCTCGGCTGCGCAGAGCAGCCCGGCAAGAAGAAGGACGACGAGAAGTCGAAGGACGAGAAGAAGGGCGACGACAAGAAGGCGGGCGACAAGGGCGCGGTCGAAAAGGGCGCGGACGAGAAGAAGGCCGAGCCGGCGAAGGCCGACGGCTGACGCCGTGCGGGTGCCGCTGCGCCATCCGCCGCCCGAGCACGACCCGCCGCGGATGCGCTGCGAGCACCTGCGCAGGCTCGCGCAGGCGGCCATCGGGTTGCCGCTCGGACCGGCCGCGGCCGCGCTGAGCTCGGCCCGCTCGCGCGGACGCTACGGCAGCGCGCTGCAGTGGCACCTGGGGCTGGCCTCGCACGACGCGGACGCGAGCCCCGATTGGGAGGGCCGCATCGAGATCAAGCTGGTCAGCGTCTGGCGCAGCAAGGGCGCGATCGTCTGCGACAAGCAGAAGATCTGCGAGCTCGACTGCGATCCGTGGCGGAAGCTCGCCAACGTGCTCTTCGTGTTCGTCGACCGCGTCTCGCGTGTCGTGGTCGGCCACGCGTTCTTCCACCTCGCCGGCGAGGCGCGCGAGCGGCTGGCGCGGGCGTGGTCGGCCGACACCCACTTCGACAGTCCGGCGCTCTTCGTCGAGAGCCGCGACGGCCCCCACGGGCCGACCCCTGCGTACTACCTCGCCGCCGGCTGGCTGGTCGGCGAGGGGCTGCTGCCGCGCGATTGCCCGGCGGTGCTGGACGCCCCACGCGTACAGGCGCGCGCGGGCGACCCGGTGCTGACGGCGGTGCGCCTCGCGGAGGCCGGGGCCAGCCCGGTGGTCGGCCGCTCGAGCGTCGCGTGCCCCCGGTGCGGTGCACCGCTCGGCTTCGATCCGGTCGCGCTCGTCGAGCGGGGCAGCGCGCCCGCCCACCACGGCATGCCGCTGCCCGCGGGGTGTGCCGCGCGGGAGCACGCGGTCGTCGACCGGGATCGCCTCCCACGCCCGGGCTTCGGCACGGCGGCGGAGGCGATCGCCATGCTCGAAGGCCGCGAGCCACCGGGCCACCTGACGCGGCTGTCGGACCGGATCCCCGAGCCCGAGGACCACGGGCACTGAGCGCGCGCGCCGGGCGGCGAACCAAAGAACAGAGCCCAGGACGGCCGACCAAAGCCATCCTGGGCCCCCCCAGGTCGACTAGTTGCGTGCACCGACTCGCCCGGCGCGCCCCCGGCCGTCAGGCCAGGGACAACCCCGCGAGTCGCAAGCTGAGCTCCAAATTCTCGGCGAGGGCTTCAGGTCAGCGATCAAGCTCAAGCGATCCGAGCAGCCAAGCCGAGGCAGGAGAAGGCCAAATCAATGGCTAGGAGAAGGAAGAAGCCAGGTTTTCGAAGCCAAGGAAGGAAAGGAAGAAGCCAAACGTGGAAGCCAGGAGAAGCTAGGCGGCGAAGCCAAGGGGCGAAGCCAAATCAAGTCGAGAAGCCAGGTCCGTAAGCCAAGTGATGGCCGCCCAGTGTGCAGGCACCGGGCCAAGCGACATTTGGTCATGAAATGATTCGGCAATGGACGTCCTGGCAACCGCCGCGGCGGTGGCCGCCGAGGCCAGGTATGACGTGGATGTCCGAAACCGACGTCATCCGCGCCAGCCACTACGACAGCCATGTCGTGCGGAGCACCGCCCCCGGCGCCGGCCGGAGCGATCCGGTGTGTGAGAAACCCCGTACGGCGGCGCGCGGCAGCTGGTGTACCTACCGGGGGCCGTGAACGCAGGCCCAGGCCAGCTCCCCCGCGTCGCGATCATCGGCGGCACCGGATACGGCGGTGCCGAGCTGATCCGACTGCTCCACAAGCACCCCGGTGTCTCGCTCGTCCGCGTGACCAGCATCGACCAGGTGGGCGCGCCGCTCGAGGCGGTACACCGCAACCTCGGTCGCACGGGTCTCGTGTTCGAGGACATCCCGCCCGAACGCGCCGTCACGGACGTCGACGTCGTGTTCCTCGCGCTGCCGCACAAGGTCACCGCCGCGCTCGCGCCGACGCTCGCCGCGTGCTCGGCCAAGGTGCTCGATCTCTCCGGCGACTTCCGCCTGCGCGATGCGGCCGCGTACCAGCGCTTCTACGGCGTCGTGCATCCGCACCCCGAGGCGCTCGGCACCTTCGTGTACGGGCTGCCCGAGCTGCATCGCGAGGCGATCGCGGCCGCGCGCTGCATCGCGTCGCCGGGCTGCTTCGCGACCACCATCGCGCTCGGCGTGCTGCCGCTCGCGCAGCGTGGCCTCTTGCGCGGACGCATCCGCACCATCGCGGCGACCGGCTCGTCGGGCTCCGGCGCGTACGCGAGCGAAGGCACGCACCATCCCACGCGGGTCTCGAACCTCAAGATCTACAAGCCGCTCGATCACCAGCACACGCCGGAGATCGAGCAGACGCTGCGCGACGCGGCGCAGAAGGCCGGCCACGCCGCCGACTTCTCGCTGCTCTTCGTGCCGGTCTCGGCCCCGCTCGCCCGCGGCATCCTGGCCAACAGCTTCGTCGAGCTGCCCGCGGACATCGACGGTGCGGCGGTCGAGGCGATGTTCCGCGAGACCTACTCGAATGCGCCGTTCGTGCGGGTCCTCGGCGGCGGCAAGCTGCAGGCCGAGGTCGTCGCGGTGAAGGGCAGCATGTGGGCCGACGTCTCGTGGACGCTCGGGCCCGTCGATGCCGTCCGCGGCACGCGCGAGCTCGTGGTGACGAGCGCGCTCGACAATCTCGTGAAGGGTGGGGCAGGGCAGGCGGTGCAGTCGATGAACCTCATGCTCGGCCTGCCCGAGACCTGTGGAATCGACGCGGTGCCGCTGTGGCCATGAGCGACGGGTCCCCACGCGCGGTGGTGAAGATCGGCGGCGAGCTCGTGGCTCGCCCCCACGATCTGCTGCAGCTCGTCGCCGACGTGGCGGCGCTCGTCGCCAGCGACTGGCGCATCGCGATCTGTCACGGCGGCGGGCCGCAGGCCACGGCGCTGCAGGAGCGGCTCGCGATCCCGACGACGAAGATCGGCGGCCGCCGTGTCACGGATGCCGCGACCCTGCAGGTGATGAAGCTCGTGCTCGCCGGCGAGGTCTCGGTCGACGTCTGTGCCGCGGCCGCGGCCGTGGGTCTTCCCGCCGTCGGGATCTCGGGCGTCAGCGCCGGGCTCGTCACCGCCCGGCGGCGGCCGCCCAAGGTGGTCAGCGGCGGAGGGCCCGAGCCGGTCGACTTCGGGCTGGTCGGCGACGTCACCGAGATCCGCACCGCGCTCGTCGAGCAGCTGTGGGCGGGTGGCTTCGTCCCCGTCATCAACACGCTCGGCGTCGCCGAGGCGGCCCCGCCCGCGTCGCCGTGCGAGGTCTACAACATCAACGCCGACACGGTCGCGTCGGCGCTCGCGGCCACGCTCCGCGCCGACCATCTCTTCCTCGTCACCGACGTGCCGGGGGTGCTGCGCGATCGCGACGATCCGTCGTCGCGGATCCCTCGGCTCGGCGCGGCCGAGGCCAAGGCCGCGATCGCCGACGGCATCATCGTGGGCGGCATGATCCCCAAGGTCGAAGAGGCGCTCGACAACCTCGCGCGTGGGATCGGTGCCGTGCACATCCTCGGCGTCGGTCCCGGCGCGCTGCAAGAGGCCGCGATGCACCCCGGCAGCCGCGGCACGGTGCTCGTCGCCGACGGAGCGGGGGCCCGATGAGCGAGCCTCCGGGGGCCGGCAGCGAGCCGGCGCGTGGCCTGCCCGACGTCGGGCTCCGGCGTGCGCTCTACGACGCCGTCGAGGCCGCGTTCGAGCGCGAGCAGGTGCCGCTGCTGCGTCGGCTCGTCGAGCAGCCGAGCTTCACCACGGCGAGGGACGACGTCGAGGCTGCGGCGAGCATCGTCGACGAGGCTGCCGCCCTCATCGGCATGAGCGTCACGCGGCACGCGGATCCCGACGGCGTCTACGCGGATCACCGCACGTACGCCACCGCCGCGACCCGTGACGACGATCGCACGCCGCTGCTCGTCGGCCACATCGACACGGTGTTCCCGCGCTCGCTCGGCTTCCTCGCGTTCTCGCGCGACGACGGCCCCGAGGGCCCCGGCACCGGCGACCTCGTGCGCGGGCCCGGCGTGCTCGACATGAAGTCGGGGCTCACCACGATCCTGTTCGCGATCGCGGCGGTGCGGCGCGTCTGCGGCGATGCGCTGCGCGTGCGGTTCGCGTGCAACACCGACGAGGAGGTCGGCTCGCCGAGCAGCGAGCCGATGCTGCATGCGCTCGCGCCGAAGTCGACCGCTGCGCTGGTGTTCGAGGCCGGCCGCGACGCCGATCGCATCGTCACCATGCGCAAGGGCGGCGGCCTGTTCGAGCTCACCGTGTACGGAAAGGCCGCGCACGCCGGCAACGCACACGCCGAGGGTCGCAACGCGATCCATGCGCTCGCGCTGCTGATCCCCCGCATCGAGGCGCTCACCGACTACGCCCGCGGGATCACGGTGAACGTCGGCGTGGTCGAGGGCGGGACCTCGAAGAACACGGTGCCCGAGCGCGCCCGCGCGCTCATCGACACGCGCTTCGACACGCGCGCGGATGCCGAGCGCGTCATCGGTGCGCTGCAGGAGATCGCACGCACGCCGTTCCGTGCGCGCGACTGGGTGCCTGCGAAGCTGCGCGAGGTCCGGGCCGAGCTCGGCGGGCACATGACGCGGCCGCCGATGGAGCCCGGTCCCGGTACCGATGCGCTGCGCGCCCGCTACGAGGCCTGCGCGGCCGACGTCGGGCTCGCCGTCGGCGAGGCGCCACGGCAGGGCGGCGGATCCGACGGCAACCTGCTCGCGGGCTGGGGCGTGCCGACCATCGACGGGCTCGGCCCGTGGGGCAAGAACTTCCACCAGACCACCGAGCTCAGCTCGCTCGCGAGCCTGCGTCGTCGCACGCAGGCGCTCGCGTGTCTGCTCGCGCAGGAGCTGTCGTCGTCGTGAGCGACACCGACCTCCTCGGGCTGTTGGTGATGGTGCTCTGCCTGTTCGCGAGCGCGTTCTTCTCCGGCAGCGAGACCGCGATCCTCAGCTTCGGCGAGCACCAGTGGCGCAAGCTGCTGGAGGACGGCGGCAAGCAGGCCGAGGTCGCGCGCACCTGGGTCGAGCACCCGGTCCGCGTGCTCTCGACGATCCTCGTCGGCAACAACATCGTCAACACGCTCATCGGTTCGGTGACCACCGCGATCGTGCTGCGGCACTTCGGCGGCGGCGAATGGGCCGAGTACAGCGTGCCGCTCGCGGTCTTCCTCGCGGCCAGCACCGTCATCATGTTCGGCGAGATCGTGCCCAAGGCGGTGGCGAAGGTGAACGCGGGGCGCCTCGCCGTGCCCGCGCTCGGCGTGCTGCGCGTGCTCGGGCGCGTGCTCGCCCCGGCGACCTGGGTCACCACCAAGGTCACCGATCTCTTGCTCCGTCGCACCGACTCGGACACGAGCGGGCAGCGGGTCACCGCCGAGGACCTCGACTACCTCGTGAAGGTCGGCCAGCGCGAGGGCTCGATCGCCGACGACCAGGCCGCGCTCCTGCGCCGCGTGTTCCAGTTCGACGACACCATCGTGCGCGACATCATGGTGCCGCGCCCCCGCGTGACCGCCGTCGATCTCGACTGGCCGGTGTCGCGGATCATCCAGGTCGCGCACGCCTCGGGCCACAGCCGCCTGCCCGCCTACGAGGGCGACCTCGATCGCATCAAGGGCGTGCTGCACATCAAGCAGCTCGTCGGCGTCGGCGAAGAGCGCGAGGTCGTCACTCGCGTCATGCGTACGCCGCTCTTCGTGAGCGAGAGCCTGATGATCTCGGACCTGCTCGAGCGCTTCAAGGAGCGCCGGGTCCACCTCGCGATCGTGGTCGACGACGGCGGTCACACCGTCGGCGTGGTGACGCTCGAGGACGTGCTCGAGCAGATCGTCGGCCACATCTTCGACGAGAGCGATCACGCACCGGTGCCGACCGCCGGCGATGCGCTCGGCACCCACAACTACGACGGGCAGACCAGCCTGCGGAAGCTCGAAGAGCAGTTCGACGTGTCGTTCGAGGAGGAGGAGGGCGTCAGCAGCATCGGCGACCTGCTCACCCAGCTCGCCGGCCAGATGCCGATCGCCGGCAGCGTGTTCGTGATCGAGGGGCTGCGGATCAAGATCCTCGCCGCCGACGATCGTCGCGTGCTCCGCGTCAACGTCGAGCAGGTCGACATCGACGACGACGACGACGACGACTAGCCCTCGGTGGAGGGCACTGGGCGCGCAGCTACGGGTTCAGCTCGCGGCGCCGCACGAGCTGGCGCCCCACGAGGTACAGGAACCACGAGTTCGTCACGAGGTAGCGCTTCCACAGCCGGCGCGGCTCCTGGGCGAGGCGGAACGCCCACTCCATGCCCGAGCGCTGCATGATCTCCGGTGCCCGCACGCGCAGCCCCGCGAGCACGTCGAAGCTGCCCCCCACGCCGATCGCGAGCTTGACCCCGAGCTGCGACCAGTAGCGATCGATGAACTGCTCCTGGCGCGGCACGCCCATCGCGACGAACAGGATGTCGGTACCGGCCGCGCGGATCGCCTCGGCGCGCTTCGGCGCCTCTTCCTCGGAGAAGTAGCCGTCGCTCACGTGGGAGATCCGCAGCGAGGGATACATCTCGCCGAGCCGCTCGGCCACGGCGCCGACCATGCGCCCGGTCGCGCCGATGAGCCCCACCGAGAGTCGCTCGCGCGCGGCCCGACGCGACAGCGCGTAGATCAGATCGACGCCCGCGACGCGGGCCGGCAACGAGGTTCCGAAGATCGGTGCGACCCACACGAGCGGTTGTCCGTCGGCGACGACGAACGTCGCTCGGTCGACGAACGACTGCAGGAACGGATCGCTGCGCATCATGATGAGCACCGCGACATTGACGGTGCACAGCCAACCGCGCTTGCCTTCGCGCAGGTGCTTGACGATCTCGTCGACGCTCTGCTCGAGCGTCATCTTGTCGAAATCGGCGTTGAGGATGCGAGCGCGATCCATCGAGCGAGCGGGCGGAGGGCCAAGATAGCAAGCCTCGGCGGGTTCGGGGGCGAGCGATTCGCGGTTGATCGCATCCGTGGGCTCGCGTACACCGACTCCGGTTCCGTGAACCCAGGTCCGCGAAGATGAACACAGCTGGAGAGCGTCGCAAGCACTACGGCACCTTCGGGCTTTCGCGCATCGCGATGCAGCTCGTCAATGTACGTCGGCAACGCGCGGGGGTTCCCGAGAACGTCGAGGTCAGAATCGACCGTCTGCGCCGCGACGAGGCCCGCATCGCGGAAGCGCTCGGCGAGCGTGACGGCCGAACCGTGCGCAATCGGAGGATCCTGGTGGTAGGACCCGGGCAACTCCTCCGGGAGGCGCGCTACTTCGCGGTCGCGAATCGCGTCACCTGCCTCGATCTCGACGTGATCCCCCACGGGATCGACCCGATGGCCTACGCACGGATGCTCCGCGACAACGGCGTCGGGCGCGTGCTCAAGACCGTCGGGCGCAAGCTCGTCGGCAACGACCGCTACGAGATGGCCCAGTGGCGCCGCCAGCTCGGCATCGCCGAGCTCCCGCATCCGCTCTGCGTAGTCGGCGACATCTGCGACGGCGCGCCCGAAGCCGGCAGCTGGGACGTCGTCGCGTCGTGGGCGGTGTTCCAACACATCCCCGATGCAAAGCTCGCCGTGCGTCGTTGTGCCGAGGCGTTACGTCCGGGCGGCGCGCTCTACATCGGCGTGCACATCTGGACGTGCAACACGGGCCACCACGACATCCGCGCGTTCACGGGCCAAGAGGACGCGTTCCCGTTGTGGGCGCATCTGCGGCCCGCCCATGCCCACGAGGTCGAGCGCAGCGCGTGGCTCAACGAGCTGCGGCTGCGCGACTGGCGAGCGATCTTCGGCGAGGTGTGCCCCGGCTTCCGCGAGTACCAGGAGCGCTACGACGAGAAGGCCGAGCGCGCGAAGATGACCCCGGCGCTGCGCGAGGAGCTCGCCGCGTACGACGACGAGGAGCTCTACACCGTGGATGCGTTCTTCTGCTGGCGGAAGCCGGGCTGAGCTCCGCGTGATCGCCGATCAGCCGCGGAGGTAGCGGGCGAGCGCCCAGGTCGGGAAGATCTGGCGGTAGAGCACGTAGTCGAGCACCGCCGTGTTGAAGAACACGCCGGTCGCTCGCTCGCGCGGCCACGCGCCGCTCGGACCCTGTCGCGCGACGAGGTAGGCGATGCCACGCTCGATCGCATCGCGCTCGTGGGGCGCGGCTTCGAGCAGGGTGAGCAGCGCCCATGCGGTCTGCGCCACCGAGCTCGGCTCGTTGTCCGGCAGCGCGATCGGACGGCCCTCGACCACGCCGCGGTAGCTCTCGCCCCAGCCGCCGTCCGGCCGCTGGATGTCGACGAGCCAGCGACACGCGCGCGCGATCGCGAGGTGGCTGCGGCCGAGCCCGCTGGCGAGCAGGCCGCCGACCGCGAAGTAGGTGCCGTAGGTCGTGTCGACGCCCCAGAAGCCCAGCCATGCGCCGGACTCGTGCTGCTGCGAGAGCAGGAAGTCGCGGCCCTTCGCGACCGACTCGCGCACGCGGATCGCGAGCTCGGGCGGGAGCTCGTCGCCGAGCTGCCTCGAGATCCAGGCGAGCCCGCGGACGCAGCTGCCGGTGCACTCCGAGTAGCTGTACTCGAGCATGCAGTTGCCGTAGATCTCCGACGGGTTGTAGCGGCGCAGCACCATGCTGCCGCGCCGCGGCTCGTAGGAGCCGAACCCGCCGTCCTCGTTCTGGCGGCGCAACACGAACGTGATCGCCGCGAGCACGCGGCCGAGATCGAGGCGGCCGGCGGCGTCGGACAGCCCGGCCTGCTCGGCGCGCACCAGCGCTTCGGCGGCCTCCGCGGTGCAGTCGGACACCGGCCATGGGTGGTGCTCGTCGGCGAAGCCCCAGCCGCCATACGCGGGCTCGCGGTAGTGCTCGGCGCCGCCGCACAGCTCTTCTTGCAGCTGCGCCGTGGGCAGCCAGCGGGCCGCGGTGCGCACGAGCTCGGGCGCGCGCGGAGCATGCGGCCACTCGCACAGCGCCTGGACGAGGAACGACGTGTCCCAGATGTCGCTCTTCGCACCGGCGATGCGCAGGCCCTGCTCGTCGTCCTCCCAGAACCAGTACTCGAGCCCCTTCAACGCCTTCGCGAGATCGGGGTGGCGCGGGTCGGTGATGTGCAGCGCGAGACAGAACAACATGCCGTTGACCGGCGAGAGACACACGAAGTTCGTGCTGCGAAACTCGAACTTGATGTGCTCGAGGGCGCGGGCGAGCGCGCGTCGACGCACGCGGGCCGGCGAGAAGCGCTCGAGTCGGCGCAGCAACGCGAAGGCGCGGCGCAGCCCCGGGCCCGGCTCCTCGAACAGGTCGGTGGGTGCGATCTCGTCGCGATGACGCTCGCAGCGCGCCTCGTCGTAGCCCTCGGGGTAGAGCTCGCCACGCAGCGCGGCCGTGGTGTGATCCATCGGCGCGACGAAGCGGCTGCCGTACACGAACGACAGCCCGAGGTAGATGAGCCGCATGTGGCAGTAGAGCCGCCGCGGATGCAGCGGCGCGGACTCGGGCAGCAGCCACAGCTCGGGCACGATCGGCTGCACGCCGCGCCACGGATAGAGCCCGAGCATCGCGAGCCAGATGCGGCCCCACGTCGGGATCGTGTAGATGCCGCCGTGCTCGCGGATCCACGTGCGCGCGCCGACGAGCAACGGATCGTCGGGGTCGTGGCCGAGCAGACGCAGCGCGACGTAGCCGAGCGTGGTGTGGAAGAGATAGGACGGGCTGTCGGGGTGCATGCCCCAGCCGCCGTCGGGCCGCAGCTGATCCTCGAGCGCGCGGCGGATCCGGCGGCGTCGCGCAGCGGGGATCTCGTGCCCGACGATGTGGCACAGGATCACGTACTGACACGGCAGCATCGGATTCCACACCACCTCGCCCGCGAACGCGCCCTTGGGCTGCTGCTCGCTCGCGAGATGATCGAGGGCGCGCTCGTACGCGCGTTGGGCCGACGCTTCCGTCGCGCCGCTCAGGTCTTCGGCTCGAGCACCAGGAACCATTGGAGCTTCAGGAAATTCGGCTGGTCCACGACCTTGAAGCCGGCGAGCTCGAGCTCGCGGACTGCCTGGTCCTGGGCGATCCGGTAACGGGGTTCGGGTGCCATGTGGGCCGGCACCTCTGCGTCGGGACGGAAGTCGATCACCGCGAGGCGTCCACCGGCCTTGAGCGCGGTGCGGACCTTGCCGAAGTAGTCGGTGCGATCGCGGATGTATGCGTACGTGTTGGCGGTGAAGACCAGATCGAGCTCGCCGGCGGGCAGCATCGGGTCGTCGTACATCGCGAGGTGCGGCTCGATGTTCGGGGTGCCCCACGCCTCGCGTTGCTCGAGCAGGTAGTCGGCGAACTCGCCGTCGACGTCGACCGCGTACACGCGGCCCTCGGGCACACGCGCGGCGAGCCGCCGCGTGAAGTAGCCGGAGCCGGCGCCGATCTCGGCGATGACCTCGTTGCGCGCCTCGATCGGCAGCGCACGCACGACGCGGTCGGGCTCCTGCCAGCTGTCGCGCTCGCTGGCCTCGAAGACCTGGATCATGGCCTTCGGGTCGTCGTAGTGCTGGGGCGGCCCGCTGCCGGTGGGGCGGCACGCGGCCGCGAGCACCAGCGCCACGAGCGGTACGCACGCATGGGCGCCGGACATCGATGGAGAGCCTAGTCGCACGGCCGTCGCCTGTGAAGTCCCCAAGCGCGAGGTGCAGCGCTATTCTCCCGCGCACGTGACGAGCTCGAGGGCGAATGACGGCGACGACGCCGATGTCCAGCCGCCGCTTCCCGTGGAGGCCCGGGTGGTGCGCGGATGGTTGCGCGCCTGCGTGCGTACGCTTGCGCGCACACTGTCGCGTCCATCAGACAGTTTCCGCCGCGCGCCGGAGCCCGTCGCGCACGGGCGCGTGCTCGGCTATCTCGCGACGCTGCGGCTGCCGACCTGGGGCTTGCTCGTCGCGATCGAGGGCACGCGGGTGATCTCCGACGCCACCCCGCCGCTACCTTTGCGCTCGATCCACACGCTGCTCGATCCCCCGCTCGTGCAAGCGCTCACCGCGTGGCTCGTGCTGATGGTGCCGGTCGGCCTGCCGCTCTTGTACTTCTTCGGCGGGTTGCTCGCGCACCTCGGCATCGCGCTCACCGGCGGCGCGTCGCGGTCGATCGGCACGAGCATGCGCGCGGTCGGATATGCGGCGGGCCCGGCGTTGCTCGCGGTCGGCCTGCTCGATCTGCCGCTCTATCTCGGCGAGCCGGACGCGCTCACCTACTTCGCGCTCGTCGGCGCCGTCGCGCTCTTGCTGTTGCTGCTCGCCGGCATCGGGCTCGCGCGCACGCACCAGATGTCGCTCCTGCGCGGCTGGGCTGTCGCGCTCCTGCCTGCCGCGTTGCTCGCGGTGGTCACGTGCGGCCGCGCGGTGCTCGTGCTGCGCGAGCTGCCGGGGCTGCCGGTGCCCGAGCAGCCGTACTACGTGCCGTGACCCCGACGTCGGCGCCGCACGAGCGGCGCGAGCACGACGACGAGCCACGGGGCATCGCCGCGCACAGACGTGCACGCGCAGCCGCTCGCGTCGCTGCCGAGCCCGTAGCCCGGCGGGAGCACGTTGCCGGCGTCGTCGCGCGTGCCGCCTTCCGCCGTCCCGTCGTCGTCGCCGGCCGCATCGCCACCGCCGTCGACCTCGCCGACGGTGCCCTCCGTGCCGTCGACGCCACCTTCGGTCGCGTGCGGCGGCGGCTCGTCGCCGTCGTCGCCCGCGGTCCCGTCGCCGCTGCCTTCGTCGCCGCCGACGGGTGGCACGCCCTCGGCGACCCACGCTGCGAGCTCGAGCGCTGCCGCGACGCTCTCGTCGCACGCGGGTGCGATCTGCGACGGCGGCACCACGAAGTCGTCGCCGCGCAGCTCGATGGTGAACGACATGATGCCCTGATCGCCATAGCCCCAGTCGTCGACCGCACCGGCGGCGGGGTACAGCTCCGCGGCGTGGATCGACTGGTAGTCGGTCGACGTCGCGTTCCACATCGCGTCGCTCATGCGCGAGCCGAGCATCGCCAGCGTGGCCTCGTCGCTCGGCGCATCGTAGGTGTAGCCCCACGGCCGCAGCACGAGCTGCGAGAAGCTGTGGAAGTCGATGTGCGCCGCGAGCTGCGGGCGCGCAACGATGAAGTCGCGCAGCGCCGCCGACTCCGGCTCCGAGAACGGCGCCTCGCCGTGGTAGTCCTCCGCGTAGGGATCACTGCTGGCGCCGACGGTCGCCCACGCGTAGTCCCAGTTGCGGTTGAGGTCGACGCCGTAGCCGTCGCGCGTGTTCTTCCGCCAGTAGCGGTCGGAGCTCCAGCTGTACTCGTAGCCGTCGGGATTGATGACCGGCACCACCCACACCACGATGCGGTCGCGCAGATCCGCGGCCGTGGCGTCGTCGCCGGCGAACGTGTCGGCGACGCACATCGTCACCATCGTCGCCAGCCACTCGCGCGCGTGCATCGTGCCGCTGAACAGCACGGCGGGCGCGTCGTCGCCGGCCGTGCCGATCCGCAGCGCCCGGATCGCGCGGCCCTCGAGCGAGCTCCCCACCTCGACGAGCTCGACGTGATCCGGGGCGGCCGCGACCATCGCATCGAGCTGGGTCATCACCGCGTCGTAGTCGCGGAAGTCGTCGAACCACGTCGCGCTCTGCGGGTCGGGGGCCGCCGCGAGCCGTGCGTGCTCGTCGTCGAGCTTCTGCTGCACGTTCGCGATGCGCACCGCGTAGGCGATGCCGGCGGCATCGAGCTCCGCGAGGCGCGAGGGCGCGATGCGGGCATCGAGCGTGCCGGGGCCCGGGTGCTCGGTCCACAGCTCCTCGGCGATCCCGCGCAGGCGCGCGAGCTCGGCCTCGTCGTCGACCCACGCGGTGACGATCGCGTGCTCGTCGTAGCGCACGCGGCCCGCGGGCGCGCTCGCCAGCACCATCGCCACCACGAGAGCATTCACGCCTCCAGCTTGGCCGCGTTCGCACGGCGCACGCAAGTGGCGGTTCGCCCAAATGGGACGGGCGACTTGCCCAGCTGCGGTGGCGACGGGCGGACGCGGCGACGGGAACCCGGCGACCGGAGCCACGCGCGGCGATCAGCCGCGGCAGCAGAGCGTGATCGGATCGGCGAGCACCGCCTGACCCGCGGGCTGCCCACCCGATGGCGCGGCGCAGCTGCCCTCTTGCACGAGCGACACGACGCTCGCGCTGCCGGCGACCGCGTCGACCTGCTCGCACGCGCCGCCGAAGTCGATGGTCGCGAGCATCGTGCCGTTGCACGACGGTCCGCTCCACAGCTGCACTTGGCCGGTGCACGTGCCGCCGATCTCGTCGCACGCGCACCCGGTGCAGCCGCGCGAGTCCTCGATGTCCTCGTGCACGAGCTCGCGTGCGCCCCAGCCGAGCTCCGTCGGGCAGGGCAGGTCGCCGGAGCTCCAGATGCAGAGCTCGCCCTCGAACGGATCGGCCGGCACCGGAGCGCACACGAGCCCGGGCTCGCATGCGGCGGGAGCGTCGACGAGCGTCGCGGGACACAGCGTGTGGCGGGCGCCGAACGACGCCGGCGGCACCTCGCTCGAGTCCTCCGCCACACACGCGCCGTCGTCGATCGGCGGGGGCGTGGCGGCCATCCACGAGATCGGGAAGTCCGAGGTGGCCTGACACGCGGGGCCGAAGACGATGTCGCCGAACGCGACGCGGCTGGTGCACGTGGCGTCGTCGTCGAGGCGCAGCTCCACCGAGCTGCAGTGACCGTCGACGGGGGAGCACGTGCAGCTGCACTCGGCCGGCGGCGCGTCGAGCTCGGCGTAGGCGAGCGCGGGCTCGCCGGCGTCGAACGGGGCCGCGCAGGCCGGGGCGGGCCGGCCATTCGCGTCGCGGATCACTGCGACCGGTCCGGTCCAGCCGGTCGGCGCGGCGTCGACACACGCGTGCGTCGCGGCCGGGCAACCGTCGTCGACCGTCGTCGTGGTGTCGTCGGTGGTGGCCTCGGTCGTGTCGGGATCCGCGGTCGTCGTCGTCGTCGTCGTCGTCGCGGTCGCGCTGGTCGCGGTGGTGCTGGCCTCGGCGTTGCTCGAGCCGTCCGGATCGCCGGTGTCGGTCGAGCCCTGGGGGATGCTCGGGTTCGTGGCAGTGCAGCCCACGAGCCCGAGCGCGCCGACGAGGCGGATCACGGCGCGTACTTCTGCAGCCATACGTCCCCTCCTTGCGTGCCGACGACGACGATGCGGTCGTGGCTGTCGGTCGCGGCCGCCCACACGAAGCCGGACCCGGGCAGCGGTGTGTCGATCCAGAGCTGCACTCCGTCCGCATCGTGCTTCGCGACGAAGGCGCTCGGCGACTCGGGATCGATCGCGCCGATCACGGTGATCTGCCCGGCGCCGTCGACCGCGAGCCCGAGCGCGTAGGTGCCCAGCGGATCGTCGTAGACCTCCGTCCACTGCGTCGCGCCATCGGCGTCGTACTTGCGGATCCAGCCCTGCGGCGTGCCGACCTCGGGCGCGGAGAGCCCGACCACGACGACGTCGCCCGCAGGATCGACCGCGACCGACCACGCCTGGTCGCCACCTTCGTCGGCGCTCGCGTACTCGCGCGACCAGATCGCGGTGCCGTCGAGGTCGTAGCGACGGATCCAGCCGTTCGGATCCGTCGCCGACACGAACGTGCTGCCGACGACATAGAGCGCGTCGCCGTCGATCGCCGCGTCGGTGCCGTCGTCGGTGAGCCCGCCGTCGTAGCTGCGCGTCCACACGCTGTTGCCGGCCTCGTTGTACCGGCGCACGCGCACGTCGTAGCTGCCGCCGTAGACCTGACCCGCGACGACGACGTCGCCGCCGGACTCGAAGGTCACGCCGCGGCCGCCGACGTCGCCGCCGCCGACGTCGGGATCCGGATCGCTCCACACCAGCGCACCGTCGCCGTCGAAGACGGAGGTGAGGAACGCGACCTGCCCCAGGTCGCCGGTGATGCCGATCTCGCCGCTCGGTCCGATCGCCACGCCGAGCGCACGGCTGTCGTCGCCGAGGTCGTGCAGCTCGTCCCACAGCAGCGAGCCGTCGTCGGCGTAGCGCAGCAAGAGCGTGTCGGGCTCGCTCGCCGCGATCTCGCTCGCCCCCGCGACCACGATCGAGTCGTCGGCATCGACGGCCACGTCGAACGCCTCGTCGTCGAGCCCCGCGTCGCCGTCGAACATGCGCGACCACAGCACCGTGCCCGAGACCACGCAGTCGACGTTGCAGCCGTCGCCGTTGTCGGGATCGCCGTCGTCGCAGGGCTCGGGGCCGTTCACCTCGCCGTCGCCGCAGTGCGGGGCGAAACCGGAGCAGTCGGCGGTGCAGCTGCCGTAGCTGCCGTCGTTCGTCGCGTCGTCGCAGACCTCGTCGCCCTCGACGAGGCCGTCGCCGCAGACCGGCACGCCGCTCTCGGTGTCGGTGGACGCATCGGAGGTCGTGTCTGCGGTCGACGACGGGCTCGTCGTGGGGGCGCCCGTCGTGTCGGGATCGTCCGTCGCGTCCGAGCCCTGGGTCGTCGAGCTCGAGCCCGCGCTCGAGCTCGGGTCGGTGGCAGAGCTCTCCGACGCTGCGCTCGCATCACTGGTGGTGGCCGGTGACGGGACCTCTGGCGAGAAGCCGCATGCGCAGAGCGTCAGGCCGGCGAGCACGACACGCCGACCCAGCCGACGACGACGATCCGATGTCGAGTCCATCCACTGGCAGTCAAGCACAGCTCGAGCGCCATGGGGAGCGCGAATCGGCCGGGCGGTGCGCGACGGCTCACCCGAGCTCGCCGATGACCGTACCGCCGTCCACCGTGGTCACCGGACGACCGCTCGGCGACATCCGTACGCCTTCGGGGTCGATGCCCATCTTCGTCGCAATCGTTCGGAACAGATCGGGCACTACCACGGGTCGCCCCGCGATCTCGGAGCCCTCCGCATCCGTCGCCCCGATCACCGTGCCGCCCGGGATTCCCGCGCCCGCGAGCACGACGCTGCTGCAGCGTGGGAAGTGATCGCGTCCGTCGCGGGCGTTGATCGTCGGCGTGCGCCCGAAGTCGCCCATCCACACCACGAGCGTGTGGGCGAGGGCCCCGCTCGCGTGCAAGTCGTCGAGCAACGCCGACATCGCACGGTCGAGCTCGCCGCACTGCTTCGCGATGCGCGTGAAGTGATCCTCGTGCGTGTCCCAGCCCTTCATGCCGACCTCGACG
This sequence comes from uncultured Nannocystaceae bacterium, assembly GCA_964519175.1. Taxonomy (GTDB): domain Bacteria; phylum Myxococcota_A; class Polyangia; order Nannocystales; family Nannocystaceae; genus Xiheibacterium. The sequence continues at coordinate 36,684 of CAZFKC010000004.1, forward strand.
AACGGCACGCCCGCGTCGATCAGTCGGCGCGCGAGCAGGCAGCCGGCCCCGAGCTCGCCGTCGCCGTAGCGTTCGTGCGTCGTCGTCGGCTCGCGCGAGAGGTCGAACGCGTCGAGCCGGGGCGAGGCCGCCAGCGCGAGCGCGCTCGCACGCAGCTCGTCGTGCGCGTGCACGAGCGCGGCGGCGCGATCCGCCGCGAACCCGCGCTGCAGCGCGGAGGTCAACGCAGCGCGCTCGCGCTGACGCCCGGCATCGACGCCCGCGGCCGGCACGAGGTTGCGGATCGGCCGCTCGGGCTGCCGGATCGTCAGCGCACCGTGGCGCACGCCCGCGATGCCGGGGCCCTGCGTCGGGATCCCGATCGCGATCGCGGCGGGCAGATCGCCGGGTTCGTGCAGCTCGGAGACGAGCGCCGCGAGCCCGGGGTGCTGCGCGCCGCCCTGCGGCGGGTGCCCGGTGTGCATGAGGTAGCGGGCGCGATCGTGGTTGCCTTCCTTCGCGGTGAGGCTGCGGATCACCGCGAGTCGATCCGCGCGTGCGGCCAGGAGCGGCAGGTGCTCGGCGAAGCGCAGGCCGTCCACGCGCGTCGCGATCGCCCGCGTCGGACCGCCGCTCGGTGTACCCGGCTTCGGATCGAAGGTCTCGAGCTGGCTCGCGCCGCCGTGCATGTAGAGCACGACGACCGCGCGAGCGCGCGGCACCGCCGGCGCGGCGGCTCGCACGTCGCCGCTGGCCGCCGTCGCCAGCGCGCCCGCCATCATCCCACCGACGAAGCTCCTTCGGGTCAGCATCTCGGGTCTCCTTCAGTGGTTGGTGGTGAACTCGCTCGACGACACGAGCGCGTGCACGAGATCTTCGTAGGCCGTCGGCGCATCCGCGTGAGCGTCGAGGTGCGCGCGCGCGAGCGTGCGCTCCGGCTCCGAGGGCGGGCGCGCATAGAAGCGGCGCCAGAGCAGCTCGATGCGGGCGTCGGGATCGGGCTCGTCGCGCAGCAGCGCGAACAGGGGCCGGCCCGGCTTCGCCGACGCGACGAGCGCTGCGAGCTCGCCGTTTTCCCACAGCAGCGTGCGCGGCAGGTCGCCCGCGTCGTCGTCGCTCGTGGCCTCGTCGTCGTCGAACGTGAAGCTGAACTCGCGGAGCAGCGCTCGACGGCGCCGCACCGCCGGCGCGATCTCGTCGCCCTGTGCCGCCGCGGTGCCGAGCGAGCGCAGCAGCGCCTCGGGCGGCAGCGGGCGCACGGCCGACTGCGCGAACGCGGCGGTGCGACGCTCCGCGTCGCCGTCGGCTCGGCTGGCCACGCGGTAGGCGGGCGAGCACACGAGCGCGCGCAGGAGCACGTCGAGCTCGAAGTCGTGCGCGACCAGCTCGTCTGCGAGCGCGTCGAGCAGCGGCGGGACCTCGCCTGCGAACGGCAGGGTGTCGACCGGCTCGACGAGGCCGCGACCGAACAGCTGCGCGAAGCTGCGGTTCGCGAGCGCGAGCGCGAAGCGGCGGTCGGCCACGATGCGATCGACGACCGCCGCGCGACGATCGTCGCGCAGGGTGGGCTCGCCGAAGTACTCCGGGCGGACGATCGCCCCGGTCGGCTCGTCGGGCGCGTCGGAAGGCAGGGGCATCCGCGCTTCGCCGCGCCGCCGCTCGACGATCGTCACCCCGTATCCGGCTTCGCCCTTCCTCGGTCGCACCTTCGTGCGCGCCCAGTGGGCCGCGAACGCATGGAAGTCGCGCTGCGTGAACGTCTCGCTGGGGTGATCGTGACACTGCGCGCACTGGATTTGCGCGCCCAGGAACGCGCGCGCCGTGGCGCTCGCGAGCGCGGCGGTACGACCCTTGCGACCGTGGGCGAGCATGAACCCACCGGGCCCGGCGACGTCGAGCTCGCCTTCGGCGGTCAGCACCTCGCGCGCGATCGCGTCGAACGGAGCGTCGGCAGCGAAGCGCTCTGCGAGCCAGTCGTGGGTGCCGTCGCGCACCGCGGGCGGTAGCTGCAGCGCACCTCCGAGCAGCACCTCGGTCCAGCGATCGGCGAGGTGGGCGGCGTGTTCTTCGCTCGCCAGCATGCGATCCACCGTGCGCTCCCACCTCTGCGCACCGCGATCCGCCGCGAACGCGTCCTGCTCGGCCAGCGTGGGGATGCGGCCCAGCAGATCCAGCGACGCGCGGCGCAGGAGCGTCGCATCGTCGGCCATCGCCACGGGCACGACCCCGGCGGCGCGCCAGTGGGCATCGACCGCACGATCGATCGCGCTCGGCTCCGCGGCGGTCTCGCTGCCCGTCGGTCGCGCGAGCGGCGGCTCGCGATCGCTGCGCGAGCACGCCGGCGCGGACGCGATACCGAGCAGCAAGGCGATCCAGTGGCGACGACGCATCGAGGGCAGTCTGTCATCCGCGAGCGGATGCGGCCGCCGGCTTCACCCCGCCTTTACGGCGATCCCCTGCTACCATGTGCGCCCATGCGAAGCCTCGGGCCGCCCGTGCTCACCAGTGCTCTCGTGACCGCGGCGTGCACCATCGAGCCGTCGGGCCGCGTGACCGATACGGGCACGACCGCCACCGTGACGACCACGCAGACGAGCGTCGACGTCACGAACGCGACCGACGACACCACGCCGGCATCGTCGAGCGAGACCGGCAGCGGCACGACCGGCACCGGCGCCGACGAGACGACCACGATGGGCGAGAAGCTCGACGTCGGGGGCATGCCGAGCGCCGGCTGCAACGCGATCGATCTGCTGTTCGTGATCGACAACTCGGCGAGCATGAACACCTACCAGATGGCGCTCAGCGCCGCGTTTCCGTCGTTCATCGACGCGCTCTGGGAGGCGTTGCCGGCGGACACGAGCGTGCACGTCGGCGTGACCACGACCGACTTCGGCTCGCCGGGTTGCTCCGGCGCCACCGAAGGCACGGCCGCGTGTCAGAGCACCGCATCGGCCTCCGACATCACCATGCACTACGACACGCCGGTCAACGCACCGAGCGAGATCAACGGCGCGCAAGGCCGGCTGTTCGAGTGGGCCGGCGAGCGTTGGTTCGAGGCCAGCACGAACGACGACAACGCCGCGCTCGAGACCTGGTTCAGCGGGGCCGCCACCGCGGCGGGCGAGAACGGCTGCACGTTCGAGATGCCGGTCGCGGCGGCGGGCTGGGCGTTCACGTCGCCGAACGTCGGCGAGGTGGGCTCGACGAACGAAGGCTTCCTGCGCAACGAAGGCACCGTGCTCGTGGTCTTCTTCCTCACCGACGAGCCCGACAAGTCGCCGGAGTCGGTCACCATCCACCGCGACCGGCTGCTCGACGCGAAAGCCGGCTGCGGCGGCGACGATCCCGACGACGTCTGCATCGTCACCGCGGGCTTCATCCCCAGCTGCACGATCGACGTGAACCAGAAGCTCTGGCAGTTCATGACATCGTTCGGCGAAGGCGAGGCCGAGGTGAAGTGGGGCGAGATCACCGACACGACGAGCTACGACGAGCTCGTGGGCACGGTGCTCGCCGACACGATCGCCCAGGTCTGCCAGGAGATCCCGCCGGTCGGCTGACGACCGCTACTGGATCTCGAAGTCCGCCACGTCGGCGACCTGGCCGGCGCAGCCGTCGGGCCCCGCCGGCGCCGTGCCGAAGCTCGGCGACGCGCCACCCTCTCCGCCTTCGCCGGGCGAGCCCGCGCTGCCGCCCGCATACGTCACGCCGTCGAGCGATGCGCTCGAGGTGCCGACGCGTGCGAGCCCGATCGCCGAGCCACCACACGCGCCCGCGCCTCCGCCACCACCACCGCCGTTGCCACCCTGACCGCCGGATTGGCCGTTGCCGCCTTCGCCCGAATCGCCGGAGCCGGGATGATCCGCGCCGCCGCCTGGCCCTTGGCCGGTCCCGCCCGCGCCGCCGTTTCCGCCTGCGCCGCCTTGGCCACCGTCGCCGCGCGTGATGCCGACGTTCGTGATCGTGACCGCGGAGTTGATGAGCACGATGCCGAACGAGCTGCCGCCCGCGATCCCCGGACCGCCGCCTTCGCCACCGCATCCCCCACCGCCGCCCCCACCACCACCACCGCCGTAGCACGTGCCGGAGTTGATGCCGAGGAAGCAGTCGTCGTAGTCGTAGCCGCCGGCACCACCACCGCCGCCGCCGCAGCCGTTGTCGCCGCGCGACGCATCGGCCCCGACCGCGCCGTGCCAAAAGCCGATCATGTCGAACGTGCCGAGGCCCATCGGCGCGCCCGCGGCATCGCCGTTCATGCCGCTGCCACCCGGGCTGCCGGTGCCACCGGCGTTGTCCGCATCGTCGTTGCAGCCACCGCCGCAGTCGCTGCCACCACCGCCGCCACCCCCACCGCCGCCGGTCGGATCGCCGCCCGCACTGCCGGCGGCTCCTCCGTCGGACGGACAGACGTTGCCGTCGCCGCCGTCACCACCGACCGCGCCGCACGCCGAGTCTCCGCCGGCTCCGCCGTTGTGCGCCGACGCGGCATCGCCGGGCTCGCCGTTGGCACCCTGGGCGCCGTCGGGCCCCACGCCACCCTGCGCGCCGTTGCCGGCCTGCACGGTGAGGTTCTCGAGCACGAGCAGATCCTCGGGCACGTCCTTCACCCAGACCGCGTACGACGACTCGCCGACGTTGGCGAAGGCATCGATGCCGACGACCGTGAAGCCGTCGAGGCCCGAGGCGAGATCGAGGTTCTGCGCGACGACGGCACGGTTGTCGGTGCCGACGATGGTGGTGACGTTCGTGCCGATGTCGCGCTGCGCGAAGGTGGCATCGTAGCCGCCGTAGACCCGCGCGCCCGAGAGGATCTCGATCGAGTCCTCGTAGGTGCCGGCCGCGACGAGCACGTCGTAGGGCGGCGAGAACGTGCGCGCGACCGCGATCGCGGCGTCGATGGTCGCGAGCGGATCCTCGGGCGAGAGCCCGCCGTTGAGATCGCTGCCGCCCTCGGCACGCACGAACACCGAGTGGCAGAGCACGCCGTCGATGCCGTCCTCGTTCTCGTCGAGGCCGTTGATGTCGGGCGCATCGGGCAGCTCGCACGCGTCGCCGCCGCCGCTGCTCGAGCTGGGCTCGTCGCTCGTCGACGTCGAGGTGTCGGGATCGCTGCTCGTCGACGTGTCCGCCTCGGTCGACGACGCGCTGGTGCTCGTGGGGCTGGACCCGCCGGAGCTCGTGTCCCCGCTGCTGTCGGCGCCGGTCTCGGCGTTGGAGGTGGAGAAGGTCGTCGCGCTCGTCCCCGCGGAGTCCTCGCTGCACGCGATCGGTAGAGGCAACACGAACGTCGGCAGGAGCAGTCGCAACGTACGCATCCTCGAAGCCTACTGCCGGCCGCACGAGCAGGGCAAGCTGCGTGCGACGACGATCCACGCTCGCACGTGCCGCGGCCCGACGATCACGAATGCCGAGGACGCGCGGGATCGCGCTATCGGACGTGTGGCCGCGAGGCTATCATCCGCGGCGATGACGACCACCCGACGGGGGTTTCTCGCCGGCGGAGCGCTGCTGTCTGCGGGCGTGGTGCTGCCGCGCATCGCACGAGCGCTGCCCGCCGAAGTGCGCAGCCCAGCCCCTGCCGCTGCGCCTGCGGGTGCAGCCGCTGCTGCGCTGATCTCCGCGAGCCCGCTGCCCGCCCACGAGAAGCTCGCGATCGCGGCGCTCGAGCAGGCGCGCGCGGGCAAGGCCACCTACGCGGACGCGCGGCTCGTCGCCGTCGCGCGCGAGTCGGTGCAGGTGCGCGACCGCAGGGTCGAGCGCGTGTCGCACTCCGATCAGCTCGGCCTCTCGGTGCGCGTGTTGGTCGACGGGGCATGGGGCTTCGCGGCCACGTGGCAGCTCGATGCGGCGAGCGTGAAGAAGGCCACCGCGCGCGCGCTCGCCGGGGCCAAGGCGGGCGCCGAGCTGCGCAAGCGGCTCGGAGCGCCCCCCGTCGAGCTCGCTGCGGCCGCGCCGGTCACCGGCACGTGGGTCACGCCGCACACGCTCGATCCGTTCAGCGTACCGATCGCCGACAAGGCCGACCTGCTGCTGAAGGCGACCGCCGCCGCGCTCGGGGTCGCGGGGGTCGGGCATGCCGACGCGGGCCTCACGGCGCAGCGCGAGGACAAGCTGCTCTTCACGACCGACGGCACGCGGGTGCACCAGATCGCGCTGCGCCTGGCGCCCGATCTCACCGCGACGGCCGTCGATCGTCGGCGCGGACGTTTCGCGGCGCGCGAGCACGAAGCGGCGCCGCTGCAGATCGGCTGGGAGTACATCGCCGAGCTCGACCTCCCCGCCGCTGCACCCGAGATCGCGACCGAGGCGCTGCAGAAGCTGCATGCGCCGCCGGTCGAGCCGGGCCTGCGCCACGTGGTGCTCGCACCGTCCAACCTCTATCTCACGATCCACGAGAGCATCGGGCACCCGACCGAGCTCGATCGGGCGATGGGGCTCGAGGCGAACTTCGCCGGCACCAGCTTCCTGAAGCCGAGCGACACCGGCAAGCTGCAGTTCGGCAGCGAGCGCGTGCACGTCGTCGCCGATCGCACGCAGCCGGGTGGGCTCGCCACCGTCGCGTGGGACGACGAAGGCGTCGCCGGCTCGCGCTGGGATCTGATCCGCGGCGGCAAGCTGGTCGACTGGCAGACGACGCGCGAGCAGGCCGGGTGGATCGGCCAGAGCGCGAGCCACGGCTGCAGCTACGGCAACGGCTACGACGGCGTGCAGTTCCAGCGCATGCCCAACGTCAGCCTGCAGCCGGGCCCCGAGGGCTACACCACCGAGGATCTGATCAACGCGACCGAGGACGGCGTGTACGTGAGCGGCCGCGGCTCGTGGTCGATCGATCAGCAGCGCCACAACTTCCAGTTCGGCGGGCAGATGTTCTGGCGGATAAAGAAGGGGCGGCTCACCACCGTGCTGCGCGACGTCGCGTATCAAGCGAACACGCTCGAGTTCTGGCGCAGCTGCGACATGCTCGGCGGTGCGAAGAGCTATCGACTGGGCGGCAGCCTGGGCGACGGCAAGGGCGAGCCGAGCCAGTCGAACGCGGTGAGCCACGGCTGCCCGCCGGCACGCTTCAAGGCCAACGTGCTGCGCACCGGAGGTGACACATGAGCGCGCTCTCTTCCGCGGCCGCGCGCACGCTCTGCCGGCGCGTGCTCGCCGAGGCGACGTTCGGCGACGTGCGCGTGCACGTGCGCTCGGCGATGCGTGGCGATCTGCGCTTCGGGGCCTCGCGTCCGACGACCGGTGGCGACATCGAGACGATCGCGATCACGGTGACCGCGATGCAGGGTGGCCGCCATGCCAGCGTCACCGGCAATCGCACCGACGCGGCGGGGCTGAAGGAGCTCGTGCAGCGGGCCGAGGCCCTCGCCGCGCTCGCGCCCGTCGATCCCGAGGCGGTCGGTCCGCTCGGACCGGTCAAGCCGCTGCGCGTTGCCGGCCGTGATCCCAAGGTCGCAGCGATGACCGCGGCCGCGCGCGCCGAGATCGTCGGCGAGGCGATCGACGCCGGCAAGGCGGCGGGGCTCGAGGTCTCCGGCCACCTGCAGCACGGCGAGATCTCCGATGCGTTCGCGGATCGCAAGGGCCTGTTCGCGTTCCATCCCGCGACCGAGCTCTCGCTCACCGTCACGTGTCGCACGCCTGACGGCACCGGCAGCAGCAAGGGCGGGTTCCGCTCGCACGCGCGCGCGGGACTGTCCGCCAAGGCCCTCGCGACGCGCGTCGCAGAGGCGGCGAGCAAGAGCCGCGATCCCCAGCCGATCGAGCCCGGGCGCCTGCGCGTGCTGCTGATGCCCGATGCGGTCGCCGATCTGCTCGACTTCCTGGTCGGTGCGATGGGGGCGCGTGCGGCCGCGGAGGGGCGCAGCTTCTTCGCGAAGCCCGGCGGTGGCACGAAGCTCGGCGAGCTCGTGTTCGATCCGCGCGTGTCGCTCGTGAGCGACCCCGCCGACAAGCGCAACCCGGCATCGCCGCTCGCCGAGGATGGTCGACCGCAGCTGCGCACGCAGTGGGTCGAAGCGGGCGTCGTGCGAGCGCTGCATGCGAACCGCAGCTATGCGCTCGTCGCCGGCGTGCCGGCGACGCCGCGGCCGAGCTCGATGCACATGCAGGGCGAGGACGTCGACCTCGACAGGCTGCTCGCCACGCTCGACAAGGGCGTGCTCGTCACGCGGCTCTGGTACAACCGGATGCTCGAGCCGCGTCGCATCGTCGCCACCGGGCTGACCCGCGATGGCACATTCCGCGTCGAGGGCGGGAAGATCGTCGGGCCGGTGAAGAACCTGCGCTACAACGACAGCCCGGTCACGATGCTGACCAAGCTGGTGGCACTCGGTCGCCCCGAACGGGCCGGCATGGTCGACGATCGCGTGTGGGTGGTGCCGCCCGTCGTCGTCGACGGCTTCGCGTTCGAGAGCACGTCCGAAGCGGTGTGATCGTTCCTCCGTGGTAACGCTGATGCGACCACGATCGACGACGGTCGATCGGTCGCTGCGTTACCGCGTCGACCACCGGCGCGCCGAGTCGGTCACGCGCAACACATGACGATCGACATACACGTGTAGTGCAGCTGCGACGATGTCACGTATCGCTCGCAGCGCCTGCACACCGCTTGTCGAAAAACCGGCAGGCGCCTGCAGCGACACGGTGTTTCGGGGTTGATCTGCAAACTCGCCACATCTAGAAGGACGAGTAACGTGTTGGACCTCGTCGCTCGCCCACGGCGTTTCGCCGCAGGGACGTTGCTCGTGGCGGTGACCGCGGGCTGTTACACCGGAGTGCAGGGCTCGGCGCGCGATGACGGCGCCGAGGCCGGCAACAGCGACCCGGATGCGGGCAGCTCGGAGGGCAGCGGCGGCGACGAGGATCCTGCGCCCGACGAGGCCTGCGGCCAGGGCGAGGGCATCCCGGCCCCGCTGCCGAACCTCGTGCGGCTGACGCATCGCCAGTACGACAACACGGTCCGCGATCTGCTCGGCATCGACTCGCGGCCGTCGTCGGTGTTCCTGCCCGACGTCGCGCCGGGCGGCTTCGACAACGACGCAGCCACGCTCGCCGTCGGCGATCGCCTCGCCCGCGACTACCGACGCGCGGCCGAGGATCTCGCGGGCCAGGTCGTCGGCGATCCCGAGCTGCTGGCCGAGCTCGTGCCGTGCGACGTCGCGACGGGGGACGCGGGCTGTGCCGACGCGTTCATCGGCGACTTCGGAGCGCGCGCGTTCCGTCGCGAGCTGCGGCAGGACGAGCGCGATACGTACGCGTCGCTGTGGGCGGCCGGCAATGGGCTCTACCCCGAGGGCACCGCGTTCGAGCAGGGCATCCGGCTCGTGCTCGAGGCGATGCTGCAGTCGCCGCACTTCGTCTACCGCGTCGAGCTGTCGAGCCCGCAGGCCGGCGAGGAGATGGTGCCGCTCGACGGCTTCGAGATCGCGACGCGGCTCTCGTACCTGCTGTGGAACTCCGCGCCCGACGACGAGCTGCTCGCGGCCGCCGAGGACGGCCTGCTCGACGACGCCGACGGCATCGCGGAGCAGGCCCGGCGCATGCTCGACGACGAGCGCTCGAAGGACCCCGTCGCCGACTTCCACGCGCAGTGGCTGCACGTGCGCAAGTACCTCGACGTCGCGAAGGACCCGACGCTGTTCCCGACGTGGAGCCCCGAGCTCGGCGACGCGATGCAGACGGAGAGCCGCCTGTTCATCGAGCGCGTCGTGTTCGAGCTCGCCGGTGGCTACCGCGACCTGCTCACCACGCCGACCTCGGTCGTCGACGATCGCCTCGCCGCGATCTACGGCGTCGCGGCGCCGGCCGACGGCTTCGCGGCGGTCGAGCTCGATCCGACGCAGCGCGCCGGCATCCTCACGCAGATCGGCTTCCTGGCCAGCGGTGCCTACACCGACATGACCTCGCCGATCCACCGCGGCGTGTTCGTGCAGCGCCAGCTGCTCTGCACCCCGCTGCCCGATCCGCCGCCCGGCATCGATCCGAACCTGCCCCCGCTCGAGGGCGAGATCCACACGACGCGCGACGCGGTCGAGGCCCACACCTCGCCGGAGCAGTGCTCGGCGTGTCACTCGCTCATCAACGCGCCCGGCTTCGCGCTCGAGGGCTACGACGCGATCGGGCGCGTGCGCACCGAGGACAACGGCTGGCCGGTCGATGCCGCGGTGACCCTGAACATCGACGGCGCCGACACGACGGTCGACGGCGGCGTCGCGCTCGCCCACGCGATCGCGGACAGCGAGCAGGGCCAGCGCTGTTACGTGAGCCAGTGGTTCCGATACGCCAACATGCGCGGCGAGACGCCCGACGATCAGTGCACGATCGACGGCTTGCTCGCGGCGCTCGCCGACGAAGGTACGCCCGTGCAAGAGCTGATGATCGCGCTCACGCAGACGAACACGTTCCGCCACCGCACGGGTGCCCCATGAGCGCGCTGTCGCGACGGATGTTCCTGCGCGGTGCGGGCGGCGTGACCGTCGGCCTGCCGCTGCTCGGCTCGCTGTTGCCGAAGAGCGCGCGCGGGGCCGACCCCGGGATCCGCCGGTTCATCGGCTTCCTGACCCCGAACGGCGTGAACATGGCGGAGTTCCGGCCGAGCGCGTCGCAGCTCGGCACGCTCGACGCCGGGATGCTCGCGCCCACTTCGCTCGCGCCGCTCTCGGCCCACGCGAGCCGCATGATCCTCGCGCGCGGCATCCACACGCGCCCGGTGGGCTACTCGCAGGAGACGCCCGGCGACGATCACTACAAGGGCCACGGCCACCGCCTCACTGCGTGTCCGCTCGACCAGGCGACGCGGCTCGCGACCGGGATCTCGATCGATCAGGTGATCGCGAACGAGCTCGATCCGAACGGTCGGCCCGCGCTCGTGCTGCAGGTCGGACCGCGCACCGGCAGCGCGGTCGCGGTCTCGTCGTACACCGGCCCCCTCGCTCCGGTGGTGCCCGAGAACAACCCGTGGCTCGCGTACCAGGACCTGATGGGCCTGTCGGGGCTCGGCGAGGAACAGCTCGCGCAGATGGTCGCGCGGCGGCAGAGCGTGCTCGACGTGCTCGAGGGCGAGTTCGACTGGCTGAAGAGCCGCGATCTCGGCGCGGCCGACCGCACGAAGCTCGACATGCACCTCGCGACGATCCGCGACCTCGAGCTCGACATGTTCGACGGGCTCGTGCCGTGCGAGCTCGACCCCGTGCGTGCCGCCGAGCTCGCCGCGCTCGATCCGAGCACCATCGAGTTCGACTCCCAGTACCGCACCATCGGTCGCATGCAGATGGATCTGCTCGCGCTCGCGATCGCCTGCGGCAGCACTGTGGCCGCGACGCTGCAGTGGGGCGTCGGCGCCGGTGGTCCCATCTTCTCCTGGGACGGCATGAGCCACGCGTACAACCATCACAAGCTGTCGCACGGCAACACGATGGACGACAACAGCGGCTCGGAGATCGCCGGCTTCGATCAGATGATCGCGCAGATCGACACGTGGTACGCGGGCGAGCTCGCCTACCTCGCCGACAAGCTCGCGGCCTACGAAGAGGGCGATGCCACGGTGCTCGACAACTGCGCGCTCGCGTGGCTGCACGACCTCGCCGACGGCCGCTACCACAGCTACCAGGACATGCCCCACGTGCTCATCGGTGGCTGCGGCGGCTACCTCCGCACCGGCCAGCACGTGAAGGTGACGGCCGAGGCCTCGCTGCAGCAGAACGTCGATGCCGGGCACAGCCAGCTGTTGTGCACGATCCTCAACGCGGTCGGCGTGACCGCCGACGGTGGCGGGCCGGTCACGAGCTTCGGCGATCCCGAGCACGCGCTGCCGGGCGAGCTCGACGCGATCAAGGCGTGAGGCCGCCGCGCGCCGGGCTTCGGCGCGTCACCGGCGTTCGTGCCACAATCGCCGCTGGTGTCGGCGAAGACGACGACTCCGGACGATCCGCAGGACCTCGGCCGTCGGCTGCAGTCGCTGCGCGAGCCCGCCGCGGACCTCGAGGCGCGGCAGGCCCTGGCCTCGGCCAAGATGCGCCTCCTGGGCGCGACCCCGGGCGCGATCCGCCTCGACCGCTACGTGCTCGGCGAGCGCATCGGCGAGGGCGGCAGCGGGATGGTGTACCGCGCCAACGATCCGGCGCTCGGACGCGACGTCGCGATCAAGCTGTTGCGCCCGAGCAGCGCGCGCGCGCTCGGTGAGGCGCGGCTGCTCCGCGAGGCGCGTGCGCTCGCGACGCTCTCGCACCCCAACGTCGTCGTCGTGCACGACGTCGGCACCTACGACCCGGGCGCGCTGGGGACCGCCGAGCCCGGCGACGACACGCGCGGCGTGTACGTGGTGATGGAGCTGCTCGCCGGTACGCCGCTGTCGCGCTGGATCGAGACGCCGCGGCCCTGGCCGCAGATCGTCGCGGTGTTGATCGCCGCCGGACGCGGCATCGCAGCCGCGCACGCGCGCGGGCTCGTGCACCGCGACTTCAAGCCGTCGAACACGATCGTCTGTGCCGCCGAGGGCGGCGGATCCGGAGCAGGGATCGGGCCGGGCATCGGTCGCGTGTGCGTGCTCGACTTCGGGCTCGCCGAGGTCTCGCGCACCGCGCTCGTCTCGGCCGTGCGCGACGACGATCTGCCGGCGGAGGAGAGCCAGCTCGTGGTCGGGACCCCGGCCTTCATGTCGCCCGAGCAGCACGCGGGCGGCGAGGTCGATCGGCGCAGCGACCAGTACGCGTTCTGCGTCACGCTGTGGCAGGCGTTGTTCGGCACGCTGCCGTTCACGCACGAGACCCCGGTGGATCTCGCCGTGCTCGACCGGCTCGGCGAACGCAAGCGGACCGGTGCTCCACCGCTGCCCGAGCGTCCGCGGGTACCCCGACGCATCCGCAAGGTGCTGCAGCGCGGGCTGCAGCCCGAGCCGTCGCGGCGGTTCGTCGACATGGACGCGTTGCTCGCCGAGCTCGCGCGCAGCGAGCCGAAGCGTGGTCGCCTCGTCGCGATGGCCGGGGTGGGCGTCGGGCTCGCGATCGCGTCCGCAGCCGTGTACCGCGGCGTCGACGATCCGTGCGCGAGCTATGGCGAGGCGCTGGCCGATCGCTGGAACGACGTGCGTCGCGAAGAGCTCGCGACGTCGTTCACCGCGACCGGTGCACCGTTCGCGGCGGCGGCGAGCGCTGCGGTGACGCCGGTGCTCGACGGCTGGGTCGACACCTGGCACCAGCACCGCATCGCGACCTGTCGCGGTGGCGAGCACGATGCCACTGCACGCCTGCAGCTGCAGTGTCTGCAGCACGGCCGCGACGAGCTCGACGCGGTGCTCGAGCGCTTCGCGGCAGCCGATGTCGAGGTCGTGCAGCAGGCGCTCTCGGGCGCGAGCGGGCTGCCGGACCTGGGCGCGTGCGCCGATCCGTCGCTGCTCTCGCGCACGGCGCCCGAGCTGCCGCCCTCGGCGATCGCGGCCCGCGTCGAGGAGCTGCGCAGCGAGCTCGCGGCCGTACGGAGCTTGCGGCTGGCGGCGCGCCACGACGAAGGTCTGCGCCGACTCGGCCCGTTGGGCGGGCAAGCGGACGCGATCGGCTTCGGTCCGCTGCGCGCGGAGATCGAGCTCGCGCGCGCGATGTTCTCGCTGCACCTCGCGGACCATGCGGCTGCGGAGCGCGCGCTCACCACGACGCTCGCGCTGGTCGCACGCAGCGATCATCCCGTCGTCGAAGCCCAGGCGTGGGCGACGTTGCTGCATCTGCGCGGGGTCGAGCAGGGCGGGGGCGACGAGCTGCAGTGGCTCGTCGAGCTCGCGCGCGCCCACGTCGACGGCGTCGGGGCGCCGGTGCGGCTCGACATCCAGCTGTCGAACACGATCGCGTTGTTCGAGGGATTGCGCGGTCACCATGCCGAGGCGATCGCGACATTCGATCGTGCGCTCGCGAGAGCGCGCGAGGAAGGCGCGACGGATCTCGTTCCGGGGCTCCTGGGGGGGCGCGGCGCGATGCACCGGCGCAGCGGCGACCCGGCGGCTGCGGTCGTGGACTTCCAGGAGGCGATCGCCACGATCGAGCGCGAGCTCGGGCCCGAGCATCCGTCGCTGGCCACGCCGCTCACCAACCTGAGCAATGCGTACACCGACATGGCCGAGGACCAGCGCTCGGCCGAGCAGCTGCAGCGCGCGGTCGCGGTGATCACCGGCACGTGGGGCCCCGCGCACCCCAACGTCGGCAAGATGCACACGAACCTCGGCGGACTCTTCTACCGCATGCGGCGCTACGACGATGCGTTGCGGGAGTCCGAGCTCGGGCTCTCGATCGTCCAGCAGGCGCTCGGCGCCGATCACATCGCCTGCGCCAACGCGCACAACAATGCCGGGCTCGCGCTCCTCGGGCTCGAGCGGCACGCCGAGGCGCTCGCGCACTTCGATCGCGCGCTCGAGATCCGGCGCGCGAAGGGCCCCAACCACCCCGACGCGCGCCGATCGATGCGCAACGCCGGGCTCGCGCTGCACGGGCTCGGCCGCGACGACGAGGCCCGCGCGCGGATGCAGGAGGCGATCGAGGTCACCGAGCGCGAGCTCGGGCCGCACCACGCGGACACGATCGGCGAGCGCCGCGAGCTCGGTGAGCTCGAGCTCGCGCTCGGGCGCACGGACGCGGCGCTGGTCGTGCTCGAGCGCGCGTTCGCGGACCTCGGCGAGTGCACCGCGCCGCACGATCAAGCCGCGAAGGTCCGCGTGGCGCTGGCCAAGGCGCTCGTGGCCGCGGGGCGCGAGCCGACGCGTGCACGCACGCTGGCCCTCGACGCGCGCGGCCTCGTGGCGGCGGATCCACTCGTCCGCGAGGGGGCCGCGGCCCGGGACCCCGCGCGGATCGACGTCCGCGATCGCGAGCTGCTTGCCGCGATCGATGCGCTGCTGGCCACGCTGCCCGCCGAGGGCGGGGGAGGGCCGCACGCGCGCCAGGATCGCGCAGAGTAGAGCCGGATGTCCGACGAGATCGACGATCGCACCGCGCTCGTGGCGTGGCAGGCCGGGGATCGCGGCGCCGGCGAGGCGCTGCTCGAGCGTCACTTCGCCCGCGTGTTCCGCTTCTTCCGCAACAAGCTGCCCGCGCAGGCCTCCGACCTCGCGCAGCAGACGTTCCTCGCGGCGCTCGAGGCCAGGGAACGCATCGCGCCCGAGCGCAGCTTTCGCGCGTATCTGTTCGGCATCGCGCGGAACCTGCTCTACGGCGAGCTGCGGCGCGTGCGTCCCGAGCTCGCCGACCGCGACGACGTGTCGATCGCCGACACCGGCATCGCGTCACCCAGCCTCGGCTACGTGCTCCGCGAGGAGAAGCGGCTGCTGCTGCAGGCGCTCCGCCACCTGCCGCTCGAGCACCAGCTCGTGCTCGAGCTGTACTACTGGGAGGACCTGCCGGTGCGCGACGTCGCCGAGATCGTCGGCGTGCCCGAGGGTACGGTGCGCTCGCGGCTCACGCGTGCCCGCGACGCGCTGCGCGAGCAGCTCGCGCAGCCGCGGCCGGAGGTCGACCCGGCGCTGCGCGATCGCACCATCGACGAGCTCGATCGTTGGGCCCGCGAGCTCCGCGAGGTGCTCGAGCCCGAGCCGGGCTAACGCCCCGACGGGGCTTCCACCGCGCGCCGCAGCGACAGCCGTGCGCGGTGCAGCCGCGTGCGCACCGTCGCGTGCGGAAGCCCGAGCCGCGCCGCGATCGTCACGGTCTGCAGCGACTCGAAGTAGAACAGCTCGAGCACCTCGCGAAGTCGAGTCGACAGGCCCGCGATCGCGACGTGCAACCGCTGCGCATCGCTGCGCAGCATCATCAGCGCAGGCATGTCGCCGTCGCGCCACGCGTCGCACAGCGCGCGCTCGAAGACGCTCTCGTCGATCCTCGCACCACCCCCATCGGTCTCCAGCAGGGTCACCGAAGGGGGATTGGTGCGGTGGCCCGGTCCGCTCCCTCGATCGCGAAAAAACCGCCTGCGGCTCGGTGCGCAGGCCTCAGCGCGGCAGCCAGGTCTCGCGCACGGACGGCCGGGCCAGCACCCGATCGATCCACGCACCCACGCGCGGCGGGCTCTTCACCTCGACGTCCTCGAAGAAGCGCACGAGCGGCGCGTAGCAGACCTCGGCCAGCGTGAACTGCTCGTCGACGAGCCACGTGCGATCGCCGAGCAGGCCGTCGAGCAGCTCGAGGTGGCGCTCGATCGCGTGCCTGGCCTCGGCCATCGCCTCGGGCTTCCAGCGCTCGCGCGGGAGGAACCGCGTGGGGAAGATCAGCGCCCCGGTCTTCGTGCCGACCTCGAGGTCGCACAGCTTCACGTGCATCGCCATCGTGGCTCGGGCCCGCGGCTCGCCGGGCACGAGCGCGGGGCTCGGCCACAGCGACTCGAAGTAGTCGAGGATCGCGGTCGACTCGAACAGCACGAAGCCGTCGTGGTCGATCGCCGGCACGCGACCGTACGGATTCGTGGCGCGGAAGACCTCGCCCTTGTGCTCGCGCCCGGGGAAGTCGAGCTCGACGAGCTCGTACTCCGTGGCGGGGATCTGCTTCTCCGCGAGTGCGATGCGCACGCGCTGCGAGAACGTGGAGAGCGGGTGGTAGTAGAGGCGGAGCGGCACGGCAGACGCAAAGCTACGCGATCTGCCGTGCCGGTGGGCGCCTCACAGGACGCCGCAGGATTCCGCGGGCATCCACGGGTAGTACATCATGAAGTTCAGGCACATCTCCTCGTTCGAGTCCTCGCCACCCTGGGTCGGGGTGTCGCGCCCGGTCGAGTCGTAGACGCAGTGCGTGCGCAGCTGGTCGCCCGGCTCGAGGTCGACGTCGACCGCCTGGAACTGCTGCGTGTTGAACGAGAACGGGTCGTCGCGCGAGACCTCGCCCATCGCCATGCCGCCGCGCTCGACGTCGGTCCACATCTGCGTGCCGAGCCCGTGCGCGTGGAGCAGCGATGCGAACACGTGGATCGGCCCCGGCATCAGATCGGCCGTGACGTCGTCGGTGCAGGTCGCGACGTACTCGAACGCGGGCTCGCCCGGCGGCACCCAGATGCTGAGGATGTCGCCCTGCGTGAACACGCCCGCGCGCTCGGGTCGGAGGTTGCGCGTCACCAGCAGATCGACGCCGTCGTCGTCGGAGAACGGCATCAACAGCGGATTGTTGTAGTGCACCTGCAGGATGACGGTGACCTCCGGGCCGGTGTCGCCGACGAGGAATCCGGCCTCGGGCGGCAGCTCCATGCCCTCGACGCCCGGCGCCCACACCCAGAGGATGTGCGCGGGCCAGTCGACGCAGTTGTCGTTCGGGTCCAGCTCCACGACCTCCTCGGAGATCGACACCACGTAGTGGTGGACCATCGGATTCGTCACACGCGGCGTGATGCCGACGATGTGGTGCAGCTGATCGGTCGGGAACGTGAACGAGAAGCACGCGTACTTGGTCTCCATCACGGGCGGCTCGTAGCCGCCGGCGCGCAGCTCCCAGACCTCGACGTCGTCGGGCAGACCGGTGTCGGTCTCCGCATTCGTGCCGCCCTCGCTGCCGCCTTCGCTGCCGCCCTCGGTCGCGCCGGAGCCCCCGTTCGTGCCGCCTTCGCCCGCCGTGCCCGCGGTGCCGCCTTCGCCTCCGGTGCCGTCGGGATCGGACTCGTCGGCGCTGCCGTTGCCCTCGGCGTCCTTGTCGTCGTTGCCGTCGTCGTCGTCGGCATCGGCGGTCTGACCGCCCTCGTCCGGCGCGCAGCCGAGCGCGAGCAACAACATCGAGGCGAACGAGAACGAAGCGCAACGCATGAGACCCTCCGGCGGTCGTCCGCCACCCTCGTTTTGGCAAGCGGGCCGGTCCGCGCAATGGGCTGGACAACCTCGCTCACGTGGGCGCGGACGCTCGGTCGCGCTCGCGTGGGCTCTCGTTCACGCGGGCACGATCGATGCGCGCTCGATGTTCGTCACGTGGCGGTCCTGCTGCATGAACGCCTGCGCCAGCGCCACTGCACGCGACGAGTCCGCGATGCCGAGGGCCCAGGCGTACTCGAGTGGATGCAGCAGCTTCGCGGTGAGCAGCCAGATCGGATCGTCGCCGTCGCGGGCGATCACGGCCTGCGCGCCGGTGAGCTCGCCGAAGAGCGGTACACCGATCAGCAGCCCGTGATAGCCGTTCGGCGCCACCCAGCTCTCGAGCCCCGGCAACGCGTGCATGCCCATCGTGAGACAACGGTGGGCGCGGACCCGCGTGCGAAGATCGAAGCGCTGCGAGACGAGCCAATTCGCCGCACCGAGCAGGAGCGCCACAGTCCACGGCGGAAGCGGCGCGGCTTCGTCGGCGTGGGGGATCTCGAGCGCGAGCTCGCAGCCGAAGCGGAACGCCGGCGGCGCCTCGTGGAGATCGGGATCCCAGGGATCCGAGAGGCCGTCGGTGCACAGCAGCGCGTGTCCGGGACGGTGGACGAGCCGGAGTCGGCCGAGCGCGAGCGAGGGCCACGGCACCAGCTCGACCGTGCCGGTCGTGGTCGCGCGCACGGCCGTGTTGCGGGTGGGGATGCGGTCGTCGACGCGGCCGAGCTTCGCGAGCGTCGCGAGCCGGGCCTGCTGCAGCGCGATCGGAGGCGGTCGAGGCGGAGGCCCGGGCGTCGGCACGACGGGCCCGAGCCTATCACGGTGCGTCGTCGTCGGGCCCTGTGCGGCGCGGCCGGGACTGGCCGACGAGATCGGCGTAGGTCGTGTCGGCCATGATGTGCGCGCGCGCGAGGTCGAGCTCGCGCACGAGCGCGCCCAGGCGATCGTCGCGCAGCCCCATCGCATGGTCGCGATCGAACATCGCGAGCACGTCGAGCACGCGGATCTGATCGAGTGGCCGGCCCGGGATCACGAGCTGCAGCGGCTCCGCCGTCTCGATCACGATGCCGCGCCGCTCGAGCGCGTCGACCAGCTCGCCGACGTGGTCGAGCCCGATGCGGAATCGCTCGCCCAGCGCCTCGAGCGAGATGCCGATCTTGCGGCGGGCGTAGTGATCGCACACCGCGAGCACGATGCGGGCCGCGGTGCGCCCGGTCGGGCGCTGGTACTCGCTGCGCTCGAGCACGTAGCGATTGACGTAGCCTTGCAGCGCGATCGCCCGGTGGCTGTGCACCGCGTAGGTGACCTCGGCGCCGAGCAGGATCACCATCCACGAGACGTACGACCAGATGATGAGGATGGGCAGGATCGCGAGCGAGCCGTACATGCCCTCGTAGGTCTGCAGCGCGAAGCGGGTCGCGTAGATGCCGAAGCCGACCTTCGAGAGCTCGAGCAGGATCGCCGAGCAGAGCCCGCCGATGATCGCGGCGCGCCAGCGCACGCGCGCGTAGGGCAGGAAGCGGTTGATCAGCACCAGCCCGAGGGTCGTCGTGATGACCGGGGAGCCGAGGAAGACCGAGAAGCCGGACAGGAGCGGCGCACCGAGGCTGTACAGCATCGCGAGCGGACCGAGCGTCGCGAGCGTGTAGAACATCGTGAACTGCGTGAGCACGCTGCGGCGCCGCACCACCCGCCAGATGCGGTTGAAGGTGCGCTCGAGCGTCTGGAACAGCACGAAGGCGATGACGAGCGTGACGATGAAGCCCCACGCCCCGAGCCGCGCGATGGTGACGTTGCTCGCCAGCGAGAGCGCGGCCGCGGCCATCTCGCTGGCGCGATCGGTCTCGGGCACGAGCGAGCGGAAGAGATCGTGCAGCAGTCGCGCGCCCGCGCTCTCGTCCATCAGCGAGACGACGAGCAGCGCGACGCCGATCATCGGCACCGTGGACAGGAGCGTCTGCACGGTGAGCAGGCCCGCGAGCCCGGCCGCGCGGTCTTCGATGCTCCAGCGCCGCAGCACGTACATCGTGATCAGCCACAGCCGACGACGCTGCGTGGGCTGGTACTCGGCGGACTTCGGGATGATCCGCGAGGTGACCTGGCGGATCCGCGTCTTCGCCACCTGCGACATCGACGCGCGCGCAGGTGCGGGCTCCGCCTCGGCGCGTGCGTCGGTGCGGTAGTGACCGGCGAGCTCGGCGAGCGGCGAGGCCTCGTCGGGATCGTCGGCGACGTCCTGCGCGTAGGCGTCGGCGGCCTGCGCGAGCCTGCTGGCGTGCTCGCCCGAGTCCGCTGCGGGCGGCTCGCCTCCAGGCTCGGGCTCGTCCGCCACGGAGCCGAGCGTATCACTCGCGCGCGTACGACTCGCGCGCCGAGGCCCGAGCGCCGATCAATTGCGCTCTGCGACCGCGCGCTTCTTGCTGCGCTCGAGCTTCTCGCGCAGCGGCTCCGCCAACGTCTCGAGCTCCTGGCGCAGACCGCCCAGCGCCTGCTCGATGCTCGCGACGCGCTTGTCGGACAGCCCGTCGATCTCGGGCAGCAGCTCGGCGAGCTTCTTCGCCAGCCCGCCGGCCTTGGTGATGAGCTCGAGCTTCTCGGCGCCCTTGGGCTTGGGGTGCAGCATCGGATCGAAGCGCTTGCGCAGCTCCGCGACGGTCTGACCCTCGTCGAACACCGCGGTGCGCAGCTCCTTGATCAGCTCGCGCGGCGGCGCGGGCTCCTCGCGACCACGACGCGCCTTCGGCTCGCCGGCCTCGTCGACCGGCGGCAGCCCCATCGCGCGGCCGAGGTAGTCGACCGCCTCGTAGCTGGGGATCGTCTTCGCGACACCGTCCCACGACAGCACCTGCGGCGCGACGCGCTCGAGCGTGGAGAACGAGATCGTCAGCTTGTCGACCGTCGCGCGCCGGAGCTGGAGCTCTTCGGCGCAGTAGCGGTGGAAATCCTCGAAGCCCCACGCCTCGAACGAGCGGCTGCGGCGCAGCTCGACGAGCTTGCCCGCGAGCTCGATCCAGCTGCGTTTGAACTGCTGCGTGCAGCGCAGGGCGTCGAGTCGCGCCGGCTCGGCGCCCGTTCGCTCCAGTCGGTGCAAGAGCGTCTCGAGCTTGTCCGACGCGCCACTCACGGCTGCCGCGTATAGCACCTGCCGCGGCAGGGTGGTACCGTTGCCCCGTGGCGGCCTCTGCACCCTCGGCCACGGCCGCGTGGCAGCCGTCCGGCGCTGCGCCTGCCGAGCCGGCCGAGCCCGCGCACGCGCCCGCCGAGGCCGCGCCCACGGGCACTGCGACCCGCCGCTTCCGCTTCGGCCAAGACGATCGCACGCTCCGCGATCCGCCGCTGCCGGCGGGCGAGATCGTGGGCGGCCGCTATCGCATCGTCCGCGTGCTGGGCGAGGGCGGCATGGGCCGCGTGTACGAGGCCGAGCACGTCACGTTGCCGCACAAGGTCGCGGTGAAGCTGCTGCGCCGCGATCGCGACACCGCCGAGCACCTCGCGCGCTTCCGGCAGGAGGCCGAGGCGGCCGCACGCATCGGCCATCCCGCCATCGTCGGCGTGACCGATTTCGCGGGCAAGGACGAGCCGCTCGCGTACATGGTGATGGAGCTCCTGCGCGGCGAGTCGCTCGAGGCCTGGCTCGCGCGCCCCGGTCGGCTGCGCGATGGCCTGGTCGCGATGGCCGAGGTCGCGCGCGGGCTGCAGGCGGCGCACGCCGCCGGCGTCGTGCACCGCGATCTCAAGCCCGCGAACCTGTTCCTGCATCGCCTCGCCGACGGTCGCCTGCAGCCGAAGATCCTCGACTTCGGCATCGCGAAGCTCGCCAGCACCGAGCACACCGCGATCGCGACGGCGGCCGGCACCGTGCTCGGCACGCCGTACTACCTCGCGCCCGAGCGCGCGCTCGGGCGCCCGCTCGATGCGCGCGCCGATCTCTACAGCCTCGGCGTCATCCTCTACGAGATCACGACCGGCACCGTGCCGTTCGTGGACAACACGTTCATGGGCGTGCTCGCGAAGCACGTGAAGAGCATGCCGCTCGACCCGCGCCAGGCGGCGCCCGATCGCGGGATCCCGGACGGGGTCGCGAACCTCACGATGGCGTTGCTCGCCAAGGAGCCGGCCGCGCGTCCGCCCGATGCGTCCGCGGTCGCCGTCGAGCTCGAGCGATTGCTGGTCGTCGAGGCCGAGGCGATCGCGAACGTCGTCACCGGGCCGCGCGAGGCGAGCAGCGATGCGCTCGCGACCGTGCACATCGACGAGATCGCCGAGCGTCCGACGAGCGTGCCCGGCGAGCTCAGCAACCAGTCGACATCGGTGCAGGCGCTCGTGGCCACGCCCGGTTCGGGCACCGTGCCGTCGCTGGCACCGCCGATCGTCGTGGTGCCGCCCGCGAGCGTCGGGCAGTCGGGCCGCACGCGCGCGCTCGGCTCGAACGCGATGCGCGATGGCTTGCCGCCGGTGCGCGGCGCGTCGAAGAACCATGGTGCGATCGCGATCGCGGCGGTGGTGATCGGGATCGGTGGCTTCGCCGGCTGGTGGATCGCGCGCGAGGGCACGCGCGCGCAGGCGAGCGAGGAATCGCCGTCCGTGGCATCGCCGCCTCCGGTCGTGCGGGCGCCGAGCGAGGTCCGCGTCGCGACCCCGGTCGCGCCGGAAGTGGTCGCGCCGGAAGTGGTCGTGCCCGAGCACGCCGCGCCACGCGTCGATGCGACGCCGCAGGTCGTCGCGCCGCCCGTGCCCGAGCCCGAGGTCGCGCCGCCTGTCGCAGCGACCGTGAGCGACGCGACGAGCGAGCGGCCCCGCAACGCCACCCGCACGCGCAAGCCGAAGCCCCAGCGCGCGACCCCGACGGCCACGCCGCCGACCCCCGCCACGCCGACGCCCGCCACGCCGACGCCGAAGAGCTCGACGTTGCCGGCTTTCAAGGACTGAGCGAGATCAATGAACGCGTCTGCTTGTCTCCGTCTGTTCGTGCTCGCGCTCGCGGCCGTGCTCGCGTTGCCGCGCGAGGGCTTCGCGGCCGCGCGTCGCGACGTCGTGCTGGGGCCCGCTGCTGCTACGCCGCCCGCGGCCGAGCCCGCGGCCACGCCGGCCGAGGATCCCGGCGATCTCACTGCGGCGCGCGAGGCCGCGACGGCGCGCCGCGTCGCCGATCCGACGCCCGCGAACTTCAAGGCCGAGGGCGAGCTCGCCGAGCGCGCCGGCGACTACGTCGGTGCACGCGTCGCCTACGAGGAGGCGCTCGGGCGCATGGGACCCGACGACTCGCTGCGCGCGAGCACCGAGCGCGATCTGGCGCGCGTGCGCGAGCGCGCCCGCGGCGTCGTGCCGGACGAGGGCGCGTCGACGCATCGTGCCGAGCTCGACCGGGCCTGGGCCGGCCCGCCGCCGAAGAAGACCGCGAAGACGCAGCCCACGCCGATCGCGGGCCCGGCTCCCGCCGACGATCGCATCGTGAAGAAGTGGTACTTCTGGGTGACGATCGGAGCGATCGTCGCGTCGGCCGCGGCGGTCACCGGCATCGCGATCAAGGCCGCACGCGACGACAAGCCCGACGCGCTCGATCGCCGCGCGGTGTTCGGGATCGGCACCGGGGCGCTGCGCTTCTGAGGTGACGTGCGCGGCGACGCGAACTCGCGCGCGAGCGTGCTGCTGCTCGCGCTCCACGGCTGTGGCGACCCCATGCCGCGAGGCGCCGCAGAACGCAGCGCCACCGAGATGATCGAGGCCATCGCGCGCATCGGCTGGAGCGATGGCGACGTGGTCCGCGTGGTCGAGCTCTCGCCCGATCCGATCGCCCCGGGCGACACGCTCACGCTCGCACTCGAGCTCGACGGCGGCACCGCGCGCGAGCTCGAGCTGGTGCTGTGGCCACCCCGCGTCGGCGGGCGCGAGCTGGTGATCGGCACGGGCGTCGGGCCCGACGATGCGCGTCGCCCCGACGATCCGCGGACCGTCCGCACGCGCATACGGCTCGAGCCCGGTGTGACGACGGACGCAGCGCTGGCCCTGCCCATGCCCTGGCACCCCCGCACGGCCATGCTCACGCTCGAGCGCGTCGACGGCGTGCGCGCGAGCGAAGGTCCGCGCACCCGCGACGGGCTCGGCATCGCCGGGCTCGTGCGCGTCGACACCGTGCCCACCGCGGTCACCGCTGCGCGTGCCGAGCTGGCGCCGACGATCGACGGCGTGCTCGACGACGCGGTGTGGAACGTCGCGGCCCGCACCGTCTTGCTCGACAGTCTCGAGGGCGAGCCGAGCGAGCCCGCCTCCGAGCTGCAGCTCGCGTGGGACGACGACGCGCTCTACGCTGCGGCGCGCTTCGACGACGAGGACGTCTGGTCCGAGTACGAGGCCCAGGACGATCCGCTGTGGAAGCAGGAGGCGTTCGAGCTGTTCGTGCTCGGCGCGGCCGACCGCAAGCGCTACCTCGAGCTGCAGGTGTCGCCGCGCGGAGTCACCTTCGACGCCCGCTTCGAGCGCTATCGCCAGGGCGACGAGGCGTGGGACGGCACGTGGCGCGCGGCGGTGGCGGTCGACGGCACCGCAGCGAAGCGCGACGATCGCGATCGCGGCTGGAGCGTCGAGCTCGCCGTGCCCTGGTCGGACATCTGCACGCACACCGCGGCCGCCTGCCCACCGCGCGCGGGCACGGTGCTGCGCATCAACGCGTTCCGGCTCGACCGTCCGCGGCGCGGCAACCCCATCGCCCAGTCCTTGTCGCCGACGCGCGTGACCGACTTCCACGCGCCCGAGAACGCCGCGAAGGTGGAGCTCGCCCCGTGACGCGTCGCGCTCGGCTCGACGTGAGGCTCGCGCTCCTCTTCGCGCTCGCCGGCTGTCCGGCAGGGCAGGGCATCGACGCGTCGCCGGTCGCGATCCGACACGCGCTCTCCGGCATCGAGCGCAGCAAGCTGGAGGTGCGGCCGAGCGGGCCGTGGGCGGCGCGCTACGGCGCGGTGCAGTCGCACACGCTCACGCAGCCCGAGCAGGCGATCGCCACGCGCCTCGACGCGCTGGGGTTGCGCGGCGATCCGTCGCTGTCGCGGGCGATCCGCGAGCTCGCGCGCGTCGCCCCCGATCGCGTCAACATCCCCGCCGCGCTCACCGACGGACTGCTCGCGCACTCGGGGGTCGTCGAGCCGTCGCCGCGGCTCGTCGTGGTCGAGCTGCCCGAGGATCCGCAGGACTGCGCGCGGCGGGTCAGCGCGAGCTGCGACGAGGCGATCGGCAACCTCGTCGACGGCGTCGCCGAGACGCTGCAGAAAGAAGGCGAGCTGCGCTACGGCGTGGGCGTGGCGAGGACCAGCGGCGGGGCCACGCGGCTCATGGTGGGCGTGCTCGAGCGCGCGATCGCGCTCGAGCCGTTGCCCACGCGGCTGCGCACGCGCAGCGCGACCGAGCTGCGCGCGCGGCTGCTCGGCGATCGCCGGCGGCCGAGCGTCGAGGTCACGCTGCCCGCCGGTCAGTCGCGCACGCTGCAGACCTCGGTCGCGCACGACGGATCGTTCAGCGCGGCGTTCGCCTGCGATGCCGGCGACGGCGAGTACCAGGTCGAGGTGCTCGCCGACGGCGTGCACGGCATCGAGGTCGTCGCGAACTTCCCGATCTACTGCGGCGTCGATCCGCCGTCGCGCATCGTGGCCGAGCTCGAGCGCCTCGCCGGTGACGTCTCGGCCGACGACGTCGCGCTCGCGAACTTCCACTTCCTCAACGAGGGTCGACGCGCGCGCGGACTGCCGGCGCTGCAGTGGGACGATCGCGCCGCCGCGATCGCGGAGGCGCACAGCCGCGACATGGCGGCCCACGGCTTCGTGGGGCACCGCTCGCCGACGACGGGCGACGTGTCGACCCGCTTCGCGCGCGCGAAGATCCCCGCGACGGTCGTGCGCGAGAACGTCGCCCGCGGGTACGGCCCGTCGGGCATCCACGACAGCCTGATGCGCAGCCCGGGCCACCGCGCGAACATCATCGCCACCGACATCGACAAGGTCGGGATCGGCGTCGTCATCGGCGCGCCCGAGAGCGACGCCGCCGATGCCCCGCGTCCGGTGTTCCTCACGCAGAACTTCTATCGGACGCCGGGCGCGGGCGCGCCGACCGGCGAGGCGATGCTGCCCGGGCTGAAGACGCGCATCGACGCGCAGCGGAAGCGTGCGGGCGTCGGCGAGCTGCGCTGGGATCGCGGGCTCGACGACGTCGCGGCGCGGCTCGCCGATGCGCAGGCGAAGGGCCGCGCGTGGCCGCGGGGCTGGGAGGAAGAGGTGTTCGCGCTCGGCCACGGCAACGTCGAGAGCCACGTCGTCGAGAGCCTGGATTTCGAAGCGCTGGCGGCGATCGACCTGTGGCGTGAGCCCGCGCTGCACGTGGGCGTCGGCGTCGCGAAGCGGCGCAGCGACGGCGGGTTCGTGATGATCGTGCTCGCCGTCCCGCCCTAGCCGTGGCGCCGCGAAAGTGGCTATGCTCCGCGCGCCCATGGCGACGTCCGTGCATCCCGCTTCCCCCGCGGCCCGTGGGTCGCTCGTGCTCGGCGTCGTCGGAGGCTCGGGCCTCTACCGCATGCAGGCGCTCGAGGGCGGGCGCAAGGTCGAGATCCACACGCCGTTCGGCGTGCCGAGCGGCGCGTACACGGTCGCCGAGCTCCCGCGCGAAGGCCGGGCGCCGCTCTCCGTCGTGTTCCTCGCGCGCCACGGCGAAGGCCACGTCAAGCTGCCGACCGAGGTCGACTACCGCGCGAACATCCACGGCTTCAAGCAGCTCGGGGTCACGCACCTGCTCAGCGTGTCGGCGGTCGGCTCGCTGCGCGAAGAGATCGTGCCGGGCCACCTCGTGCTGCCCGATCAGTTCATCGATCGCACGCGCGGCCGGCAGAGCACGTTCTTCGGCGACGGCGCGGTGGGCCACGTGCAGTTCGGCGAGCCCACCACGCCGGCGTTCCGCGCCCACGCGCGCGATGCTGCGCGGCGGGCCGGCGCGACGGTGCACGACGGCGGCACGCTGGTCGTGATGGAGGGCCCGGCCTTCTCCACGCGCGCCGAGTCGAACCTCTATCGCAGCTGGGGCGCGGCGATCATCGGCATGACCGCGTTGCCCGAGGCCAAGCTCGCCCGCGAGGCCGAGCTGGCCTACGCCGTGCTCGCGCTGGCCACCGACTACGACTGCTGGCACCTCGAGGAGGTCAGTGTCGAGGCGGTGATGGCCACGGTCGCGAGCAACGTCGAGCTCGCGCAACGCACGATCCTCGAGCTCGCGCAGGCGCTGCCCGAGTCCACCGACGAGCTGCCGTACCCGCGCGCGTGCGAGCACGCGCTCATGACCCATCGCGAGCTCATCCCGATCGAGACGCGCGCGCGCCTCGATCTCATCATCGGCCACTACCTTTGATCCCTCGCTGAGCCAGTCCGGCTGAGCCAGGCTCCGGAGCCTCAAGCAATGACCAATCGTCCCCGCGTGCTCGTCGTCGGCAGCGTCGCCATCGACTGGGTGATCACTCCCCGCGACGAGCGGCCCGAGGCCGTCGGCGGCTCGGCCACGTTCTTCTCGGTGGCGGCGTCCTATCTCGCGCCGGTGCGCCTGGTCGGCGTCGTCGGGCACGACTTCCCCAAGGCGGCCATCGACGATCTGCGCAGCGCCGGCGTCGATCTCGACGGCCTCGAGGTGGTGTCGGACGGGCTCACCTTCCGGTGGAAGGGTCGCTACCACGCGAACATGAACGCCCGCGACACGCTCGACACGCAGCTCAACTGTTTCGCGTCGTTCAAGCCCAAGCTGCCGGCGTCGTACCGCGACAGCGAGTACCTGTTCCTCGCGAACATCCAGCCCGATCTGCAGCTCGAGGTGCTCGAGCAGATCGAGCGACCGCGGCTCGTCGGGCTCGACACGATGAACCTGTGGATCGACATCGCGAAGCCGTCGCTGCTGAAGGTGCTCGGGCGCATCGACGTGCTGCTCATCAACGAAGAAGAGGCGATGCAGCTGTCCGGCGAGCACAACCTCGTGAAGGCCGCGAAGGCGGTGCAGCGCATGGGCCCGAAGAGCGTCGTGGTGAAGCGCGGCGAGTACGGGGCGCTGCTCTTCCACGGCGACGACGTGTTCTCGGCCCCGGCGCTCCCGCTCGACGAGGTCATCGATCCCACCGGCGCGGGTGACGCGTTCGCGGGCGGGTTCATGGGCTGGATCGCGCGCGCGGGCCAGCCCGAGGGCGAGCAGCTGCGCACGGCGATGATCTACGGCTCGACCCTGGCGAGCTTCTGCGTGCAGGGATTCTCGTACGAAGGGATCCGCGGGCTCGATCCCGCGACCATCAGGGCGCGGTTCGCTGCGTTCGCGCACCTCACCGACTTCCGCCGCGCCGAGCTGACATGATGTGGACCGCCGTGCTGGAGAGCCTGTCGTGACCGAAGCCCGCCGCGACGACTTCACGTTGTTGGAGGCCTGGCGCGGCGGCGACGAGCCGGCGGGGCGCGAGCTGTTCGAGCGCTACTTCGACGCGGTCTACCGCTTCTTCCGCAACAAGGTGGACGACGCCGCCGAGGACCTCGTGCAGCAGACGTTCATGGGGCTCGTGCAGGGCAAGGATCGCTTCCGCGGCGACGCGAGCTTCCGGACGTACGTGTTCATGATCGCGCGCAAGCGGCTGTACACGTACCTGCGCGAGCGCGATCGCAACCGCGAGCCGGTCGAGGTGTCGACGACGAGCGTCGCGGATCTCGGGCTGGTCTCGCCGTCGCGCGCGGTGCTGGTGCGGCAGGAGCAGCAGCTCTTGCTGCAGGCGCTGCGGCGGCTGCCGATCGAGATGCAGGTCGCGCTCGAGCTGTTCTACTGGGAGGAGCTCGGCGTGGGCGAGATCGCCGACGTGCTCGAGACCCCGGTGGGCACGGTGAAGAGCCGGCTGCAGCGCGCGCGTGCGCGGCTCGACGAGATCATCGGCGAGCTGAGCAACTCCGAGGAGCTCTTGCGCAGCACGCTCGACAACTTCGAGAAGTGGGCGCGCGAGCTGCAGGTGCACCTCGGCCCGCTGAAGGACCCAGCGCCGGCGAAGCCGGAGTGAGTCGACCGCCGCGCGCAGGGAGGTTGCGGCGGCGGGCGACCTCGGGCGCCCCGAGTTTCCCGATTCTGGTCGCTTCGTGACCTCCGAGCCGGCCGAGCGAGCCCGAGCTTCCCCAGAACGGAAATCCAGCGCGTCAGAGCCGGTTCGCCGCCGCTCGGACCACCCGAGCTTCCCCCCGCCGGCAATCCAAGCCCCCCGAGCCGCTCGGCCCCCTCGAGTTTCCGCGCCGGGGAAAGTCGCGACGCGAGCCCTTCGTCAGAACGAAGCCTGCACCCCGAAGAGGGTGAGGAAGGAGCCCGACCAGGACTTCGAGGTCGCGTCTCCGATCGGCCGCCCCTGCGCGAACGGTTGCTCGTTCAGGATCCCGCGGAACTGCACGATGAGCTTGAGCCATCGCCGCACGCGGAAACGAAGGTCGACGTTCGGTGAGTAGATGAAGCGCAGGCGATCCCCGACGAGGTTCTCCGCGCTGCGGAATGGGAGTGCGAGCCCGAGGCCGAAGCCCGCACCGATCGCGACACGCTCGTGGGCGGACACGACGAGCCCCGGCTCGGCGAGCAGTCGCGCCCAACCGACGGTCTGCGTGCTGAGCGGAGCGGGGATCGCCTTGCCCCCGTCGACGCCGTCGTTCGGCTCGTCCAAGGTCTGGTCCAGCGTGGTCGCATAACGCCCGAGCGTGCCGCCGAAGCGTGCTTCCACCGCTATCCGCGAGAACTTCGGCTTCCGCGGCCGGATCTCGAGCGCGAACATTCCCAGGCCACTGAAGTACACCTGCGACGGCGCGCCGCGCTCGCGATACGTCGAGAACGCCGGGCCACCACCGACCGCGAGCGTGACGTTGAATCCGATGCGCCGCGCAGTGTTCTCGGGCTTGCCGAAGCGGAGCTTGCCGTCGGTCACCTGCGCCACGCTCTCGTCGTAGTGGCGATCGCCCGTCGGGCGGAAGCGCACCGGCTCGCACGAGGCGCCCGGGACCTTGAGTCGGAAATCGCGCGGCGTCTTGGCCTTGGGCCCGCCGTCTCCCGCACGCTCGTCGTCCTGCTCCGGCAGCGCACCGATACCGTAGTGATGCGCCTCGCCGTCCTCGCCGTAGATCTCGACGCCGCTGACTCGGTTGTCGGGGATGTCGGTCTTCCAGTTGCTGACATTGGCGGAGAGATAGATCTCGGACGCATCCACGTAGCTGGTCAGCTGCTGACCCGCGCGGGCCACTGTGTCCGTCCACGACTGATCCGGCGCGGCCTTCTCGAACTTCACCTTCTGCGGGAGCGCGATGTCGATCGCAGCGTCGTCGACCGTGCCGGGACATCGGTAGTCGCAGCCGCTCGGGGTAGGGGTCGCGACGCAGACCGTTCCGGTCTCGAGCGTGGCGTCGGGGCACTTGCCCTCGGGGAAGATGCACGCAGGTCGACGCCAGCGGAACGTGACCTGCTTGAAGTGCAGGGCGTAGGGCGTCTCGGGCCAGCTCCCCGTGTAGCGCCCACCGAACTGCGCGCCGGGGCGGCCCTTGAACCAGCGCAGCTCGACGTCGATGCTGCCGACGCGCAGAGGTGCTTGCGGCACCCGGACCTGCAGCACTTCGCGGCCGGTCATCGGACCGACGCACTTTTGCACGTCGAGATCGACACCGTGCGCTCGGACGCGCAACCGCGAACGATCGGCCTCGGAGAGCACGATGCCCGGCAGCGTCAGCTCGACGATGCGGCAACGCGGGGTGAGCGGCAGCTGCACCAGCACGCTCGCGTTCCCGTGCGAGGTGCCCTCGCCGTTGTTCTCGTCGACGCCGCGCTCGCTGCGTTTGTGCGGCAGGTATGCGCCACCGAGGCTGCGCGCCGTGACGACCACGCGATCGAGATCCGCATCGACGCCGATCGTCGCGACACCGCCTGCGAGCCGGATCGACGTCACCTGCGGCGGCGAGCCCTCGAGGTGCTCGAGCAACACGAACAGGGGCCGCGGGTCCTCGATCGCCCCGCCTTCGGCGAGACTGTCGACCGTACACGCGGCATAGAAGTCGGTCGCGCTCGCGAGGCTCGCGGGCAGCTCGACGCGCGGACGACAGTCACCGACCGGGTTCGTGGAGCAGCGCTGACGTTCCGCGGACGCGTCGCTTCCGTCCCACGCCTTCGGGCGTACCCGCCACACCGTGGCCTCGGTACCGCCCGCCGCGATCACCTTCTCGTCGCCGGGCTCCAGCAGCTCGCGGAGCCGCTCTCGCAGTCTCGCGCTCTTCGTCTGCCCGACGACGCAGAGATGCGTCGGTGTGTCGCCGCCGTCGGGCCGCAGATCGAGCGTGACGATGCCGTGAGGATCCTGGGCGAGCGCCACCGCTGCCCACAACCAGACGAACGCACCGATCAGCCAGACGCTCGAGCGGCGCACGTCTCGGGCGACTCCTTCACGCAGACGTAGTGCCGGGAGCAACCTTCTCTCGGCTCGAGGCTCGGTACGAGGCTCTTCGGCATCGGCTGGTCACACTTGTAACAGGTGCCTTGATGCTCGCGCAGCGGTGTTCGCTTCGAGTCGCGACCGAGCGCCGAGTTGGCGTCCTGTTTCCAATAGCAGTACGTCCCGCGAGCCGAGCCCCGGGCACTGGCCGACCCCGTGGCCTTGCGATCCCGCGTCGCGGCCGTCCCCTTCGACGGCTCGTCGGCCTTCGTCACCGGTGGCGCATCCGCGGGCAATCGATCCGGCGGCGGGGATTGTTTCGTCGGCTCGACCGCCGGCGCGACGGCGACGGGCTCGGACGGGGCCCCATCCACGTCCACGCGCTCGGCAGCGCCACCGCTCTCCTCGCTCCCCTCGGGGCTCGCCGCGAGCATCCCGCCCCGCTGCGCGCCCACGATCACGCCCACCGCCACCGCGACCGCGACGAGCGGCACGACCACCGCGAAGCGCCGCACCCACGATCTCGCGATCCGCGGATCCACCAGCGCGCGCTCCAGCCGATCCAGCAGCACCTCCATCCCCGGATGGCGCTCCGCCGGATCGCCCGACATCCCGCGCACGATCTCCGCGTGCACCCAGCCCTTCACCTTCGTGTCGAGCGGGGGCGGCAACACGCGACCGTGCCGCACGTTCCTGCGGTACCTCGCGATCGTGTCGCCCTCGAACGGCGGCCGCCCGTAGAAGCCCTCGTACAGCGCCACGCAGAAGCTGAACTGATCGCTGCGCGCACTCGCCAGCGCCCCGTGCTCCTGCTCCGGGGCCATGTACTTCGGCGTGCCGAGCAACGCACCGGTGCGCGTCAGCGCTCCGCCGCTCATGCTGGCCTCGTCGAGCTCCGCGTCCGAGCTCTTCAGATCGTCGAACGAGGCCGCGCCCGCGATCGCCGGCGCACCGGCGAGCCCGAAGTCACCGACGCGCACGCGCCCGTCGATGCCGACCAGCACGTTCTCCGGCTTGAAGTCGCGGTGCACCACACCGGCCGCGTGCGCAGCCGCGAGCCCGCGCCCCGCGTCGACATAGCGCCGGAGCACCTCGAGCCAGTCGCGTTGCTCGCGGGCGAGCCACGTCGCGAGCGACTCGCCTTCGACGAGCTCCATCGCGATGAACACACCATCGTCGACCGTGCCGACGTCGTAGACGTGGATCACGTTCGGATGGGCCAGCCGTGCCATCGCCCGCGCCTCGCGGACCAGCCGTGCCCGCGCCGTCGCGGCCTCGGCGTTGCCGGGCGCCTCGTTGTTCATGAACTTCACCGCGACGTCGCGCGCGAGCTCCGGGTCGTGGGCGCGGTACACCACGCCCATGCCGCCCGCGCCGATGCGCGCCTGCACCTGGTAGCGCCCGACCCGGACGGGCTGCTTCGGCCCGCCGAACAGCTTGCTCGCGACCGAGGCCCGCGCGCGGCGGGCCTCGACGTCGTCGATGCGGGGCGTGGCGAGGCGCAGCGGGTCGTCCCGCCGCGGCTCTTCCGCCTCCGCCCGCTCGCTCACGCGGGAAATCTACACCGCAAAGCCGAAGCGGGCCCGCGAAAACCCGCCGCGGAGCGCGCTCCAGGGACGGACGGCGGGACCAGAGCTCAGCCGCCCTCGGCGTCGCCCGCCTTCGGTGGCGTCGGCATCGACCCGGCGCTCGCCACGTGATGCAAGCGACAAAGCCCGATCGCGGTGCCGACGAGCGCGGCGGCGCGCGCCCAGCCGATGGCCTCGCCGCCCGTGCGCACCGCGATCGCGAGGCCGACCACCGCACACGCCCACTGCAGGAGTTGCAGCGTCGCGAGCGTGGCCAAGAGGCGCGGCCGCTTGACCGCGTGCACGTAGCCCCAGAGCGCGGTGCGGATCGACGTGCCGGCCGCCCCGTGCAGCACCACCTGCGCCCGCGAGACGTCGAGCGCCGCCGTCGACACCAGGATCGCGATCGCACAGATCGCGAGCGCGAGCACCGGTGGTAGCGGTGTGACGCTGCCCACGATCGCGAACGCGAGGCCGGCGCGCAACAAGAGGTGCCACAGCGTGGTCGCGATCGCGCCCCCGAGCGTGCCGAGCCACGCGCCGCCCATCTCGGCCGCGGGCAAGGGGCCACGGCCGAGGCGCACGAGCACCGCGGGAGCGAGCAGCGTCCACAGCACGGTGACGAGCACGCCGCCACCGGCGATGGCGAGCAGGATCGCGACGATGATCTGCGGGTGGAAGCCGACCAGCTCCGCGACCGCGTACATCAGGTGGTCGTCGGGCAACGCGAAGTCGGCGAGCGCACCGATCACTTGGCCGCGCACGCTCGCACCGACCGCCGACGCGAGCACGAGGTCGACGAGCACGATCGCGACGAGCCAGCGCCACGCGCCGAGCACCGCACGCACGCTCGTCATGGTCCGACTCCGAGCGTGATCGCGAGCGCGGCCGCCTCGCTCGCGTTGCCGAGCGGGCCCGAGATCCCGTCGTCGTGATCCGCGGCGTCGGGTGCGACGCGATGGTTGTCGAGGCGGTGCGACTCGAGCACGAGCTGACCCTCGGGATCGATGCGCACCCGCGCGACCTTGCGATCGGGGAACACGAGCGTGTGCACGCGCTGCCGGCCCGACCACACCCGCCGCGTGCGGCTGTCGTCGTCGAACACGATCTCGACGACGACGGGGATCACGAAGTCGCCGGTGCGGTGCAGCACCACCACGGCCTCGCGCGCGCCGCCGCCTTCGGCGGGCTCGGCCGGCGCCGGCTCGTCACCGCCGACGAGGATGCCCTCGTCGTTGCGATGCCAGCCGGCGGTGCCGACGGTGCGGCGGTTCACGATCGAGTGCACGCGGAAGTCGACGACCCGGGTCGTGCGCAGGCCCTGCTCGAGCACGTCGCCGACGTCGAGCTCGACGACGCCGCTCGGATCCTCGGGATCGGCGGCGGACAGCGGCACGCGGGCGCCGATGACCTCGCGCAGCGTGGCCTCGAGATCGGCGCCGGTGGGGTGATCGAAGCGCCAGCGCTCGGCGTAGGTCCGCAGCGCGCGGTCGAAGGCATCCGCGCCCGCGAGGTTGCGCAGCGTGAGCATCAGCGCCGCGGTCTTGCGATAGACGATGCCGCCGTAGCCGCCGATCGTGGGGCTGAACTCGGCCGCGGAGATGTCGATGGGCTGCAGCGTGTCGACCCCGTGCTGCGACAGCCGCACGAAGTCCGTGCCGTGGAACGCGAGTCGACCGACGCGCAGCACCCACGCGTCCTTGCCGTCGCGGTCCTCGAGCACGAGCGCGTTGCTCGTGGTGTTCATGCCCTCGTCGAGCCACGGCTGCGCGAACTCGTCGGACGCGAGCAGGCCCTGGAAGTACTGGTGCCCGAACTCGTGCACCGTCGTGAACACGCCGCTGACGCGCTCCTCGAAGCCGAGCATGCGCAGCGGCAGCCCGACCTCGCTCACCTCGCTCGTCGTGAACAGGGTGGGGTACTCCATGCCCGCGGCCCCCTCGGCGCCCGACGGCGGGTGCACGATCGTGATCGTCGACCACGGGTAGGGCCCGAAGCGCGCCTGCATGCTGTCGAGCGTCGCGATCTGGGCATCGAGGTGGGCCTGCCACGACCACGCGTGCTCGGGCAGCACGAGCTGGCGGATCTTCACGCCGTCGTGGCTCGCGGTGTACTCGAGGAAGCGCGGGTCGGCGGTCCACGCGAAGTCGTGCACCATCTCCGCGCGGTAGGTGATGCGCTTGCGATCGCCCTCGGCGACCTCGGCGGTGCGGATGCCGGTCGCGCCGACGACCATGTCGGCCGGTACGTCGAGCTCGACCGTGTAGTCGCCGAAGTCGGCGTAGAACTCGCTGTGGTAGACGAACGGGTGCGTGTGCCACGTGCCGTCCTCGTGCAGCACGCCGGGCTTCGGGTACCACTGGCCGACCATGTGGAACGGGCCCGCGAACCCGGTGCGCGCGAACACCTCGGGCAGCTGCGTGACGAACTCGAGCTCGACCTCCACCGACTCGCCGGGCGGCACGGGGCGATCGAGCACGAGCTCGCCGAGGCTGGGATCGTCCGGCGACTCGCGCAGCACGAGTGGCACGACCTCGCCCTCGCGACCCTGCTCGAGCCCCGAGCGTCGGGCCGCGCGTGCGACGTCGACGTAGCCCCACGCGCTGCCGGCCCCGCGCTGCGCGTTGCCGCGGTGGCTGCCGCGGCCCTCGAGCATCCACGGGGTGTCCTCCGCGCGGAACGCGTTCATGTAGAGATGCATCGGGATCCGCGCGACCGCGGCGTTGCCGGTGTTGCGCCAGACCATGCGCAGCCGGCCGTCGATGCGGTGCTTCTCGGCGTCGAGCCGCGCGTGGATCTCCCAGTCCAGCACCTTGGCGGCCGGGGGGATCGTCCCGACCTTCTCGGGCTCCCGCAGCGGGCTCGTGGGCTCGGGCACCGCCGCCGGCGGCGTCGGCACCTCGGGGTCGCACGCGAGCACCGCGGCGAGGATCGGCGTGGCGCAGACGCGCACAGCCAAGCGCTACCATCCAGGCGGCGGTAATGTCGAGCACGATGGACGACGGCACGCCCGCGCACGGCCGCGGGGCGGCGATCACACGGCGATGGCCGGTGCTCGACGAGCGCGAGCTGCTCGCGCTCGGCGAGCGGCTCGGCGCGAGTGCGGTGGGCGGCGAGGTGCTGCTGCTGTCGGGGCCGATGGGCGCCGGCAAGACCACGCTCGTGCGTGCGCTCGCGCGGGGGCTCCGCGTGCTGCGCCCCGATCGCGTGTGCAGCCCGACCTTCGCGATCTGCGTCGAGCATCCCGGGCCGCGTCCGCTCGTGCACGTCGATCTCTGCCGCCTCGGAGAGCTCGGTGACTTCGACCGCGGTGCCGACGCGAGCGCAGCCGCATTCGAAGCGCTCGGTCTCGACGAGCTCGCCGCTCGACTCGCGCAGCCGGGTGCGCGCGAGGTGCTCGCGATCGAGTGGGCCGAGCTGTGGAGCGATGCGCCGCGCGATGCGTTGCACGCTCGGCTCGCGCACATCGCCGACGACGCCGAGCATCGCGTGCTCGAGCTCGCCGCGAGCGGACCGCGTGCGCGGGCATGGCTCGACGCGCTCGTCTGATGATGCACGGACGTGGTGGGAGCCGACCCCACGGATCGGCCCCGCGGCCGCGATCTCGGGCCTTCCAGCGATCAAGTGTCGGGATCCGGGCCCAGAGGGCACCCGCCGGGACAGATCTCCGATGAGATGTGCCCAATTCTCGAGAAATCCGCCCGATTGCAGGGGGCACCCCCGCAAAAAGCGCTTTTCAAGCGCGCCGGAAGGGGTTTAGAGTCCCGACCATCGGGCGATTGCCCGATAACGCCATCTGGCGGGGCTTCTTCCCACACTCTCGATCTCTCAACCACGCATCAAGCGAGGAAACAGTCATGGCAAAATCGTCCAAGCCCAAGGAAATCGTCGTCGTCGGCTCCAAGATCAAGGAGGTCATCAAGGAGGCAGGCCTCCGTAGCGACGGCGAGCTCGTCCAGGCGGTCTCCGACCGCGTCCACGAGCTGCTCAGCGACGCGATCAACCGCTGCAAGGGCAACAACCGCTCGACGGTTCGCCCGTACGACCTCTGATCGACGCTCGCACGCGCCGTCATCACGGCGTGTAGCGCGCGAGGCCGCCCGATCCTAGCATCGAGGCGGCCTTCGTCGTTCATGGCTTTCCCGATCCACCGCGCCAACTACCGCACGCTCGACCCCGACTTCGTCGGGCCGGTGTTCGTCGCCGACATCGATCGCACGTACTTGATGACGCGCTTCTCGACCTTGAAGGGCATCGCACGGATCCCCTTCGAGAAGGCCGAGCACAAGCAGGACATCGAGGGCATGGCGCGGCTGTTCCGCGAGATCCGCAACGGTCCCGCCGAAGCGACGCGCGACACGCCGCTCTACTTCGTCTCCGCGAGCCCGCTGCAGCTGCGCGAGGTCATCGAGCGCAAGATGACGCTCGACGGCATCGGCTTCGACGGCACCACGTTCAAGGACTGGGGCCGCGTCGTGCAGCGGCTGCGCTTCGGGCGACTGAAGGAGCAGATCGGCTTCAAGCTCACTGCGCTGCTCACCGGGCGCGCGGAGCTGCCGGTCGGCGCCGAGGAGTACCTGCTCGGCGACGACCTCGAGCACGACCCGCTCACCTACTGCCTCTACGCCGACATGCTGGCGGGACGGATCCCCGCGCACGACGTCGAGCGCGTGCTCGGGCTGAACGGGGTGTTGCCCGGCGACGCGAAGGCGATCGCCGCGACCTTGCGGGCGTTGCGGCCGGGCCGGGGCGTGCGCGCGGCGTTGATCCGGCTCGAGCGGCACGCCGAGCCCGAGGCGTTCCTCGACTACGGCCCCGGCATCGTGCCGTGCCTCGGCGCGTTCCAGATGGCGGTCGTGCTGTGGCGGCTCGGGTGCATCGCGCGGGCGGGGATCGGGCGCGTCGCGTCGGAGATGCTGCACCGTGGCGTCAGCGAGGCCAACCTCGGCGAGCGGCTCTGCGAGCTCGTGCGGCGGGCCGTGCTGCCCGAGGACGAGGCGGTCGGGCTCGCGCGGGAGCTGCGGGACAAAGGGGTCGCGATCGAGATCGTCGATGGGATCGGGGTGGATGCCGTCTGGGCCGAGGCGGCCAAGCGGCGGCACGATCGGGTGTGGACGCCCGGGCGATTCCTCGGCGAGTGAGCGCGGCCGGGCACGGGCACCGGCACGTTCACGTTCACGTGGGCGGGGCTTTCAGCCCGCCGGGGGACAGAACGTGTTGCTCAGCGCATGCCCGGTCATGTCCGAGTACGTGTACGGACCCGTGAGCCCGTTGTAGCTGCCGACCTCCGCGCCCGTCGTCGGGTCGACCTTGTGCGCCGCGCCATCGACCGCCCACAGGAAGCCGTCGACGTCGATGCTGACGCCCTTCGTGCCGGAGCCGCCGCCCCACGACGTGCCGAACATGAGCGTGTTCATGTCGATCGACGCCGCGCCGCCGTCGGTCGCGACCCAGATCTGGTCGTTCGGGCCCTCGACGATGCCGCCGAGGCTCATCGGCCCGCCGGTCACCGGATCCCACGTCTCGGTCGCCACGTTGAAGCGCGCCGCGGTGGCTCCCAGCGTCGAGGACATCCACGGATTGCCCTCGTGGTCGACCGTGATGCCGTAGGTCGCGACGCCCTGCGGGATCGGCCACACCTGCACCGCGTAGTCGTCGATGTCGACGCGCGCGAGCTGGCCACCGAAGCTCACTGCTCCCATCGGCGTGAACCACAGGTTGCCCTCGGCATCGACCGCGCCACCGTAGGCGCCGAGCTGGAAGCCCGAGAACTCCTCGATCGTGACCTGCGTGACGATGCTGCCGTCGTCGCCCTCGAGCAGCGTCGCGATCACCCCGCCTGCGCCACCCGTGCCCGGCGCGAACCCGGGCACCGCGCTCATCACCGTCCACACGCGCTCACCGGTGGCCTCGCAGGTGTCGCGCGAGAGCACGCCCGGGGTCCACGCGACCGGCCGCTGGTTCGTCGTGGGGAACTCGACGTACCACGCGCGGCACTCCTCGACGTCCCAGCCGAGCACGTTGTTGGCGCCCATCGAGGTCTGGATGCCGGGCATGCCGTTGCTCTCCACGCACTTGCTGGGGTCCGCGTAGAACTTCGTGAGCCCGCCGTGGCGGTTCGCGACCGCGACGTCGCCCGAGAGGCTCACCGACGTGCGCGAGGGATTGCCGACGCCGTCGGGACGCGTGATGTAGCGGCCCTCCTCGACGAGCGTGCGCGTGTCGATCTTCGAGACCGTGCCTTGCTCGGCGTTCGCGATCCAGATGTACGTGAGCCCGCAGCCGCAGCCCGTGTCGATGTCGGTGTCGACACCGCCGACGTCGAAGATCGGATCGCCGGTGCTGTCGTCGGCCTGGCCCGACGAGCTCGAGCCGTCGGCGCCCTCGGTCGCGGCCGTCGTGTCGGCGGCGGTCGTGCCCGTCGTCGCGGACGTCGTCGTCGCCGGCTCCGTGGTGCTGCCCCCGGCGTCGTTGCTGTCCCAGACGCTGCTGGCATCGTCGCCGCAGCCGCACAGCACCCCCACGAGCACCCACGTGGTCCGCTTGTCGCTGGTCATCGCAGCGCCACGCTAGCAGGGGTATCCGCCTCCATTCGAGGAGTGGACGCACGGGTGGACCACCCGTGCGCGCGGGTTGTCTCACGGGGGCGCCGATCCGGGGAACCTCGGCAGCCCCTGCGGTAACGAACGCGACGCGCCCTCGTGTGCCGGGGTCGCGCTCGTCAGCTGCGGCGACGCAGCGGCACGTTCGAGGCCAGCCACGACTCCGACGGCGCGGCCTCGCGTGCATCCACGATCTCGACGTCCCGGAACTCGACGGCGGTCGCCTGCTCCGGGTCGAAGACGAAGCGGTCCATCGTGCCGGTGAAGCGGACGACGCAGGTCGCCTTGCCCTCGCACTTCGCCTGCATGGCCGCGAAGCCGGCGTCGTCGAGGTGCAGCTGCGGCATCCAGCCCTGGTGGATGCGGCGCTCGGGGAAGCGCGCGTGGTCGAACGGCGACACGAAGCAGCGCTTCGCGTTGCGGCAGAAGATCGGGACGAGCGCGCCCTCCCAGGTGTAGCGGCGGCCGTGCCACGAGCGCTGCACCTCGGTGGTCGCGTTCGCGTCGCGGCCGAGCCCGTCGCCGATCGCAGCCTCGAGCGCGGCGAGCAGCGCGTACTGATCGCGGGCGTCGTCCTCGACACCGACGACCGCGATCGACTCCGTGGGCGCAGCCGCGGGTGCCGCGGGCTCGCCGGTGCAGGCCGCCGCGAGCGCGAGGGCGGGCAGGGCACGGCGCATCACGACGCCTCCACCTTGCTGCGCAGCTCGCCGACGAGCAGCGGATCCACGCCGCGATCGAGCTCCTGCGCGCGGGCCAGCTCGCGGCGCGCGGCCTCGTGGCGACCGCCGGCAGCGGCGATGAGCCCCGCGTGCAGGTGCAGCTCGGCGTCGGGTGTGCCGAGCCGCAGCGCGGCCTCGATCGAGGCGCGCGCCGCATCGACGTCGCCGGCGCGCAGCTGGGCGAGCGCCATCGTGTCCTGCGCGGCGAGGTTCGCC
The DNA here is from genome assembly GCA_964519175.1 of uncultured Nannocystaceae bacterium. Classification (GTDB taxonomy): domain Bacteria; phylum Myxococcota_A; class Polyangia; order Nannocystales; family Nannocystaceae; genus Xiheibacterium. The sequence continues at coordinate 77,003 of CAZFKC010000004.1, forward strand.
CGCGCGTCGAGCTCGGCCTTCGCCAATCGGAGCGCGCGCGCGGGCTCGAGCCCGTGGCGCGCGAGGTGGTGCGCGAGCGGACGCGGCTCGGCGTCGGCGAGCTCGTCGGCCTGCTCGAGTCGCAGCTCGGCCCCGGCGATGTCGCCCGCCTCGCGCTGCCACTCGGCCAGGCGCAGCAGATCGTCGGCGCTGGCCTTCGTCTCGACCACGCGGCCCAGCTCCGCGATCGCCTCGCCGACCTTGCCCTCGCGGTGCAGCACGCGTGCGCGCAGCGACTGCGCCGGCACGTAGTCGGGCACGAGCAGGAGCGCCGCGTCGGCGGCCTGCATCGCGAGCGTGGTCTCGCCGCGGCGCAGGTCGATCTCACCGAGGTCGACGTAGCACCACGCCCGCGACTCCGGATCGCGCGCGCTGCCCGAGTCGATCGCCAGCGTCATGACCTCGCGCGCACCGTCGACGTCGCCGAGCAGCCACTTCATGTGGGCGGCGCGGTTGTAGCTGCGCAGATCGGGGCGCAGGTTCATCGCCTGCTGGTAGCTGTCGATCGCGGCATCGTACTCACCGAGCTCGAGCAACGCGTCGCCGAGCACCAGGTGGCCGGTGGAGTCGTCGGGCGCGAGCGCGATGAACTCGCGCGCCAACGAGGCCGCGCCGCGGAAGCGGTGCTGGTCCTGCAGGATCATCGCCGAGAGCACCATCGCCTGCGGATCGCGGGGGTCGCGGGCACGCGCGGCTCGCAGCGCATCCTCGGCGTAGAGCCGGTACGACGCGTCGCTCGTCTCGCGAGCGCGGCGCATGAAGTGGCGCGCGAGCTCGGTGTACGGCGGGATCATCTCGGGGTGCTCGCGCACGGCGGCCTGTGCCGTCGCGATCGCCTGCTCGGTCGGCCCTTCGCCGGGCGCGTAGCCGAGCGCGAGCTCGGCGTTCGCGGTGGGCAGCGCCTGCGCCGTGGGCTCGACCGCGCTACCCGTCGCGCTCGAGCTGGGTGGTGGGTCCTGACAGCCCGCGAGCAGCTGCGCCGCGAGCAGACCCGCGAGCAACCCGGGGCGCGATCGTCCAACGTGTCGGTCCATGCGGGCCCGGTACGGACCCATGCGCGGCACGGATCGGCGCCGCCGCTCGGGAGCGGACCGAGCCGGGCCTGCAGGCGGATCCGCGCGCCGAGAACGCCGTCCACACGCCGATCCGCGGCGCCGGCGGGCGGCGTACCGTGGACGAAGTGCTCCGACGCCTCTCCCATGTGCCGCTCGCCCTGCTGCTGCTGGCTGCCGGGGTCGCGCACCTGGTGACGCCGCAGTTCTTCTTGCCGATCATGCCGCCGGCGCTGCCGTGGCCGGACCTCCTCGTCGCGCTCTCGGGCGTCGCGGAGCTGCTCGCCGGCACGCTCCTGCTCGTGCCCGCCACGCGCCGTCACGGGGCCTGGCTCGCGGTCGCGACGCTCGTGGCAGTGTGGCCCGCGAACTGGCACCACGCGCTCTCGGGCGGCGTCGTGAGCCCCGACCTGCCGCTGTGGATGGCCGACCCGCGCATCGCGTGGCTGCGCCTCCCGCTGCAGCTCCCGCTCGTGTGGTGGGCCGCGGCCTACCTGCGCAGCGATGCCGCGCGTCAGCCCTCGGGCTCGGTGCTCGGCTTGCCGGTCGGATCGCAACCCCACTGGAAGTTGTCGATGAAGGCGTAGCTGTCGAGGATCGAGTCGCTGAGATCGAAGATCGCGAACACCACGGTGATGTGCTCCGTCGGCGTGACGCCGGCGGTCGTGGTGAGCCAGCCGGTCGCGGCGTGTTGCTTCATGCACGTGCCGTCGAGCTCCGGCAGGCTCGCGTCGTCGTCCTGGTAGTCGAGGAAGCCCGCGTTCAGCGAGATCGGGTTGCCGCTCGCGTCGAACGAGATGTTGCCGGTCCACTTCTCCGACTCGAGCCAGCCGACGTACATGTCGTTGAAGCCCGAGCCGTAGTACGTGGGGTACTCGGTCGAGAGGAACGCGAAGTCGTAGCTGAACGAGACCACGTCGACGGGGACGTCGAGCTCGAAGCGCAGCTCGACGTAGTCGTTCGCGGAGCTGCCCTGGCTGAACTGCTCGCTGATCGTGTTGGAGCAGTCGCCGCTGCCGACGAGCCCGGTGTCGCTCGTGCAGTCCCCGCCGACGTCGTTGGTGGCGAGCGGGGCCGGTAGCGATCCGCCGGGATCGAACGCGCCGAGGTCGTCGTTGCAGTGGGTGGGGAACGCGTTGCTGTCGCCGTTCGGCGTCTCGGAGTCGAGCTCGGCCACGCTCCCGCTGCCGATCACCGCGTAGCGCGAGCCCTCGCGCGGCGCGAACGTGCCCGTGCCGCCGAAGCCGTCGCGGAGGCCGATCGCGGTGGCCGGGCCCGTCGTGCTCGCGTCGACCTGGAGCTCGCCCGGGCAGTTGAGCCCGAGCGCCTCGAACGGATCGCCGGTGCCCGCGTCGCACGGCGCATGCGCGGGGATCGTGCACTCGCACTCCGAGCTCTCGCAGCCGCCGTCGCCGGCCGCGCCCCCGTCCGGTGCGCCGAGGTCGAAGCGCGGGCCGTCGTCGTGGCCACCCGCCGTGTGCCCGCCGTGCTCGCTGCCCGCACCGGACGATGCGTCCTCGGCGTCGCCGGCGGTCTCCTCCGCGTCCTCGTCCGCGCCGGGCCCGGGGCCTGCGCTCGGATCGATCCCGGCGGACGCGACGCCGCCGCGTGGACGACCGTCGAGGCCGCAGCCCCAGGGAAGGGCCAGCACGAGCGCACTCGCAAACCACCGCGTCGTCATTCGGAGCTCCCGCTCGGGCCCACACGCCCGAGCACCGCTGCCGGTCGTGGTGCACGGGCCATTCCAGCGCACCGCCACGGCGATCGTTGGCCTATCGCGCGCGGGCGCCGTCCGGCGCTGGGCAACCCGCCCGGAGGTCGAGCAGTTGGCGCGAACGCTCCAGGATGCGAACCTCCGTCGCGGATGGGCGACGTCATCAACCTCGGGCGCGCGCGCAAGCGCAAGGCAGCGGAGCGGCGCGCCGCAGAGGCGGACGCGAACGCCGTACGCCACGGACGAACTCCGGCCGAGCGCGAGCAGGGCGAGGCCGAGGCGCGCCGTCAGGCGACGCTGCTGGATGGGGCTCGCCGCGAGCCGGCGGTCGTGGCCGACGACGACGAGCCGGGCGACGAGCCGACCGACATCTGAGCGCCTCCGCGGAGCTCGGGTCGATTCGGCGCGCGCGCGTACGAAAGAAATTGCGTCAACTCCGGGGCCGTCGGGGAAACCATCCGAAGGTCTCACACGTACATGCAACAGCACGGGCGAGCTCGTTCGCGAGCCGGCTTCGAGACTGCAAGCCGCGAAGCCCCCCGAGCGTTGAGACCATGCATCGATCAGGTCCGCCGATGAAGCAGAGCATCACATGGGGAGCCCTCGTGGGCGTCGCGCTGGGCGCGACGGTCACGTTCGCGCTGTCCCGTGGATGGGTCGAGCTTCCCTGGGGCGAAGCCGCCGCTGCGACGCCGACCTCGAGCGCGCACCACGACGACGGCCGCACGCCGGGTGCGATCGAGGACGAGCCGATGCCGGCCCGTCCGCTGCGCCCGGGCGGCGTACGAGCGGGCGACGCTGCGCCGGGCTCGAGCCACGCGCTGTCGCGGGCATGAGCCGCGACTAGGCCGGACGTGCGAGCGCTTCGGCGACGAGCTGCAATGCCGACGGCACGGCCGCGAACGCCCGCTCGCGCTCGGCGAGCGCCGCACGCCCGGCCGCGTCGAGCCCCCGCGACAACGTGATGCGCCCGCGGGCCTCTGCGCGCGCGATCCGATCGACGAGCAGCTCGTGCCACACCGCGGCGTCGCGGTGCGCTCCGATCGTGCGCTGCAGATCCCGCGCACGGACGAGCTGCTCGCGGGCGACGGCCTCGAGGCACGGCTCGAACAGCTCGGCCACGTAGCGCAGGCGACGAGCGGCGATGCGTACGCCGTGCAAGCGCTCGAGCTCGAGCTCCGACACCGCGGGATCGATCGCCTCGGCGAGCGCGTCGGTGAGGACGGCCAGCGCGCGCTCGCCGAGCCCGCGCGCGGCGGAGGGATCGGCCGCGAGCGTGGCGATCGCCAGCTCGAACGCGGCGAGCTCGTCGGCCAGCCCGGGTTGATCGCGGGCCGACCGCGCGCGCGCGCGCGCGTCGACGCGGCGGCGCACGAGCCGACCCTCGAGCTCCTCGAGCGCGACGCGCTCGATCGCATCGCTCGCGAGCGAGCGGGCTGCGCTGGCGTGGGCGATCGCGACGTCGAGATCGCGGACGTCTCCGAGCCGACGTCCGAGCCGACGCAGATTCCGATCGACGACCGCGGGGTCGTCGCGCAGCACGACGGCGATCGCACGGATCCGACGCGCCGCGACCCGCACGCGTCGCGTGTGCTCGGCATCGTCGAGCTCTTCGTCGGCGCGGACGCGGGCGATCCACTTCGCCGCGTGCGACGAGGCGTGCGCGTGCCAGTCGGCGACGGAGCCGGGCACCGGGGTCGGCGCGGAGGGCGGGGCGGGAGGTTGGGGCGTGGGCGCACGGAACCCGGGCCGCGCGGGCTCGAGCCAGGCGCCGAACAGCTCCCCGACCTCGCGCAGCACCCCGAGCACGCGCCGGTGCGGGAGACGGCGACGCATGCGCTCGAGCACGGGCATCGGCGGCGGGATGGTAGCAACGCAGCCGCGCGGCGAGCGGAGAACCGTCCCAACTCGGTTCCCGCAAAGGTTGCCGGGCCCGACTCAAGTGGCCGGTCGATCGCCCGAAGAAGAGATGCACGCGTCGCCGCCCCACGCCGCGCCGCCCGCCGCCGATGACCCAAGCATTCCGCATCCCGTCGCCACCGCAGGCGCTCGCGCGCGTCATCCAAGCCGCCTCCGATCCGAGCGTGCCGGTGACGACGCTGGCCGCCGCGGTCGGCAACGATCCGGGGCTCTCGGCGCAGCTCTTGCGCATGGTGAACTCGAGCCTGTATCGCCGGGGCGCGAGCATCTCGACCGTCGGTCGCGCCGTCGCGGTGCTCGGCAATCGTTCACTGCGCAACCTCGCGCTCTGCATCGCGGTGCAGAACTGCGCGGCGAAGGGGCTCGGTGGCTTCGATCTCGCGCACTTCTGGGAGGACTCGCTGCGTCGTGCCGTGGCCGCGCGCATGATCGCGGAGCGCTTCTCCAACGAGCAGATCGATCCGATGGAGGCGTTCACGTTCGGGCTCCTCCAGGATCTCGGCGTGCTCGCGCTCGTGCAGACCTACCCCGAGCGCGCCGCGAAGTGGATGGCACACGTCGGCCGCATGCCCGAGGACCGGCGTCGTCAGGAGCTCGAGATCTTCGGTACGGCGCACGACGACGTCGCCGAGCAGCTCGTGGAGGCGTGGTCGTTGCCGCCCGAGCTCGCGATGCCGATGCGGCACCACCACCATCCCGCCCGCGCTCCGCAGGAGATGCGCAGCCGCTGCCAGATCGCCGGACAGGCCGAGCTGCTCACGCAGGTGCTCGGCGGCGCGGACAAGCGCGCTGCGCTCGGCGCCGCGCGTGCGGGCCTGTTGCGCGAGATCAACGTCGACGGCGCGACGGTCGATGTGCTGCTCGCCGAGCTCGCGTCGCGCGTCGACGAGGTCGGGCGCGAGCTCGGCTTCCGCGTCGGCAAGCAGCCGTCGATGGAAGAGATCCTCGCGGCCGCGAACGCCGGCCTCGTGGAGCTCAACCTCACCTACGAAGAGGTCGTGAACCGGCTCGAGCGCACGCTCGCGGAGAAAGAGGCGCTCGCGCAGGAGCTCGCGACGCGCAACCGCGAGCTCGAGCAGCTCTCGATCACCGACACGCTCACCGGGCTGCCGAATCGGCGCGCGCTGTCGGGCCGGCTCAACTACGAGATCTCGCGCGTCGCGAAGGAGGGTGGTCAGCTCGCGTTCGTGATGGGTGATCTCGATCGCTTCAAGCTCGTCAACGACACCTGGGGGCACGAGTTCGGCGACCTCGTGCTGCGCAGTGCATCGGCGGCGCTGCGGCAGGCGGCGCGCACGGCCGACATGGTGGCGCGGGTGGGCGGCGAGGAGATGGGGGTGGTGGTGCCGGGGCTCGAGCTCGCCGCCGCGACCGCGGCCGCGGACCGGCTGCGCGGCGCGGTGGAAGCGCTCGCGCTGCGGAGCCCCGACGGGCAGACGCGCAGCTTCTCGATCTCGCTCGGGCTCGCCATCGTCGAGGGGCCGTTCGACGGCGCGTTCGATCCCGACGCGATCGCGGCGTCGCTCTACCGCGCGGCCGACCGCGCGCTCTACGAAGCGAAGCAGCAGGGGCGCAACTGCGTGCGCGTCGCGCCGACGACGGTGGGCTGGCAGCAGCTCCGCGCGGCGTGAGCGGAGGGCCCGCCCCCATCGTGCGCGTGCGTGCGCGATGACACGAGCGCCGCGCGTGGCAGCGGCGTGACCGCGGCCCGGGCCGCGGATATCGTCGCTCGCGACCCATGGCCACCACGCCCAGCGAGCTGCTCCGCCCCCTCGACACGTTCGTGCGCCGTCACGTCGGACCCGACGATGCGGACGTTCGCGCCATGCTCGACACGCTCGGCCTGGCCGATCTCGGGGCGCTGATCGACCGCACGATCCCCGCCGCGATCCGCATGCGCGGCGAGCTCGACATCGGGCCCGAGCGCGGCGAGCACGAGCTGCTCGCGCAGCTCGCCGGCAAGGCCGCGAAGAACCAGGTGCTGCGCACGTTCATCGGGCTCGGCTACCACGGCTGCATCGTGCCCGGCGTCGTCGAGCGCAACGTGCTGCAGAACCCGGGCTGGTACACCGCGTACACCCCGTACCAGCCCGAGATCTCGCAGGGGCGCCTCGAGGCGCTGCTGAACTACCAGACGCTGATCGGCGATCTCACCGCGCTGCCGCTCGCGAACGCGTCGTTGCTCGACGAGGCCACCGCGGCCGCCGAGGCGATGGCGATGGCGCACCGGCTCGTGGCCGGCGACCGCGACACGTTCTTCGTCGCCGACGACTGTCACCCGCAGACGATCGCGGTCGTGCAGACCCGCGCCGAGGCGCTGGGGCTCACCATCGTGCTCGGCGATCCGGCCACGTTCGACTTCGCCGCGGCCGCACCGTTCGGCGCGCTCGTGCAGGTGCCGGACACCTACGGTCGCATCGGCGACGTCGGGGCCGTCATCGAGCGCGTGCATGCGGCCGGCGGGCTGGCGGTCGTCGCGACCGATCTGCTCGCGCTCACGCTGATGCGTCCGCCCGGCGAGCTCGGTGCCGACATGGCGGTCGGCTCCGCGCAGCGCTTCGGCGTGCCGATGGGCTACGGCGGACCGCATGCCGCGTTCCTCGCGTGCAAAAAAGAGCATCAGCGGCAGCTCCCCGGTCGCGTCATCGGCGTCAGCAAGGACGCCGCCGGCCACATGGCGCTGCGCATGGCGATGCAGACCCGCGAGCAGCACATCCGTCGCGAGAAGGCGACGTCGAACATCTGCACCGCGCAGGTCTTGCTGGCGGTGATGGCCAGCATGTACGCCGTCTACCACGGGCCGCAGGGGCTGCGGCGCATCGGCGAGCGCGTGCACGGGGCGACGCGGCTGCTCGCTGCGGCACTCGCCGAGCTCGGCCATCGCGTACCGACGGGCGCGTACTTCGACACGATCACCGTCGAGCTCGGGCGCGGGCGCTCCGCCCCGATCGTCGCCGAGGCGCTCGCGCGCGGCATCAACCTGCGCGACGTCGACGGCAACAAGGTCGCGATCGCGCTCGACGAGACGGTCACCGAGCAGGACCTGCGCGACATCGTCGCGGCGTTCGGCGGCACGAACCTCGACCTGTCGCGCCACACCGCCGCGCTCGCGGGCAGCTTCTCGGCCGCGCACGCGCGCAGCTCGAGCTACCTGACCCATCCGGTGTTCAACAGCCACCACGCCGAGCACGAGATGCTGCGCTACATCCGGCGGCTCGAGGCGCGCGACCTCTCGCTCACCACCTCGATGATCCCGCTCGGCTCGTGCACGATGAAGCTGAACGCGACCTCCGAGATGGTGCCGGTGTCGTGGCCGGGCTTCTCCGCGCTGCATCCGTTCGTGCCGGCCGAGCAGGCCAAGGGCTACCGCGAGATGCTCGGCGAGCTCGAGGGCTGGCTGGCCAACATCACCGGCTTCGACGCCGTGTCGCTGCAGCCCAACGCGGGCAGCCAGGGCGAGTACGCCGGACTGCTCGTCATCCGCGCCCATCATCGCGCCCGCGGCGACGTGCAGCGCAACGTGTGCCTCATCCCGGTCTCCGCCCACGGCACGAACCCGGCGTCGGCCGTGATGGCCGGCATGAAGGTCGTCGTCGTCGCATGCGACGACCGCGGCAACATCGACGTCGCCGATCTACGCGCGAAGGCGACCGCGCACGCGGACAAGCTCGCCGCGCTGATGGTCACGTATCCATCGACGCACGGCGTGTTCGAGTCGTCGATCCGCGAGATCTGCGAGATCGTCCACACGCACGGCGGTCAGGTCTACCTCGACGGCGCGAACATGAACGCGCAGGTCGGGCTCGTGCGACCGGGCGACATCGGGGCGGACGTCTGTCACCTCAACTTGCACAAGACGTTCTGCATCCCGCACGGCGGCGGTGGCCCGGGCATGGGGCCGATCGCGGTGAAGGCCCACCTCGCGCCGTACCTGCCGGGGCATCCCGTGGTCCCGACCGGCGGCGCGCAGGCGATCGGCGCGGTCTCGGCCGCACCGTGGGGCAGCGCGAGCATCCTGCCGATCTCGTGGGTGTACATCGCGGCGATGGGCAGCGCCGGGCTGCGGCACGCGACCTCGGTGGCGATCCTCGCGGCGAACTACATGGCCAAGCGCCTGTCCTCGCACTACCGGATTCTCTACACGGGCGAGCAGGGCATGGTCGCGCACGAGTTCATCGTCGATCTGCGCCCGTTCAAGAGCTCGGCCGGCATCGAGGCCGAGGACGTCGCGAAGCGGCTGGTCGACTATGGCTTCCACGCGCCGACGATGTCGTTCCCCGTCGCGGGCACGCTCATGATCGAGCCGACCGAGAGCGAGTCGAAGGCCGAGCTCGACCGCCTGTGCGACGCGCTCATCGCGATCCGCGAGGAGATCGCGAAGGTCGAGCGCGGCGAGTGGCCGAAGGGCGACAACCCGCTGGAGAACGCACCGCACACCGCTGCGGCGGTGATGGCCGACGACTGGTCGCGCGCGTACACGCGTGAGCAGGCCGCGTACCCGGCTCCGTGGGTGCGCGCGCACAAGTACTGGCCGAAAGTGGGCCGCGTCGACAACGCGTGGGGCGACCGCAACCTCGTGTGCGCGTGCCCGCCCATCGAAGCCTACGACGACTGATCGATCACGCGCGCATTCGCGCCGATGATTTCACGCGGCGCGAGCCGCTCACGGCGATCGCGGTTCATGCGATGCTCGCGAGCATCCCATGACGCATCGCACCCGCTTCGCTCGCTCGATCTACTTCGGCCTCGGTGTCTCGTCCGCGCTCGCGGTGCTCGCAGCGCTCGAGGGTGACGCGCGCGCACGTGCGGCCTACCTGCGATCGGAGGTCGGCGGGCAGCCGTGGGGCCAGGACGCCAACGAGCAGGCGATGGACCTCGCGTTCGGGGCCGGCAACTGGGACGACCTGCGCTTCGAGAGCGTCGACGGCTCGTTGCTGTTCTCGCCGAGCTACCACGTCATCTACCTCGAGGGCAGCGACGGCGGCGCCGAAGAGCTCGTCGCATTCTTGTCGAGCTACCAGTACTCGCTCGAACAATGGGTGAACGCCGGCGGGACGGTGTTGCTCAACTCGGGCCCGAACGAAGGTGTGGACCAGGTGTGGGGCTTCGGCGGCATCGGGCTCACGGCCTATCAGTACGGCTCGAACGGCACCGCAGTGAACGCGGCGCACCCGATCTGGAACGGTCCCAACCTCCCGGCCGCGACCGTGTTCAGCGGCGGCTCGTACTCGCACGGCACGATCAGCGGGGCCGTGAGCGCGATCATCGACGACGTCGACAACGTGCAGCCGCCGCTCGGCGAGCTCGGGTGGGGCAGCGGCTGGGCGATGTTCGGCGGCCTCACCACGTCGAACTTCTGGTCGCCGCAGCCCGACGCGCTGAACCTGCGCGCCAACATGCTCGTCTACCTCGCGCGCGGTGGCGGTGCCGATCGCGACGGCGACGGTCTCGTCGCCGGGGCCGACAACTGCCCGCTCGTCGCGAACGCGGGGCAGGAGGATCTCGACGGCGACGGCACCGGCGATCTCTGCGAGACGCGCCCGGCGGCCTACGTGCGCTCGGCCGAGTACGCGCCGTGGAGCTCGACGTCGAACGAGTGGGCGATGAACGCCGTGTTCGGTCCCGATGCGTGGTCGGATCTCCGCTACGAGACGGTCGACGCCGACGCGCTCTTCTCCGCCTCGTACGGCTTCGTCTATCTCGAGGGCAGCGACAACGCGGCGCTCGAGCTCGACGCGTTCCTCGAGGTGAACCAGCTCGCGATCGAGGAGTGGGTCGACGGCGGCGGACGGCTGCTGCTGAACGCCGCGCCGAACGAGGGCGCCAGCATGGTCTGGGGCTTCGGCGGCGTGGCGCTGACCTATCCCTTCGGGGGCGGCAGCAGCGCCAGCGCTGCGAACGCGGCGCACCCGGTGTGGAACGGGCCGGCCTCGCCGGTGTCGACCGCGTTCACCGGCGGTGGCTATGCGCACGCGTCGGTCAGCGGCGGTGGGCTGACCTCGATCATCACCGACGACTCTGGCGACTTCACGCTCGGTGAGCTCGCGTGGGGCGATGGGCTGGTCGTGTTCGGCGGGATGACCACCGACAACTTCTGGTCGCCGCAGCCCGACTGCCACAACCTCCGCATCAACGTCATCTACTACGCCGCCGGTGCGGGCGTGGTCGATGCGGATGGCGACGGCATCGCCGACGATCTCGACAACTGTCCGGACGATGCGAACTCGGGCCAGGAGGACGGCGATGGCGACGGCGTCGGCGATGCCTGCGACGTGTGCGCGAACGATCCCTCCGACGACGCCGACGGCGACGGCGTGTGCGGTGACGTCGACAACTGCTTCGACGACGCGAACCCGGAGCAGGAGGACGCCGACCGCGACGACGTGGGCGATGCGTGCGACGTCTGTCCGAACGACGCCGAGGACGATGCGGACGGCGACGAGCTGTGCGCCGACGTCGACAACTGCCCCGACGACGCGAACCCGGAGCAGGAAGATGCCGACGAGGACGGCGTCGGCGACGTCTGCGAGACCGCGGGGACCGACACGAGCGGCGGCGAGACGGCCGAAGGCGGCACGATGGCCGACGAGACCGGCGACGACGCGACGGCCACGATGAGCGCGACCGATGCCACGGCGACGGGGCTCACCGGCGCCGACGGGACCGGCGAAGGCACCGACAGCGCCGACACGACCGTCGGTCAGCGCGGCGACGAGGACGGTGGTTGTGCCTGCGACGCGCGAGAGCGCGGCGGCGAGGCCTGGTGGCTCGGGCTCGGTGTGCTCGGCCTGCTGCGCCGGCGTCGACGCTGAGCGGGAGGAGCGAAGCGGCTCCCTCGACGACCGAGGGAGCGGGGCGGTGGCGTGCGGCCCGACCGGGCCGCGGCGTCGCTATCATATGCCGTTGAAGTCGCAGGCACCGTCCAGCCAGATGCACTCGAGCTGCGCGTTGCAGCTGGTCTCGTCGGTGAATGCGGTGCAGTTCGTGTAGCAGTAGCCGGGCGGCGCCCACAGGCAGAGCGCATCCGTCTCGCACTCCGTCTGATCGAGGATGTCGCTGCATGCGGCTGGCGTGCCGGTCTCGCTGCTCTCGTCGGCGCCCGTGCTGCCGCTGCCGCTGCCGTCGCTCTCGCTCGACGTCGTGGTCGCGCCGCTCGAGCTCTCGTCGGTCGTCGTGCCAGCCGTGCTCGTCGACGCGGTCGTCGTCGGGCCCGAGCTGCCGGAGCTCCCGCCCTCGCTCGAGCTGCTGGCCGCCGTCTCGGCGCCGCTCGTGCCGTCGTCGTCGCCGCCGCAGGCGCCCGCGGCCAGCGCGGACACGGCCAGCATCGCGGGCATCGTCAATCCCAGTCCATTCACCCGTTTCACGCCGACGAGGATAGCATGCGGCCCCGTGGAGGAAGCGACGCGCAGCACCGTGCAGGACGTGCGTGCCGTCGTCTTCGATCTGGACGGCACGCTCCTGGATACGACCGGGCTGATCGTGGACAGCTTCGTCTACGTCTGCGAGACGCACGGCATCGCCGGCATGACGCGTGGCCACTGGGAGCGCGGCATGGGCCTGCCGCTCGTCGACGCGTTCCAGCCCCATGCCCGTGACGCGGAGCACTTGGCGACCTTGGTCGCTTGCTATCGGGCCTACAACCTGGAGCACCACGATGCGCGCGTCGCTGCCTATGCCGGTGTGCCCGAGCTCGTCGCAGCGTTGCGCGAGCGCGACGTTCCGCTCGCGGTGGTCTCGAACAAGCTGCGCGCCACCGTCGATCGCGGGCTCGTGGTCACCGGTATCTCGAGCGCCTTCGCGATCGTGCTCGGGCTCGACGACGTGGTGAAGCCGAAGCCCGATCCCGAGGCGATCGTGCGCGTGGCGGACGAGCTCGGGGTCGCGCCGCACGAGCTCGCGGTCGTCGGCGACAGTCCGTTCGACATCGGTGCGGCGAAGGCCGCGGGTGCGCTGGCGATCGCGGCGCTCTGGGGGCCGGGCGAACGCGCGCGACTCGAGGCGGCGGGGGCCGAGCTGCTCGCCGAGTCGCCGGCCGACGTGCTGGCGATCCTCCGCGCGTGATCGCTCGCGTGCTCGCGAAGTCGCGCGAACACGTCACGCGCTCGCGCGTTCGCGCGCAGCGTGCTCCGAGAAAATTCTCGCGAACGCGATGGGCCTCACCGGAGGGTGATCGGGGTTCATGCGATCCTTCGGCGTTCGCTCCCCTCGAACCAAGGACCACTTCGCATGAAACCTCGCTTCCGCATCGCGCGATCTCTCCACCTCGGTCTGTGCCTCGTCACCCCGCTCGCGTTGCTCGCGGCGCTGGAGGCCGACGCGCTCGCCGTACCCGCCTACGTGCGCTCCAGCGTCGGCGCTCCGTGGGGCGAGGCCACGAACGAGAACGCGATGGACATGGTGTTCGGCGCCGGTGCCTGGGACGACCTGCGCTTCGAGAGCGTCGACGCGGACGCGCTGTTCTCCCCCACGTATCACTTCATCTACCTCGAGGGCGGCGACAACAATGCCGACGAGCTCGCGGCCTTCCTCGGTGCGAACCAGGCGCTCGTCGAGAGCTGGGTCGCCAGTGGCGGTGCTCTGTTCCTCAACGCGGCGCCGAACGAGGGCGGCAATCAGGCGTGGGGCTTCGGCGGGATCGGGCTGACCTATCCCGACGGTGCGGGCAGCGGAAGTGCGGTGGATGGCGGCCACGCCGTGTGGAACGGCCCGTTCACGCCGGTCTCGACGGTGTTCACGGGCGGCTCCTACGCGCACGCGAGCATCAGCGGCGCCGGCGTGAGCGCTGTCATCGTCGACACCGACGGCGGGCAGCCGAACCTGGCAGAGATGACCTGGGGGGGCGGCCTCGTGATGTTCGGCGGGCTCACCACCGACGGCTTCTGGGCCCCACAGCCCGACATGCACAACCTCCGCGCGAACATCATCGCGTACCTCGAGAGCGGTGCAGCGATCGATGACGACGACGATGGCGACGGCATCGGCAACGGTGCGGACAACTGCCGGTACCAGCCGAACCCGGGGCAGGAGGACGAGGATGCCGACGGCACCGGCGATGCGTGCGAGCTGCCGCCTGCAGCCTACGTGCGTTCCGCCGTGGGGCAGCCGTGGGGCCAGGCCACCAACGAGAGCGCGATGGACATGGTGTTCGGCGCAGGCGCCTGGGACGACCTGCAGTTCGAGACCGTCGACGCGGGCGAGCTGTTCTCGGGCAGCTACGGCTTCGTCTATCTCGAGGGCAGCGACAGCAACGCGGACGAGCTCGCGGCGTTCTTGTCGGTCTACCAGACCGACATCGAGGCCTGGGTCACGGCGGGCGGACACCTGTTCCTCAACGCCGCGCCGAACGAGGGCGGCAACCAGGTGTGGGGCTTCGGTGGCGTCGGGCTCACGTACCCGGAGTCGGGTGAGCTCGGCAGTGCGACCGACGCGTCCCATCCGATCTGGTATGGTCCGTTCACGCCGGTGTCCACGGCCTTCACCGGCGGCTCGTTCGCCCACGCGGCGATCAGCGGTGGGCTCGGCACTTCGCTCATCGTCGACGACGATGGTGGCGACCCGCACCTCACTGCGCTGGAGTTCGGTGCCGGACGCGTGGTCTTCGGTGGCCTCACCACCGACAACTTCTGGGATCCGCAGCCCGACTGTCACAACCTGCGCGCGAACATCATCGCGTACGCCGCGGGCGGCGGTGGCCTCGAGGACTCCGACGGCGACGGCGTGACCGACGACGTCGACAACTGCGTCGACACGGTCAACGCCGGTCAGCAGGACGGCGACGGCGACGGTGCCGGTGACGCGTGCGACGTGTGCCCGAACGATCCTGCAGACGATGCGGACGCAGACGGCGTCTGCGGAGACGTCGACAACTGCGTCGACACGGCCAACCCGGGCCAGCAGGATGCGGACGGCGACGCGGTCGGCGACGCCTGCGACGTGTGCCCGAACGATCCCGCGGACGATGCGGACGGCGACGGCGTGTGCGGCGACGAGGACAACTGCCCCGACGACGCGAACCCGGGGCAAGAGGACGAGGACAGCAACGGCGTCGGTGATGCGTGCGAGGCGGCCGGCACGAGCTCGAGCTCGGGCGGCGAGGAGAGCTCGAGCTCGGGCGGCGAGGAGAGCAGCGAGGGCGACAGCAGCTCCGAGGGCGGGACGATGGCCGACACGTCCGGCGACACGGGCAGCACCATGAGCGCGACCGGTGCGAGCGCGACCGGTGCGAGTGCGACCGGCGACACCGCGGAGAGCAGCGGTGGGGACGAGAGCTCCGACGACACGGCCGGTGGCACCGACGACGGTGGTGGCTGCGCGTGCAACTCCGGGCCGGGTGCGAATGCCTGGTGGCTCGGGTTGGTCGTGCTCGGGCTCCGTCGACGACGCGTGCGCTGAGCACGGGCACGGCGGGCGGCCGCGTCGTGCGGTCGCCCGCGCACGGGGTCCGGCCGGGCACGGGGCCCGGCCGGGCACGGGCACGGGCACGGGCACGGGCACGGCGTAGAGCTCGGCTAGGCGCCGAGCTCTACGAGCAACGTCGTGATGTTGTCCTTGCCGCCCTTCGCGTTCGCGAAGCGGATCGACTCGAGCACCGCGTCCTCGACCTCGAGGTCGAGGAAGTAGCGCATCTCGTCCATGTTCTCGACGTAGCCGTGGAAGCCGTCGGAGCACAGCACGAAGCGGTCGCCGGCGAAGAGCGGCACCGGCATCGTGTCGACCTCGACGTAGTCCTTGTGGCCCACGGCGCGCGTGATCACGTTGCGTGCGCGGCTCTTCGCGGCTTGATCGGGCGTGATGAGCCCGTGCTTGAGCTGATAGTTGATGAGCGTGTGATCTTCGGTGAGCTGATCGACCATGCCCTGCCGCACCAGGTACACGCGCGAGTCACCGACCTGGCCGACGATGCCGAGCCGACCGCACACGAGCAGCACGGACGCCGTCGTGCTCATGCCGCGCTGGTCGGGGTCGAGCTGGCCCATCGTGTGGACCATGTAGCAGGCGTTCTGGATCGCACCGCGCACGATCTGGCAGAGCTGGCCCGCGCGTGCGGTGGGATCGCCGATCGCGGCCTCGCGGATCGTCGCCTCGTGGCGCTTGACCCACTCCCATACGAGCTCGACGGTCTCCTGGCTCGCGACCTCGCCCTTCGCCCGGCCGCCCACGCCATCGGCGACGACGAACAGGCCGAGGTCGGGATCTGCGAGGTGCGCATCCTCGTTGTGATCCCGGGACAGGCCGGTGTCGGTGTGGCCGAAGTAGCGGATCTGCATCGGGGGGCGGCAATCGTACCACGGCGGCCTCGACTACGCCCAAGGACGCAGCGCCAGCGCTTCGAGGCGCTCGGCCAATGCCGCGCCGAG
The DNA here is from genome assembly GCA_964519175.1 of uncultured Nannocystaceae bacterium. Lineage (GTDB taxonomy): Bacteria > Myxococcota_A > Polyangia > Nannocystales > Nannocystaceae > Xiheibacterium. Next base: position 93,085 of record CAZFKC010000004.1, read on the forward strand.
CGGCGCGTCGACGCGCTGCTCGCCTGGACAGCTCGCCGACAGATCGAGCGCGCTGCAGTGCAGCGCGAGCGCTCCGCCGCCGTGGCCGTAACGCTCGTCGCCTTCGATCGGGATGCCGAGCCAGGCGAGATGAACGCGCGCCTGGTGGCGATGACCGCTCTCGAGCCGCACCGCCACGAGCAACCGACCGCGGCCGTCGGGCTGCGCCGGCGCGAAGGCGAGCGGCATGATGTCGCTCGTGGTGGGACGTCCGTCGGTACGAACGGTGACGCGGTCCTTCGACGCGCCGCGGCCGAGCGGCAACCTGAGCGAGAGCGGTGTGGCGGCTTGCGGTGCGGGCACGTGCAATGGCAACGGCGGCGGAGCGCATGGCGTCAGCGCGGGCGTCGGCGGCGGCGGCCAAGCCGGCGTCCGTGGGGTCTCGCACAACGCGACGTAGAGCTTGATCGCGCCGGGATCGGCGATGGCGCGTCGGCCGGCGCGCCACGCCTCCGGCGAGCGCGCGAATGCGACGACGCCGGTCGTGCCGTGATCGAGGCGGTGCAGCGCTCCGCCCTCGCGCGCATCGTCGCTCGCGACGGCGCACTCGGGGTGGATCGTCGCGAGCGCGTCGGCGAGCGCGGGCGGATCGTCGGGGCGCAACCGATGCGTGTGGAGTCCGGCGGGCTTGTCGACGTAGACGAACGCGTCGGTCACCGCGAGGACGCGTGGCGCTGCGACGGGCACCGGCTCGGCGTGGGCATCGAGCTGCAGCCGATCGCCCAGCCGCACCCGATGCGAGGGCGGCACGCGCTCGCCGTTGCAGCGCAGCGCTCCGCCGAGTGCGAGCGCACGTGCGACGCGTCGCGAGAGCCCATGGGCACGGCGGCCGAGCACCACGTCGGCGCGGTGGCCGATGTCGCCGAGATGATCGACGAGCACCTCGATCACGGCGCTCATCGGGCGCGCTCGTGGTCGTGGTGGTCGAGCACCAGCACCTCGCACGGCGCACCGGCCGGGATCGCGGCCGTGCCGACCGGGACGCGCGCGAGCACCGAAGCGCCGGCGATCGAGCTCAGCGCACCCGAGAGCTGATCGTCGAGCGGTACGACGCGCTCGCCGTCGAGCTGCGCACGCACCCAGTGCTCGCGCCCCGACTCGCCGGGCAACCGCGCGCCCGCGGTGCACGTGCGCAGCGGCGCGACCACGTCGCCGCGCACGCCCGCGAGCTTGCGCAGCAGCGGGCGCACGATCAGCTCGAACACCACGAAGCTCGCGGCCGGATTGCCGGGCAGCGCGACGACGAGCGTCTCGGGCAGCGCGACGATGCCGGTGGGCTTGCCGGGCCGCAGCGCGATGCCCCACACCAGCTCGCGACCGCCGTGGCGGCCGAGCCCCGCGCGCACGAGATCGTGATCGCCGACCGAAGCGCCGCCGGTCGTGAGCACGAGGTCGGCGCTGCTGCGCGCCCGCGCGATCGCGTCGTGCAGGCGCTCGGCGTCGTCGCCCACCATCGCCTCGGAGACCACGACCGCACCGGCGCTGGCGCACGCGGTCGCGAGCATGAGCCCGCTCGTCGCGACGACCTGACCGCGCACGGGCTGCACGCCGATGGGCACCAGCTCGTCACCGGTGGAGAGGATCGCGACCGTGGGCCGCCGGTGCACCGGGACGCTCGCGTGCCCGCAGGCACCGAGCAGCGCGAGCTCGGCGGGGCCGAGCCGCAGACCCGCGGCTGCGATCGTCGAGCCCGCGTGGACGTCGGTCCCGCGCGCACGGACCCAGCGCCCGGGTCGGAGCTCGCGCAGCCGTGGGGTGTCGACCGCGACGACGTCCGTCCGTGGTCGCGACGTGTCCTCCTGCGCGACCACCATGTCGGCGCCAGCCGGAACGACGGCGCCCGTCGAGATCCGCACCGCCTGTGTGGGCAACAGCGTGCCGTCCCACGGCCGACCCGCCGCGCTCTCGCCGACGAGCGCGAGCTCGACGACACCGCCGGCCGCGAGCCCCGCGACCTGCACCGCGTAGCCGTCCATGATGCTCACGTCGTCGGAGGGCAGGTCGCGCAGCGACGCGAGGTCGCGCGCGAGCACGAGCTCGAACGCTTCGCGCAGCGGCAGCTCGGCGACGGGCGTCGGCTGCACGGCCGCGAGCGCAGCCGTGCGGGCGTCGTCGAGCGTCGCGAGGGTCATCGCGGCTCCGCGCGCCCCGGCAGGCGGCTGGTCGACGCCGTCGAGGGATCGCGTCGTCGTTGCCGCTTGCCGCCGCGACCGCGCGCGGGGGCAGGGCTCGCGGTGCTCTTCGCGGCGGGCTTGGTCGGGGCGTCGTCGATCGCCGGCAGCTCGCTCTCGCCGTGCTCGCGCGCACCGTCGTCGCTCGGATCGGGTCCGCCGTGATCCGGGGCGCGGGGGGCCGGCGCCTCGACGGTGCCCCGCCGCGCGCCCGCCTCGACGTAGACGATCACGAGCTCACCCGCGGCGAGCGAGTGCTCGCGGCTGTAGCCGTTGATGCGCGCGAGATCGCCGTCGGTGAGATCGAACCGCCGCCCGATGCTCGCGAGCGTCTCGCCCTTCTTCGCCTTGACGGCGCGCCGCTGCTTGCCACGGCGCGCGAGCGCGGCCTCGAGGTGCGCCAGCGATCCGCGTGCGACCAGCTCGACGTCGCTCTCTTCGTGCACCACGACCTCGGCCCGGCCGGCGTCGAAGCGCCGCGGCACGACGATCTGCAGCAACAGCCCGGGCTGCACGCGCGCCTGCGGATCGAGGTCGTTCCACTGCACGATGCGCGACCACGGCACGCCGAAGGCGGCGGCGATCGACGTCGGCGTGCTCGCGCGCGTCGGCGCGAAGAAGACGAGGCGCTCGTCGTCGCCGGTGCGCAGGGGCGGCACCGCGGCGAGCGGGAGTGGTTCCGCAAGGGCGGCGGCCGACGCAGCCGCGCTCGCGGGCACGACGAGCGTCGTGCCGCGCACGATCTCGGCGGCATCGAGCGTGCCGTTCTTCTTGCGCAGCTCCTTCTCGGTGGTGCCGTGCGCGGCCGCGACCGCGCCCAGCTTCTCGCCCTCGCGCACCGTGTGCGTGGTCTCGTCGGACCAGGCCGTACGCAGGCGTGGGAGCGCCGCCGTGAACGCCTGCACCCTCGACTTGGGGATCCGCAGCCGCCACGGTCCGCGCTTCGGCGGCGTGCGCCCACGGACGAGCTGCGCGTTGAGCTCGGCGAGCAGCTCGGGATCGACATCGATCTCGCGGGCGATCTCCGAGAGCGCAGTGGACTGCGCGACCTCGACGAAGGCCCACTCGATCGCCGGCAGCGGCTCGACGGCCGCGGCACCGAAGCCGAGCGCGTCGCGGTTCTTCGCGATCAACGCGGCCGCCACGATCTTCGGCACGTAGTTCACCGTCGCGTGCGGCAGCCCGCTCTCGATCTCGGCCAGCGCCCAGAAGTTGTTCGTGTTGTTGCGCTCGATCGCGGTCATCACCAGGCCGTAGCCGGCGTTGTAGGCCGCGAGCGCGAGCTCCCACGAGCCGAAGCGCACGTGCAGATCGGCGAGGTAGATCGCGGCCGCCTCGCTGGAGCGCTCGATGTCGTAGCGCTCGTCGACCCAGTAGTCCTTGGCGAGGCCGTAGACGCCGCCCGTGCCCTCCATGAACTGCCACGGGCCCGCCGCGCCGACGGCCGAGCGCACGCGCGGGTTGAAGCCGCTCTCGGCCATCACCACCCACACGAGATCTTCCGGTACGCCGTGCTTCGCGAGGATCGCCCGGATCTTCGTCTCGTAGCGGCCGGCGCGGCGCAGCCACGCGCGCATCATCGCCTTGCCGCGCGCATCCTCGGTGAAGTAGCGCAGGTACTCGACGAGCCCGCGGTTCCAGCGCAGCGGCAGCTCGGGCTTCGCGAGCTTCTTCATCCACGGCGCGGGCGGGACGTCGACGATCGTCTGCGTGCCCGCGCGCGCGGCCAGCTGCGTGGACTCGAAGGCCGCGAGCGCGTCACGATCCTCGCGATCGGGCAGGTTCGCCGGGGGCGACCACGCCGCATGGATCGACGCGCGCTGCGGGCGATCGCCGCGAACGCGGGCCCGGCCTTCGCCCGAGGGCGCGAGCGGGCGCGCAGCGGTTGCGGGGTCGGGGGCCGCGAGCACCGGGGCCCCGCCGATCGCCCACCAGGTCGCGAGCACGAGCAGAGGGCGCGAGCTCCGCACCACCCGCGCCAGCGCCCGAGCCCGGCCCCGAGCCGCGTGTGGCGGGGTCGCGATCACGGTGCGAAGCTAGCAAAGGTCGGCAAAGCCGACTACCTTTGCACCCATGACCACGCTGCTCGGCTTCGGCGTCGGAATCACCGAGGTGATCATCATCCTCGTGGTGGTGCTGCTCATCTTCGGGCCGTCGAAGCTCCCCCAGCTCGGCGAGGGCATCGGCAAGATGCTCCGGGGCTTCAAGAAAGAGATGAAGGCGCTCGACGAGGACAGCAAGCAGGCTGCCGCCGAGAAGGTCATCGAGCGCGACGATCGCCCCGAGATCGACGTGACGCCCAAGCGCGCGTCCGAGAAGAGCTGAGCCCTCCCGGTCGCGCCGTCCGGCGCTCTCCCTGGTCGCGCCGTCCGGCGCTCTTGCTGCTCGCGCCGTCCGGCGCTCTTGCTGCTCGCGCCGTCCGGCGGCGACGACCGAGCGCCTCAGCAGTGCGGTCGCAGTCGGCGATCGAGGGCGTCGCGGAGCTGCGGGGCGAGGTGGGCGTCCTTCGCGATGTCGCGCAGCTCGACGCTGTCGAGCAGGCCGACCAGTCGCAACGCGATCTGCAGCGGGAGCCTGGGGTTGCGCACGAGCGCCCGACGGATCCGCGGCGAGCGGCTCCACCTCGGCGAGCGCAACAAGAGCGCGAGCACGGCCGCCGAGCTGCGTCGCGCGGTGGCGATGCGCAGCACGTCGTCCTCGGTGAGGTGCGGGTTCGCGAGCAGTCGCTCGACGACGTCGACGTGTGGATCGGCGATGAGCCGTGTGAGCACGTCGCGACGCCACGAGCGTGCGAGCGACTTGCGCTCGCCGAGCGTCAACGGGCGCGAGCCCGGGACGAGCGCGCGCGGGGCCGCGGCGCTGCGCTCGACCTGGCAGTCGACCTCGAACAGCAGGTCCTTGCAGGCGGCGAGGCCGTGCTCGTCCGCCGCGTCGTAGATCGCCCGACGCAGGTCGTAGTCGAGTCGATCGCTGCCGACCAGATCGACGGCGGCGAGCAGACCGATCGAGTACGGTGGGCCGCCGGCGCGACCCACCGTCGCGAGCGCGTCGAGCAGCCACGCGCCGTGGTGGGGATCGATCGCGCCGAGCAGCTCACCGAGCCGCGCGGCTCGCATCGCGCGATCGGGCAGGCTCGCGAGCCGCAGCGCTACGTCGAGCGGGGCTGGGGCTGCGTCCGACACGCCTCTAGCTTGGCACGTTCGCGGCCGCGGGCACGCAGCACGCGCGACGCTAGCGCTGGAGGTACTGCCGGTACAGATCCTCGAGCAGCGGCCGCGGATCGGGCGTGCCCTTGCGGATCACGCTCGCGATCGTGATGCCGACCGCGAGGACGAGCAGCATCACCAGGATGATCGCGCCCAGGACGCCGCCTCTGCGGGGCTCGACGTCGAGGTCCGCGTCCGGGAGCACCACCGGCTCGGCGGCACGACGCACCGGACGCTCTTCGCTCGCGCGCGCAGCCGGAGCCTCGGCGGGCACCGCCGACGAGCGACGCCGACGACCGCCGCGTCGCGTGCCGCTCTCGTCCGCCGCGGGCACGGCCTCTTCGCGTCGCCGCGCGGGCTCGGTGGTCTCTTCGGACGGTCGACCGGGCTCGGGCCCGCGCGGGGCCGGACCGATCACGGTCTCGCCGGTACGTGCGGGTCGCGAGGTCGGGGCGCTCGGGGCCGGCGTCGTGGGCTCGGCCCGACGCGGCTCGGCGCGCGGTGCCGCGGACACTGCGACGCGCGTCGGTGCAGCCTCGTCGTCGTCCCACTCCGGATCGGCGGCGACATGCGTGACGCGGATCGCCTGTGCCTCTGCGACGGCGGCCGCACGCGCGGCCTCGGCAGCGCGCGCGGCCTCGGCCTGCGCTGCTGCGGCCTGCGCGGCCTCGACTCGCGCGGCCTCGGCCTGCGCTGCCATGCGCGCGGCCTCGGCCTCGCTGGCGGCACGCGCCGCGTCGGCCTCGGCTGCGATGCGCGTGGCCTCGGCCTGCCGCGCCGCCTCGTCCTCGCGGCTCGCCTCCGCAGCGACGTCGGCCGGTGCCGCCGTCTCGGCCACGTGCAGCGGTGCACGCGGGGCCGTGGCCGCGCGGTACTCCGCCGCGGAGCGATAGCCGCTCGCCATCTTCATGCCGACCTCGACGAGCCGCGGATCGTTGGCCGCCGCGAAGTCGAGGATCATGCGGAACTTGCAGTGTGGACACTCGAGCTGGACCAGCTCGGCGATGTCGCCATCGCGGAGCTCGAACGGGCCGGTGCAGTCGGGGCACGCGATGATCATCTAGAAATCCAACCCCACCGAGAACGTGTACTGCTGCTGGGTCTTGGAGTTGTCCGAGACGGTGACACCGTCGAGATCGCCCTGGCGATTCCCCGCCGCCGCGTACATCGCCTCGAAGACGAGCCGGATCACTGCGAACTGCATGCGCGCGCCGAAGTATGGCCGATGCCGGATGATCGCGCCGGCGTTCTGGAAGACGAACTCGTTGTCGTCGGCCTGACCACCGTTGGGGCAGGCTTGGTTGTAACCGTCCGGGAACTCGTCGCAGTTCGGCGACGCATCGAGCACGGTCGAGCGCGACACGATGAACAGCGCTTCGTAGCCGACGTAGGGCGCGAGGCTGAAGGTCTTGCCCAGCCCGAACTGGTACGACGCCGACACCGACGGCGCGACCGTCGTCATGTTGATGTCCTTGGCGCCGAGCACCCGCGAGCCCTGCACGCGCAGCGCGATCGCTGGGATCCACAGCTTCCGGAAGCTCTCGTGCAGCGAGATCTTGCCGTAGCCCGAGATCGCCCACATGCGGGAATCGAACAGGTGCGTCGCGCCTGCGCCGACCTCGAGGCCCGGCCACAGGCCCTTGCGGCCCATCACCTGCAGCGTCGGCACCACGTTCGCGGCGCCGCCGCGCGTCGTCCTCTGCCAGTAGTCGCGTCCGCCCGCGATCGTGTTGATGCCGACGTCCGCCGAGATCGCGAAGCCCGACAGCCCCAGCGAGTCCGCAGGGTCGACCGGCCGCGGTGCCATCAGCGTGCCGAGCTCGGACGAGAGGCTGCGGAATCCCGCGTCGTCCTGGACGAGCTCTCCACCTTGCTGCTGCCCGAGCCGCGTCAGATCGAGGTCGTATTTGCCGGCATGCGCATCGCGTGGCGCCATCCAGCTCGCGGTCGCGATGGCACCGGTCGCGGCCAGGGCGAGATGGGGCAGACGCCGGTGCATGGGGCTCTCGGGGAGAACGGCCGAGAGCGTAGCGTTCGGCGCCGTTCCCTGTCAAGGTTGCGTGGCGGCACAAGCCTCCGAGATCGCTCGGATTCTCTTGCTCCGATCGCGTCGCTCGCTTGGTCTCGCAGCACGTCGCTCGCCACATGTCGAGCACGTGCGAGCACCTGCGAGCATCCGCAGCGAGGGCGATCGCGAACGATCACGCGCGCGCGGCTCGACGTCGTCGGCGACGCGCGACGACGCCGCGGGGCGCTCGTGCGTGCTCAATCCCAGTGCAGCAGCGCGCCGTGGCTGGCCGTCCAGCGCCCGAGCTCGGCCCTGCGTCCCGCGGTTCGCACGGTACCGACGTGCAGGTCCAGCTCGCCCTCGCGTCGACCGTCGAAGGCGACGTCCATCGCCACGCGCAGGTGCGCGCGGCCGCTGTCGGCGGGAAATCGATCGATCGCGACGAGCTCGACCTTCGCCGCGCGTACGCGCCGGCCACCTTGGCGCAGCTCGAACCACCACGCGTCGGGCGCGTCGAGGCCCTGGGCGCCGCCGGGACGATCGCGCAGCTCGAGCACCACCGTGAACGCGGTCTTGCCGTCCACGTAGCGGGCCCGCAGCCGCTCGCGCAGCCCGCTGCGATCGGTCTGCTCGCTCTCGGCCGCCGCACTCTCGACGAGCGTCGCGTCCCAGCGCGTGGCCTCGAGCAGCACGCCCTCACCGAGCACCGCACGACGCTCGCGCTGGTGCTGCGGGCTCGCGCCGGCGGTCGGTCGCGTGTGGCCGCATCCCGCCGACACCACGCACGCCAGCAAGCCCAAGGCGATCGTGCGCATCAGCGACCCCAACGCGGCGCACCCGCGAACATGATGCCGAACGCATTGGCCCGACTCCACACCACGCGGGCGGGCAGCCGTGCATCGCAGGGGCCGCCCGCCGACTCGACGCACAGCGCGACCTCGATCCCCAGCGCCAAGGCGGTCGAGCCCTCGGTCTCGAGCTTCGCGCCGCCGGCGGACACGTCGACCATGCGCACGGACATGACGCCCGCGCCGGCGGGCAACAGCAACCGCGAGTGCTGATCGCACTCGAAGCGCTGGAACTGGCGACCCTTCAGCGAGTCGCGCGCACGCAGCTTCGCGTCGAGCTCGCCGATGCGCAGCTCGGCGGCGGCATCGAGGCGCGCGCCGGCGAGCATGCGCATGCGGATGTCGCGGTACTCGAGCACGTCGCTCCAGAGATCTCCGCTGTAGCAGGTGCCATCGGGCAACCATGCGTGCAGCCACGCGTGCGTCGACGCGCCGGTGTCGCGCTTCGCGACGAAGGCGAGGGGTGCGTGCATCGGCGCCGTCGCTGCATCGCCGCAGTCGTCGAGGGCGGCCCCGCCGCTGTCGCTGAAGCTCGAGCGACACCAGGTGGTGTGGCCACCGTCGTTGGCCGCGCGGCCGTCGATGGTCCAGGGCAGCACATCCGGGCGGGACGAGGGCGAGGGCGCGTTCATGGTTGCCTTGCCACGGCGTGCGTGTGGCTGCTAGCGTCATCGACCGTCTGGGCACGAGGTGAAGGCCACGAGCGATGATCCCCATGGTCCGGTTCGGGCCTCGGCCGGCCCCGTGCCGCCCACGTCCGAGCACCGGGCCAGCCGCGAGCGCTGGATTCTCCTGCTCCTCTACGTGCTCTCGCTCGGCGCGATCCTGGTCGTCTGGCCGGACTCGCCGCAGGAGATCCAGCTCGCGGGCCTCGTCGGGCTCGGCAGCCTCGTCGTGCTGGTCGCGGTGTGGGCACTCACCGGACTGTTCGGCTACGAGCGCTACGCGGGGCTGCGCATCGTCGAGCGCGTACGACCGCCGCGGCCGTCGATCCTGCGCTGGCTCGCGCTCGCCGCGACGCTCGCCGGCCTGCTCGCCCTCGTGCTCGGCCTGCGCAGCGCGTCCATCGTGATCGCCACCGCGCTCGCGGCCGGCGCGGTGATGGTGCTGTTCCTCGTGCGCCGCTTCGCGGTCTCGGCGAGCCTGTCGATCGTCGGCATCGCGATCGGAGTCGCCGCGCTCATCGTGGTGCAGTCGGTCGCGACCGGCTTCCAGCACGAGTTCGAGCGCCGCGTGCTCGGGGTGTACGCGCACATCAACGTCACGCGCGCGTTCGGCATCGCCGAGTACCGGCGATTCGAGAGCTACCTGCGCACGGTGGGCGGGGTGCAGGGCGCGAGCCCGTTCGTCTACTACGCGATGGCGCTCGCGCCCCAGCCGAAGGCCGGCGACGACGGCGAGCTGCGCCGTGCCAGCGTGCTGGTGAAGGGCATCGAGCCCAGCACCGCACACGAGGTCATCGATCTCGAGGCGCACCTGCGGGCGGGCGGCGGCGATCCGGTCGAGATCGCGGCGCTGCAGAGCGACCTCGAGCTGCAGCCGATGCCCGATCGCGGGCCCGACAAGCTGCCCGAGGTGATCGTGCAGACGCCCGATCCGCGCGGCGAGGAGTGGTACCCGCAGGCGCTCGCGCGCTGGCGGGCGCTGCCCGATCGCGCGAAGTACGGCCGTGGGCGTCGCAGCGCGTGGGACGACGACGACGACGGCGATCCATGGCCCGACGCCGAGCCGGGGGAGGGCCCCACCGCCGCGCCGACGGATGCCGCGGCGCTGCCGACCATGTTCGTCGGCGTCACGCTCGCGCGCGAGCTCGAGCTCGCGGTGGACGACATCGTCACGCTCGTCGACCCCGGCGCCGGCTTCGATCACACCGAGGTGCCGGAGTTCCGCCGCTATCGCATCGCCGGCATCTTCCGCGCCGGCTTCCAGGAGTACGACAGCCGGCTCATCTACGTGCACATCAAGGAGCTGCAGTGGTTCAAGTACCGCGGCAAGGACATCGTGTCCGGCGTCGATCTGCGGCTCGATGATCCCTACGAGGCGCCCGAGGTCGAAGAGGTGCTCGCCCAGCACATCGGCGAGGACGAGTACTCGATCCTCGAGTGGCAGACGCTGAACGCGAACCTCTTCCAGTCGATCCGCACGCAGAAGTCGATCCTCACCATCATCCTGTCGCTGGTCAGCACGGTCGCGGGCTTCAACGTGCTCGCGGCGCTGTGGACGATGGTCGTGCGGCGCACGGCCGAGATCGCGATCATGATGTCGATGGGCGCCACCGAGTCGGCCGTGGCGCGCATCTTCCAGTTCGCCGGGATGACGCTCGGCGTGGTGGGGGCCGTGCTCGGCGTCGCCTTCGGGCTGGTGCTGTGCTGGTTGGTGGAGCTCTACGGCTACACGCTCGATCCCGAGGTCTACTTCATCGAGCGGCTGCCGGTCGAGCTCAGCGTCTGGCAGATCGCCGCCGTGCTCGCGTTGACGATGGCGATCAGCTTCATCGCGACGGTGCCGCCTTCGCTGCGCGCGGCGAAGCTGCGCCCGGTCGAAGGCCTCCGCTACGAGTGACGCGATGGCGGCCGCGCCGGAGCCGAACGATCGCCGCCTGCCGTGGGCGCTCTTGCGCATCGTCGCGACCCGGCTCGCCCTGCGCGAGCACCCCGCGAGCCCGCGCGTGCGCGCGCTGTCGTGGATCGCGGGGCTCGTCACCGCCGGCTGTGCGCTCGCGCTGATCCTGGGCTGGGCCGCGTCGTACGTGCTGGTCGGTGCGCTCGCGGTCGCGAGCATGGTGCTGCTCGCCGCGCTCGCGCTGCGCATGTTCCCGGCCGCGATGGCCGTGTCCGTGGTCGGCATCGCGCTGTCCTGCGCGAGCCTCATGACCGCGCTCGCGGTGACGAGCGGGTTCCTCACCGAGATCTCGCGCGCCGTGGCCCGCTTCAACGGTCACCTGCTGCTGACGAAGTACGGGCTCGACTTCGAGGAGTACGAGGCGCTGGGCAACGAGATCGCCGAGGACCCGCGCGTGGTCGCGGCCTCGCCGTTCGCGTTCTCGATGGTGGTCGTGGTGCGCGACGACGGCAGCGAGATGGTCGCGCCGGCGCCGACGAGCACGCCCGCGAAGGACGTCGACGCGGCGTGGGGCGCCGCGATCGAGGCCGATCGCCGGCTGCCCAGCTCGAGCACGCCCGCGCGCGGCACGGGCGGCATGCCCGATCCCGAGCGCCCGGCGATCGTGGTCGGCAAGGGCATCGATCCCAAGCGCGCCGGCGGGTTCTCCGGGCTCGCGCCCGCGTTCGGCAAGGGCGATCTGTTCGCGCTGCGCCCCGCCAACGCCGGCACGCCGCCGGGCATCGTGCTCGGCAGCGCGCTGCGGCGCGAGCTCGGCGTCGAGATCGGCGAGCGCGTGCGCGTGGTCGTGCCGGCCGAGCTCGACGGGCGCGAGGAGAGTGCCACGGCGGCGCCGCGCTTCGCCGTGTTCGAGGTGACCGACGAGCTGCACACCGGCGTCGCCGAGCTCGATCGCAACCTCGTGCTGATGCACCTCACGGCCGCGCAGGCGCTGTTCTTCCGCGCCGGGCGTGTGACCGGCATCGAGTTCGAGCTGCACGACCCCGATCAATCCGGGGCGCTCGCGCGCGAGCTGGAAGGTCGGCTCCCGCCGCTCTACCGCGTCAGCACGTGGCAGGAGAGCAACGGCGAGATGCTCGCGACGCTGCAACAGATCCGCGTCGTCATCGCGATGATCCTCGGGCTCATGGGCGTCGTCGGGGCGGCGTCGCTCGTCGCGAGCCTGCTGCTCGTGGTGCGGCGCAAGCACCACGACATCGGGGTGATGCTCGCGCTCGGCTGCGATCACCGCGCGGTGTTCTGGGTGTTCGAGTCGGTCGGCCTCGTCGCGGGTGCGGTCGGCGTGCTGCTCGGGCTCGGGCTCGGCGGGCTCTACGTCGCGGTGATCTCCGCGTACCGCTTCCCGCTCGGCGGCGACGTGTATCCGATCGACCACCTGCCCGCGCAGCTGGCCTTCGCGGACGCGGCGGTGCCGATCGCGATCGCGATGACGCTGTGCGCCGTCGCGAGCGGGCCGGTGGCGCTCCTGGCCGCGCGCGTCCGCATCCTCACCGCGCTCGCGCGCTGAGCCTCCGCCGCCGCGATGCGGTCAGCCGGCCTGGGGCGGCTCGGCCGGCGGCTCGGTGGGCGCCGCGGGCGGCTGCTTGTCGGCCTCGTTGCTCTTCGCCTGCAGCTCGATGATCCGCTGCTTCGCGACGTCGACCGAGTAGGGCGAGCAGCAGTCCATGCGCACGTAGGTCGACCACTCGTCGAGCGCGTGCTTGATGTCGTTCTTCGCCTCGTAGATCTGCGCCGCGCCGGCGTGCGCCATCTTGTCGGAGGCGTACGTCGCGAGCGACTTCATGTACGACTTGAGCGCCTCGTCGTGGCGCTCCTGTGCGCGCAGGACGTCACCGAGCTCGGTGTAGACGAACTGCGCCATCGGATCGAGCTCGGCCACCTTGCGCAGCACCGTCTCGGCTTCCTTGAAGCTGCCGGCCTTCTTGAGCTCGACGCCGTAGGCGAGCCCGTACTCGCTCTTGTCGGGGGCGAGCTCGAACGCGCGGCCGTAGGCCGCCGCCGACTCGGCGTGCTGCTCCTTGCGCGCGAGGAACTCGCCGCGCAGCCCGTGCGGATACGGGACGTCGCCCTTCGCCGCGATCGACTTGTCGACCAGCGTGATCGCCTCGTCGACCTTGCCGTCGGAGAAGCGCAGCTTGGACATGCCGGCGAGCGCCTCGGGTTGATCCGGGTGCTCGGCGAGGATGCGCTCGTAGATCTTCTCGGCGTCCTTGTTCTTGTTGTTGCGCGCCCGCGTTGCAGCGTTGTCGAGGTCGCTCTTCAGCTTGGCCTCGGCGGCCGCGGGGTCGACCTCGGGGGGCTTGTTGCAAGCCGGCAGGGCGGCGGATGCGAGCAGGATCGCGAGCGGGAGGGCGCGCATGTTCGACAGGGTGCATGGCGGGCGCTCGGGACGCAAGCCGGGGACTCGGCCCGCGGCGGACTGCTAGGCTTCGTCGGCGGTGGGGCTGCGGCATCAGGTCAAGTCGGCGCTCGCGCGCTGGGTGCTGCACAAGCGGCGCGGCCTCTTCGACGACGAGCTCGCGCGCCCCGCTCCGCACGACGAGGCCACGCATCCGTGGGATGGCCGCCGGCGCTTCGCCGAGGACTACACGTTCGTCGCGCTGCAGTCGGAGCTCGCGCTGCTCGTCCGGCTCGAGTGGCTGCCGGGTCGCGCCGCGCATCGGCTGTGGGTCGTGGCGCTGCGCGAGCACGAAGCCTCGTGCAACCCGCAGGCGAACGTGGTCGTCGCCGATGCGACCCACGATCGCTGGCGGGTCGCGGGCCTCGAGCTGGACTGCTTGCGTCCGCTCGCGCGGTGGTCGGTGCGCTATGCGGGCCCGCTGCAGACCCCCGACTCCGATCCATCGGTGCGCCACATCGGCGCACCGCGCGACGCCGAGCTCGAGCTGGTGTTCGAGGCCGACTCGGATCCGTTCGTGCCCGGCGTCGACGACGATCCCGAGCTCGTCGCGCGTCGGCTGGGAGAGGCGGCCTGGGACGCAGAGCTGATCCGCTCGGTGCGGCGCGCGAGTCAGCGCGGCTACGTGCAGCTCGGCGCGTTCACGGGCCGGCTCGCGATCGGTGACGAGGTGGTCGACGTGCAAGCGCAAGCGTTGCGCCAGCACACGTGGGGCGTGCGCGACTGGGGAGGGCCGCAGCGTGCGCTGCAGTGCTTCGCGACGGGCGACGGGGCGCGCGCGTGGATCCAGCGCGCGCAGTTCCCCGCGTTCACGCTGGAAGGCGGCTTCGTCGCGCGCGGCACGACGAGGGCGGCGATCCAGGACCTGCGCGAGCTCGACGACGAGGGTGATGCGCGCGGGCTCGAGCTCGCGCTGCCCGATGGACCGCTGCGCTGGGAGGGCCGGCGCAGGAGCGGGCTCGAGCTGCGCGTCGACGGGCGCGGCGCGCTCGAGCTCTCGCTCGCGCGCGGCGACGGCGATCGCGTGGCGCTGTGGGCGAGTCAGCGCCGCACGCTGCCCGAGCCGGCGCGACGCTGATATCGTCGGCCCAGATGTCGCTGCCGACGCTCGGGCTCCGCCACCTCGCGCTGTGGATCGCCGACGCCGAGTTCGCGGCGACGGTGGCGTTCTATCGCGACGTGCTCGCGATGCAGCTGCAGTGGCAGCCGGACGACGACAACGTCTATCTCACGTCGGGCCACGACAACCTCGCGCTCCATCGCGCGAAGCCGCCACGCACCGTCGAGCGCGAGCACTCGCCGCTCGATCACCTGGGCTTCTGCATGCCGAGCGCCGACGACGTCGCGCGCTGGCACGCGCACTTCGTGGCGCACGGCGCCACCATCGTGCAAGGGCTGCGGACGCACCGCGACGGCGCGACCTCGTTCTACGCGCGCGATCCCGCCGGCAACACGCTGCAGCTGCTGCACATCCCCGGGCTCGCGTAGCGCGAGCTCAATCGCGCGCGAGCCAGTGCTGCGCGGCGCCGGTGTCGGCGAACACCCGCACGTGCACGTCGGCTTGTGGGGCGACGATCTGTGCGACCGTGCGCAGCACCGACGAGCTCGCGACGAAGGCGATGCGACGCACGCGTTGACCCTGACTCTGCCGCAGGAACTCGTGGGCGAGCGCGGCACAGCCCGCCTCGTAGCCGGCGACGTCGCGGAGATCGATCAGGACGCGCGTCGGCATGTCGTCCGAGCCGCGCCACTGATCGAGCGTGGCATCGACCATGTCGCGCGTGAGAAACCCTCCACCTTTGACGTGTGCGACCGGCGCACGCAGATCGCATGCGGTGTGCAGCTCCGAGGGGAGCTGGGTGTAGTGCAGCGCGTCCATCGGCGATCCACGATCGGGTCGGGCCGGGACCCGACGACGCCGCTCGGCGACGTCACCATTTCAGGGTAGGGGGCGAGGGGGCGCGCCGCAAGGCATCCGTGCTGCGCACCCGCGCGATCGCAGTTGCACACGCGATCGCGATCACGAGGGCGACGCGGACGACCGTTCGCGCGGAGTCGTCGAAACACGATTCGGACCCCGACATCAGCGTTCGCGGGGTCCGAATCGCGCGCGGCAGATCGCTCAGCCGCTGCTCGAGCCCGTGCTGTCGGCGCCACCGCTCGAGCTGTCGACATCGCCGGTGCCGCCGTCGGTCGCCGACGTGCCGGTGCCGGGCGGCAGCATCACCGAGCCCATGCACGAGGCGGGATCGGACGAGGCGTCGCAGGTGATGTCGAAGCTCAGCACGCGGCCGGGACCGGGCGGGTCGAACGTGAACGAGACGGTGTCGATCTCCGCGCCGCCGGCGTCCTGGATCTCGACCGTCACGTAGTCCAGATCCGAGCCGTTGATGTCGCGGTCCGGGTCCGGAACGGCGTTGTAGCTGGGCTCGGGCAGCTCGCAGTCGAAGTCGAAGGGCCCGAAGAGCAGCCCCGAGCCGCCGTTCTCGAACGCGCTGATCTCGAAGGTCTTGGTGGGCACCTGGTTGCACATCGACGGGAACATGTCGACGGAGATCACCCAGCGGAACTGCAGCACGGCGGGGGTGGCCGACAGGTTCACGTCGATCTCGGTCGACGAGCCCCCGTGCACCTCGACGCGATCGTCGCTCTCGGGCGGCGCCTGGTTGTCCATCACGACGAAGTTCTCGGCGTCGATCGCCTCGACGAGGATGTCCTTCGTGCCGGCCTTCACGCCGTTCAGCACGACGGGCTCGTCGGGGTTGCACGGCGCGGTCTCGGTCGCTTCGCCGTTGCCGATCGACACGCGGATCTCCTCGATCGGCACGTCGAACACCATGCAGTTGTTCGCGGCGCCGAGCTGGTAGTTGACCGAGAGGTTGCCGGACTGCGGATCGTCGGCGCAGCCGCTGGCGATCGAGAGGGCGAGGAGGGGCAAGGCAGCAAAGCGCAGGGAAGACATTCGGGAAAGACTCCTGGGCGTGCCGCGAGCGGGCACGTGGCGGGAAGCGTTCGATAGTTGGGGTCGCGACGCAAGAACCGTGGGCGCGATCACCCGCCCGGCGGTGCTCGGACGGCCTGGCGCGCGGGCTTGTTCACCCGCGTCCGCGACGGTTTCTTGCGGCCGCGGGCGCGTTTGTGCCAACCGCATCCGTGGGGAGTTCCCTCACCCAGTGCTGCACGCCACAGCCCACCTCGCCTCCCGTCTCGGCGTCGCGTCCCTGCTGATCGCGCTCGTCGCTCCCACGACCGCCGCTGCGGCCGGACCCCGGCCGCCGTCCACCGAGAAGGCGGCCACGACCGCGCCGAAGTCGACCGAACGGCCGAAGACGAGCGATCGCTCCACGCCGCCCGAGGACGCCGCGGCCGAGGAGCACGACGGCGATGCGCCCGAGCGACAGATCCCCGAGAAGACGCGCGCGCCCGCGAGCCCCGAGTGCGAGCACCGGGTGCCCTTGTGGGAGCACGTCGTCGACAAGGGTGAGCACCTCGGGGGGATCGCCGGGCGCTACGGGGTGCGCCGCGCCGAGCTCACGCGGCTGAACCCCGAGCTCGCGAACCCGGATCTCATCCGGCCCGGGCAGCGCATCAAGGTGTGCCCCACGATCGCGCCGCGGCTGCGCAAGGAGATCGAGGTGGTGGTGAAGGCCGGCGACACGGCGGGTGCGATCGCTCTCGAGCACGGGCTCACGATCGCCGAGCTGGTCGGCATGCAGCGCGGTGCGCTGACCGATCCGAACAAGCTCTCGCTCGGCAAGAAGCTGCGCGTCGTCGTCGACGCCGGCATCGCGCCGGAGTTCCTGCCCGCCGAGCCGCCGAAGATCGAGCGCAGTCGCTCGGGCACGTCGCGCAGCAAGAGCGCACGGACCTCGACGCGCGTGCGCGTCGCCCAGCAGCTGCCGGTCGAGCACGGCGCGTACTACGTGAAGCGTCCGCACCTCGCCTGGGGCACGCCGAAGACGATCGACGCGATCCAGCGCGCGGTCGATCAGTACAAGCGCCGCCATCGCGGCGGACCGCTCGTGCACATCGGCGACATCAGCAAGCAGGGCGGCGGTCCGCTGCATCCCCACCTGTCGCATCGGCTCGGCCGCGACGTCGACGTCGGCTACGTGCTGCGCGGGGCCGACGGCGATCGCACGCGCTTCTCGGGCGTGACGCACGACAACCTCGACGTCGCGCGCACGTGGACGCTCGTGAAGTCGTTCGTGGACACCGGCGGCGTCGAGGTGATCTTCCTCGACTACGGCCTGCAGAAGATCCTCTACGAGTACGCGAAGGAGCGCGGCACGAGCGACGAAGAGCTCGACGAGCTCTTCCAGTACCCGCGCGGTCGCGGGCGCTCGCACGGGATCATCCGCCACTGGCGGAGCCACCAGCACCACTTCCACGTGCGCTTCAAGTCGTAGTCGTTGCGTACGCGATGCGACGTAGCGCCGCGATGATCGCGGGCGCGGGTCGACGGACGGCACGGGCGTAGGACCGCGAATTCGCCGGTCCCGACCCGGGTGCGACATCTCCGCACCTGCAGCGATTCCTGCGTGCAGGCGCTCGCACGGGGGTGCTGCGGCCGATCGGTCACCCGAGCCCTGCGCCACCTCTGCGTCCGCGCCCCCGGGCCCGCGTCTCCGGCGACGAGGCAGGACGGACCATGCAGCGCTCGCGATCGATCGTGCTCTCGTTGCTCGCTTGTGCGTGCGGCCAGGCGAACGCACCCGACGACTCCGGACCCGGCGAGACCGCCGACGAGCGCGACGCGATCGATGCGTTCCTCGTCGAGCTCGGCGTGCCCGAGATCCCCGAGGGCGACATCGCCAAGACCCCGGTCGACACCGACGAAGACGCCGGCGCGTACACCTGTGCGCGCGAGCGCTGGGACGAGACGCGGCGCTTCGATCGGATCACCGCGGTGCAGGCCAACGCGCAGGCGCTCTACCCCGGTGCGCTCGTCGGCGAGCGCGCGCTCGCGACCGGCCTGCTCGCGCCGAAGATCCTCCCGCGCGCACCGCTGCGCTTCTCGGCGTCGCTCGAGGGCGTGCTCGACGGCACCGTCTCCGCCACCGTCGCGAAGCCGAGCCTCTCCGCGTTCCGCGACGCCATGCACGAGATCCTCGACGCCAACGTCGTCGGCAGCACCGCGGCGCACGTGTGGGCCGACATCGAGGAGGTGCACTCCTCCGAGCAGCTCGACCTCGCCGTCGGCGTCTCGGCCGGCTGGGGGCTCGGGCTCGGCGAGGTCTCGACGAGCCTCGAGTTCGAGCGCAGCGAGGTGCGCAGCCGCTACGTCGTGGAGTTCGTGCAGTCCTATTACACCGTCGACGTCGATCCGCCGGAGACGCCCTCCGGGCTCTTCGCGCCCGAGGTCGAGCTCGAGGACGTCGAGCGCGAGTTCGGCGACGAGGCGCCGGCCTACGTCGCATCGGTCAGCTACGGCCGCATGGTGCTGTTCACGATCACCTCCGAGCTGTCGGCCGAGGAGCTCGGCGCCGCGCTCGAGTTCGCCTACCACGGCGTCACCTCGGTGGACGGCAGCGTGTCGCTGTCGCACGAGGAGGTGCTCGCGCAGTCGCACATCACCGCGTTCGTCGTCGGAGGCAACGGCACCGACGCGGTCAAGGCGATCTACGGCATCGACGAGCTGCGCGCGTTCGTCGAGGCCGGCGGCGAGTGGAGCAAGCAGTCCCCGGGCGCCGCAATCGCCTACGAGCTGGCCTGGGTCGCCGACGACTCGCCCGCCGGCTTCGCGCTCACGAGCGAGTACGAGGTCGAGGAGTGCACACGCGTGCGTCAGGACGTCCGCGTCTCGCTCGCGCAGCTGCGCTGCACGCAAGACGGTGGCGACGGCGGCGACGAGCTGGAGCTCTACGGGCGCATCAGCGTCGCGGGCAGCGACGGAGCCGAGCACGTGCTGTGGGAGACCGACGGCGATCACCACGTCGCGGTCGACAGCGGCAAGGGCTGGCCCGCCGAGGGCGAGGTCGCCAGCGAGCACGTGCCGGTCGTGCCCGAGGCCGGACAGGCGCTCACGTTCCGCGTGCAGATGTGGGACGACGACGGTGTCGGCGACGATCAGCTGCTGGACGAGGTCATCACGCGGCCGTTCGAGGACGGCTGGCGCGGCGCGATCGTGGTGCCGGGGGCCGAGGGCGATCAGCACGTCGAGGTCGCGTTCGAGCTCGCGCCGGTGCCGTGATCATCGACGCGGGCGCAGTCGCAGGCGCACGCTGCCGTCGCGCTCGGTGACCGCGGCCTCGACCGCGAGCCCGGGCGCGAGCCGCTGCCGCGCCAGCTCGACGCGGAGCGGAACGAGCAGCCGCTCGGCCAGCACGCCGCGGTCCGGCTCGCCGCACACGAGCACCGCGTTGCCGGCCGCGTCCTCGACGAAGCCGAAGTCCTCCACCGCGCCGAGCGTGCCGGCCTCGATGCGCACGAGTGCGGGCTGACCCGCGCACTCGATGCCGCCGCGCAGCATCAGCGCCTCGCCGTCGTGCTCGAACGCGACTCCGAGCGCGCCGAGGGCCGCGAGCACCTCGGCGAGCCCACCCTGCGCGAGCTCGACCTCGACGAAGCGGCTCATCGCGGGCTCGCGGCGGGAGCCGGCGCCGGTTGTCCGCACACCGGACAGCTCGTCTGCGTTCGCCACAGGTACCAGCGGCAGCGCGTGCACGCGATCGCGGACTCGCTCTTCGTCGGTGCGGCGACCTCGGCGGGCTCGAGCTCGATGCCGAAGTGCGCGAACAGATCTCCGTCCTTGCGCAGCCGTCGGAAGCGGGCGTCCTTGTCGCTCACCTGCGGCACTCTAAGTCGACCCCGCGCGCATGGGGTCGCGGGCAGGCCGCCACCGGCCCCGCGGCGCGGCAGCGGCCTGCGCCGCGCTCGGCGCGATCGGCCCGCACAAAGGTTCAGTGTCGGGACGCTTGCCACCGCCGCCCCGAGGGGCCAGGATCGAACGCACGTGGGACGCGCCCTCGCGCGTCGGCCGAACCATCGTGAGCACGAGCGACAAGGGCAATCGACGACGGGCGCGACGGGTGCCGATGAGCACCGCGTTCGCCGAGCTCGATCCGCGCACGACGACGCCGGTCAGCGATCTGTCGGAGACCGGCTGCTACGTCCACAGCGGCGACCAGCTCCCGATCGGCGCGCTGATCGAGCTGCGCTTCACCGTGTTCCCCGAGGAGCCCATCTTGTTCGAGGGGCGCGGGCGTGTGGTCCGGCACGGCGACGATCCCCCGGGAATGGGCGTGGAATTCGTCGAGCTCGACGAGGGTGCGCGCGACGTCGTGCGCAAGATCCTCCTGCGCGACGAGGCGGCCCGCATGCGCCCGACCATGGCGCAACGCCACGTCGGCCTGCGGACGCACGGGCTGGTCGCGCGGCTCGTCGATCCGAAGCGATCTTAAGTGGCGTCCGCGGCCACGCGGCGCACGAGCTCGGCGATCAGCGCGACGCCGTAGCCGGTCGCGCGCTCCTTCGGGAACGCCGGCCCGGCGAGATCGATGTGGCACCAGCGACGCGTCGCCGCGCGCGGAGCATCGGCGATGTGCGCGTAGACGAACTGCGCTGCGCAGCTCGACTGCGCGTTGTTGCGGTTCGCGACGGAGTTGCGCAGATCGGCGACCGGGCTGCGGAACTCGTGCAGGTAGAGCTCGGGCGCGAACGGCAGCGGGTGCACGAGGTCGCCGCTCTCGCGCCCGGCCGCGATCGCCTGCCGCTCGATGCCCTCGTCGTTCGTCACGACGGCGGCGTGGACGAGCCCGGTGGCGATGAGCTGCGCGCCGGTCAACGTCGCCGCATCGATGATCACGTCCGCGCCCAGCTCGCGCGCGGCCCAGCTCACGCCGTCGCCGAGCAGCAGCCGGCCCTCGGCATCGGTGTTGTTGATCTCCACGGTCTTGCCCGAGTGCATGCGCAAGATGTCGTCGGGCTTGTAGCTCTTGCTGTCGATCGCGTTCTCGGCGATGCACAGCAGCAGCGAGATCCGGATCGGCAGCTGCTCGCGCGCCAGGACGCGGAAGGCCCCGAGCACCGCCGCGGCGCCGCCCATGTCGGCCTTCATCGTCTCCATCATGCCGCGCGCCTTGAGGTGAAGGCCGCCGGTGTCGAAGCAGATGCCCTTGCCGACCAGCGCGACGTGCAGCGCGGCGTGCTTCGGGCCGCAGTGCGCGAGCAGCAGCCGCGGCGGCTCGATCGCCGCCCGCCCGACGGCGTGGATGCCCCCGAGCCCCTGCTTGAGCAGCTCGTCGCCGACGATCTCCTTCAGCTCGAAGCCGCTACCGATCGCGGCGCGGGCCTGCGTCGCCAGCGAGGTGGGGTGCAGCTCGGAGGGCGGGGTGTCGACCAGCATCGCGGCATCGCGCGCGGCGTCGATCGTCGCACGCACGCGCGCGTCCGCGACGATCGGCTGGTGGTCGGGGCCGAACGCCGCGATCTTGATCTCCAGCGTCGGCGCATCGCCGCGCATCGAGTAAGGCGGCAGTGCGCGCGACACCGCGTTCGCGGCCGCGAGCAGGTGCGACGGATCGTCGAGCAGCAGGACGACGAGCGCCTTGCCCTTGCGACCCCAGCGCAGCGACTCGAGCGCGAACCGGATGCTGTCGGCGCGCGCGGGCGAGTTGTAGCGCGAGAGCCGATCGGGCAGCACGGCGGCGTGCAGCCACGTGGGTTCGCCGCCCAGCGTCGAGCCCAGCGCGCCGCGATCGCCCGGCTTCGTCTGACCCGCGAGCTCGAGCAGGAGCTGCGCGCGTCGGCGATCGAGCAGCTTCGGTGGCAGCCCGCCCTTGGCGAAGCGTCGCGCGGGCGCGACGACCACGAGGTGCTGCAGGTTCGCGAGCGAGAGCTTGGGGGAGGCGAAGCCGAGCTGGATCACGGCCGCGAGGGTACGACGAAGCGCAGCGTTCGTTCAGGCCCGCCGCGCGCGACCGCTGGCCCAGCGGCGCAGGGCGGCCACGTCCTCCGCGCGCAACACCGACAGCGGCACCGTCTGCGCGAGCGCCTCGCGGAGGTCGTCCTCGGCGAGCGCGCGGCGGTGCGCGTAGGCGGTGAGCCGCGCCTCGGCGACCGCGGCCGCCAGCTCGGCGCCGCTCATGCCCTCGGCTGCGCGCGCGAGCTCGGCCCAGCGTGCCCACGATCCAGCGAGCTCCGTCGGGGCCGCGCCGCGCTCGACCGGATCGCGCAGCAGGTGCACGCGCAGGATCGCCTCGCGCTCGTCGGCGTCGGGCAGATCGACGAAGAAGATCTCGTCGAAACGACCGCGCCGCAGCAGCTCCGGCGGCAGCAGATCGATGCGATTCGCGGTGGCGACGACGAACACCGGGCGCGTGCGCTCCTGCAGCCACGTGAGCAGCCCGCCGAGCACGCGCGCGGCGGTGCCCGCATCGCTCGCGGAGCCGTCGCTGCCCGCGAGCCCCTTGTCGAGCTCGTCGATCCAGAGCACGACCGGCGCCATGCGATCGACGTCGGACACGACGCGACGCAGGTTCGCCTCGCTCTCGCCGACGGTGCCGCCGAAGATGCGCCCGGGCTCGAGCCGCACGAGCGGGAGCTCCAGCTCGCTCGCACACACGCGGGCGGCGAGGCTCTTGCCGCAGCCCTGCACACCGACCAGCAGGCATCCGCGCGCCGGCGCGATGCCGGCCGCCCTCGCCGCGGGCTCGAAGCTGAGCTTGCGGCGGCGCACCCAGGTCTTCAGCGCATCGAGCCCACCGAGCCGCTCGGCACCGGCCGCAGCGACGACGTCGACGAGCCCGGCATCGCCGAGCACCCGCGGCTTCGCGAGCGCGATGAAGTGGGCGATCGCGGCGGTGTCGAGCTGGTGCTCGAGCACCGCCTCGGCGAGCAGGCGCTCGAACGCGACGAGCCCGAGCCCGACGCCCGCGGAGGCCAGCACCGCTGCGCCGGCGCCGAGGCGATCGACGGCATCGGCCCAGCCGGACTCGGCGAGCGCCTCGGCCACTGCGCCCACGCGCAGCGCGAGCTCGGCGTGGTCGGGCAGCGGCAACGGCTCGCGCACGAGCTCGGGCACGCGGCCGAGCGCGGCCGCCCCGGCGCCGTGGGGCTCGACCAGCACGAGCGCGGGCCCTTCGACGCGCTGGGCGAGCTCGCGGATCGCTCGCATCGTGCCCGTGTCGAGCTGCGCGCTCGCGTCGAGCAGCACCCAGATCGCGTCGCCGGCCGTGGCGCGCACGGCCGTGAGCGCGTCGGAGAGCGTTCGCGACTTCCGATCGCCGTCGGTGCCTGCGGCGGCGCTCCAGCAGTGCACCGGCCAGCCGAGCGTGCGGCCGACCTCCTCGAGCGCCGCGATCGCGCGCGCTTCTTCGTCGGTGGTGACCCACAGGCCGCGCGCGCCCGCCTGCAGCGCGCGGGCGATCGCTCGCTGGAACTCCACGCTCATGGCACCGCCGTGTGCACCTGACGCGCGGCCCAGCCCAGCCAGCCGCGTACGAGGTGGATCTGCACGGGTGGCCGGATCGCGCCGGTCTCGTCGAAGCACCAGCCGTTCAGCCACAGCCGGCTGCCCTTCAGCTTGGAGAGCCGGCCGTGCAGCCACTGCACGTCGAGCGCGATCGCGGCGGCGCGTCCGGCCAACGTGCCCCTGCGTGCATCGATCGCGAAGCGGTAGTGCACACGGTCGTCGACCTCGAGCCGCTCGAGCCCGTCGCCGAACACCGCGGCCGCGCGCGCGAGCGCCTCGTCGAATGCGGCGGAGCGCGAGCGCCGGAAGTCCATCGCGAGCATCGCCACGGTGGGCGCGCCGTCGGTGCGCGTGCGCATGGCCCCGGCCGCGAACGCGCCGTAGAGCGCTTCGACCAGGCCCGGCACGCCGGGTGGCAGCGCGAGCATGGCATCGACGGCCGCGCCGTCGCGCTGACACGAGAGCACCTGCACGGTGGGGCGCAGGAGCCCGGGCACCATGCCCACCGCCTCGACGAGCTCGAAGCACTCGGCGGCGGACAGCGCTCGACGTCGCGCCAGATCGAGCAACCGCTGCGCGGTCAGCAACGCGCGCTCGCGGGGGTCGTTCATCGCCGACGCTCGCGCATCTCGCGATCGACCTCGCGCTTGTGCTCGCGCTCGCGCACCTTCTCGCGCTTGTCGTGTTGCTGCTTGCCGCGGCAGAGCCCGAGCTCGACCTTGATGTGCCGGCCCTTGGTGTAGACCTTGAGCGGGATGAGCGTGAGCCCGTCGCGCTGCACGGCCTGGCCGAGCTTGTCGATCTCCTTGCGGTGCAGCAGCAGCTTGCGCCGGCGCATGGGCTCGTGGTTGCGGCGATGCGCCAGCACGTACTCGGCGACGTGCGCCCCCACGAGCCAGGCCTCGCCGCGCTCGACGACCGCGTAGGCCTCGGCCAGGCTGATGCGACCCTCGCGGACGGACTTCACCTCGCTGCCGGTGAACATCACGCCCGCCTCGTAGCGATCGATCACCTCGTAGTCGAAGCTCGCTTTGCGATTCAGGGACAGCACCACGTCGGTGCCGCCCTGGGCGTTTTTCGCTGCGGCCTTGGCCACGGGGGCGACAACCTAGCAGACCACGGCCGATCGCCAAGCACCCGCGAGCAAATGGGAAGGACGGCCCGTCTTCGCGACCCGGCCTGCGGCGCGGCGCGCCTTTGCTTCGACTCGGCTCAGGGCGTGCGCAGCAGCGCGAGGCGGCCCACCTCGGCGGCCCCGGCTTCCTCGAGCGCGGCTGCGGCCGCGCGCAGCGTCGCGCCGGTGGTCGTCACGTCGTCGACCACGAGCACGCGCGCGCCGCGGATCTCTTGGAGCGCGCGGGGGCGCACCGCGAACGCGCCGACGAGGTTGGCGGCGCGTGCGGTCGCATCGAGCTCGGCCTGCGGTGGGTCGTCGCGCGTGCGCATCAGCAAGGCGCGCACGGGCGGCGCGTCGCTGCGTCCGCGGGCCGCGTGCGCGAGCAGGAGCGCCGCATGATCGAAGCCGCGTCGCCAGCGACGGCGCCAGTGCATCGGCACCGCGCACACCGAGCTCCAGCGCGACGCGTCGAGCTCGGGCGCGCACGCGAGCGCGCGCCCGAGCGGACCGGCGAGCGCCGCATCGCCGTGGTACTTGAGCCGCACGAGCGCCTGCGCGAACGCACCGGCGTAGGGCCAGAGCGCGAGCGTGCCGCCGACGTCGCGCTCGCGCTCCGCCAGGGGCGAGTGCTCGGCGACGCACGTGCGACAGAGCTCGGGTACCCGCTCGCTGCGCAGCACCACGCCACAACCGAGACAGCACGCCGGCAGGAGCATCGACCACGGCATCCCCGATCAGGTCGGCCGCGGCGGTGATCCGTTGCAGGGCTCACCCGTGGTGGTAGGGGTGGCCCGTGAGGACGGTGCCCACGCGGTACAGCTGCTCGCAGATCACGAGCTGCGCGAGGCGGTGGGGCAGGGTCAGGCGCGACAGCGACAGCAGCCCGTCGGCCGCGCTTCGCTCGGCATCGTCGAAGCCGTCGGCCGGGCCGATGAGCAGGGCGAGCTGACGGATCGCCGCCGTGCGCCAGCCCTCGATCCTGGCCGCGAGCTCGCGCGTGCTGAGCGAGTCGCCGCGCTCGTCGAGCAGCACGAGCTTGCCGGGCTGGGCGCGTGCGCGTTGCCACTGCTGGGCGCTGGTCGAGCAGTGCACGAGCTCGAACGGCAGCGCCGTGCGGGCGCGCTTGATGTACTCGTCGCAGAGCTCGGCGACCCCGCGATCGGGCTTGCGCCCGTGGGCGAGCACGACGATGCGCACCGCCGCCGCCTACGCACGACCGCGCGGACGCGGCGGTACGAGCTGCTCGGTGCGCGCCTCTTCGCCCGGCTCGCCGACGTCGACCTCGGTCGTGTCGGCGCCGTCCTCGAGCTCGGCGTCGTCGTCGTCGTCGTGGACGAAGGCATCGTCGGCATCGTCGTCGAGCCCGAGGTCGTCGTCGCCACCGGCGTCGTCGTCCTCGGCATCGTCGTCGTCGCCGAACTCGTCGTCGAAGCCGCCGAAGGCCGCGTCACCGCGGTAGCCGGGCAGGTGCTCGGGCAGCGCGAGCTGATCGAGCTCGACCGTGTCCATCACGTCGGAGGGCAGGCCGAGGTCGACGCGGGGCGCGTCGCTCCACATGCTCTCCAGATCGTAGTGCGTGCGCACCGGATGGAAGAACACGTGGACCATGAAGTCGTCGTAGTCGAGCAGCTCCCACACGTGCTCGCCCACGCCGTCGACGCCGCGCGGTGCGGTGCCGCCGTCCTTCAGCGCGCGCGAGATGCCGTCGGCGATCGCGGCGACCTGTCGCTCGCTGCGCGC
Organism: uncultured Nannocystaceae bacterium; assembly: GCA_964519175.1. GTDB lineage: Bacteria > Myxococcota_A > Polyangia > Nannocystales > Nannocystaceae > Xiheibacterium. Next base: position 119,648 of record CAZFKC010000004.1, read on the forward strand.
GGACACGATGAGCACCCAGTCGGTGTAGCCGGCGACGTCGCTGACATCGAGCACGACCGGACCGCGCGCTTGCTTGTCGAGCGCGGCTTCCAGGGCCGCGTCGAGCGCTGGCGGGAGATCGGCACGGGTGTATGCGCGCGCAGCTCGACCGCCAGCGGGCGCCGAATCGGCGGCCCCCCGGCCAGAGCTACCCCGGGGTTGCGACCGCGGTTTCGTCACTGCTGGCTCGGTTGTAGCGGCGGGCTCATGGCCCTGCAAGCCCGTCCAGCAGTCGGGCGCGCTCCGCCTCGTAGCGGGTGCGTTCGAGCAGTGGCTGCGCATCGCTGGGAATCACGATCTCGGCCGCTTCGGGCGATACGGGCGCCACCTCGGCGCTCGCGTCCACGCTTCCGCGCAGTCGGCGTCCGTCCGGGCCCGGCATGCCATAGCGCACGTGCACCTCGGCGGAGAGCCAGAGCCCGCTGCCGGCGTCGACGAGCACCGAGCCGGAGACCTCGTCGATCTCCGCGTCGGCGCGCCAGGCCTGCCCATGCTTCGCGAGCGCGCGCTTCGGATCGCTCGTGGCTGCGGTCGCGAGCGCGAAGCGGATCGCCGCACCGCCGCCGATGCCGGCGCCCGCCTCTTCGGTGGCTTGCACGGCGAGCCGCGGCGCCGCGAGTGCGATCGCGTCGTAGATCGAACGCTGCGCGTCGTCGAGCCAGAGCTCGTGCAGGTCGGCCTGCAGCTCTTGCACGTACCACGCGCGATGGCGATGCCGCGTGTACATGCGCGTGCCGTCGACGACGACCTCGCGACCACGCTCGTGATCGTTCGTCTGCACGAGCGAGAAGCGCGGACGATTCGGCTCGGTCGTCGCCCACACGAGCTCGAGATCGTCGACGACGTGCTGGGGCGTCGGACGCAGCTCGTCGACTGCGGGCTCGTGCGTCGCGGGCTCGCCCTCGGGCGCGAGCGCGAGCTCCGAGTGGATCTTCATGCGATGGGGGCCGAGCCCGGTGCGGGCGCGCAGGTGGCCCTGCTGCAGCGCCGCGAGCAGCCCGTCGACGTCGCCCTTGGCCAACGTCTCGTGCCATTTCGACGTCGACCCTGCCGCGCCGAGCACGGGCGCGGTGCCGCCGGCATCGCCTTCGTCGTCGCCGCACGCCGAGAGCATGGGGGCAGCGATCGTCGAGCCGGCGATCGCCAAGCTGGCGATCACGCGCGCACGAGTCCGGAGCGGGGCCGACACGGCGCGGAGCATAGCAGGTGCGCCGGCGCCGGCGTGGGCGATGCCGTATGCTTCGATCGCCATGGAGCTGCTGCCAGCCGTGCTCGCCGCGGCGCCGACGGTGCCGGTCGCGGTGCCCGAGGTGTGGCTCTTCGTGCTGCTCTCGCCGTGGATGCGCGTGCTCGCGTTCGCGTGGGGGACGCTCTGGGGCAGCTTCGCGAACGTGGTGATCCACCGTCTGCCGCTGGGGCAGAGCGTGGTGCGCCCGAGATCGCGTTGTCCGTCGTGCGGGCACGCGATCGCCGGCTTCGACAACGTGCCCGTGCTCTCGTACCTGCTCTTGCGCGGGCGCTGTCGCCACTGCAAGGCGCCGTTCGCGATGCGCTACCTGCTGGTCGAGCTGCTCGCCGGCATGCTCTCGTTCGCCACGTTCATGCTCGCGGTCTACGTGCCGCTCGCCGAAGGTGCGGCGCCGGGCGTCGTCGCGTGGCAGCTCCGCTTCGCACTCTGCCTCGCGCTGCTCGTCGTGGTCTTCATCGATCTCGATCACTGGATCATCCCCGACGCGATCGTGCTGCCGATGGCTGCGATCGGAGTCGTCGTCGCGCTCGTGGACGAGCGCTGGCTCGGCGTCGGCTGGATCCCCGCGCTCGCGTCGGGCGTCGGGGGATGGGCGCTCTTCGCCGGCATCCGCTGGCTGTACCTGCGCACGCGCGGCATCGAGGCGCTCGGGCTCGGCGACGCGAAGCTCCTGCTCATGGTCGGCGCGTGGACGGGGCCGATCGGGCTCGCGTGGTGCATCGGCGCGGGCGCCGTGCAGGGGCTCCTGGTCGCGGTGCCGATGACGTTGCTCGGTCGCCGCGTCGCGAACCAGGAGCTGCGCGAGGCGCACGGCGACGACGAGGAGCTGCGCGAGGAAGAGGGCCGCGGGCCCGTCGGTGCGCTCATGGGCAAGCACGTGCCGTTCGGGCCGTTCCTCGCGCTCGCCGCCCTCGAGTACGTGCTCTTGGGCAACCACATCGACGCACTCTCGATGCGCTGGATCGCGGGCGGCTGAGCTTTGGTCGCGCCGTCCGGCGCTCTTCCTGGCGCTCGCAGTCGTGCTCGCTGTCCGCCGTGGCAAAGCCACGGCGGGCTCGATTGGCTGACAATCTCCGACTCGGCGGCAGCGATTCCGCGCGGTGCTCCGCCGATGTTGATATCATCGCGACGATGGAGCCCGGCCGCGAGCCCGCGCCCGATTTGTTCGCTGCGCTGGACTGGAGCGCACGCGTCGCGCCGAGCCCCGAGCGAGCGGGTGAGCCCGCTGCGCCGCCGACGAACGGCGCGACGCCGGAGAGCACGGCCGCGCCCGCAGCCGTGACGCGACGTCCCACGCCGGTCGCCGTGCCGGCGCTCGTCGAGAGCCCGGAGCCGCCGCGGCCACCGGCACCTGTCGCCGCACCGGCGCGCGCCTCGGGCTCGTTCTCCGGGCTCGCCGATCTGCTCGAGCCCGACGCCCAGGCCTCGCCCGCGCTCGACGAATTCGACGGCCTGCTGGAGTCGCTCGACGAGAGCGCCGCGACGCCGGTCGCCGGGATCCCGCCGGCCGCCGCGAAGCCCGAGGCCCCCGCGTTGCCGCTGCCGCGCGCACCCGAGCCCGCGCGCGCCGAGGCTGCGATGCCGCTGCCCCGCGCCGCGCGTGCACCCGTGCGTGCCCCCGCGACGCCGCCCCGTCGGCCGACGCCCGTGATGCCGAGGGCGACGCCGGTCCTGCCCAGGCCGGCAGCGGTCTCGGCCGACGCGCCGACGCCGATCGATTTCCCGGCCCCGGGTGACGCCGCCGAGTCGGCGCAGCTGCACATCGCCGCCCCGTCGTCGTCGCTGGTCTCGCGCGTCGCGATGCGCGTCGACGAGCCGGTCGACGTCGAGGCGGAGCCGCGCCGCGGCGGGCTGCCGTGGTTCTGGCTCGCCCTCACGCTGCTGCTCGGCGGCGGGTTGTTCTGGGTGCTCTACACGCAGACCGATCTGTTCAGCGGCGACGTCATCGGCAATCGCAACGCGCAGGCGCAGGCCGAGGCGGAGCAGGAGCTCGAGGAGAAGCGTCGCGCGGCCGAGGCGGAGAAGAAGGAGTACGGCACGATCGAGATCGCCAGCGAGCCCAAGGGCGCGCGGGTGTTCGACGTGCGCGAGGGCAAGGAGGCGCGCTTCGAGGCGCTGCCGATCGACCACGAGTACATGGTGATGGTCACCGCGCCGGGGCACGTGCCGCGCGTGCGCATCGTGAAGGGCTCCGAGCTCGCCGCGCCCGTGATCATGGATCTCGATCCGTTGCCCGCGGGCACCGCGATGCCGCCGTTGCCCGAAGAGCGCGCACCGAAGCTCGCGTCCGCGCCCGGCAAGCAGGCCGAGACGCTGGTGCTGCGCAGCAACACGCCGGGCGCGACGCTGGGGCTCTTGGTCGGCTACACGCCCGGCGTGAAGATCGTCGACGTCGACGTCCTCCAGCCGCAGCGGTACCTGGTCGTGCTCGCCGGCCACGAGCCCGCGGAGCTGGTCGTGAAGGGCCGCCACTTCGAGGAGCAGCCGGACGGCAAGCTCGGCTACTTCGAGACCGTGCAGCTGAAGCCCGCTGCGCCCGTGCCCGCGGCGGCCGAGGGCGACGAGGGCGACGAGGACGTCGTGGTCGACGAGGACGCACCGCCGTCCGCATCGGCCGGCACGCCCCCGCCGCCGCCGACCGCCGCGGTCGCGAAGCCGGCCCCTGCGAAGGCGTCGCCGAAGAAGAAAAAGAAGAAGCGCAAGAAGCGTCGACGTTAGCGACGCAGCCGTCGGCGCAGGCCGACCACGACGAGCGCGAGCAACCACGGCGCGGTCGCATCGGCGCCGCGACGATCGACCGCGCACTTGTCCTCGCCGGGCGGCGAGGTGTCGACGCAGTCGCAGTTCGCACACTCGGCGCCGAGCATGTCGATGCCGGTCTCGTTGCGCACCCAGCAGAGCGCGGGGTAGGGCGCGCCGTAGTAGCCACCGTCGCCGCACGGGTTCGACCCGCGGGACGTGATGCCCGCGAGGCGCAGCTCGCCGGTCGCGACGCGCACGAACGCGGGGCCGCCCGAGTCGCCGGCGCACGAGTCCATGTGGTGCCCGCCCGCGTAGAACTCGAGCCCGCCCTTCGAGATCCGGATCACCGTGGTCTTCACCTCGCGCTTGATCCCGATGCCACCCTGGAAGCTGCCGACGCTCGGATCGTCGCCGTAGCCGACGAGCGTGACCTCCTTGCCCGCGGCCATGGCCTGATCCCACTCGCGCTGATCGACGATGGGGAGCGTGTAGCCGTCGGGCACCGAGAAGTCGCTGGCGAGCGTCACGTACGCGTAGTCGAAGATGTCTTCCTTGCAGTCGGCGCAGAACTGCGGGTGCGTGCCCCAGTCCTCGGCGTCGACCTGACCATCTTCGATCGTCGGCCCGAAGTGCACGGTCACGCGCTCGTCGTCGGGGAGATCGGCGAGGCAGTGTGCGGCGGTGAGGATCAGCCGCGGCGCGACCACGGTGCCGGTGCACAGCCCCGTGCCGGCCTGGATCGCGACGACGCCGTCGAACTCGCCCGGCTCGGTCTCCTCGCCGCCGACGATCGGGTCGATCGCGCCGTCGGCGACCAGCTCGCCCACGCCGCGGGGCTCGTCCGCGCGCGCGAGGCTCGGGCCTGCGCCGAGCGCGATCGTCATCATCATCACGCGGGTCGGCCGACCGCCGCCGCCCTTGCCGAGAACGAGGCGACCCATGTCGGAGCAGCATAGCAGGCGGGAAGGGCTGCTACACTGCCGACGACGTTGGAGAGCGAGCTCCACCAGGTCGTGCTGGTGCCCGGGTTCTTCGGGTTCCTCAACCTGGGGGAGCTCAACTACTTCAGTCGCACGGTCGAGCAGCTCGCGGTCAAGCTCGAGCAGGTCGGCGTGCGCGCCGAGGTCCGCGCCGTCGGCACGCTGCCCACCGCGTCGCTGCGCTCGCGCGCGGCCACGCTCGGCGAGGCGGTGATGCGCGTGGTGCCGGGCGACGGACCACTGCACTTCGTCGGTCACTCGAGCGGTGGGCTCGACTGTCGCCTGCTGGTCACGCCGTCGGTGTCGCTGCCCACCGACGTCGACGTCGACGCGATCGGTCGGCGCACGCGATCGATCGTGACGATCGCGAGCCCGCACCACGGCACGCCGCTCGCGAGCATCGCCACCGGCGTGCTCGGGCAGCGCTTGCTGCGACTGCTGTCCATCGTGACGCTCTATGGGCTCCGCGCCGGCAAGCGGCCGCTGCGCGGCGCAGTGCGGGCGGCGCAGGTGCTCGTGCGGCTCGACGATCTGATCGGCCTCGGTGGACCCGTGCTCGAGCAGCTCTACGAGCAGGTGCTCGCCGACTTCGACGACGAGCGCTCCGAGTCGCTCGAGCGCTTCCTCGGCCACGTGCAGGGCGATCAGGCCCTCTTGCCGCAGATCACCCCGGACGGGCTCGACCTCTTCAACTCCGCGACCGAGGACCGACCCGGCGTGCGCTACTCCTGCGTCATCACGCGCGCACGTCCGCCGGCGACGTTCGGTGCGCTGCAGGTCGGGCTCGATCCGATCGCGCAGCTCACCCACGCGCTCTACCACCTGCTCTACCGACTCACGGCGCAGATGCCCACGAGCCGGCTGGGTCGGCTCACCGACGCGCAGGTCGAGGCGCTCGTCAGCGGTTACGGCAAGGTCCCGGCCCCGTCCGCGAACGACGGGATGGTGCCGACCCTGTCGCAGATCTGGGGCGAGATCATCCACGTCGCGCGCGCCGATCATCTGGATGTGATGGGCTACTACGGCGATCCCGACGGCGGGCCCAGCCAGTCGGACTGGCTGGCCACGCGATCGGGCTTCGATCGGATCCGCTTCCGCGCGCTGTGGGGCGCGGTCGCGCGGTCGATCGCGCAGGCCGCGGGCGCGAAGCCTGCCGACTGACGCGACTGCGATCTGCAACACCGCGGATGCTTCGACCGTCGGGCGCGCGAGGTCGCTACGTCGATTCGCGCAGCGCGTGGCAGATCACGATCGACGGACGCGGTGATGTGTTACGATTCGACACAAGTGGCGGGCAGGCGAATCGCAGCGACGTTGGTCGGGACCGTGTTCGCGTGGTGTGCCGTCGTCACGCCGGTGGCTGCATCGCCGTGGACCCCGAGTGGGCCCATCGCGAGCACCGCGGGCGTGCCGATCGCGTTCTTCGCGAAGAAGAAAAAGAAGAAGCCGAAGCCGAAGCCGGCGGAGGAAGTCGAGGCGGGGCCGCTGCTCACCCCCGAGCAGGCCGAGCCCAAGCGCCAGGCGATCCGCGACAGCGTGCAGGGTGCACGCGACGCGGGCGACTACGAGCGCGTCGCCGACGGCCTCGAGAAGAACGGCGCCGAGCTCGGTGACCCGATCATCTTGCTGGAGGCCGGCGAGACCCGGCTCGACATCGCCTCGAAGGAGCGCGACGCCGAGGCCGCGAGCAAGGGCATCGAGGACACCCGCATCGCGCTCGACATCCTGCATCTGTTCGCCGAGGTCGAGTCCGGCAGCGCCACGACCGACTGGATCGTGATCGCCCCGGCCGACTCCACCGCGCTCATCTCGCGCGCCGAGGAGCAGCTCGATCGCGGCGAAGGGCTCTTGTCGGACATCGAGGCCGAGAAGGCCGCGGCCGCGCAAGCGAGCGCGGGCGATGGCGACAAGAAGAAAAAGAAGAAGCGCGATCGCAAGAAGCGCGAAAAGGGCGACGCCAAGCCCGGCACCGGCATGATCGCCGCGGGCTCCGTCTTCATCGTCGCCGGCGTCGCCGGCGTGTCGATGGTGATCGCGGGGACCAGCATCAGCGCCGCGAAGCAAAAAGAGGTCGAGAAGCACGAGGTGACCGACCCCGAGATCGACGATCTCGACAAGGCCGGCAACCGCGCGAACCTCATGGCGTACCTCGGTGCCGGTCTCGCGGTCGCGGGGCTCGCAGTCGGGATCCCGCTGCTCGTCGTCGGCGCGAAGAAGCGCAAGAACGGCAAGGGCGGGGGCACCACGGCGGGCGTGGGCAGACGCGAGCTCGCGCTGTCGCCGATCTTCGGCGGCGGGACGAGCGGTGTCGCCTTGCGCGGACGCTTCTGAGCGCGCGGGCGCCTCGGCGCGCCCGCGCCATTTGTGAACAACCTAACCAGCCAACCTGCGCCCCCATCCAAGGAGCCTTCATGTTCGATCGCATCGCTTCGCCTGCCAGCACCACCCCTCTTCGCGCCGCGCTCGCGACCCTGGCCGGCCTCCTCGCGCTTCCCGGCTGCCCCGTCGACAGCAACGACGACATCGGTGAGACGACCACGATGACCACGACGGTGTCGACGAGCATGTCGACCTCGATGAGCACGACGATGTCCGACTCGTCGAGCGAGAGCGGCGGCTCCGAGACCGAGGTCGGCCCGGTCGACTTCGAGACCGACCTGCAGCCGATCTGGGACGCGCAGTGCGTCGCGCTCTGCCACGAGCCCGGCGGCACCTGGGGCCCGCCGATCGAGGAGCTCGACATGCGGCCGGGCATGGCCTACATGGCGCTGCTCGAGGGCGATCCGAGCGAGGCGCTCATCCCCTACGTCACGCCCAACGAGCCCGAGAACAGCTACATCCTCTACAAGCTGCGCGGCACCATGCTCGACGCGCCGGGCGGTGGCAGCGGCGTGCAGATGCCGCAGGCCAAGCCGCCGCTGCCCGAGAGCGACATCGCGAAGATCGAAGCCTGGATCATGCAGGGCGCGCCCGAGTAGCGCGACGGTCGAACGCGCGCGCGTCGATCAGGCGCGCGCGCGGATCTCGTTGCCGAGCTGCTGCCGCACCGCTGCATACGCGGCACTGGCCGCGAACGCGATCAGGTCGCGTAGATCCTCGTCGGCCTGCGCGGCGAGCACGAGCGCTTCACCCGTCGGCGTCTCGGCGCTGCGCGTCACCACGCGGATCGCCGCGGCGAGATCGCCGGACACCGCGAGGCCCACGCGATTGCCGGCGCGGCGGATCCACGCCCGCCACTGCCGGCTGTCGAACGGCTCGTCCTCGTGGTCCTTGAACAGCTGCCCGAGCTGCCGCGAGGTCCGCATCGGCAGCTTGCGCAGCAGCTCCTGGCTCAGCCGCGCGACGTAGTCCTCGGGCTTCTGGTGGTGCTTGCGGCGTCCGTGTCGCGGATGGAACGCCTGCAAGAGCGCGGAGATGAGGCGCGCGAGCGTGGCCCGACGCAGGCCGATCGCGAACACGGCCTCCGGTCGCGTGCTGTAGAGCGCGCGCGCGAGCGCGAAGCGCAGGCCGTCCGCATCGGTCACGGCGAACGCGGGCGCGCGCGCGATGATGATCGGCGGCTGCTGGCAGCGCACCTCGAGCCAGTCGCCGTCCTCGAGCTCGGGTCCGTCTTCCGCGGGAGCGAGCGCGTGATGGGCGACGAGCGCCACCTTGCTCATGCCGAGCCGCTTCAGCACCTCGCCCCAACACTGCGCGAGCAGGCCCTCGCCGAGCGGCGAGATGCGGGCCTCCGGCGGCACGTCGATGCGCGGCAGGTACTCCGCGAGGATCGCGGTACCGCCGTCGAGCAAGGCGAGCAGCGCCTCGCCGATGCCACCGTCGGACGGCAGGCTCGGCACGACCGCCGCGGTCTGCAGCTCGGTGCCCGCGCTGGTGATCACCTGCACCGAGTCGAGGTACGCACGCGCGCCGGCGTCCTCGGGATCGCGCAGCGCGAGCACTTCGTAGAGCGCGTGCGCGCGGTCGTGGTCGCCGCTGTCGGCGTGGTGACGCGCGAGCGCGGCGAGGCTGCGGCCGTCGAGCGGATCACCGGCGACGACCTCGACGTGGTTGGCCAGCACCCGCGGACCGTAGATGCCGGCGCGATCGTACTGCTCCGCCAGCGTGCGCCGCTCGGCGGGTCCGAGCGCGGTGGGGTCGAGCTCGAGCGCGTGCTCGAGCGAGGCGATGGCCTTGTCCGGCCACGCCTGCTGGATCTCCGCGAGCCGCATCAGCAACGCGACGCGCGTGCCGACGTCGCTCGTGCGCGCGCGTCGGCCGAGCGATCCGAAGTAGCTCTCGACCAGCGGCTCGATCTCGTCGGTGCGGCCCGCGGCCTCGAGCACGCGCGCCTGTGCGAGCACGGCGGCCGACGAGCTGGGCTGCAGCTCGCGCGCCTGCCTGGCCAGGCGCTCGGCGAGCTCGACGTTGTGATCGCGGCCGAGCGCGATGTCGACGCCTTCGAGCACGAGATCGTGACGACGCTCGCGGCCGAGATCGGGCTGCAGCAGCAGGCGGTCGAGGCAGCGCAGCGCGATGGCGGGATCGTGCGCGGCGGTGGCCCGGAACGCGACCTCGAGCTGCGTGCGATCGAGCGCCGCGACGTTGTGCTCCTCGAGCAGCTCGAGGCCGAGGCGGATGTTCTCGAACGCGGCCTTGCGTAGCTCGCCCTCGTTCTCGCCCGCCGCCGGCTCGGCACCGTCGGCCAGCGCGGCCGCAGCGTCGCTGAACAGCATGCCGGCCTCGATGAACTTCTGACCGCGCGTGCGTGGGTCGGTGAGCTGACGGGCGAGCGCGGCGGCAGCCCGCGCGGCCTCGACGAGCGCGCCGCGTTCCTGGCAGAGCCCGATGAGCGGCTCGAGCACGTTGGGGTTGCTGGGGTCGAGCAGCGCGGCACGGCGATAGCGGGCGAGCGCTTCGTCGGGCTGCTTGAGCGCGAGCGCGCTCTCGGCCACGAACGCGATGACGTCGGAGAGCAGGCGCAGCTGCTTCGGCGTGCGCTCGAAGCCCTCGGCGAGCTTCTCCTCGAGCTGGTCGGCGGCGGCGAGCGCATCGCGATGGCGACCGGCGAGCACGCGGTTGCGCACGATCGCGGCACGGATCTCGAGGTTGTCGGGCGCGTGTCGGGCCGCGAGCGTGAGCCGGCGGTGCGCGTCGGCATGGCGACCGCTCTGCTCGAGCACCTGCGCGAGCGCGAGTAGGCCGGTGGCGAGCTGGGCCGGATCGCCGCCGAGGCCCAGCGCATCGACGGCCTGCTCGAGCAGCTGCTCGGCCTCGTCGTGGCGGCCGGCCTCGGCGAGCATCTCGCCGAGCCCGAGCTTCGCGCGCGCGTAGTCGGGATCCTCGGCGAGCGCCGCATCGAAGCGCTGGCGCGCCGCCGCGACGTCGCCGGTGCTGCGGTAGGTGATGCGGCCCATCTCGGTGAGCAGCTGCGCGCGGATCGTCGGCCCCTTCATCTCGGCGAGCTGGCGATCCATGAACTCCATCGCGCCGGCGATGTCGCGGTCGTCGATGCGCAGCCGCACGAGGCCCTCGAGCGCCGACGCGAGGCGACGCGGCGCCTCGGGATCGTCGACGGCCGCCTTGGCCTCGGCGAGCACGCGCGAGTACAGCCGCACCGCACGCGCGCTGTCCTTCAGGCGCGTGCGCAGCAGATCGGCGGCCTCGAGCAGGCCGTCGGGGTCGGGCAGGGCGGCCAGCGACTCGACGAGCAGCGGCTCGTCGTGCACCGCACGCGCGAGCTTGCCCTGTGCACGCAGTAGCGCCGGCGTGCCCGGTCGCTGCGCGAGCGCGGCAGCGATCACCGCGAGCGCACCGCGGGGATCGTGGCCCTCTTGATCGAGCACCTCGGCGAGCGCGGTCGCCAGTCGCACGTGACGCGCCTCGTCGGTGCCGGCGACGCGCGCGAGATGGTCGCGCAGGAGCGTGATGCCGTCGTCCTGGCGGCCCTGACGTCGGTAGAGCCGCGACAGCCCCAGCACGACCTCGTCGTTGTCGGGGGCGACGCGCACGAGCTCCTCGAGCGTCGCGGTGGCGGACTCGCCGTCGCCGCTGCCCTCTTGCAGCACGCGCGCCTTCGCGACCAGCAACGCGATGCGCTCCTCGCCGTCCTCGGGCCGCGCGGCGAGGCGCTTCTCGATGATCGGCAGCGCCGGCTCGAAGCGCCCGGTCGCGAGGTACAGCTCCTGCAGCTTCGCGAGCGCGTGCTCGTCGTCGTTGCCCTGGTGCAGCTCGACGATCTCGACCCACGCACCGATCGCGCGGTCGGCCAGCCCGAGCTTGGTCTCGTAGATGTCGGCGATCTGGGCCAGCAGCTCGAGCCGGTAGCGATCGTCGGGGACGTGCTCGGCGGCGGTGCGCAGCGCCTCGATGGCCTGCTGCCACTGCCGTGTCGTCACGAGCAGGTGCACGAGCGCGTCGTGCACCTCGCGGCGATCGGGGAACTCGCGGCTCAGCAGCTCGAGCCGATCGATGGCCTCGCGCGGGCGCGCGAGCTTGGTCTCGAGCACGTCGCACAGCCGCAGCGAGCGCTCGATGCGTTCCTCGGGGGTGAGCTCGTTGGCGAGCGCGTCGAGGAGATCCGAGTACACGTCGGCCCACTCCGCGTGCTTCCCCGTGGTCTCGTAGACCGCGAGCAGTGCCTCCATCGCCCCGATGTTCTGGGGCGCGACGGCGAGCACGGCCCGATAGCGCTCCTCGGCGCGGGTCCAGTCCTCGCGCTCGACGTGGAGCTCGGCGATGCGCAGGTTGTTCGCGACGACGTGCTCGGGCATCGCCGACTCGGACAGCAGCAGCTCGTAGGCCTGCAGCAGGCGCTCGATCACGCCGTGGCGGGCGGCGAGCGCCTCGAGTCGCTCGAGCGCCGGCTCGTGGCGCGGTAGCCACAAGAGCGCCCGCTCGAGCGCCTGGAACGCGCGCTCGACGTTGTGCGCGCCCTCTTCCCACAGCCGCGCGAGCGCGAGCGCCACCTCGACCTTCGCCGCCTTCGTGTCGGCGGGCACCTCGGTGTACGCGAGCGCGACCTCTTCCCACGCGCTCGCGACCCGCGGTCGCGGCGGCAGGATCGCGCGGGTCAGCCTGGGCAGTGCGGGCAGGCCTTGATCGGCGGCGCGCCGCGGCGGCGGCGGAGGCATCGGCACGGGCGGCGACGCCGAGGTGCGCGTCTGATCGTCGCGCTGCAGCGAGGCCGCGTGCGCAGCGACGGTGGGATCCGCGGTGGGTAGCTCGGCGGGCTCGTCGGGCTCGTCGAGCTCCTCGAGCTCCTCGACCTCGATGTCGCCGAGCTCGAGCACCTCGGTCGGTGCGCGCTTCGGTGGCGGCGGTGCCGGTGGACCCGGACGCGGTGGCGGCGGCCGGCTCGACACGCTCTCGGTGTCGTCGACCACGAGCTCCTGCGTGTTCTGCGGCGCGACGCGGACCGGCTCTGCACCGGCCGACTTGCCCGCGGTGAGCTCGATGCGCGGTGCGTGCGGCGAGGGCAGGGTGTCGAGCAGCCGCACGTCGAGGCCCGCGCCGATCCACGAGGCCTGATCGGCGAGCTCGGGCGCCGGCAACGTGGGCAGCAGCGTCGGATCGCGGGGCACGGGCGGCGTGTGATAGGCGCCCGTGTGCTCGGCGAGCCGCCAGATCGCGGCGTGCTCGTCGTCGATCTCGCCGTCCAGCGGCGGCAAGCTGGTGCGCGTGCGCCAGGCCTGCAGGCGCGCCCGCAGTGCGTACTCGGGTCGACCGAGCGAGCCCTCGTACAGCTGCGCGATGCGCTTCAGGAGCACGGCCTGATCGGCGGGCTGCGGCGCGACCTCGAGCGCGGCCGCGGGCACCAGCAGGTAGAGCTGCCAGAGCTCGCCCTCGTCGGACAGGCGCTCGAGCTCGGCGAGCGCCTGGTCGTCGTCGGGATCGAGCCTGAGCACGCGCATCCACTCGGCGATCGCACCCGCACGATCGCCGAGCCGGACCTCGCGCAGCTCGGCGCGCTCGGCCAGCAGATCCACGGTGCGCGCGCGATCGCGGCTACGTCCGACCAGGCGCTGCAGCACCTGCAGCAACACGAGCGCACCGACCGGGGGCAGATCGCCGTCGCGTCGCTCGTCGACGAGCTCGCCGAGCCGGCGCAGCTCGAGCAGCACGACCTCGCCGCCGGGCTCGTCGAGCGCGTGGGTCAGCACGCGCATCGCCGACAGCGGATCGCCGAGGCGCTCGTCGAAGACCTCGGCCGCGGCCTGCAATGCCGCGATGCTGTCCTCGCCCGAGGCCACCAGGTTCGCGCGCTCGAGGTGCAGCTCGCAGAGCTGCGGCCACAGCCGGTGGCGCTCGGAGAGCGCGAGGATGTTGCCGAACGCATCGGCGGCGAGCGCCGGATCGGCGGTGCGGAGGTCGCTCCACGCCTGGCGCAGCCACTCGAACGCCTTCTCGGGATCGTGCAGCTCCTCCTCGTAGATCCGCGAGATCGCCCGACACGCGTCGTAGCGCCCGAGGTCGGTGGCCGCGCGCGCGAGCCGTCCGCCCCACAGCTCGATGACCGCCTGCCAGAGCCCGTGGCGCTGTGCGGTGTGCTCGAGCTCTTCGGCGAGCTCCTCGTCGAGCGGCATCACGCGGTGCGCCCGCTGCAGGTAGCCGACCGCCTTGGGCGCGTCGTCGAGCCGATCGAGCGCGATCTTCGAGGCCTCGCGCAGCCGTGCGACGAGCGCGATCGCGGCCTCGCGACGCTCGAGCACGGCGAGCTCGCGGTCGAACGCGGCCAGCAGCTCGGCGCGGAACTCGTGCGTGTCGGCGATCTGCCGCAGGCGCTTGCCGATCGCATCGAGCGGCGCATCGGCTTCGAGCGCGGCGAAGTAGCCTCGCCGCGCCCAGTCGAACGCGAGCTGCGGGTCGCCCCACTTCTTCTCGGCGATGTCGGCGGCCTGCAGCGCGAGCTCGACCTGCGCGAGTCCGTTGCCGATGTCGGCGAGGTAGCCGAAGCGTTCCTCGTAGACGACCAGCAGCTCGCGCCACAGCCCGCGCGCCTCGGCGAGCCGCGCGATCTTGGCGATGATGCCCGCGTTGAAGTGATCGACCGCGAGCGCGCGGCGCAGCATCTCGATCGCACGCGGGGCATCGCCGAGCTGGGCCTCCGCGATGTCGGCCATCTGCTCGAGCGTGGCGGTCTGCATGCCGACGTCGGTGGCGAGCTCGAGCCTGCGCTGCAACGTACCGATCGCGACCTCGTGATCGCCGACGTCCTGCTGCAGGCGCGCCATCGTGGCGAGCCCTTCGAGGTCGGTGGAGAACTCGCTGACGAAGCGGCCGTAGGCGGCGAGCGCCGCCTGCTTGTCGCCGAGGTGGACGAGCCACGTCTGGCTGATCGTCCCGTACAGCTTGCGGCGCTCGTCGGCCGACTCGGCCGCGAGCAGCATCAGCTCGGCCTGGCGCACGAGCTTGCGGTGCAGACCGGCGCGCTCGTACAGCTCGAGCAGGCTCGACGCGACCTCGCGACGGCCGAGCGCCAGATCTTCGCCGAGCCCCTCGAGCAGCTCGGAGGCGGCGAGCGGATCGTCGAGCTGATCGCCGAGCAGCTCGGCGCGCTCCCAGGCGATGCGGAACGCGTCTTCTTCGGTCTCGGCGAGCTCTTGGAGCTTGCCGAGCGCGGCCACGAGCGGCTGCCACGCGTCCTCGCGCCGGTAGATGCGGACGAGGGCCTCGAGCGCGTTGCGGTGATCGGGTCGGCTGCGCAGCACCCGTTCGAACGAGGTGCGCGCGAGCATCGGATCGTCGAGCGCGGCCTCGGCGAGCTGGCCGAGCCGCAGCAGGTAGTCGATCTGGCGCGGCAGCGGCGTCTTCGCGGAGCCGGCGGCCTTGGACAGCAGCGTGCCGAGCTCCTCGTGCCGACCGGCGCGCTCGTAGGCGTGCACGAGCTTGTCGATGATCTCGAGGTTGCCGGGGCGGAGCTCGAGCAGCTCGGCCCACATCGACGCGGCGCGGTCCTCGTCGCCGAGCTCGACCTCGATGATGCGCGCCATCCGGCGCAGCAGCTTCACCTTGGTCTCGGGCGACGGCGTGGTCCGCAGCTCGCGCTCGAGCACGGTCACCAGATCCTGGTGACGGCCTTGCTCCTCGAGCAGCTGCTCGAGCCGGTAGAGCGCCTCGCGGTCGTCGCCCGAGATCTCCAGGATCTGCAGGCACGCCCAGTGGGCCTGATCGAGATCGCCGAGCTCGTGGTGCCAGATCTCCGCCATGCGCCGCAGGATCGCGATGCGCTCGCTGCCGCTGCGCGAGCGGTCGTGCTGCTCGCGCAGCATCTCGATCACCTGCGGGAAGTCGCCGGCGCGGTCGTAGAGCGCGGTGAGGGCCCGCGTCGCCTGGATGTCGGAGGGCGAGAGCTGCAGGATCTCGCCGTACAGCTCGATCGCGCGCTCCGGGTTCACCTGCCGATCGCGATAGACCTGCGTGAGCCGCTTGAGGATGTCGAGCCGCTTCGCCGGATCGACCGTGCGCTCGAGCTCGGCCTCCTGGACGCGCACCATGTTGTCCCACATGCGCGCGCGCTTCTCGATGCGCGCGATGTGCTTGGCCGGGCGCGTGTCGTCGGGATACGCGACCTGCAGCCGGCCCCACGAGTCGAGCGCACCGTCGATGTCGCCGAGCCGACGCTCGCAGATGTCGGCGAGCTCGACGAACTCCTCGGCGAACGCCGGGTTGTCGTAGGGGCTGCCCTGCTCGACGGAGCCGGCCTGCTCGATCTGGTAGAGGATGAGGTCGCGCAGGTGCGGCCAGTTGTGCTTGCGCCGCCAGTGCTCCTTGTAGCCCTCGAACGCCGCGGCGTTGAACGGCTCGCGCTCGAGCACCTTGTAGTAGTAGACGGCGGCGCGTTCCTCGTCGCCGAGCTCGTCGCGACACACCACCGCGGCGCGCAGGAGCGTCTCGGTGGAGACGTCGTCGGGCATGCGCTCGATCTGCGCGTCGAGCAGGGCGACGAGCGCCCAGTGATCGCCGGACTCGGCGTAGATCTGCTCGAGCCGTCGCCAGGCCTCGTCGTCGGGACGCTGGTAGCGGCTGGCCTCCTCGTAGAGCTGGCGCGCTTCCTCCCGGCGATACAGGCGGCGGTCGAGGAGGTCGGCGCGACGCAGCTGCAGCGGCACCGCATCGGGGCCGGAGAAGTGGAACAACCACTCGCGGTAGAGCTCGTCGAGCGCGAGCCAGTCCTCGGCGTCGATGAGCGTGTTCTCCAGCGCGGCCGAGGCCTGCTGGTGATCGGGTGCGAGCATCAGCGAGCGGCGCAGGAGCTTGAGCGCGCGCTGCTTGTCGCCGCGCCGGCGCGCGAGCTCGGCGGCCTTGTAGAAGATGTCGGCCGCCTTCGCGACGCCGTCGTCGGTGGCCTTGCCCGAGGCGAGGTAGAGCACGCCGAAGGCACGCAGCGCCTCGATGTCGTCGGGGACGACCTTGAGCGCGGCCTGCAGGTGACGCGCCGCGGAGGCGACGTTGTCGAACTGCTCGGACTCGATGCTCGCGATGCGCCGGTGGATCTCCGCGATGCGCGGGCGATCGCCGGAGTCCTCGACGCGCTCGAGCTCCTCGGCGAGCCGCGCCGCTGCGGAGCTCCACGCACCCGCTTGCAGATACAGCCGGATCAGCCGCTCACCCGCGCGACGCTGCGTGGGATCGAGCGCGACGACCTTCTCGTAGTGGCGCACCGCCTCGCCGATCGCGAGGAAGTGCTGCTCGAGCAGCTCCGCGAGCTCGAGGTGCAGCGGCGCGGACTCCGGGCCCTCGGAGGCGCCCTGCAAGCGCCAGCGCAGCAGCTCCACCAGCTCCTTGTGCGAGCCGAGCGTCTCGTAGAGCTTGCGCAGCCGCTCCTGCGCGCGGAGGTTGTCCGGGCGCAGCTGCAGCGCGCGCGCGAGCGCATGCGCGGCCTCTTCGCGATCCTTCACGCGCTCGAGCCAGAGCTCGTAGGCCTGCACGCAGAGCTCGGCCGCCTTGTTGCGCTGATCCGGCGAGCCGCGCTCGACCGCGGATGCATGCAGCAGCAGCAGCGTCGCGAGCGAGCGCCAGTCCTCCGCGTCGCGGTACTGGCGCCGAAGCCGATTGAACGCACGATCGTCGTGCGGCGCGGCGCGGAACTCGGTGAGCTCGCTGGGCTCGCGGCTGTGTCGGCCGGGGAGCGGGCAGGGCAGCGTCGCCGGGATGGCGTCGTTGCCCCCGGTCGAGGGCGGGCTGTCGAGCGTCTGCACGGGCGCGATCGAGGCGGGACGAGAGTCGCACGGTAACACAGCCGCACCCCGGCAAGGGGCGCAGCGCATGCTCGTGGGCGATGTGCTCGGGCGGATCGGAAGCTCGCCCGCTCGTACTGGCTGGGCCGACATCGAGTACCCTTGCCGCGCCGGCCTCGGTCGCACGAGCTCGCCTGGCCTCGACCGTGCCCACCCGACGCGACAGCCCCACCCGACGCCGAGAGCCGCGGGGCCCAGTGCTGCGAAAGCTCCGCAACGGTGCACGCGTGGTCGTCCAGACCACGCCGCGCACAGGCGCCGGTGCTGCGACGGTCGCGATCCAGCTCTGGGTGCTCGCCGGCACGGCCGACGAAGGTGCACGCGAGCACGGCTGTGCGCACCTGCTCGAGCACATGCTCTTCAAGCCGCTCGACATCGACGGCCGCCGCGTCGACATCGCCTCGCACATCGAGGCGCTCGGCGGGGACGTCAACGCGTTCACCAGCCACGACGAGACCGTGTTCCACGCCACGGTACCGGTGCGCTCGTTCAGTCCTGCGCTCCGCGCCCTCGTCCGGCCGATCGCGCTGGCCCGGCCTGCGGCCGCCGACCTCGCCCAGGAGGCCGAGGTCGTGCTGGAGGAGATCAAGCAGTACGACGACGACCCGGCCGCGCGCTCGATGCAGGACATGATCGCGGGGCTGTTCGGTGGCCATGACTACGCGAGGCCCGTGCTCGGCACGGCCCGCGAGGTCGCGGGGCACCGGGCCGCGACGCTGCGGCGGTTCCTCGATCGCAACTACGGCGGTGACCGGCTCGCGCTCGTCGTCGCCGGCCCGGTCGCGCCCGCGAAGGTGGTCGCGGCGGCGCGCAGCGTGCTCGGCGAGTTCGCGGCCCGCCCGCGTCCGCGCGGGCGTCAGCAGGTGCGAGCGCCGCGGGGCCCGAGCGTGGTCGTGCGCCGCGACGACGTGCACGAGGCCCACCTCTCGCTGGGCTGGCAGGCGCCCGAGTGGCCCGCGCTCGAGGCCTGCGCGCTCGAGGTGGCCTCGAACGCGCTCGGCTACGGCGACTCGTGCTGGCTCGCCGCCGAGCTCCGCCGGCGCGCGGGGCTCGTCACCGATGCACATGCGAGCCTCTTCGCCGGGCGACAGGCCAGCACGTTCGCCGTCTCGGCGCACGGACCCGCGGAGACGATCGAACGGGCGACGCTCGCGATGCTCGACATGATCGAGCGGCTGCGGACGACGATGCTCGACGGCGAGGAGCTCGCGCGTGCGCGTGCCGTGCTCGAGAGCGACGTCGTCTACCGCCGCGAGACGGTGCACGGGCTCGCGCACGCGATCGGCTACCACCTGAGCCTCGGCGACGACCTCGGGCTCGACGACGTGTACCTCGCCCGGGTCGCCGCGCTGACGCCGGCGCTCGTGCGCGACGCCTGCGTGCAGTGGCTCGCGCCCGCGCGCGCGTCGCTGGCCATCGTGGTGCCGAAGCAGGCGATGGATGCCGCGGGCGCGCGCGCGCTGCAGCGTCGGCTCGAGCGCCGCCTCGCGCCGCCGGCCCGCCGCGCACGCGCATCGCGGGTACGTCGCGATCGCCACGGCTTCGCGCTGGCCGAGCTGCCCGGCGGGCTCGTGCTGCGCATGGCCCCCGATCCGAGCCTGCCCATGATCGCCGGCTGGTTGGTGTGGCCGGGCGGTCAGCGCACCGAGCCCGCGCGCCATGCCGGGGCGATGCCGCTCGCGGCGGCGCTGCTCACCCGCGGCACCGCGCTGCGCGAGGGCGACGTGCTCGCGCGCGAGATCGAGGGCAGGGCGGCGGTGCTCGACGGCGTGTCCGGCCGCAACAGCGCCGCGCTGCACTTCGAGTGCCTCGCGAAGGACGGCGAGGTCGTGCTCGATCGCATGCTCGAGTGTGCGATGCGCCCGCGCTTCGCCGCCGACGAGCTCGTGAACGAGCGCCGCATCGCGCTCGACGATCTGCGGGCCGAGCGGGACGACCTGGCCGGGCTCGCGTTCCAGGCCGCCAGCGCTGCGATCTACGGCAAGCACCCGTACGGCCGTCGGCGCCGCGGCACCGCCGAGACGCTGCCACGCATCGACGCCGCCGTCCTGCACGGGCTGTGGCGCGAGCGCTATCCGATCGGGCGCGCGTGTCTCGGGCTGTGCGGCGATTTCGATCCGGCCGCGATCACCGAGCTACTCGCGGCGCGGCTCGCCGAGCAGACGACACCGCCGCCCGCGTTCGAGCTCGACGGGCCCAGGCCGCCGGCGCTGCGCCGGCCGCAGACGCTGCGCGTGCGTCGGCGTCGCGAGCAGGCCCACGTCGTGATGGCGTGGCCGGGGCTCACGCTCGGCGATCCGCTGGTGCCCACGATGGAGGTGCTCACCAGCATCCTCGGTGGGCAGGCCGGGCGGCTGTTCGTCGCGCTGCGCGAGGAGGAAGGCCTCGTCTATCACACGTCGGCGTCGTCCTCCGAAGGCCTCGACGCCGGACACGTCGCGTTCTACGCGGCGAGCTCGCCCGACAAGCTCGTGCGCGCGAAGGCGGCGCTCGAGCGCGAGCGCGATCGGATCTGCGCCGAGCGAGCGACCGCCGAGGAGCTCGAGCGTGCGCAGGCGTGGCTCATCGGTCAGGCCGACGCGGCGCTGCAGCGGCGGGGCCGGGTGGCGTCGCTGCTCGCGTTCGACGAGACGTACGGGCTCGGCTACGCCGCGCACCTGCGCTACGCCGAGCGCATCGCTCGCGTCAGCGCGGCCGACGTGCACGCACTGGCGCGGCGCGTGCTGCAGGCGACGCGCCAGGTCACCGTGGTCGTCAGCGGCTGATCAGCCCAGCCCGAGCACGTAGAGATCGTAGAGCGCGTGGGTCCAGGCCGCGACGGCGAACCCGCGCACCTGGTACACGAGCGCGAAGAAGGCCCCGGCGAGCGCGCGATAGACGAACGCGGCGAACGTGAACGCCTCGCCGGCCGGACCGAGGTGGTGCGCGAGCGAGAACACCAGCGACGAGAGCACGAGCGCGAGCAGCCACGCGCGCTTCTTGCCGGTGAGCCCGGTCAGCAGCCACGCGAGCCCGCCCATCACGATGACGCGGAAGACCAGCTCCTCGTGGAAGCCCGCGCCGGCCGAGATCACGACGGCATCGAGCGCGGTGGGCTGGCCGCCGATCGCGAGGCCGGGCAGCACCCCGAGGAAGCGCCGCATCACGAACAGGATGATCGAGCCCATGACGAGCGCGTAGAGGCTGGCCTCGACGAGCATCGGCACGAACGCGCCGGGGCGCAGGCGTCCGCGCGTACGCAACAGCACCACGACGGCCGCGTACGCGACGACCATGCCGCCGAGGATCGCGAAGTAGTTGCCGAGGTCGCGGTGCGCGACCTCGACCAGCGATCGCGTGAGCACGTCGACGCCGTTCTGCCCGCGGCCGCCGAGGATGCCGATCTGGTAGACGAGGAAGAGCGGGAAGCAGAACAGCGCGGAGGTGATGCCGTCGATGCGACCGCGCAAATGAAACGCCCACAGCGGTGTGTGGGCGTCGTCGTCGTCGGGGTCGTCGTGGGCGACCATCTCGTCGTCTCACGCACCGTCGGGCGAGAACGGTCTCTCGCCCGGACGGCAGCGTTCACTTCTTCTTGGCGGGCTTCTTGGCGGGCTTCTTCGCCGGCTTCGCCTTCTTGGCGGCCTTGGCGGGCTTCTTCGCGGCCTTGGGGGCCTTGGCGGGCTTCTTGGCGGCCTTGGCGGGCTTCTTCGCGGCCTTGGCCGGCTTCTTGGCGGCCTTGGCCGGCTTCTTCGAGCCCTTCTTCTTGGACTTGGCGGCCGCGCGCTCCTTCTCCTTGGCCTTGGCCGCGGCGAGGCGCTCCTTCTCCTTGATCGCCGCGAGACGCTCCTTCTCCTTGGCCTTGATCGCGCGCTCCTTCTCCTTGATCGCGGCGAGGCGCTCCTTCTCCTTGGCCTTGGCCGCGCGGTCCTTCTCCTTCGCGGCGGCGAGCTTCTCGCGCTCCTTGTCCTTCTCCCGGGCGAGGCGCTCCTTCTCCTTGGCCTTGAGCGCCTTCTCGCGCTCCTTG
>CAZFKC010000004.1:140981-176428 GCA_964519175.1 uncultured Nannocystaceae bacterium
GGCGAGGCGCTCCTTCTCCTTGGCCTTGAGCGCCTTCTCGCGCTCCTTGTCCTTGGCGAGGCGCTCCTTCTCCTTCTCTTTTTCCTTGGCCAGACGCTCGCGCTCGCGGACCTTCTCGAGCTTCTTCGCGTCGCGCTCCTCGTCGCGCTTGCGCTTCTCGTCGTCGCGCGCGCGCTGGGCATCTTCGCGCTTCTTCTCGGCGTCGGCCTTGCGCTCCTCGGCCTTGCGCACGCGCTCGAGCTCGCGCTCTTGCTTCTTGCGCTCGCGCTCCTCGTCACGCTCGCGGCGCTTCGCGTCGCGCTCTTCTTCGCGACGGCGACGCTCCTCTTCGCGACGCTCCGCGGCGGCGGCCCGCTCGCGCTCGGCAGCGAGGCGCTTCTCTTCGCGCTCGCGCTGGCGCTCGGCCTCCTCCTCGGCGAGCTTGCGCTCGCGCTCGGCGGCGATCTCTTCCGGCGAGGGTCCGAGCTCGAGGCCGAGCAGCGTGCGGACCTCGTCCTCGGAGACGCGCTCGCCTCCGCGCTCTTCCTCCGTCTCGCCGCGCCCGTGCACGAGCACGCGGGGGAGGTTGTTGCGGAACATGACCTCGACCTTCTGCTCTCCGGCGCTCTCGGCGACGAAGCCGACGCCGAACGTCGGGTGCACGACGATCTGGTGGATGGAGAGCTCGGCCTTCGGCGAGTACCGCACCGCGTTGTCGAGCGGATACGTGTTCATCCCCTCGAGCCACTCGAGCTTCTTCGTGCCGCGGCGCTTGGCGGCGGCGAGTGGCTCGGGGTTGTCGTCCTCGCCGCCCCGCGGCGGCTTGTACGCATGCGTGTCACCACACACGGCGCACTGGACGCGTCGGATCTCGTCGGCGTAGCTCTCGAGAATGATGTGTTGGGTATCCGCGCGGCACTTGGGGCAGTAGCCGTCGGTTTCCCCACCGTTGCTCGAGCTTTGGTTGCCCCCGAAATGGCTCTCGAAGATCTGATCCATAGCCAAAACTCCGGCCTACCCCCGAGGGGCTCCCGCAAATGTTGTCACGTGACCTAGCACGGCGCGATCCTACCAACAACCCGTCAAAGCCCCGAAAATGCAGGAAAATTCGCGGGTGGTTCTGGACTGTTCCGACACGTGGGCCGCAAGTCGTGGACAATACACACTAAAGTGCGAACGCGCTAGGCCCCTGTCGACGATCGAGATCGGGGATCGCGTCCGTCGCCGCGACCGATCAGCCGAGATTCTCGGTGGCGTCGGGTGCGCTCTCGGGGATCCGCGGCCGGAGGTCCTCCCCGATCCGACGCACCTCGGCGACCGCATCCTTCGACTGCTCGGCCAAGCTGCCGAGCTCGCGGCAGACCACCCGGAACGCCCGGCCGTGATCCCCCGCCTGCGCGGCGATGATGTTGCCGTTCAGCGCGAGCAGCTGCAGCCGCCGCGCGACGTCGTCGACGAACTGCACGACCGCGGCGAGCCGATCCGCATGCATCTGCCGCTGCAGCGCGACCGGATCGTCCGACGCGTCGTGCTGCCAGCTCGTGGCCAGCATCTCGCGGAGCGTGCCGACGTCCTGGTAGGCCTCGATCATGCCGATCGGCCCGTACTCCTCGGGCTTGTCGGTGGAGAACAGCGGACGGGCGGCGACGATGCTCGGACGGCCCTGGCACTCGATCGTGCCGCGGAAGGCCTGGCGCTTGCGCAGCACGTGATCGACGAGGATCGCCTCGGCGTACGCGCCGACCTCGGGCGCGGGCCCGGCGTCGAGGCTCGTGTACGTCGCGATCCGGCGGTTGCCGAGGTAGACGGACATCCCGAGGCTGCTCGCCCGCGAGACCCGCGGCAGCAGCTCGCGATCGTAGTTGAGCACGGTGTGCCCCGCCCACAGCTCCTGATCGCGACGCACGACGCGACCCTGCGCATGCACGAGCGCCTCGAGCAGCTCGACCGCCGCACCCGCGCGCTCGAGCACGCGCCGGGACACGGTCTGCCACACGCCTTCGAGCAAGCTCTCGTCGATCGCGACGTCGGCCACGTGACCGGCAGTGTAACGGTCGCGGCGTGCTCGTGGTAGAGCGAGGCGATGAACGACGCGCCCGTCACTGCCGGGGACGCGGAGCAGGCGGCGAGCACCACCGTGCCCGGACGCATGCCGCCCCGCGTCCGCATCGCGCCGAGCCCCACGGGTGACCCCCATGTCGGCACGGCCTACATCGCGCTCTTCAACTACGCGTTCGCGAAGCGCCACGGCGGCGCGTTCGTGCTGCGCATCGAGGACACCGACCGCGAGCGCTCGTCGGCGAGCAGCGAGACCGCGATCTTCGAGGCGCTGCGCTGGCTGGGGCTCGACTGGGACGAAGGCCCGGACAAGGGCGGTCCCCACGGGCCGTATCGTCAGTCCGAGCGCCTCGACATCTACCGCGAGCACGTGGGCCGGTTGCTCGCGAGCCGCGCGGCGTATCGCTGCTTCTGCAGCCACGAGCGGCTCGAGGAGCTGCGCCGGCAGCAGGTCGCGGCCAAGCATCCGCACCCGGGCTACGACAAGCACTGCCGCGGGCTCGACCCGGGCGAAGGCGAGCGCCGGGCCGCCGCCGGCGAGCCCCACGTCGTGCGCCTCGCGGTGCCGGACTCGGGCGAGGTGATCGTGCTCGATCGGCTGCGCGGCGAGGTGCGCTTCGGCGTCGAGCAGATCGACGAGCAGGTGCTGGTCAAGACCGACGGCTTCCCGACCTACCACCTCGCCAACGTCGTCGACGATCACCTCATGGGCATCACCCACGTCGTGCGCGGCGAAGAATGGCTCACCTCGACGCCGAAGCACGTGCTGCTCTACCGGGCGTTCGGCTGGGACGCGCCGGAGTTCTACCACGTGGGGCTCTTGCGCAACCCCGACCGCTCCAAGCTCAGCAAGCGCAAGAACCCGGTCTCGGTGTTCCACTACCGCGCGCTCGGCTATCTGCCCGAGACGTTCTTGAACTTCCTCGGCACGCTCGGCTACTCGATGCCGGACAACCGCGAGCGCTTCTCGAAGGACGAGCTGATCGCCTGCTTCGATCTCGCGCGGCTCTCGGTGGGCGGGCCGGTGTTCGATCCCGTGAAGCTGGCCGCGTGGAACGGCGACGACATCCGCGCGATGGCGGTCGACGAGCTCGTCGCTCGCATCCAGCGCGACGTGCTGTCCACCGAGCGGCTGCGCGAGCTGATGCCGCTCTGCCGCGAGCGTGTGCAGCGGCTGGACGACTTCGTGCCGTTCGCGTCGTTCTTCTTCGGCGGGTCGATCGACCTGCGCGCGGCGCTGCCCGAGCTACGCGTGAAGAACAGGAGCCGCGCCGACGTGATCGCGGTGCTGCAGCAGTTCCTCGAGGAGATCGAGAAGGACAAGGACGCCCGCAGCTTCACCCCCGCGGCGATCGAGACCTTCGCGCGCGGCTTCTGCGAGCGCAGCGGGTGGAAGACGAAGGAGCTGTTCGGGCTGCTGCGCACGGCCGTCACCGGTCGCACCGCGGCACCGCCTTTGTTCGACACGCTCGCTGCGTGCGGCAAGGACCGCACCCGGCTGCGCCTGCGCGACGCGATCGATGCGCTGCGCGCCGCGCCGGAGGAGTAGGGGCGTCAGCCGCCGCCCTCGGCGTCGGGGGCCTTGGCGTCGGGGGCCTTGGCGTCGGGCGCCTGCGCCCAGCCGGCGGCCGCGAACGCGGCGTCGATCTCGGGCAGCCGCGCCTCGACGCGCGCGACCTCGGCATCCGAGAGCGTGTACCCGCCCTTGTCCGCGTGCGCCTGCTGCTCGGCGCGGGCCTTCTTCGCCGCGTCGTCGGCCTTGTCGAGCTCCTCGCGGGCCTTCGCGTTGCGAGCGATCGCCTCCTCGGTGAGCTTCTTCGCATCGCCGCTCTCGGTCGCGGCCTTGGCCTCGAGCTCCTTCTGCTCGGCCTCGAGCTTGGTCTTCGCCTCGCCGTACGCCTTGCGCAGGGTCACGAGCCCACGCGCGTCGTTGATCTTCACGAGGTCGACGTAGAACTCGGTGATGCGCGTGCCTTCGCCCTCGAAGAACGCGATGTAGTCGGCGAGCCCGCCGAGCGCGGTCGCGAGCTGCGAGAAGTCGGGCGCGTGCGGATCGGGCTGCCACTTCACCTTCGCGGTCTCGGAGAACGCCTTCAGCTTCGGCGCGACCTCGATCACCTTGTCGATCTTCGCCTCGGTGAGCTCGGACTTCAGGTCGTCCTCGAGGTGCTTGCCGATCTCGGTCGCGGCCCCGACGAACCCCCGGAACGCCGCGATCGCCTCGCACCCCGTCGCGAGCGCGAGCCCGAGCAAGAGCACGGCCCCGGTCCCCACCTTCGATCTGCGACGCGCCATGTTCCGAAGCTACGCCTCGGGCGGCCCGAACGACATGCAGCGATCGGCTCGATCGCACGTGCGACGGCGGGTCGCGACTACAGCGATCGCATCATCTCGATCATGGGGGGCGCCGCGGCGCCCGCCCGAGGCGGACGAGAGAAATGGTCCGCGTGCGCTCGGCGATTCCAGTTCAACCCCTACCTTCTCAGGTGGGCGCTGCGATAACCGCATCGGGCTTCCCGCCGAACGGGCGTGCACACCCGCGGACAGAGGCGGCTCCCGGGTTGAACGGAGTAGGTAGAACTGAATACCGAGCGCACGACGGACCGGTGTCGATCCTAGCACTCTCGGCGAGCGGGGCCCGCTCGGATCGCGATTCGGCGGCACATCGCGACGTGTCGCCGCTCCGCGAGCGGCATCTTGACAAGCCGCTTCGCGCGACCAACCGCGTCGATCAGCCGTGGCCGAAGCGGGGATCCGCCTGCGGCGCCGTGGCGCGGTAGTCGGAGCCGACGCCGCCCTGCACGGCGACCGACACGCTGCCGCGCGACATCAGCTCGACCTTGCTGAGCACGGCTTCGCCGCGCGTCTCGGACGGCGGCATGTGCACGCGGCTGTCCATGCGGATCGCATCGCACGGGCACGCCTCGACGCAGAGCCCACACACCACGCACTTGAGCTCGTCGATGACGAAGCTCTCGGGGCCCTTCTCGGCGTCGTCCTTGCGATCCTCGGCGACGATGTAGATGCACTTCGCCGGGCACACCGTCGAGCAGCACATGCACGCGACGCAGCGCACCGAGCCGTCCTCGCGGCGCATCAGGCGATGCACGCCGCGGAAGCGCTCGGGGTAGTAGCTCTTCGGATCGACGTCGGGCTCGCCGTAGCGGATCGTGTCGACGTCACCCATGCCCTTCGTCATGGTGTTCTTGAAGAAGTGACGCGCGGTGGTGAGCAGGCCCTCGAGGATCGCGGGCAGATAGATCTGCTCACGGGTGGTGCGCTCGAGCGAAACCTTCTTGACGCCGATGGTCATGGCGCGTGCTCCTTCGCGGGCGCGGGCACGGCGGCCTGCGCAGCGGGCGTGGGTGGCGGTGCGGTCTCCTGCGGCGCCGAGGAGGGCGCGAGCATGTAGACCACGACGGCGGTGACGACGATGTTGGCGATCGACAGCGGCAAGAGCCCCTTCCAGCCGAGGCTCATGAGCTGGTCGTAGCGGAAGCGCGGCAGGGTCCAGCGGATGAGCAGCTGCAGCCAGCAGAGCCCGAGCACCTTGAGGCCCCAGGTGACGAGACCGACGGCGACCACCGCGACGTGGGGCAGGTTGGTGCCCCAGCCCGTGAACGCGGACCAGACCGCGAGCACGATCTGCGCGGTGCCGGCGATGAGCAGCAGCGAGCCGAAGGTCTCGCCGTGCCGGCTGGCGCGCCAGATCGCGGCGCCCGTCAGGCACAGCACGACCCCGCCGCCGAAGAAGAACGCCTGGGCCATGAACGCGCTGGAGAACCCGTGCGCGCCGAGGATGCCGAACGGCAGCGACCACCCGCCGAGGAACAGCGTGGTGACGAGCGCCGACACGAACACGACCTCGATGAACTCGCCGAGGTAGAACAGGCCGAAGCGCATGCCGGAGTACTCGATGAAGTACCCGATGATCTCCGACTCGCCCTCGGGCAGGTCGAACGGTGCGCGCTTGGTCTCGGCGATCGCGGCGGTGAAGAACAGCACGAACGCGAGCGGCTGCAGCGCGAGGCCCCAGTGCGTGACGAGCTGGGCCTTGACCAGCGCATGCGGCTCGAGAGTGCCGTAGACGAGCAGCGCGCCGACGATGGTGAGCCCGATCGCGACCTCGTACGAGATCATCTGCGCCGACGCGCGCAGGCTGCCGAGCACCGCCCACTTGTTGTAGCTCGACCAACCCGCGAGCGTGGTGCCGTAGGTCGCGAGCGACGCGATTGCGAAGTAGTAGAGCAGCCCGACGTCGATCTGGGCGATCTGCAGCGGCGTGCCGCCGCGGCCTGCGGCGCACTGGTCGACGTCGGCCTGGCTGACCACGTCGAACAGGCGGCCGTAGCAGAGCGCGTCGCCGAACGGCACGATCGCGAACACGACCAGCGCCGGGATGAAGGCCATGAGCGGCGCGAGGTTGTAGAGCGGCCGGTGGGCTCTGCGGGGGATGAAGTCCTCCTTGAAGAGCATCTTCAGGCCGTCGGTGGCGATGTGCAGCAGGCCCCACAGGCGCAGCGTGAGCCCGCCGATGGTGATTCGCGCCATGTTCGGACCGACGCGGTCCTGCATCATCGCGCTCTGCTTGCGCTCCATCCACGTGAGCAGCGAGGCCAGCGGCATGATGAAGGCCATCACCAGGAGCAGCACCTTGAGGATGGCGGGCACGAGGTACTGCGAGGCCCAGTGCGGGTCCTCGAAGACGAGCGGCACGCTCACCGTGCCGAGCCCGGCCTTGAACGTCACGTTCGCGCGGCCCTCGCGGTACTCGTCGGCGGCGACCTCGGGTGCGCCCGAGTGCTCCTCGACCACGGCGCCGCGGATCGGCTCGCCGGGGCCACGCATCGCGGTCGGATCGACCTGCACGCGCAGCGTCGCGCGGTCGCCCGGGCGCAGCACGCCACCGTCGATGGGCGTCGCGAAGCTGAACGCGAACTGGTCGGGTCCCTCGATGCGGAGCTCGGAGACCGGCACCGGCTTGTCGCCGCTGTTGACGACGTCGATCGCGACCGGGCCGGTGTCCGGGTGGAACACCACCTGCGACGGCTCGGTGTAGACGGACGCGTGCGCGCGCGTGGCCGACGTGTAGTCGCCGCCGCACGCGGTGGCACCGATCACGACGAGCAAGGTCGCGAGCAGCTGGGCGAGCGCGGACCAGCGCCCGACCGAGTGTCGGAGGAGCAGACGAGGCGAGAGGGAGCGTGTCGAGATCATCGGGCGCATCCGGGGCTAGCCGCGGCTGTGGGAGAAGCGGAGCAGGGTGGGGCGCGCGACCTCGGGGGTCGTCGTCAGGGCGCGCAGCTCGGCGTTGTCGCGTTCCTGGGCGATCGCACGGCTGCGATCGCGGCTGCTGCCGATGTCGCGCTCGCCGAGCGCGAGCACGACGTCGCGGATCAGATCGGCGCGCTCGCGA
This sequence comes from uncultured Nannocystaceae bacterium, assembly GCA_964519175.1. GTDB lineage: Bacteria > Myxococcota_A > Polyangia > Nannocystales > Nannocystaceae > Xiheibacterium. The sequence goes on from CAZFKC010000004.1 coordinate 148,435, forward strand.
CGATCGCCTTCGGGACGCCACGCCGGCTGCAGCACGCGCAGGCGACCCTGCCGGTTGATGGTGGTGCCGAGCGTCTCGCCCCAGCTCGTCGCGGGCAGCACGATCGCGCAGGCCTGGGCGAGCGGGGTGACGCGATCGGTGAGGCACACGCTCGTGATCGAGCCGAGCGCGGCACGGACCACCTCGGACAGCTCGAACGTGCCGTCGAGGAACACGACCGCCTCGTAGGCGCGGCCGGCCAGCTCGAGCGCGAGCTCGCCCTCGTGCTTCGCGGCGCCCGCGGCCGCGATCGCCCCGCGCAGGTTCGGGTTCTTGTCGGCGTCGCGCAGCAGGTGATCGCTCTTGCCCGGCGGGCGACCGACCACGAAGCGCTCGGCGCCGAGCACCTGCGCGAGATCGGCGAGCGCCGCGTTGGCCTCGTAGGTGGACGTGCCGGAGAACACGACCGCCGTCTTCGCACCGCGACCGCGCAGGCGCCGGGCGACCACCGCGATCGCGTGGCCGAGCGGGACCTCCTCGCCGTCGACCCGCGCATGGTGGACGCGGGCGTCGGCGTCGAGCTCCTTGTACGTGTAGCGACCCTCGTCGCAGGCCCAGTGCCCGTTCACGTCGGGATCGAAGCGGGGGACGATGCGGTAGGCGTTCTCGTGCTTGTGGTGCAGCTCGATCGCGCAGCCGGTCGCGCAGCCCGTGCACGTGGTCGGCGTGGCCTTGAGCTCCCACGCCCGGATCGCGAAGCGGAAGTCCTTCGCGGTGAGCGCTCCGACCGGACAGATGTCGACGACGTTGATCGAGTACGCGTTGTCGAGGCGATGCCCCGGCGCGATGTCGAGGACCTCGTGGTCGCCGCGGAACTGCATGCCGAGCTCGCCCGTGCCCGGAATCTCCTCGCAGAAGCGGACGCAGCGCGAGCACAGGATGCAGCGCTCGGCGTCGAGCACGATCTCGCGGCCGATGTCCTTGTGCTTGGGCTTGCGGATCTTCTCGACGTCCACCCGCGTGAGCTGGTGGTCGTGATCCATGTAGTGCCGCTGCAGCGTGCACTCGCCGGCCTTGTCGCAGATCGGGCAGTCGATCGGATGGTTCTTGAGCGTGAACTCGAGCAGCGCGCGGCGGGCCTCGAGCACCGCAGGGCTCTCGGTGTGCACCACCATGCCCTCGGCGACGATCTGCTGGCAGCTCGGCTGCAGCTTCGGGTTCTTCTCGATCTCGACGAGGCACTGCCGGCAGCTCGCCGCGATCGACAGCCCCGGGTGGTAGCAGAAGTGGCAGATGTCGCGGCCGAGCATCTTCGCGGCCTCGAGCACGTTCGTGCCCTTGCGGACCTCGACCGTCTCGCCGTCGATCGTCAGCTTCACGCTGGCCTCGCCGGCGACGACCGGCGCGGGCAGGTTCGGCGCGATCGGGGCGGGCGCGGCCTTGTCCTCGGGCGCCTTCACGGTCGTCGGCACCGCAGCGCGTGCGGCCGCCGGTGGTGGCGGGGGCTCGGGCGGGAAGATGATCGTCGCCGAGCGGGGACGCGCCGGCGCCGGGGGAGCAGAGCCGCCGGGGCCGGAGCTGCCCGGGCCGGAGCCGTTGGGATCGGAGCTGGTCATGGGGCCTTGGTCCTCAGCGATCGCACTCGCCACCGATCATGTTGAGCGAGCCGAAGATCGGGACCACATCGGCGATGTTGGCCCCGAGGATCATCTGGCGCAGCGCGGCGGTCGTGTAGAAGCACGGCGGCCGGCAGCGGTTCTTGTACGGGCGGCCGGAGCCGTCGGACACGATGTAGAAGCCGAGCTCGCCGTTGCCGCCCTCGGTGAAGCTGTAGGCCTCGCCCGGCGGCACGCGCAGCCCGTCCATGATGTGCTTGAAGTGGGCGATCATGCCCTCGATCGAGTTGTAGACCTCGCGCTTCGCCGGCAGCGCGACGAGCGGGTCGTCGACGATGGTGCTGCCGGGCGGGATCTGCACGAGCGCTTGCTCGACGATGCGGATCGACTGCTCGATCTCCTCGACGCGCACGAGGTAGCGCGCCAGGTTGTCGCCACCGTCGGCGACCGGCACGTCGAAGTCGAAGTGGTCGTAGACCGAGTAGGGATGGTCCTTGCGGACGTCGTAGGCGACACCGCAGCCGCGCAGGCACGGGCCGGTGATGCCGTACGAGATCGCGTCCTCGGCCGAGATGAACCCGACGTTCTCCATGCGGTCGAGGAAGATGCGGTTCTTCTCGACGAGCTTGCGGATGTCGGCGACGAGCCCGCGCACCTTGGCGATCTTGGCGCGGCACTTCTCCTCGAAGTTCGCGGTGAGATCCCACGCGACGCCGCCGATGCGGCAGTAGCTGTGGGTGAGCCGGGCGCCCGAGACGTCCTCGAGCAGCTCCCAGAAGTGCTCGCGTGCACGGTTGCCCCAGAAGAACGCGGTGAGGCCACCGAGCTCGGCGAGCGAGGCGGTGATGCACGTGATGTGGTCGCACACGCGCGAGATCTCGCCGACGATGACGCGGATGTACTCGGCGCGCTCGGGGATGCGCTCGCGGATGTCGAGCAGCTTCTCGACCGCCATCGCGAAGCCGACGTTGTTGAGCATCGGCGAGACGTAGTTGAGCCGGTCGACGTACGGAAAGCACTGGGTGTACGTCGCGCTCTCGCTCTCCTTCTCGAAGCCGCGGTGCAGGTAGCCGACCTGCACGTCGGCGTCCTTGATCTCCTCGCCGTCGATGCGCAGCACGACGCGAACGGTGCCGTGCATCGCGGGGTGCGACGGGCCCATGTTCACGATGAGCTCGTCGGTGGGCAGGCGCTCGGCCTCTTCGGCGAACGCCTGCAGCGACGGCGACAACGGCAGCTCGCCGGCCTGACGACCGTGGGCGTCGTAGGTCTCCGCGGCGTTCTGGGCGAGGGTGCGGGTGGGGGCAGTCGGCGCGCTCATGTCAGCTCACCCGCCGATCGTGGGAGTCGGGCAGCAAACGCGTGGTCTGGTCGTCGGTGGACGGTGCATCGGGGCGACGGATGAGCGGCTGGCGACCGTTCTGCGGGTAGTCCTTGCGCAGCGGGTGCCCGACGAACTCTTCGTACATCAAGATGCGGCGCAGATCGGGGTGGCCTTCGAAGCGCACGCCGTACAGATCCCACGCCTCGCGCTCGGACCAGTTCGCGGAGTGCCACAGCGGCGTCGCGCTCGGCACCCAGCACTCGTCCTCGGCATCGCCGACGCGCACCTTCACGCGCAGGCGGTGTTTGTGGACGATGCTGTAGAGCTGGTAGACGACCTCGAAGCGCGGCTCCTGGCCGAGGTAGTCGACCACGGTCAGATCGCTCAGCATGTTCATCTTCGCGTCGGCGTGATCGCGAAGCAGCGTGAGCACGTCGATCAGCGACTCGCGCTGCACGACCGCGATCTCGTCGCCGACGTGGGAGCCTGTCTCGACGAGCGCGTCGGGGCGCTCGCGGGCGAGGAGCTCGAGCAGACGTTCGGCCATCAGCGCACCCTCCCGCCCTCGGGCATCCGCTCGTCGGGCAACAGCGTCATGCTCGTGCCGTCCTGCAGCACGGGCAGCTTGCGGCGATCCGCGATCGTGACGCCCGCGGTGTTGCCGATCTGCACCTGCGTGTGGCCGCGGTGCTCCTGGATGCGCTTCATCAGCGCCATCAGCCCGTCGAGCACCTGCTCGGGGCGCGGCGGGCAGCCGGGCACGTAGACGTCGACCGGGATGATCTGGTCGGCGCCGGGCGTGACCGTGTAGTTCTGGTAGAAGCCGCCCGTCGACGCGCACACGCCGAACGCCATCACCCACTTGGGGTCGGGCATCTGGTCGTAGATGCGACGCAACACCGGCGCCTGGCGCTCGACGATGGTGCCGATCACGATGAGCAGGTCGGCCTGTCGCGGCGAGAAGCGCGGGAACTCGGCGCCGAAGCGCGCGATGTCGTAGCGCGGCCCCATCGTCGACATGAACTCCATCGCACAGCACGCCGTCGCGAACGGATAGGTGAACAGGCTGTACTTCTGCGCCCAGTTCACCGCCTCCTGCAGAACGGTGGGAACGTAGCTCGCTCCGGATTCCGCCATGGCTTGGTCCTTCTCGGGCGCTAGGCCCAGTCGAGCGCTCGCTTGCGCCAGACGTAGCCGAGCGCGAGCGCGAGGATCACGAGGAACACCAGCATCTCGACCAGCCCGAACAGGCTCGGCGCAGCGGTGCACGCACCGGCGGCGTCGAGCGCTCCGGTGCACGAGAGCTCGCGGAACAGCGAGGCCCACGGGTAGAGGAACGCGACCTCGATGTCGAACACGAGGAAGAGGATCGCGACCTGGTAGAACTTGACGCTGAACTTGACGCGCGGGCTGCCGATCGGCTCGCTGCCGCACTCGAACGGCTCGTCCTTGATGGCACTCGTGCGCTTGGGCCCGAGCACCATCGTGAGCCCCAGCATCACCGCGCCGAAGCCGACGGCGAAGATGACGAAGACCAGCGCGGGGAGGTAGGAAGCCGCCATTTCGTGCGCCGGGCTTATCACACCGGCGAACGTCCGGCGAGCCCACGATCGGCGGGCCGCACGTCACCTGCCGACGTCGGCCAACACACCCCGTCCACGTCGACGTCCACGAGAACGCCCGCCACGGAGCGGCTCTCCGCCGTCCACCGCCCACATCCACCGCCGAGGCACCCGCCGGCGCGCGAGGACCGATCCCCGCGACCATCGCCGCGACCCCGACGACATCGGCCGAGACTCGCCGACGACGGCCGAGCCACCCGCCGACCTCGACCGCTCGACCGCCGACCTCGACCGCCGACCTCGACCGCCGACCTCGACCGCCGACCGCGACCGCCGACATCCTCCGGCAACGCCCACCCCCACATCGAGCAGGACCAGGAGCGCCCCCCGCGTGCGGGGGGCAAGCGGCGCGCCAGCGCGTACCGCGGAGCCCGTGACGGTCGCGGGGGGAAAGAAGAACACGAAGGAACGGGCTTCAGCCCGTTCCTTCGATCGCCATCTCGAAGACTTCGACCTCGTCGGCGTCCTTGGCCATGAACAGCACGCGCAGCGGCTTGTCGCCGCGCCACGAGCGGAACTCGCTGTGGATCGCGCGGGCTGCTTCCTCCGCCGGGATGCCGGTGTCGAAGGCGCCCATGAGCGGCACGGCGACGGAGCTGAAGCCCTTCACCTGGCAGGCGACGATCACCGCGGCGGTCGCCCGCAGGATGTCCTCGACCTGCACGCGGCCGCCGGGCTCGTACGTGTCCGGCACGTGGATGAGGTGCCGCGCCTTCATGTTGCCGGCGTGGGTGACGAACGCGGCGCCGATCGCCAGCGGCGCGTGCTCCACGACCAGCTCCTCCACGTTCCCGCCCGCGAGCTCCTTCAGCTTCGCGGCAGGGTGGTGCGACATCAACCCGTGGGAGTTCGTCGGGCAGACGAAGGCGTCCACGTCGACCGTCTCCCAAGGATCGGTACAGATGCTGATGATGAGGTGGTCGACCGCTTCCACGCCCGTCTTGCGTGCGGCAAGATGCTAGTTCTTGAACATCGAGTCCAGCTCTTTCGCCACGTCGTCCTCGGTGGACGAGCGGGCGACGGCCAGCTCCTTGACCAGCAGGTCCCGCGCGGTGCGCAGCATCTGCTTCTCGCCGTGGGAGAGCTGCTTGGTCTGCTTGAGCAGCGAGAGATCGCGATAGACCTCACCCACCTCGAACAGCGAGCCGGTGCAGATCTTCTCCATGAACCCGCGGTAGCGGCGGTTCCAGGTCTGCCGGTCGCAGGGGACCTCGTGGTCGCGCAGCAGCACGAACAGCTCGTCGACCTCGGCCTCGGCCGCGACGGCGCGCATGCCGTTCTCCTCGGCCTTGTGGACCGGGACGATGATCTTGAGCCCGGAGCCCATCACCCGCAGGTGATAGAAGGCGAGGTCGTTGCCGGCCACGTGCTTGCGCTCGACCGCAACGACGTCTGCGACGCCATGGCGGGGGTAGACCGATTTGTCGCCAACGCGAAACGAGGGTTCCATCGCTCTTGCTCCTCCTCGAGGCCGCCGGCAGGACCAGCAGCGCTTGCGGCCCTGAGCAAGAAACATGCCCCGGGCGCCCTACACGGACGAGCAGGGTCGAAGCCTAGTTACCACGCGCGTCGGGTGGCCACGGTCGTAGCCGTGGAGCGCGGGCGGGGCAACTGCTGTTGCCAGCCCGATCGGCGTGCGCCCCCGGGCGTCGGGGGCGCCACGCGCACGCTCACAGGCCTTTGCGCCGCAGGTAGATGCGGGGGACGTCGTAGGTCTTCCAGCCGAGCTCGCTCTCGTCGACGCTGCGGCTCGAGCCGTTGTCCCAGAACTTCCCGGGCGTGTCCGAGATGATCCCCACGTGGTGCATCCCCTTGCCGGAGCCGATCTTCTCGTGCCAGACGACGAGGTCGCCCGGGCGCGGCGTCGTCACCTTCGTGAAGTCGGGGTGGCCCGACGCGAGGCCTTCGGTGCCGTCGAACTCGTAGTCGATGCCGACGTGGTTGTAGACCAGCCAGACGAAGTACGAGCAGTCGAAGTCCTTGCCGTCCCAGCCGTAGATGTTCTTCGCCTCCGCCTCTGGGAACGAGGTGTCCTGGCCGTAGTGGTACGCGTCCCACTTCGAGTCCTTCGCTTCCGCGAGGATCTTCGCGCCGGGATCCCGGATGCCCTTCGGCTCGCTGGCCTTGCGCCGCTTCTGCAGCCCCTTCGACTTCACGGTGACGTCGAGCTCGGCGGACTTCCCGTCGGCCGGCGTCGCGACGAGCACGATCACGGAGTCGGTCGACGCGCCCTCCTTCTCGCTCAACGCGAACGCTCGACCGAGCCCACGCACGCTGGCCGGCATGCGCTTCGCGAGGTGACCGTTCGGCACGAGGTCGGCGGTGCTCGCCTTGTTCCATGCCTTGCCGGCCGTGATCCGATAGCGACACATCAACACGTCGAGCGCAGCACCGCCACCGGCACGCTCGATCCGCATCGTGCTCGGCGTACCCGACGCGCCCGGCCGCGAGACGAGCGAGGTCGCCTTGTCGACGAGCACGTGCACCGATTTCCCGTCGTACTCGGGCCCGCTGCCGCCCGCCTTGATCTGATTCGTCGAGTACGGCGAGCCCGACGACAGCGCGCGCACGACCTGCGCCTTCACTGCCTCGTCCTTGCACTTGAAGGCGCCGCCGTACTCCTCGAGCCGCGTGCCGCCCTCGGCCGGACCGGCTGCGAGCAGTGCAGCCAGCCACCACGTTCCTGTGATTGCGATGCTCATGGTCGTGGCCTCCTCACTCGTTCACGCGGATGCCGAGGTCTTGACCGGAGAGCGTGCAGACCGGCTGGATGGCACCGGCGCCGGCCTTGTCGGTCTTCGGTGCGGAGAAGCGCGGATCCTTGCCCGCGGTGATCTGCTTGCGATAGGTGATCTCGACGGCGAGCTTGTGGCCGGCGGGCACCATCACGTCGAGCATCGGCGTCGGCACGGTGGCACCGCTCACGGGGCGGTAGCGGCTGCCGTTCGTCTCGTACTCCGAGTAGAACGCCGGTTCCGTGTTCGAGCTGACGCGCACGCGATCGATCTGGATCGTCTGATCGAGGCCGTTCTCGATCTTCACCTTCGCGCGGCAGAAGACGTCCTTGCCCGTCTTCGACGCCTCGAGCTTCGGCTCGTCCGAAGGTGCTGCGCTCGCGGCGAAGCCGGTCGCCATGACGGTGAGTGCGAGGATGGAGAGGATGTACTTCTTCATTGTCGTGTCCCTTGGATGCGAGGCGTTGCGCCTACGCCTGCTCCTTGGTCGACACGGCCCCCTCCGATGACGGGCCGTCGCTGGGGTAAAACCCGCGCCGCGGCCGGGCTCACTCGAGCGAGGTGATTCGCCAGCCGCGGGCGGTCTGCTCGAGGGTGATCGCGCGCTGCGGCTCGTAGCGCAGCTGCGCGCGCGTCAGGTCCTCGGAGAGCTCGATGGCCCCCGGGCGTGCGAGCGCGGCCTCGATCGCGTCGACGCGCGCGGACCAGTCCTCGCGCAGCGCGAGCGCCAGCTCGTCGGACAAGAAGCGCTCGGCGCGTTGCAGCTGCGCCGCGTTCATCGCGGCGATGAAGCCCCGGATCGCGGCCGCCGGCGTCGCGGCTCCGCGGGCGCCCGGCAGACCATCGACGACCAGCCAGTGATCGCCGACCTTCGTCCAGCGCAGCACGATGCCGCCGTCGTGCACGCTCGATGCGTTGCGGGCGACGACGCGCAGATCGTCGGGCAGCTCGTGGGCCTGCCCGACGATGCGCTTGCGCTGCGCGGCGTCGCTCTTCCACCGCGCCGCGAATTCGGGGTAGGGCGTCCGCGCGCGCACGGACGGCGCGAGCAGGGCGTAGGCGGCCTTCGCATCGTCGGCCTCGAGCGCGGCGACCCACGCATCGCGCACGCCTTCGGGGCCGCGCGTCGACTTGCGCTTGCACGCCGGCACGAGCACCAGCGCGACGACGAGCGCGATGCGGGCCGCGCTCACGTGACCACCCCTTCGCGCTTGTGCAACAGTGTGTCGCGGGCGAACGCCGGATCGAGTGCGGGATAGTCGAGGTTGAAGTGCAGCCCGCGGCTCTCGAGCCGTCGGCGCGCGCACTCGATCACGAGGTGACCGACGAGCGAGATGTTGCGCAGCTCGAGCAGGTCGCGCGTGACCCGGAAGCGCACGTAGTACTCGCGGATCTCCTCGCGCACGAGCTCGATGCGCCGGCGCGCGCGCTCGAGTCGCTTGTTGCTGCGCACGATGCCGACGAAGTTCCACATGAGCGCGCGGACTTCTTCCCAGTTCGCGGTGACCATCACCGCTTCGTCGGAGGCGACCGCGTCGCCGACGTTCCAGTCCGACACCGACGCCGGGGGCTCCCGGCCGAACTCGTCGCAGATCTCGGCAGCGCCCGCCGCGAGCACGACGCCCTCGAGCAAGCTGTTGCTGGCCAGGCGACACGCGCCATGCATGCCCGAGAGCGCGACCTCGCCCGCGGCGAGCAGGCCCGGCACGTCGGTGCGGCCCCACGGATCGACCTGCACGCCGCCGCACATGTAGTGCGCCGCGGGCACGACCGGAATCGGGGCGACGCGCATGTCGATGCCCAGCTCGAGACAGCGCTGGAAGATCGCCGGGAAGCGCTTCGGCAGGAACTCCGGATCGAGGTGCGTGACGTCGATGTACACGCAGCTCTCGCCGCTGCGCTTCAGCTCGGCATCGATCTCGCGCGCGACGACGTCGCGCGGTGCGAGGCTGCCCATCGGGTGGCGGCCGTCCATCAGCGCGCTGCCGTCCTTGCGGCGCAGGATGCCGCCCTCGCCGCGCACCGCCTCCGAGACGAGGAAGCTCTTGGCCTCGGGGTGGAACAGGCAGGTCGGGTGGAACTGCATGAACTCGAGGTTCCCGACCGTCGCGCCGATGCGGTACGCCATCGCGACGCCGTCCGCGGTCGCGACGTCGGGGTTGCTCGTGTAGCGGTAGACCTTGCCGGCGCCGCCGGTCGCGAGCAGCGTCACCTTCGCGACGTGGCACACGACCTCGCCGCTCGGCACGTCGAGGCTGTACGCGCCGAAGCAGCCGCGCGTGCCGTCGACCTTCGAGAACGACAGCAGATCGACCACCATCTGGTGCGGCAAGATGCGGATGTTCGGGTGCGCGCTCGCGGCCGCGAGCAGTGCGCGCATGATCTCGGCGCCGGTGGTGTCGAGGTGGTGCACGATGCGGCGGTGGCTGTGCCCGCCCTCGCGGCCGAGCACGAGCGGACCGTCGGCATCGCCCGTGCGATCCCAGCGCACGCCGTAGGCGGTGCCGAGCCGCTCGACGAGCGCCGGCGCGAGCCCGACCGCGCGCTCGACCATGTCGACGTGGCACAGCCCCGCGCCGACGGTGAGCGTGTCGTCGACGTGCGACTGCAGCGTGTCGGACTCGTCGAACACGGCCGAGATGCCGCCCTGGGCCCACTGCGTGTTCGAGGCCTCGGGCAGCGACTTCGTCAGCACGGTGACGGTCCCGCGGGCCGCGACCTCGAGCGCGAAGTAGAGCCCCGCGAGCCCGCTGCCGAGCACGAGGTAGTCGCTGCGGAGGATCGCGGTCATCGGGCGGTGACGCGCGGACGATAGCCCGATTCGCGGCTTTCATGGGCCGGCCGTGGTGGCCGCGCTATGCTGACGGGTGGTGCGCAAGCCGCTGCCCCTCGTCCTCGCGCTCGTCGCCCTCATCGGCGGCGCGGCGGGCCCGTCGGGGGAAATCGCGGCCGGGACCCGGCGCAACAACTACTACCGGTACACGGACGACGCCGGGACCATCCACGTCACGAACGTGCCGCGCAAGCAGCAGGGCGCGTGGAAGCTGTGGAAGAGCCTGCCCGGCGCCGCCGAGGGCAACAAGGGCGGCGGGCGCAGGCTCGGCGACGACGCTCCGGTGGCGCTCGGCGCCGAACGCTTCCACCGCTACGACAGCACGATCCGCGCCGCCGCGGCGCGCTACCAGCTGCCCGAGTCGCTCATCCGCGCCGTCGTGCACACGGAGAGCAACTACTACCCGCACGCGGTCTCGAAGGTCGGCGCGATGGGGCTCATGCAGCTCATGCCCCGCACGGCGCGCTCGCTCGGCGTGCGCGACGCGTTCGACCCGGCCCAGAGCATCCACGGCGGCGCGCGCTACCTGCGGCTGCTCGCGAACCGCTACGGCGGCGACATGGTGCTCGTGCTCGCCGCCTACAACGCGGGCGCCGGCAACGTCGAGAAGTACGGCGGTGTGCCGCCGTTCGAGGAGACGCGGGCCTACGTCCGTGCGGTGCTGCGGCGCTACTACGCGTACGAGCGTCAGGCGCAGAGCGGGGCCGCCGAGCTGCGGCGTGCACCCGCGCGGCACTTGGCGGATTGAATCGGCGGGCTTTGGCGCCCTCCGGTGCCGGCCTGATAGGCTTCGCGTCCGTGCCCGCTGCTCCGCCGATCCCGGGCGTCACCGAGTTCGCCTTCGGACGCCTGCTCAACCCCGGGCGCGACACGCCGACCCTGTCGCTCACGGCCGACGGCCACCTCATGGTCACGGTGCGCGGCGAGATGATGACGCGCACCGAGGCGGTGCTCCTGTGCAGCGAGAACTTCGAGCTGCGCCCGGTCAACCGCCGCATGCAGGGGCGCGCAGTGCCCGAGGTGTTCGCGCGACTGGTCTCGTTCGAGGGCGACGGGCACCTCGTGCTGTCGCGCGAGCACGAGCGCTTCATGGCGCTGCAGCTCCAGCGCGATCTGTGCTTCTTCGTCGAGAGCTACATCTGGGCGATGGAGTCGACGCTCATGTGGGACGTCGGGCAATTGCCGCGCAGCAATCGCAGCATCCAGCTCGTGCGCATCGCGGGCGAGGGGGCGGTCGCGGTGCGGGTGCCGGGCGACCTGGTCGCGGTGAAGATCGCCCCCGATCGACCCTACCGCGTGCACCGGGCCGGGTTCGTCGGCTGGGTCGGCAACGTCGTGCCGCACCTGCAGAACGACAGCGCATTTCTGCACTGCGAAGGCGAGGGCGCGGTGTTCGTGTGCCTGCCCGAGGCGCGCACTTCCCGGCGTCGCGACGAGTCCGGGCCCATCGGAGTGCGCGCGTGAGCGAGCGGATCGGCTGGGACGCGTTCAAGCGCGAGATCGTCAACGCGCCGAACCTGATCACGATCGGGCGGCTGTTCCTGATCCCGCCCGTTTTGTGGCTCATCGATCCCACGGATCCCATCCGCAACTTCATCGCGACGATCTTGTTCGCGGCGGCCTCCGGGCTCGACATCCTCGACGGCTGGCTCGCGCGCCGCAACAACCTGGTCACGGTGTTCGGCAAGTTCGTCGATCCGCTCGCCGACAAGCTGATGGCGATGTCGGTGATGATCTGGCTGGTCCAGGTCGAGCTCCTGCCCCCTTGGCTCGTCGTCGTGATGATCGGGCGCGACTTCTACATCTCCGGGCTGCGCTCCGTGGCGATGAGCGCAGGGGTCGTGATCGCGGCCGGCGACGGTGGGAAGATGAAGACCGTGTTCCAGCTCGTCGGCATCTGCTGCGTGATGGCCCGCTACACCTACCGCATGCCGCTGTCCGGCGACGTCGACTTCTTCCTCATCGGCATGGTGTTCCTCTATATGTCGCTCGCGCTGTCGATCATCAGCGCGGTGCAGTACACGGCCGAGTTCCGCGGGGCGCTGATGCGCCAGCGCACCGCGTGAGCGCGTCGATGGCCGGCGAGCCGCTCGAGGGCACGTGGCTCGTCGATCCGCGCGCGCGTGCGCGGGCGATCGCGGGGCTGGCGGAGGGCGATCCGCCGGCGCTCGCGTGGCTCGACGGCGGCGACGAGGGCCGGGGCTTCGTGGGCGATCGCGCGGACGTCCTGATCGAGGCGGACGACATCGCGGCGATCGAGCGGGTCGATCGGCTGTGGCGCGCGCACCCGGAGCAGGTGTGGCTCGGGTGCATCTCGTTCGACTTCGCGGCGGATCTGGTGCTGGGGCGCAGGCCTCGAGCGCGCGCGCTGCCGGGGGTCATCATGCGGCGCTATCCCGCAGCGCTCGAGCTGGGGCCGCAGGGCGTGCGAGCGCACCCCAGTCGCGCGGCCGCCGAGCCGTTGCTCGCGCGCCTCGAGGCCGCGCGCGCGCGCGTGCAGGACGATGCCTGGCCGCTCGAGCCGCTCGTCGCCGAGCTCGATCCGGCGAGCTATCGCGCGCGCGTGGAGGCGGCGCAGCGTCACATCGTGGCGGGCGACACCTACCAGGTGAACCTGGCGCAGCGCTTCTTCGCGAAGTGGCGCGCGCCCCTCGTCGCGAACGAGCTCGCGGTGCGTGCGGCCGCGCTGTACCTGCAGCTGCGCGCCCGCGCACCCGCGGAGCTGGGCGCGTGGCTGCGCACGCCGGTGGGCGTGATCGTCTCGAACTCGCCCGAGACGTTGCTCGAGCTGCGCGAAGAGGACGGGCAGACGCTCGCGTTCAGCCGCCCGATCAAGGGCACGCGTCCGCGCGGTGCGACGCCCGACGCGGACGTGGCCGCGCGCGCCGAGCTGCGCGCGAGCGCGAAGGACCGCGCCGAGCACGTGATGATCGTGGATCTGGTGCGCAACGATCTCGGCCGGCTCGCCGTGCCCGGCAGCGTGACTGCGCCCGCCGAGCCCACCGAGCTGACGTTGCCGACGGTGCACCACCTCGTCTCGGAGGTGCAGGCCACCTTGCGCCCCGGTGTGGGCCTGCGGGAGCTGGTGCTCGCGCTCGTGCCCGGCGGCAGCATCACGGGCGCACCGAAGCGCCGCACGCTGGAGATCATCGAAACGCTCGAGGACGCACCGCGCGGGATCTACTGCGGCGCGATCGTGCTGCTCGAGCCGGGCGGGCTGCGCATGAGCATCCCGATCCGCACGGGCGTGCTCGACCGCGACGGCCTCCAGCTGCACGCGGGCGGCGGCATCGTGCTCGACAGCGATCCCGAGTCCGAGCGCGAAGAGACCTGGGCGAAGACGCGAGCCTTCGCGCCGCCCGGGTGAGGCTCACTCCTCCGCGATCTTCTCGCGCACGACCGGCTCTGCGGTCGCCGGCGTGGCCGCAGCCACGGCCCCTGCGCCCGCCTTCGCGGCATCGATCGCGTCGCCGTGGCGCGTGAGGAAGATGAACAGCAGCCCCACGCCGACCACGAGCGCGACGTCGGCGACGTTGAAGGTCGGCCACGGCTGATCGGGCCAGTAGTAGACCTTGATGAAGTCGACGACGCCGTAGCGCATCTCGCCGCGCACATCGAGCTGGCGCACCAGTCGGTCGTGCAGGTTGCCGAGCGCACCACCGGACACGAGCGCGATCGCGACGTAGGCGCTGCCCCAGCGCGTCGGCAGCGTGCGCGCGAGCTTGGCCATGTAGCCGAGCGCCGCGATCGTCACGAGGATGAACACCACGCGCGCGTACGAGGCATCGCGCAGGAAGCTGAACGCCGAGCCCGTGTTGAAGCCGAACTCGAAGTACGCCCAGTCCTTGATGACCGTGACGGTCTTGCCCTCGCGCAGATTTTCCCATGCCCACGCCTTGGTCCACAGATCGAGCCCGAGCGCGATCGCGGTCACGATCGCCAGGAGCACCATCCGCTGCTTGCGGGGAGGCTCGTCGTTGGCAGGGAGCGGGGCAGGGGCGTCGGCCATGGCGCGGGCGGAGCATAGCAGGACGCGCCGGGTCGGGCTCAGCTTCGAGCTCGGCGGCGTGCGAGCACACCGAGGCCTACGAGGGCCAGCGCGACGACCTGCGAGCTCGTGAGCGCGAGCGGCTGGGTCGCCGGCAGGCCCAGCAGCTCGGCGAGCGCAGGGATCTCGATGCGCACCAGGAAGCCGCGCGTCTCGTCGCCACGGAAGAGCTCGGTCGCGAAGCGCAGCACGCCGTAGCCGATCGCGTAGCGGCTGGTCTGCAGCCACGGCCGCTCGACGCCGCGATGGATCCGCAGCCACGCGAGCGTCGCCGCGATCGCGAGCAGACCGAAGGCCTCGTACAGCTGCGTCGGATGCAGCGGCACGGTGTGATCGCCCACGAGCGGTGCGCCCTGGTGCAGCACCACCATCGACTCGGGGGGAAAGCTCGCGCCCCAGTCACCGTCCGTGGGTGCGCCCCAGCAGCAGCCGGCGAACCAGCACCCGAAGCGACCGAACGCGTGGCCGAGCGCCATCCAGGTCGCCGCGAGATCGCACATCGTCGCGAACGTGGTCCCGTAGCGGCGCGCGAGCAGAACCCACGAGCCGACGATCGCGAGCAGCGAGCCGAAGAACACGAAGCCGGTGCCGTCGGACACGAGCAATCGCATCGGATCGGCGATGTACTCGGACGGCACGGTGAGCACGTGCAGCACGCGGCCGCCGACGAATGCACCGAGCGCGAGCGCGAGGTAGAAGTCGACGAAGAACGAGAACGTGCGCCCGGCCGCGATGCCGCGGCGCTTCGCGTCCCACCACAGCCCGGGCATGCTCACCACGGTGCCGAGCATGATGAGCGTGCCGTAGGCGTTCGCGGTGCCGCCCCACGGCAGCTCGAAGAGGACCGGATGCACGCGGCTCGAATCGTAGTCGAGCCGCGACCGCTGCGCTCGTCAGCGCCGTTCGAGGCGATCGCGCAGCAGATCGAACAGCGCGGGTCGACGCCGTCGCGGCCAGCCGTCGGGCCCCGAGCCCAGCGCCTTGCGGCCGCGCGAGACCCGTTGATCCATCGCCTGACGCGACAGCCCGGCCAGCGCGAGCGGGTGCTGCTCCTGCAGCTCGCCGAGCTCGACGCGCTGCTCGCCGAGCAGGTTCGAGAGCGCATTCTCGAGGAGCACCGCCTCGGGCAATCGCAGCTCGCGCAGCGCCCCACGCAGGCGGGCGCGCGTGCCGAGGTGCTCGTGCACGTCGTCGCTCGTGCGTCGCAGCTCGCCGATGCGCTCGTTCGCGTCGCGGAGCAGCGACACGAACGAGGCCGCGAACATCACCTGCAGCGGCCGCACGCCGCTGCCGATCGCGCCCTGCAGCTCGGGATCGCCGAGCAGCGCGGCGACCTCGGCCCACGCGATCGCGTCGATGTCGTCGTCGTCGCCACCGGTGCGCTCGAAGTCCTCGCTGCTCCACGCAGCGACGCACAGCCGCAGGCGCACCGACTCGAACACCAGCAGCTCGGCGAGCGCACGCGACAGCTCGCGCGGCTCGTCGGTCAGATCGTTGGCCGGATCGCTGCCCTCGCGGAAGCCCTGCCCCACGGCGACGCGCGTGAGCCCGTCGGCGAAGCGACCGACGCTGGCGCCCGCGTTCGAGCTGCCGTCGCGCAGCCCGGTGAACCAGTGCTCGACGTCACCCTCGAGCTCGACGAACAGCGCATCCTTCAGATCACCGTGGAAGCGCGACAGGGCCGGGTAGGCACGATCGCGGACTGCCCGATCGAGCGGGATCCCGGCGTCGCGTGCGGCCGCCGCCTCGCGGGCGACCTCGTCGAGCTCGAGCTGCAGCGACTGCAGATCCACACCGCGGTCCGACGCGGGTACGGGGAGGGCCTCGGACACCGCGGCGGCGACGGAGCTCATTCGCCTAGCTCTAAGCCCATCTGCGCCGGGCGCAAGTGGGCCGCGACGAGAGAACCACCTCAGCGGCCGTCGCGCCCGTGCGTGGGATGGGCGAGCTGGACCCCGAGCCACGGTCCGAGCCGGGTGCTGCGCACACGTTTGCCGCGGATCGGCCCGGGCGGCTCGGCCCAGCGCGGGGCGGCGCGACCGAGCCGCTGGGCCGCCGCCTCCAGCATCGTGCGCCGTGGACAGTGATCATCGTCGACCACGTGGACGATCCCCGTGTGCTCCGCCGGGGCTTCGAGCGCGGCGATCGCCGCCGCGACCGCGTCGTCTCGGTGCACGAGGTTCGTCGCGGTCATGCCGTCGCCGGCGAGTGGCTCGACGAGGCCGCGCGCGTAGATCCGCTCGAGCTCGCGCCCCGGTCCGTAGAGCCCGGCCATCCGCAGCACGAGCCATGGCACGCCGGCCCTCGTGCACGCGTCGGCGACGACCGCCTCGGCCTCGCGCTGGATCCGGCCGCGTTCTTCCTCCGGCCACTCGGGCTCGTGCTCGTCGACATCGCCGTCGCGATCGGGCAGCGCCGAGGTCGAACCGATCCACACCACGCGCCGCACCCGTGTGCGCGGCAGCGTCGACAACAACGCGGCGGTGCCGTCGACATAGAGCGCGCGACGATCCTGCGCACCGCCGGGTGCGATCGCCACGAGCCACGCGTGCGCGTCCGCAATCGCGGCGATGTCCGGTGCCCCGACGTCGAGCGTCACGAGCTCGATCGCGTCGTGCAGGGCGACGGGCCGCGTGCCGCTCCTCGTGGTCGCGATCACCCGCGGCGGCTCGGGCGCAGACGCCAGCACGTTCGCGATCGCGGCGCCGAGCCAGCCCGCGCCGACGATGGCGATGCCGGACATGCGGGCAGGGTAGCATCGCCTCCAATGTCCGGCCTGCCACCGCCGTCGCGCTTCGCCGTCGCGCCGATGATGGACCGCACCGATCGGCACTTCCGCCGGCTGTTCCGGGCGATCAGCCGGCACGCCCTGCTGTACACGCCGATGATCCCCGCGCACGAGCTGCTCGGTCCGCGTCGGACCGGCCACCTCGGGCACGACGCGATCGAGCAGCCGCTCGCGGCCCAGCTGGGCGGCTGCGATCCCCGCGTCCTCGCTGCTGCGGCGCGCGTCGCCGAGGACGCCGGCATGCAGGAGATCGACCTCAACTGCGGATGCCCCAGCCCCGCCGCCCGCGACGCGAGCTGGGGGGTCGCGCTCATGGCCACGCCCGAGCGCGTCGCCGAGGCAGTCGCGGCCATGAAGGCGGCCGTGCGCGTGCCGGTGACGGTGAAGCACCGGCTCGGCATCGCGGGCGCCGACGATCACGAGCGACTGCTGCGCTTCGTCGATCTCGTCGCCGAAGCCGGCTGCGATCGGTTCGTCGTGCACGCGCGCGCCGCAGTGCTCGGCGGGCTCGGCCCGGCGAAGAACCGCAGCGTGCCGCCGCTGCGCCCCGCCGAGGTCCACGCGCTGGTGGAGGCCCGCCCGCGGCTCGCGTTCGTGCAAAACGGCGGGCTCGACTCGCTGGCCGCGGTCCACCATGCGCTCGCGGCCGCGCCCGCGCTGCACGGCGTGATGGTGGGGCGCGCCGCGTACGACGACCCGCTCGCGTTCGCGCGCGTCGACGCGACGCTCTTCGGCGACCCCACGCGGGTCGCGGGCTTCGACGACGTCGTGGCCGCGCTCACCGAGCAAGTCGCTGCACACCTCGCCGCCGGCGGACGTGCCCATGCGATCACCCGCCATGCGCTCGGGCTGTGGCGCGCGCGGCCGGGCGGCCGTCGCATGCGGGCGCGCGTCGCTGCACTGTCGAGCACCGGCGACGCGCTCGCGGTGCTCCGCGAACAGCTGCACGGATCCGCGTAACTACCCGATCACCCGCGCCGTCCCACGGCGCCGAGCGAGCAATCGATGGACGTCTACACCCACTCCGTTCCCCAGTTCGTGAAGATGCTGAAGAACCTCGATGCGTGGCTCGGCCTCGGCGTCGAGCATGCCGAGCGCAAGAAGTTCGATCCCGACGTGCTCGTCGGCATGCGGCTCGCGCCCGATCAGTTCGCGCTCCTGCGGCAGGTGCAGTCCGCGTGCGACACCGCGAAGCTCACCGCCGCGCGGCTGGCCGGCCGGGACGCCCCCGCGCACCCCGACAGCGAGACCACGCTCGCGCAGCTCCGCGAGCGCATCGGCAGCGTCGTCGCGTTCCTCGAGACGCTGCGCCCGGCCGACTTCGAGGGCGCCGCCGACCGCCGCATCAGCGCGCCGTGGATGCAGGGCAAGTGGACCGAGGCCGGCAACTACCTCGTGCACTACGGGCTGCCGAACTTCTACTTCCACATCGTCAGCGCGTACTCGATCCTGCGCCACGCCGGCGTCGAGCTCGGCAAGCGCACGTACATCGGCAGCATGCCGATGCACGATCCTTGATGCGCTGATACCGTTCTCGGGCATGGACCCGCTGCGCCGCGAGCTCCGCCAGACCGCCGATGCGCTCGTCCACCGGCTCGCGCGCGTCGGCGTCGAGCTCCGCTACGACCGCGAGGGCGTGGTGGCGCTCGACGAGTACGTCGAGGCCAATCGCGGGCTGTGGTCCGACGAGGATCGGCGACGGCTCGCGGTCGAGCTCGCTGCGTTCATCGGCGAGTGCATGGTCGAGACCTACGGGCTGCCGTGGCGCGACGCGACCGGCGGCGGCGCAGTGATCGCGCTGCCGACCGGCAAGGTGGCGGATCCGTTGCTCGGCGCGGTGGCGCGGCTCGACGGCGCGGAGCGGCTCGCGGCGTGCTTCGACAGCGTCGGGGCCGAGCTCAGCCGCGCGCCGTGAATCAGCGCCGGCGATCGAGCTCGTCGATCTGCGCGCCGAGATAGGCGAGCAGGATCGCGAACGCATCGTTGGGCTCGAGCTTCTCGTCGGCGAGCTCGGCGACGGCACGCTCGCGGGCCTCGACCAGCTGCGCGCGGATCCGTGCACGCTGCTCGGGATCGTCGTCGGCGAGGCCCGCCACGATGCCGCGAGCCGCGACGAGGTGGTGCTCGACGCGGTTCTTCTGCTTCTGCCGCCGCGCGACGCGGAGCGCGGAGAAGGCCGACCACAAGAGCGCGCCGACCGTGATCGCGAAGGTCAGCTCGTTCATGTAGCGCTGCACGAACGAGGGCTCGTCGCGTCGGTAGTAATGATCCGCTCCGGCGTGCACGGGGTAGGGCGACAGCGCCGGGTCGTAGCGCTCGGACAGGTGCGAGAGCAGGCGCTCCTGCGCCGCGAGCTCGACCTTGTGCCCGAACAGCGACTCCGTCATCGCGAAGACGAGGTCCTCGTCGAGATCGCCGCGCACGACGAGCAGCGCGTGCACGCTGATGGTCCCGATCGGGTGCTCGGGCTTGCGGCCGTAGGCGTGCTCCGGCACGGCGGTGACCGTGAAGAACGGCGCATCCAGGCGGATGCCCTCGAGCGCCGAGCCCGGCTTGCCCGGCTCGCCGAGCGACAGCAGATCCATGTCGTCGCTCGAGAGCAGCTTGTCGACCGCCGGCGTGCGCATGCCCCCGACGATGAACACCGCATCGATGTCGCCGGCCTCGATCGCCGTGCTCGCGTCGGTGACCGACATGTTGCGGCGATCGAGCTCGCTGCTGTCGATGCCGAAGTGCAGCAGCACCGCGTCGGCGATCGACTCGGTGCCGCTGCCGGCCGGCCCGACGCTCACGCGCTTGCCCGCGAGATCGTGGGCCGTCGCGATGCCGGTGCCCCGGCGCACCACGACCTGCAGCGTCTCCTGGTAGAGCGGCGCGATGAGCTGCAGCTCGCTCGCGCCCGCGACATGGTTGCTGACCAGTGCGAGCTCGGCGTCGCCATCGGTGAGCATCGCAATCGACGCCACGCTGCCGGGGCTCTCGATCGCGACGAACTCGGTGCCCGACACGTCGTTGGAGAAGCTCTTCGCGAGCGTCTCGCCGAGCGGCAGGAACGTGCCGCCCTTCTGACCGGTCGCGATGCGGATCTTCGACGGGCGCTGCGAGCTGTGGCACGAGACCGCGAAGACGAGAAGCGAGAGCACGGCCACGAGCCCGGACATGCGCGGGACGACACGCGAGGGGAGCGAGGCCGGCACGGCCCGAACGATAGCCCACGGCGGCGCCCGGCGCGGCTCGCCTGCCGCGGTGTGTCGGGCGATCGCCGCTCCGGCGCGTCGCTGCTGGGCGCACGGCGAAAAGACGTCCGACCGCCGCACGGATCTCCGCGCTGGCGGACACCCGTCGTCGTGTCATGCTCCGACGTCCTGCCGCCCTCCGCGCTACCCCCCGCTGCCTGGACCGCCGCCGAGACCTTCCCGGCGCTGCGTGGGTTCGTGCGGCGCGTGCTGTCGAACCACGGTGTGGCCACCGCCGACCTCGACGATCTCGCCCAAGAGGTGTTCGTGACGATGCACCGACGCGGGTGCAGCTTCGCGGACCCGCAGAGCGCGAAGGCGTGGTCGTTCGCGGCCGCGCGACGGGTCGCCAGCAATCATCGCCGCGGACGCACGCGGGCCGAGCTGCGCGAGCCGGCCTGGTCGCCGCCCGAGCTGCCGGCGCCGGACGTCGCGATCGAGCGCACGCAGCTGCTCGCCGCGATCCAGCGCGGGCTGGCGGGGCTCGCCGCGGATGCGCGTGCGGTGCTGGGGCTGTCCGCGTTCGAGGAGCCGCCGACGCCCGAGGTCGCGCGTCGGCTCGGCATCCCGGTCGACACCGCGTACTCGCACCTGCGGCGCAGTCGGCAGCGACTCGCACGTGTCGTGCTCGCTGCGCTCGCGCTCGTGTTGCTCGCACTCGCGCTCTTCGGCGGCGGCTGCCAGGCGGAGCGCAGCGATGACGGCGCTCGCGTTGCCGTACGTCACGACGCCGAGCGCGAGCTTCTCGCTGCCGCTCGTCGGTGAGCTGACGATCACGCCGTTCGGCCCGCTGGTGCTCGTGGGCGTGCTGGTCGGGCTGCGGCTGTGTCGGAGGCTCGTGCGAGAGCGCGGCCTCGAGGTCGCTGCGCTCGATCCGCTGACCACCGCCGTGCTGCTCGTCGGCTTCGTGATGGCGCACTGGGTGTCGATGATCTTCTACTTCCCGGAGCAGGTGCTCGCGCGGCCGTGGTCGCTCGTCGTATTCACGAGCGGGCTGTCGAGCGTCGGCGGCTTCGTGGGGGGTGTGCTCGCGTTCGCGTGGACGTGTCGCCGTCGCGGGCTCGATGCACGCGCGTGGGCCGACGTGCTCGCCTACGGCTTGCTCGCCGGCTTCACGATCGGCCGCGTAGGCTGCAGCATCGTGCACGATCATCCCGGTGCGCTCTCCGAGTCGTGGCTCGCGGTGGGGCCATGGCCCGATGGCACGCATCGCTGGGATCTCGGCCTGCTCGAGGCGCTCGCGCTCGCGGTGGTCTGCGCGCTGGTGTACCTGCGCATCGACGTGCAGCGCCTCGCGCCGGGTCGGCTGACCGCAGGCCTCGCCATCCTCTATGGCTGCGGCGGCTTCGCCCTCGACTTCGCCCGCGCGGAGGACGTGCGCTACGCCGGCCTCACCACGGCCCAGCTCGCGTGCGTCGGCTTCGTCACTGCGGGCGTGCTGCTGTGGCGCGTCGCGTCGCGACGACCATGAGCGCCGCACAAGCCGCGAACAGCCCGAGCAGCCCGGCGAACACGAAGCGAGCGGAGGCAACGCCGCGCTCCAGCGCTGCGCTGCGCTGATCGGGGGGGAGCTCGGGCGCACGATCGAACGACGAGAGCAGCACCCCATGGACGAGCACCACCGTCGCGAGCCACGCGACGACGACGACCGGCGCGATCCAGCCCACCGGGATGTCGCGGCGTGCGAGTCGACGCGACCACCAGGCGAGCGCGACCGTCGGAACCAGTAGGAGGGCGGCGACCATGGCTCACGCGAGGGTGATGCGCAGCCGGAGCTTCTTGCCGGCCTGCAGACGGATCGTCGCGCCGGCCTCGAGCACGTGGTCGGTGGCGGTGGCCGCGACGCCGTCGAGCTTCACGCCGCCGCCTTCGATGCGCTCGCGGGCCTCTCGCTTGCTCTTGAACGCGGCGACCTGCGGGTGCACGACGAGATCGACGAGCTTGATCGACGCAATGCCGTCGAGCCGCACCTCCGGGACCGCGCTCCAGTCGTCGCCGCCGCCGAACGCCTGCTTCGCGGCGTCGCGAGCCTGCTCGGCCGCCGCCTCGCCGTCGCGCAGCTTCGTGGCCTCGAACGCGAGCCGGGCCTTCACGTCGCGCAGCGCAGCGCCCTCGGCCTTGCACAGCTCGTCGATCTCGTCGAGCGGCAGATCGGTGAAGGTGCCGAGCAACCGCCGCACGTCGCGGTCGTCGACGCCGACCCAGAACTGGTAGTAGTCGAAGGCCGGGCACATGTCGGCGGCGAGCCAGACCGCGCCCTTCTCCGTCTTGCCCATCTTCTTGCCGTCGGCGGTGGTCAAGAGCGGGAACGTGAGGCACTGCGCCGCGCCGTGCTGCCCCTGGCCGAGCCGACGGATGAGCTCGACGCCCGCGATGATGTTGCCCCACTGATCGCTGCCGCCGAGCTGCAGCGTGCAGCCGTGCTCGCGGTACAGCCGCGCGTAGTCGTAGGCCTGCAGCAGCTGGTAGTTGAACTCGAGGAACGACAGCGGCTCCTCGGCGTCGAGCCGCTCGCGGTACGTCTTCGTCGCGATCATGCGGTTGACCGTGAAGTGCGGTCCGATGTCGCGCAGGACCTCGAGCCAGCCGAGCTTCGACAGCCACGACCAGTTGTCGAGCGCGATGCCTTCGCCCGGCCCCATGCGCAGGTAGCTGTCGAAGTGCGCGGCGATGCGGCCGACGTGGCGCTCGATCGTCGGCTCGTCGAGCATCTTGCGGAGCTCCGACTTGCCGGAAGGATCGCCGATGCGCGCGGTGCCCGAGCCCAGTACGACGATCGGCTTGTGCCCGAGCTGCTGCAGCCGCCGCATCGCCATGATGCAGACCAGGTTGCCGACGTGCAGGGACGGCGCGGTGGGGTCGTAGCCGATGTAGAACGTGACCGGCCCGGCCGCGAGCGCGTCGTCGATGGCCTGCGCGTCGGAGAGCTGCTCGACGAATCCCCGCGCGACCAGCTCGCGCAGCGCCGCCGAGCGCGGCTCGAAACCTTCGATCGTGCTCACAGCTCCTCCAGTCTCCGCTCGTGCTCGCGCAGCGCACCCTCGAGCGCGTCGAGCTTCGCGCCCACGCGGGCGCGGAATTGCCGGTGCAGGTCCTTCTCGCGGAACAGCTCGTCGGCGAGCTGGATCGCCACCAGCAGCGCGACGCGCTGCAGGTTGAACGACGCGCGGTTGCCGGGCACCAGCTGGCGCAGCTGCTCGTCGACGTAGTCGGCGAGCTGTTGCACGTACTGCGGCCCCTCGTCGCTCTTGATCGACAACCGCTGCCCCGCGATCTCGACCTCCACCGTCTGCTTCACGACTTGCCTCCTTGCGATTCGGCCAGACGCTCGGCCTCGTCGTGCGCGCGCAACGCTTCGATCACGTCGTCGATCTCGCCGGCCATGAACCCGGCGATGTCGTGCCGCGTGAGCCCGATGCGGTGATCGGTGATGCGATCCTGCGGGAAGTTGTAGGTGCGGATCTTCTCCGACCGATCGCCGCTGCCGACCTGGGTCTTGCGCGCGGCGGCGCGGGCCTGGGCCTGCTTCTGCAGCTCGGCGTCGAGCAGCTTCGTACGCAGCATCCGCATCGCGATCTCGCGGTTCTTGATCTGCGACTTCTCCTGCTGCGACTCGACCACGATGCCCGAGGGCACATGGGTGATGCGCACCTTGCTGTCCGTGGTGTTGACGTGCTGACCGCCCGAGCCGGAGCTGCGCATCGTGTCGATCTCGAGGTCGGAGTCCGAGATCTTCACGTCGACCTCCTCGGCCTCGGGCATGATCGCCACCGTGGCCGCCGAGGTGTGGATGCGGCCCTGCGCCTCGGTGGCCGGCACGCGCTGCACCCGGTGCACGCCCGACTCGAACTTCAGCTTCGCGTAGACGTCCTTGCCCTGCACGACGCCGATGACTTCCTTGAGTCCGCCGGCGTCGGCCGGCGATGCGCTCACCGTCTGCACGCGGAAGCCCTGGCGCTCGGCCCAGCGGTTGTAGAGCCGCCAGAGCTCGGCGGCGAACAGCGCGGCCTCCTCGCCGCCGGTGCCGGCGCGGATCTCCAGCATGACGTCCTTGCGATCGTTGGGATCGCGGGGCACGAGCAGCTTCTGCAGCTGCGCGTCGAGCTCGGCGATGCGCGCCCGCAGCTGCGCGAGCTCGCTCTCGGCCAGCTCGCGCATGTCGGGGTCGGCGAGCAACGCCGTGGTCTCGGCGAGGCTACGCTCGGCGACGACGTACTGGTCGAAGGCCTCGGCGACGTTGCGGAGGTCGGCGTGCTCGCGCGTCAGCGGCAGCAGCCGTGACGTGTCCGCCACGATCTCGGGCGCGCACAGCATCGTGCCGAGCTCGTCGTAGCGCTCGTGGATGTCCTCGAGCTTCGCGCGTAGTGCAGCGTCCATCGGGCCGGGGGCGGGAGCATAGCAAGCCGGCCGCCGGGGAAGGACAAGCCCGCACGTCACGTGCTAAGACCGCCCGGCCATGACCGAGATGCGCTGGGCCGCACGCTACACGTTCTGCGATCCGCTGTGGCGCGGGCGCGCGCGGCTCATCGTCGATCCCGAGCTCGAGGCGGTGCTGCGCCGGCTCACCGACGAGCGGGCGCCGGACGACGAGGAGGCGCCGTGGCGTGACCTGCTCGCGGCGCTCATCCCACGCGAGCGCGGCGTGCCGGTGTGGATGCTGGTCCGCGGCGACGAGCTCGCGCGCTCGCTCGCGCCGCACTGGCCGGGCACGCGCTTCATGTCGCTCGCGGCGGCCGAGGATCTGCTGGAGCGCGCGCCGTGGGAGCTCGCGATCGTGCACCTCGTCGATGGTGGCGAGGATCGCAACACCGAGGTGCTCGGCACCATGGTGACGCGCGTCGAGCCCGGGGTGTCCGCGGGTCTGCGGCGCGCGGGCGAGCTGCTCGGCGAGCTCGGCACGGCGATCGATCGCGGTCGCCAGGTCATCGTCAGCACCGGCGGCGAGGACGTCGACTACGAATCGTTCGCACGGCTCGTCGGCGATCGACTGCCGGGCGCGCGGATCTACGGCGCGTATCGTCCGGGCATGTTCGCGTTCGTCGAGTTCGACGACGAGACCGAGGCCGAGGACGACGACGACGAGCTCGACGCATCGTCGCGTGCGGGCGAGCTCTCGGACGCCCGCACGAACGTGCGCGTCGACACCTGGGACACCGGCGACGACGAGGACGAGATCGAAGAAGACGTGGTGCCGCTGTCGTTCGACAACACGCTCGTCGGCGGCGATCCCGTGTTCAGCACGTGGCTCGCGGTGGCCGGCGACGGCATCGAGCTCGCCGAAGGCCTGACGCTCGTCGAGCTGCCCGGTGGTGGCGAGGCCGACTCGAGCGCGGGGGCGCTGCGGCGGCAGCTCCACGAGACGCGCCGGCTCGCGGATCTCGGCGCGCTCGAGCGCCAGCGTCAGGTGGAGCGCATCGACGGGCTCGTCGCCGAGAACGCGGCGCTGCGCGAGGCGCTCGCCCAGCTGCGCGAGCAACTCGCGGGCGCGCTCGATCCCTCCGCGGCCGCGGAGCGCCTCGATGCCGCGCTCGCGCGCGAGCAGAGCCTGCGCTGGCGCGTCGCGGCGCTCGAGCGCGAGCTCGGCGAGCTGCGCGTGCGTCCAGTCGACGAGCTCGAGGCCGAGCTCGCGCGCACGCAGGCCGAGCTGGTCGGGCTGCGCAGCGCATCGGCGCAGCGGCCCACGCCCGGGACCGCCCAGCCCGAGCCCGCCGAGCCGAGTCCGGCCGCGTCCGCGGAGCCGGCGAGCGCGGCAACCGTCGATCTCCATGCGGCGGCGGCCGTGGTCCATCGGCCAGCCGCGCCGGATGCGGCCCGGCGACTTGCGGCGGTGCGGGCGAGCTCGGGCCGTACGGCCGCGCTGCGCCAGGTCGAGGGCCTGGTGCGGCGGATCGACCGTGGACGCCTCGTCACCGGCGCGCTGCGGCGCGAGCTCGTGGCGCTGCGCCGTCGCCTGAAGACGTGAGTCCGTCGGCCGCAACGCTTGCGGCCCCCCGGTTCCGGCGACTAAGCTCCGAGACGACCGCGTTCTCCCAGGGACGCGGCGTGCACCGAACCTAAGCCCCTCGGCCTTCGCGGGCCGAGCAACGTGCGGCGGGAGCGCCCGGGAGTCGACCAACCCCGGAAGCGGCCCGCGCCCCAGCCATTGGAGTGACCCGACATGCGTGTATCGCCCCATGGGCCGAAGCCCGATTGGACTGCAATGGAGACAGCCTTCGAGCACAACGCGCCCGAGACCCACAGCTATCTGGATCTGAAGACCGGACAGGTCGCGACCATCGTCGACTCGCGACCCGAGGACGACGAGAAACGCCAGCTCATCCGCAAGACCGAGGGTCGCTTCGTGCACCTCGACCCCGCGTCGTCGCGCGAGCAGTACCGCTGGATGGAGCGGTTCGTGCAGTCCGTCGCCGACGAAGCGCTC
This sequence comes from uncultured Nannocystaceae bacterium, assembly GCA_964519175.1. Lineage (GTDB taxonomy): Bacteria > Myxococcota_A > Polyangia > Nannocystales > Nannocystaceae > Xiheibacterium. The sequence continues at coordinate 175,037 of CAZFKC010000004.1, forward strand.
AAGGAGCGGCTCATCCTCGCCATCGACGGCAAGGGTGCGTTCCGTCGCTTCAAGGACGTGCTGCTCTCGTACCCGGTCGAGCGCGATCGGTGGTTCACCTACCGCGCGAACCTGCTGCACATCTACGTGAACGGCTGGCTCGAGGCGCAGGACATCCTGCTCGGCGAGCTGCCGCCGTGGGGCATGCCCGATCAACCGCCCGAGCCCGACATCCCGCTCGAGAAACCGATCGGTCAGCGCGGCGAGGGCCCGACCGAGACGCTGCGTCGACAGGCGCGCGAGCTCGTCGACGCACTGCCCGCGCTCGAGCTGCCGGCGCTCATCGCCTATCTGCGCTTCCTCGGCGATCGCTCGCCGTCGGTGGCCGAGAACGGCGATCGGCCGCTCGAGTGAGCGAGCCGCGACGCTTCGTCGGCGTGGATCTCGGCGGCGGCCGCGGGAAGAACACCGCGGTCGCTCGCCTCGAGCACCTCGAGAAGGATGGCAGCTGGCGGCTCGTGCTCGCCGACGCGAAGTCGCGACACGGACAGCGCGGCACCGGTGCGGCGAACGAGCCGCCCGAGGGCGACACGCACTTCCGCGACGAAGTGCTGGTCGACTACATCGAGCGGTGGACGGACGACGCGACGATCGTCGCGATCGATGCACCGCTCACCTTGCCGCCGTGCCTGCGCTGCACGCTGCCCTGTCCGGGGATCGCCGGATGCGAGGTGCCGGTGGTGCAGTGGATGCGCACGCACGCGCCGAAGCTGCGCGATCGCGGACGCAGCGATCCCAACAAGCCGGCGGTGACGCCGTATACCCAGCGCGCGACCGAGCTGTTGCTCGCGGGCACCGGGCTGCGGCCGCGGGAGTCGCTAGGGCAGGGCACGGGTCCGCTCGCGGCCCGCGCCGCGTGGCTCCGGCGGCGGCTCTCACCCCGGCTGCGTCTGCACGAGAACCTGATCGAGGTCCACCCGGCGGCGACGCTCGTGCAATTGTTCGGTGCCGAGCGAGCCCGCCGCGCGCACCAAGGCGAGCAATCCCAGGTGTGGGAGGAGCGCAAGCGGGTCTTGCACGCGCTCGCCTCCGAGCTCGCGTTCGAGTACGTGTGGCCCGAGCTCGTCGTGCGCAACGTGCATGTCTTCCATGCGGTGCTCTGCGCGTTCACGGCATACCTGTGGGCCCGCGGTCGCACGGCCGCGCCACACCAGCTCGCGCGCGGCGTGGCCGACGACCCAGCGGTGCGCGAGGCCGGCGTCGCGCTCGGCGACCTGTGGCTCGCCGACGGTTGGATCTGGGTGCCGCGGCGCGATGGCGCCGGCACGGGCTGATAGAATCGGCCCGCGTGGCATCCGGCGAGCCAGCTCGAGCCCGTCCCGCGGACGGCAACGATCCGTCCGTGTTGATCGG
>CAZFKC010000004.1:176528-191569 GCA_964519175.1 uncultured Nannocystaceae bacterium
GCGAAGTACCTCGCGATGCAGCTGCTCTCGGGCTGCGAGCTGTCCGATCTGCTCGGCGTGCCCCTGCCGCACCGGCGGGCGATCGGGCTCACGCAGCAGATCCTCGCGGGGCTCGAGCACGCGCACGAGCGCGGCATCGTGCACCGCGATCTCAAGCCCGAGAACGTGTTCGTCACCAAGGACGCCAGCGGGGCCGAGGTGCTGAAGCTGGTCGACTTCGGCATCGCGAAGATCACGGCGGGCGAGGGCGCGAGCGCGAAGCTCACGCGCATGGGCGTCGTGTTCGGCACGCCGCGCTACATGAGCCCCGAGCAGGCCGCCGGCGGCATCGTCGATCTGCGCACCGATCTCTACGCGTGCGGCGTCATCCTCTTCGAGATGCTGTCGGGGCTGCCGCCCTTCCTCGACGACGACATGATGGCGCTCCTGCGCATGCACCTCTTCCACGATCCGCCGCCGTTGCCGGACTCGGTGCCGCCGGCTCTGCGCGCGCTCACGATGAAGCTGCTGCAGAAGGAACGCGGCGATCGCTTCCAGAGCGCGACCGAGGTGCGGGTGGCGCTCGACGCCATCGATGCCGAGCTCGCGCGCGCCGGGAGCGAGCCGGTCGGGCTCGCGCCGACGATCGCGGGCAGCTCGCTCTCCGGGGTGCCGGTCGTCGGTGGCGCATCGACGGTGGTGCGTCCCGAGGAGCTCTCGCGCGTACGGATCTCGACGCAGCGTGCGATCGCACCGTCAGGCTGGCCCCGCTGGGTGGCGTACGCGGCCGCGGGCCTGGCGGTTGCGCTGGCGATCGCGCTCGCACGCAGCTCCCGTGACGAGCCGCCGCCCGAGCAGCCTGCGGCCGCGGTCGCCGAGCTCCCGGCGTGGTGGACGGGCGAGGGCGCTCCGGCGGCTGTCGACGCGCCGCGCGAGCCGACGCCGGCCGCGGCGCTGGAGCTCCCGCCGCTGCCCGTGCCGGTGCCGGGCATGTTCGATCGCGCCGACGCGGAGACGATCACCGCGATCGATGCGTTGCTCGCCCACGCGCAGGCCCCCGATGCGCTCGTGCGCATCGACGCCGAGCTGCTCGCCCATCCCGACGACGCGCGGCTGCAGCTGCGACGCGCGCGGGCGCTCGTCACCGTTGGCAAGCGCGACGCCGAGGCGCTCGCTGCGTTCGGCGAGGCGCTCGGCCGCGACCGTGCGCTGCTCGACGATCGCGACGTGCACGCGGAGCTCTTCGCGCTCCTGCGCAAGCCCGAGCTGCGCAAGGCGGCGATCCCTTTCGCGATCGATCGCCTCGGCGAGCTCGGGGCGCCGCTCTTGCTCGAGCTCTCGCACTCGAACAGGCCCGTGCTCGGGTGGGCGGACCGGCATGCCGCGCTCGCGACGGTCGAGGCCGTGCCCGCCGAGCGCGACAAGATCGATCGCCCGCTGCAGCTCTCGTGGGATCTGTGGCAGGCGAAGCAGGCCCCTGCGCCGTGCGAGGCGTTCGGCGCGACCCTGGATGCGATCGCGGCCGATCCGGATCCGGCGGTGCTCGGCTCGCTCGCACGTGCACCGGTGCCGGTCGCGGATGCGAAGGCGGACGACGCGACGAAGGCGATGTGCGCTGGACTGCCCGCGCGCGTCATCGACGTGAAGGCCAAGGTGCTCACCGCCCATCCGACGCCGCCCGAGCAGTGGACGGTGCCCGCGCCCTACGACGCGCCGCCGAAGAAGAAAAAGAAGCGCGGGTTCTTCCGGCGCATGTTCGGCGGCTGATGGCGCGCACGCCCAGCTACGTCGGCGTGGCGCTGCTGGCGATGTCGACGCTCGTGCTCGAGGTGCTGCTCGCGCGCATCACGAGCGTCGTCGCGTGGTACCACCTCTCGTTCTTCGTCATCGCGTTGTCGATGCTGGGGCTCACCGCGGGCGCCGTGGTGGTCTCGTGCGCACCGCGTCGCTTCGCCGACGCCGTGCTCCCGGCGCGGCTGCGCCAGCTCTCGCTCGCGTTCGCGGTGCTCGCCCCACTCGCGCTCGCGCTCGCGCTCGGCGTGCGGCTCGGACCCATCCACGACTTCGACGGGTTCACCGCGACGCTGCTCTACGGCACGTTGCTCGCGGTGCCGTTCGCGTGCGCCGGTGCGGCGCTCACCCTCGCGCTCACCCGCGCCGGGCTGCCCCCGGGGCTCGTCTACGGTGTCGATCTCATCGGAGCGGCCTGCGGCTGCGCGCTGGTGATCGCGTTGCTCGACGTCGTCGATGCGCCGAGCGCAGTGCTGGTGGCGGCTGCGCTCGGGGCCCTGGCCGCGCTCGCGTTCGCCCGCGCCGATTCCACGGCCCCACGTTCGTCGAGCGCGCTCGCGCTGGTCGTGACGCTCGTGCTGGTCGGGCTCGCGGCGAGCAACGCGAACAGCGGGGGCGGGTTGCTGAGGCCGCACTGGGTGAAGGGCGAGCGCGATGCGGTGGGCCAGCAGCTGTTCACCGGGTGGAACACCTACTCGCGCGTCACGGTGGACCGCACCGAGTCCGAGCCGCCGGCGTTCTGGGCCGCGTCGCCGAACATCCCGAGCGAGCTGCTGCATTCGGTGCCGCAGCGGGCCATCCGCATCGACGGGGCCGCGGGCACGGCGATGACCGGGCTCGACGTCGATCCCGACGACGGCCGCCCCGGAAGCGCGCTGGATCACGCGTACGGTGGCTGGGACGTCACGGCGTTCGCCCACGTGCTGCGGCCCGCGGGTCCCGCGTTCGTCATCGGCGTCGGTGGCGGGCGCGACGTCGTCGAGGCCGTGCGGGTCGGGCACGCGCCGGTCGTCGGCATCGAGCTCAACGGGCTCATCGTCGCGCTGCACCGCGGTCCGATGCGCGAGTTCTCCGGCGTCGTCGATCTGCCCGGGGTCGAGCTCGTCGGCGGCGAGGCGCGCTCGTTCCTCACCGCCGATCCGCGGCGCTACTCGGTCATCACGATGTCGCTCATCGACACGTGGGCGGCGACCGGGGCCGGGGCCTACGCGCTGTCGGAGAACGGGCTCTACACCGTCGAGAGCTGGCGCGTGTTCCTCTCGCACCTCGACGAGAGCGGCGTGTTCACGGTGTCGCGGTGGTTCGTGCGCCACGCGCCCCACGAGACCGCGCGCATGCTCGCGCTCGCGCGCGAGACGCTGTGGTCGCTCGGCATCGCCGAGCCAGAGCGCCAGCTCGTGCTGCTGCAGAACCTGCGCATCGCCACGCTGCTCGTCGCGAATCGCCCGTGGACGCCGGACGAGCTCGCCACCCTCGAGCGGGAGGCGGCGCGGCGCGGCTTCGCGGTGCTCGTCGCGCCCGGCCAGCTCCCCGACGATCCGCTGCTCCACACGGTCGCGACGCTGCCCGATCGCGAGGCCCTCGCGCGCTGGACCGACGCGCAGGAGCTCGACCTCTCGCCGTCCTCGGACGACCGCCCGTTCTTCTTCAACATGCTGCGGCCGCGGGCGTGGCTCGGCGACGCCGAGGAGCTCGATCGCCTGGGCGGCGCGGTACAGGGCAACCTGCTGGCCACGCAGACGCTGGTCTACACGACGCTCTGCAGCCTGTTGCTCGCCGTGCTCGCCATCGCGATCCCGTTGTCGGCGCGTCGCCGCGATCTCGTCGCGTGGCCGAGTGCCGAGCTGTTCGCCGCGGCGGCCTACTTCGCGCTCATCGGCTTCGGCTTCATGTTCGTGGAGATGGCGCTGCTCTCGCGGCTGTCGATGCTGCTCGGGCATCCCACGCTGGCGCTCGCGGTGCTCCTGGGCGGCGTCATCCTGTTCGCCGGCCTCGGCAGCCTGGCGTCGTCGCGCATCGACGTCGGTGATCGTCGGCTCGCGCTCGGCTATCCGTTGCTGCCCGTCGTTGCGATCGGGCTCGTCGCGCTCCTGCTCGACGCGACCACGCTGGGCTCGGCGGGGGCCTCGCTCGGCACGCGCATCGCGATCGGCATCGCGATGGTGGCGGTGCCCGCCGCCGCGATGGGCATCGGCTTCCCGCTCGGGCTGCGGCTGGCGAGCCGCGCCGCGGCCCGCGATCCCGCGCGCGCCGAGCTGGGCCCGTGGCTCTGGGGCATCAACGGCGCGTGCGGCGTGGTCGCGAGCGGCGTGGGGCTCACGATCTCGATGGCGTTCGGCATCACCAGCACGCTCTTGCTCGGCGCGCTCTGCTACCTCGCGCTCGTCGCCTGCACGCGGCGGCTCTACGACGGCATCGCGTCGAGCGGGTAGCTGCGCTCGATGCGGTACTTCGAGCCGGAGGGCGCGCGCACGCTGGAGAACATCGCGAACGCCTCGAGCTCGAACGGCAGGCTGCGGAACAGCGAGTGATGGGCGAGGAAGGCGGCGATGCGCTCCTCGGGCGCGTCGTGCAGCCGCGCGAGCGTGACGTGCGGCGCGAACTTGCGGGTGTCGGGCAGGACGCCCGTCTTGGCGAGCGCGCGCTCGATGCGACGGTGGAGCTCGACGAGCGCGTGCGGATCGTCGACGCCTGCCCACAGCGAGCGCGGCTGCCCGCGCGGCGGGAAGAAGCCGACCCCGGCGAGCTCGAGCGACAGGGGCGGCGCGGTCACGCGCTCGAGCGCTTCACCCACGGCACGCAGCTGCTCGCCCTCGACGTCGCCGACGAAGCGCAGCGTCAGGTGCAGCTTGTCGCGCTCCTCCCAGCGCGCACCCGGCACGCCGCCTTGCAGCAGCATCAGGTGATCGCGGATGGGCTCGGGCAGCGAGAGACCGATGAAGATGCGCGGCATCGACGACGCGACGAAGCTAGCATACGTGCGGGCGACGCCCGGCCACGCGTCAGGCCTCGGGACGGCCGCGCGCCAGCTTGCGCTGCAGGCTGCGGCGATGCATGCCCAGCCGCCGCGCCGCTTCGGAGACGTTTCCGCCGCAGTCGGTGAGCACCTTCTGCAGGTGCTCCCACTCGACCTCGTCGAGCGGGCGCGGGGCGGCGGGCGCCTCGACCTCGGTCACCGCGCTGACGCGATCGAACGCAGCCATGATCTCGTCGACGCTCGCGGGCTTCGTCAGGTAGTGGACCGCGCCCATCTTGATCGCCTCGACCGCGGTCGCGATGCTGCCGTAGCCGGTGAGCACGATGATGCGCAGCTGCGGGTCGAGCTTCAGCAGCTCGCTCACGACCTCGAGGCCACCCTTGCCCGGCATGCGCAGATCGACGAGCGCACGCGCAGGTGTCCAGGCCGCGGCCTCGGCCACCGCATCGTCGTGGTTGTGCGCGACCACGACGCAGAAGCCCCGTCGTCGCAGCGCGCCGGCGAGCGCGCCGCAGAAGACCTTGTCGTCGTCGACGAGCAGAATCGTCTCGGTGTCGGGCCGGGACTCGGTCTGGCTCTCGCTCATGGTGGTGGCGGGCTCACCCATCTTGCCTTCGCTCCTCGCCTGTTCGTCGTCGCTCATGGGATTCCGTGGTCCGAGGCGGTTCAGCGGGGCAGGGCCGGATCGGCCGGGCGCAGCGCCACGCGCACCTTCACCTTGGTTCCACGGCCCGGGGCGGAGAGGAGTTCCAGGTTACCGCCCAGCTGACGGAGCTGGGCCCGGGCGAGGTACAGCCCCAGTCCCATGCCCTGGCCCTCGGCCTTCGTGGTGAAGAACGGGTCGAACACGGCCGCGGCGATGTCGGGGTCGATGCCCTCGCCGTCGTCCTCGACCTCGATGATCGCGTCCTCACGGTCGACATCGAGGCGGAGCTGCACGCCGCGGCTGCCGGGGTGACGCCGGCAGGCCTCGGCGCCGTTGGCGACCAGCTCGCGGACGATCTGCCCCAGCGACGCACGCGCCAACGTGGTGAGCCCGGCGCGCTCGCGGGTCGCCGCCGTCGCGAGCACCGTGAGCTTCACGCCCTCGGGATCGTCGAGCTCGTCCTGGAGCTCGCACAGAAACCACGGCTGCGCGTCGCGGGCCGACAGCGCCGACACGCGCACCTCGGGGCTCGCCATGCGGCCGAGGATGTCCTTGCAGCGGGCCACCTCGCGCTTGATGGTGTCGATCGCCGAGCGCTGCTCGTCCGCGGCCATGTGCGGCAGCTCGGCGGCCAACAGGTTCACGGTGCCGAGTGGCGTGCCGAGCTCGTGGGCCGCGCCCGCCGCGAGGGTACCGAGCGCGGCGAGGTGCTGGTCCTGGATCGTCTGATCGCGCAGCCGCGCGAGCTCGTCGCGGGTGCGCCACGCCGTCTGCGTGGTGCGATGCACGAGCCACGCACCGAGGGCGCTGCAGGCGAGCAGCGCGATCAGATCTCCGTGCACGTGGCCGGCGAACGCGGTGCCGACGCGGTCGTAGATCGGCAGCATGAGGAACAACATCGCGAAGCAGAGCCCGCTCGCACCGAGGACGACGAGGGTCCAGCGCGCCGAGATCTGCGTGGCGAGGATGATCGGCATGAAGTAGATCGAGGTGAACGGGTTCGCGACCCCGCCCCAGAGCGCGAGCAGCACCGTGAGCGCGAAGACGTCGAGCAGCAGCTGGCCGCCGACGATGCTCCCGTGCACCGTGTCGCGGCTCGCGAGCCAGAACCGCGTGGCCACGTTGATCGACATCCACGCGAGGAGCACCGCGAGCGGCGCACGCACGTCGAACGGATCGCGGGCCCAGGTGAGCTCGGCGCCGAGCGAGCCCGGCATCGACCACTGCGCGAGCGCGATCGAGACCAAGAGCGCGAGCAGGGCCCAACGTGCGAGCACCAGGCTCTGCAGCGTGACGCGTGCGGTCTGCTCGCGACGCGTGCGCTCGTCGGAGCCGTGCATGGACACATCGGCGTGCATCAGCGTCGCTTCGGAGCGTCGCGACGCTTGCCGGCCTGCTCCGAGCGCGCGGCCGGGGCCGCGGCGGCCGCGGGACGATCCGGGGCGTTCGGCATCCGATCACGGAACAGATCGCCGAGGCTGCCGAGCGCGCGCGAGCTCCGGTCGCCGCCGAACTCGCGGAAGTTCTTGCGCGCCTCGGCCTCGGCGACGCCACGCACGGAGAGGCGCAGCCGGCCGTTCGCGTCGCGGCGCAGCACGACGACCTCGAGGGTCTGGCCGACCTGGTACGAGCGCCGCGGATCGCTGCCGGGCGGCAGCCCGAGCTCGGCGTTGGGCACGAAGCCACCACCCGCCGGGGTGTCGACCCAGATGCCGTGGCCTTCGATGCGACCGACGGTGCCGGTCAGCAGCTCGTCGGGCGGCGGCGTGGGCGGGGCCTGCACGAGCGCCTTCATCGAGAGGCTCACGCGCGTGCCGCTCCTCGGCCCGGAGGGGCCGACTCGGCCAGGTTGACCGGGCTCGATCGCCAGCACCTTCACGCGCACCTGCTCGCCGACCGACACGATGTCCGACGGCGACGAGACGCGACCATGGCCGAGCTCGGAGACGTGCACGAGCCCCTCGAGCCCGCCGAGATCGACGAAGACGCCGTAGGGCTGGATCGTCTGCACGATGCCGTCGAGCTCGTCGCCCACGGAGAGTCGCTCGCGCAGCGCCTCGGCCTTCTGCTCACGCTCGGCCTGCAGGATCGCGCGGCGCGAGACCACCACGCTGCGTCCGCCGTCGCGCACCTCGATCACCTTGAAGAAGTGGCGCTGACCGACCCACGCCGCGAGCTCGCCGCTGTGGCCGAGGTCGACCTGGCTCGCGGGGCAGAAGGCCCGCACGCCACCGATCATCACCTCGAGCCCGGCCTTCACTTCCTTGACGACCTCGCCCTCGACCGGGGTGCCGGACTCGAGCGCGAGCTGCAGGCCGGCGACGTCGAGGCCGCCGCGCCCGAACTGCACGGCCAGCTGCGGCGCATCGCGGCCGCCGGGGTGCACGACCGTGGCGCGCAGCTTGTCGCCGACCTTGACCTTGAGCACGCCCTTGTCGTCGACGAGGCTCGAGCGGTCGATGCGACCCTCGGCCTTCGTGCCGATGTCGACGAAGACGAGGTCCTCGCCGATCGCGACCACCACACCCTCGACGACCTCGCCTGCGCGCACGCTGCGGGTGCTCTTGCGCTGCGCACCCGACATCGATTGCTCGAACAGCGCCGCGAAATCGTCCTCTTCCGCCATCTCGGGCGGAAACATGGCAGACCCCCGCCGCGCTCACAAGCGCGGACGCGGGAAAGCTACAGCTTGCGCATATCCGGCAGTGCGGGGAGCGGCTCGCCGACGGTGCGGGGGCGCCAGTTCTGCACGACGTCCACGAAGCCGTCCTTCTTGAGGCGGATCTCGTGGGCGACGTCGTCGCCGACCGGCACCTTGATCTCGCACGGCGTCTCGCACTGCTCGACGTTGTCGACCCACACCTTGGCGCCGTCGACGTTCGTGCGCACGAGCGCGCGGTTGAACGGGTAGCTCTTCGAGGTCGAGCCGCTGGCGTCCGCCGCGGGCGTCGTGACCGGGGCCGTGGTGGGCGGGGTCTTGTCGCTCGAGCCGAGGTCACCGAAGACGAGCACCACGACGAGAGTGAGCGCGACGGCGCCGAGCCCGAGCACGATCATCATGCCCTTCTTGTCGACACCACTGCCGCTGCTGCTGCTGCTGCGACCGCCCGACATGCGCGCGGTGTTGGGCATCGGCTGGATCTGCACGGAGCCCGTGCTCGCGGTCGACAGCGGGATCGCCTTGCCGCTGTCCGGCGTGCGGCCTTCCTTGAGCGCGCGCAGGTGGCCGATGCAGTGGCCGATGAGCTCGGCGAAGCGACCGGCGGTCTGGATGCGCTTCGCACGATCCTTGCGCAGCGCCATCAGCATCACGCGCGCGGTCTCGGTGGACGAGCGGCGCGGCGCGGGCACCTTGGCGCGCACGTGCTTCAGCATCGTCGCCATCGGCGTCTCGGCCGAGAACGGCGGACGGCCCTCGATCATCTCGTAGAGGATGCAGCCGAGCGAGTAGATGTCCGTGCGGTGATCGAGCGGGAGCCCGTTGCACTGCTCGGGCGACATGTACTGCGGCGTGCCGAACACCTCGCCCGCCTGGGTGAGGCGCGTGGCATCGACGCCGCCCGCGATGCCGAAGTCGAGCACCTTGACGACCTTCGAGACGCCCACGGTCTCGATGAAGATGTTGTCGGGCTTGAGATCGCGGTGGAAGACGCCGTGCTCGTGCGCTTCGCTGAGGCTCTCGGCGACCTGCCGTGCGATCTGCAGCGCCTCCATCTCCGGGATCGCGCCGCGCTCCATGCGATCGGCGAGGCTCTCGCCGGTCAGGAGCTCCATCACCATGTACGGGCGACCGTCGTCGGTCTCGCCGTGCTCGAACACGCGGATGGTCGACGGGTGCCGCAGCTGGCTCGTGATCTCGAGCTCGCGACGGAAGCGACTGAGGAACTTGCGATCGGTGGTCGACTCGGCGCGCACCAGCTTGATGGCGCACTTGCGTTCGACCTGCGCATCCCAGGCCTCGTAGACCACGCCCATGCCGCCCTCACCGATGACGTCGGTGATGCGGTAGCGGCCCGCTATCGTGCGGCCGATGTCGTCGGAGAGAACCATCTCGATGCTGGAAGCGGAAGCGCCGGCGGTCGATGCGTCGGGGGACAGGGGCATCGACGAAGCCGCGGGATGCGAGCCGGAGGCCGAGCCCGGCGCTGTGCCGCCCGGGCGCTGTGGGGCCGAGTCGAGTCGCGCGGTCTTCTGGAACCCTGTGGGGCGATCGGCCATGGAGAGGAGGGCTGGGGGGGATGCAAGGCGGGACGCGAGGTGGGATGTTGTGCCCGGACCGAAAGTGTAACCCTCGATCGCGGCCGTGCCCAAACGCCTTGTGCTCGCGGCACGATGACGCATGGCCCGGCGCGCGTCCGATGGGACCCGTGCGCGGGCGGGATGTGTCGCACGGTCGGTGACCGCCGCCAAGCTGCGATCGCGGTCGCGTCACGGACGACGACGTGCGCGTGTCCGCCCGATCCACGTTCGCCCGATCCCGTCCGCAGGATCGTAGACGGTCGCGGTCACGTCACGTTGCGCCGTTCGCGGGCCCGCGTCTCCGTGCGCCGTCGGTTCGAACGGCGTTCTCGGCGGGTGGTGCTCGCCGCGTGAGCACGGCCACGGACCCGGCGCGTCAGCGGTCGGCGCGCTTTCGGCCGAACGTCACGGCGGCCCGCTCGCGGACGGCTCCGGGGGTCCGCGGCCACGCGCTCGGAGATCGCGGCGCCGCGGCGATGCCGGCCCGACCGGCGCGGGGCGGGTTGGTGTTCGGGGAAAGTTGTGGTGCAACGACGGCATGACCTCCGCCGCGGCCCATCGCGCGCCCGCCTCCGAGCCCGCCTCGCCGAGCCCCTACGTGTGCAGGAACAAGGTGCGGGTCGTGACCGCCGCCTCGCTGTTCGACGGCCACGACGCGGCGATCAACGTGATGCGTCGCATCCTGCAGAGCTCGGGTGCCGAGGTGATCCACCTCGGGCACAACCGCGGCGCGGAAGAGGTGGTCGACGCGGCGATCGAAGAGGACGCGCAGGCGATCGCGCTCAGCTCGTACCAGGGCGGGCACATCGAGTACTTCAAGTACATCTACGATCTGCTGCGCCAAAAGGGCGCCGGGCACATCACGATCTGGGGCGGCGGCGGCGGTGTGATCGTGCCGCGCGAGATCGAGGAGCTGCACGCGTACGGCATCGATCGGATCTTCAGCCCCGAGGACGGACGTCGGCACGGGCTGCAGGGGATGATCGACATGATCCTGCGCGGCTCCGACCACGCGACGACGCCGGCCGACGTCGTGCACGAGCTCGAGCACCTGCGCGATCCCGAGGGCTTCACGGTGCGGCTCGCCCGGCTCATCTCGGTGCTCGAGCGCGACGACGAGCACGCCACCGAGCTACGCGCTGCGATGGCGCGCGCCGAGCTGCCCGCGGTCGCGACGCTCGGCATCACCGGTACCGGCGGCGCGGGCAAGAGCTCGCTCGTCGACGAGCTGCTCTCGCGATTCCTGCGCGATCATCCCGATCGCCGCATCGCCATCCTCTCGGTCGATCCCACGCGCCGGCGCACCGGCGGCGCGCTGCTCGGCGATCGCATCCGCATGAACTCGCTGCGCAACCCCCGGGCATACATGCGCAGCATGGCGACGCGCGACGCCGGTCGCGAGCTCGCGCGCGCCACCGACGACGCGGTGCAGCTGTGCAAGCTCGCCGGCTTCGAGCTCGTCATCGTCGAGACCAGCGGCATCGGTCAGGGCGACGCCGAGATCACGCGGCTCGCCGATCGCACGCTCTACGTCATGACCGCCGAGTACGGCGCGCCGAGCCAGCTCGAGAAGATCGAGATGCTCGATCTCGCCGACTTCTGCGCGATCAACAAGTTCGAGCGGCGCGGCAGCAAGGACGCGCTCCGCGACGTCCGCAAGCAGTGGCGGCGCAATCGCAAGGTGTTCGACCCCAAGGTGACCGACGAGTCGCTGCCGATCTTCGGCACCGTCGCGAGCCGCTTCAACGACAGCGGCGTCAACGGGCTCTACGCCGCGCTGTGCGAGGGACTGTCGACCGCGGGCATGGCGAAGTGGCGCTCGAAGGTGCCGGCCGATCAGGTGAAGGTCGCCTCGGAGACGAAGGACCTCATCCCGGGCGAGCGCGCCGACTACCTCGGCGACATCGCGCGCACGGTGCGGGGCTACAAGCAGCACGTCGCGAAGCAGGTCGAGGCGGTGCGCGAGGTCGCGGCGCTCTCGCGCGCGCTCGCGCTGGCGCAGCAGGACGGCGTCGAGCCGGCGATGATCGAGTGGATCTCGGGGCGGCTCGCGAAGGCCGAGCGCGCGGTGACCCACGAGGCCCGCGATCTCGTGACGTCGCTGCCGGCGCTGCGTCGCGCGTACGCGGAGCCCGAGTTCGTGGTGAAGGTGCGCGCGAGCGAGGTCCGCTATCCGACGCACGTCGAGACCCTCTCCGAGCTGCAGCTGCCCCGCGTGGCGCTGCCCTCCGACGACGAGCCCGGTGCGCTCGTGCGCTACGGGATGCTCGAGGGCGCACCGGGCACGTTCCCGTTCACGGCCGGGGTGTTCTCGTTCAAGCGCGAGGGCGAGGATCCCAAGCGCATGTTCGCCGGCGAAGGTGGACCGGCCCGCACCAACGGCCGCTTCCACTTCCTGTCGGAGGGCGAGCCGGCCAAGCGCCTGTCCACCGCGTTCGACTCCGTCACGCTCTACGGTCAGGACCCCGGCGAGCGCCCCGACATCTTCGGCAAGATCGGCGAGAGCGGCGTCAGCGTGTGCACGCTCGAGGATGCGAAGGACCTCTACGCCGGCTTCGATCTGTGCGCGCCGAACACGTCGGTGAGCCTCACGATCAACGGCCCGGCGCCGATCATCCTCGCGCTCTACATGAACACCGCGATCGAGCAGCAGCTCGAGCACGCGCGCAAGAACCTCGGGCGCGAGCCCGACCGCACCGAGTACGAGACGATCCGCGATCGCACGCTGCAGCAGGTGCGCGGCACGGTGCAGGCCGACATCCTCAAGGAGGACCAGGCCCAGAACACCTGCATCTTCTCCACCGAGTTCGCGCTGCGCATGATGGGCGACATCCAGGCCTACTTCGTGCAGAAGCAGGTGCGCAACTACTACTCGGTGTCGATCAGCGGCTATCACATCGCGGAGGCGGGCGCGAACCCGATCAGTCAGCTCGCGTTCACGCTGTCGAACGGCTTCACGCTGGTCGAGTACTATCTCGCGCGCGGGCTCGCGATCGACGACTTCGCGCCGAACCTCAGCTTCTTCTTCTCGATGGGGCTCGACGCCGAGTACACCGTGATCGGTCGCGTGGCGCGGCGGATCTGGGCGGTCGCGATGCGCGAGCGCTACGGCGCCTCCGAGCGCAGCCAGAAGCTGAAGTACCACGTGCAGACCAGCGGCCGCTCGCTGCACGCGATGGAGATCGACTTCAACGACATCCGCACCACGCTGCAGGCGCTCTTCGCCTACTACGATCACTGCAACAGCCTGCACACGAACGCGTACGACGAGGCGATCACCACGCCGACCGAGGAGAGCGTGCGGCGGGCGATGGCGGTGCAGCTCATCATCACGAAGGAGCAGGGGCTCGCGAAGTGCGAGAACCCGATGCAGGGCAGCTACGTGGTCGAGCAGCTCACCGAGCTGGTCGAGGAGGCGGTGCTCGACGAGTTCATGCGGCTCGACGAGCGCGGCGGCGTGCTCGGGGCGATGGAGCGGCAGTACCAGCGCGGCAAGATCCAGGACGAGAGCCTGAAGTACGAGCACCTCAAGCACGACGGCACGCTCCCGATCGTCGGCGTGAACACGTTCCGCAACCCCAATCGCTCGGGCAACGACGAGGCCGCGGGCCAGCAGCTCACGCGCGCCAGCGGCGAGGAGAAGCACGCCCAGATCGCACGGCTGCGGGCCTTCCAACAGCGGCACGCGGCCGAGGCCCCGGCGGCCTTGAAGCGGCTGGCCGAGGTCGCGCTCGCCGGCGGCAACATCTTCGCGGAGCTGATGGAGACGGTCCGCGTCGCGAGCCTGGGCCAGATCAGCGAGACGCTCTTCGAGGTCGGCGGCGAGTACCGGCGGTCGATGTAGAGGATGGGCATCTTCGACGCGATCTTCGGCAAGCGCGGTCGCGAGCCCGAAACCCCGGCCGAGCTGTTCGCGGCGCTGCAGGATGCGCAGCGCCGCGGTGACGCGCGCGCGTTCGAGGCGCTCTGCCGCGCACACACCGATGCGATCGTCGCGGCGTTCCCCGGGTGGCAGAAGCCGGCGGCCGAGCTGATGACGAGCCGCGAGGCGATCGATGCGTACGTGCAGGTGCTCGGCACCGCCGCGCAGTTCCTCGATCGGGCGCTCGGTCGCCCCGAGTGCTGGGCGCTCGTCACCGCCGGCAACCCGTTCGAGCGCTGGGAGACGGCGCACGCCGCGATCGTCGAGTGCGTGAAGGCGCTCGAGCACGAGCGCGCGATCGAGCTCGCGCGTGCGCTGGTCACGGAGCTGGAGGCGCTCACCGGCTCGGGCAAGGACGAGCCCGAGGAGCTCGCGCGGGGGAGCCTCGGCCAGCTGCTGCGGCAGGTCGGTCGCGTCGACGAAGCGGTGCCGCACCTCGCGTGGACGCTCGAGCGTTGCGAGGCGCGCGCCGATCTCGAGGGCATCGGCGTCTACCTGAAGCAGCTGCACGAGGCCGACCGCGACCGTGGCCGGGTGTCGACGTGGCTGCCGCGCCTGGCCGCGCATGCCGAGCTCGTCGGCGCGCACGACGACGCGGCATGGTACCGCCAGGTGCACGGACGGTATCCGCAGGGCGAGCCGTTGCTCCGGCAGGTGGTGATCATCGGCACGCACCGCTTCGAGCTCGATCAGCAGATTCCCTTCGAGGTCGGACAGCCGGCCGACGTGGTGTTCGAGCGCAACCGCGAGACGCTGGGCGCGGCCCGGGCCTGGACGACGCGCGGCGAGGAGCTCGGCGGGCAGGGCGAGCTCGAACGCGCGATCGAGTGCTTCGCGAAGGCCGCGGCCATCGATCCCCACGATCCGCAGTGCCGCTACCTGCAGGCGTTCACCGAGATGCTCTGCGATCGGCCCGCGCGCGCGCTGCCGCTCTACGACGAGGTCGAGCGGCTCGCGCCCGGGTGGTTCCACGCGAGCACGTGGCAGAGCCTGGCGCGGCGCCAGCTCGCCGGCGAGATCACCCACGACGCGGTGAAGCTCGTCGATCTGCTCGAGGACGGCGGGCTCGCGCCAGCCGAGCTGCTCGAGGCGGCGTCGCGGGCGATCCTGCGCTGGCCGCGGATGCCCGAGCTGCACCTCTACCGCGGCTATGCGCTCGCGGATCTCGGTCGCGACGCGAAGCCGGCGTGGCTGGCCGGGCTCGAGGTCGCCGACGCGGTGCCCTCGACGAAGAGTCGATTGCTGCTCGCGCTCGGTCGGCTCGGCGACGTGCTGGAGGTCGAGGGCGCGAACGCGATGGCGCTCGCCGCCGCGCGGCTGCAGCTCCTGGCCGGCCGCGACGCCCCGACCTCGGCGCGCGAGTAGCTCGGCGATCGGGTCGCGGCCTTCTGCCTCGAACGCGACGTGGCCCACCGTCTCGTGTCAGTCTCCGCCTCGCATGCCTACCTGGCCGCGAACGCTCGCCCTCGTGCTGCTCGGCTGTGATG
>CAZFKC010000004.1:191669-200893 GCA_964519175.1 uncultured Nannocystaceae bacterium
CCTCGCATGCCTACCTGGCCGCGAACGCTCGCCCTCGTGCTGCTCGGCTGTGATGTGCTGCTCGGCTGTGATGCGCGGAGCTCGAGCACGCCGGCCGTCGTCGAGCAGAGCCCCGGCGCCGCTGCGACGCCGAGCTCGCCGGCATCGACCGCGTCGATCGCCGACACCGCGTCGAAGCCCGAGCCTGCGAAGGCCGAGCCCGCGAAGGCGGAGCCGCCGAAGCCCGAGATCGCGAAGGTGGTCGCCCCCGACGGCACCGAGGCGCTGCCGTGTCTCGATCCGGTGCCCGCGGGCATGGCGTGCATTCTCGGTGGTCCGTTCATCCGCGGCTCCGACGACGGGCCCGACAACACGCGGCCGAAGAGCACGGTCTGGGTGCAGACCTTCTACATGGATCTCTACGAGGTCACGTACGCGCAGTACGGCGCGTGCATGAAGGCGCAGGGCTGCAACAAGGCGCGGCCGCGCTACACCGACTACGATCATCCGAACATGCCGATGACCGGCATCAGCTGGTACGACGCGGTGAAGTACTGCGAGGTGCACGGCAAGGGGCTGCCCACCGAAGCGCAGTGGGAGAAGGCCGCGCGCGGGCCCGACGGTCACCTCTATCCGTGGGGCGACGAGCCGGTGACCTGCGAGCGCGCGATCTATCGCGACGCATCGGGACGCGGCTGTGGCTTGAAGAAGCAATTCAGCAAGCCCGAGACCGGGCGTCCGTGGGACGTCGGATCGCGACCGGCGGGCGTGTACGGGCTCTTCGACATGGTCGGCAACTCTTGGGAGTGGGTGGCCGACTGGTACGGCGGCAGCTGGTCGAAGTGCGGGGCCGACTGCGAGGGCGTGGATCCGAAGGGACCCTGTGGTGGCGGCGCGAAGGAGTGCCCCGGTCACCACAGCAAGATCGTGCGCGGCGGCTCGTGGTACTGGGAGGACGAGAAGGCGACCGGCATCTATCGTCGGCACCACACGCCGGCGAACGAGCCGTTCCACCACTTCGGCTTCCGCTGCGCCGCGACGGTCGAGCAGGCGAAGGCGCTCGCGGTCGAGTGACGCCGGTGCGCCCGCTCCGTCGCAGCTGCGCTCGACATCGAGGCGGTTCTTGGGGACGCGTCGTCACTGCCCGCGCAGGCCTGCACCGCGCGCGGGCTGGTCACGGTCACGGGCGATCACCTGGCGCATCAGGCCTTCGAGTGGACCGAGCGCCCAGCGTCGTCGCCACCACAGTGCGAAGGCGATCGCGACGGCGTAGAACGCCAGCGCGTACGCGTGTGCGAGCTCGATCGGGAGCCCGCGCAGGAGCCCGTGCTCGAGCGGCACCACGATCGCGAGCACGTGCGCGACGTACAAGGAGAGCGTGAGCTGGCCGGTCGCGACGAGCGCGGTGACCCACGTGCGATCGCGATGGCGCTCGCCGAGCGAGATGCAGACGCAGACGACGCTCACTGCGACCGCGCAGCCGGAGATCACGAACATCGGACGCGGTGCCCGCGGCCACGTCATCAGCCAGGCGGCGTGGTCGCCGAGCCCGAGCACGCCGCTGTCCCGATCCCAACAACCCAGCGCGTCGAGCATGCTGGTCGCCGTCGCGATCGTCAGGGCGATCGCCAGCGTGCGACGTCGAATGCGGCGATCGGCGAGCTCCAGTCGGCCCACCACCATGCCGACGAGTACGAAGGCGATCCACGGGAACACCGGATAGAGCCCGCTGAACGACAGGTGACGCAGCATGCCGACGGGCGACGCCGGGCTCGGCTGGTTCCAGTCGAGATCGTGCTGGAGCACCATCGCAATCCACATCGACGCCCCGGACAGCAGCCACAGCGTGCGGTTCGAGGCCTGCAGCAGCGGCAGCGCGAGCAGCAGGTACACCGCGTGGAAGTGCAGGATGTCGCTGGGCCATATGTGTACGAGCAGCGCTCCGACCCCGGCGAGGATCCCCGCACGCTCGAGCAACGCCCTGCGCTCGGGTGCGTGCGCTTGGATGTCCTCGGTGCGAGTCGTCCGGAGCGAGATCCCGATGCCCGCGAGCACCACGAAGAGCGCAGCTGCCTTGCCCTCGAGGCAGTCGGCGAGCCACACGAGCGGCTCGAGTCCGCGGCCGCCGACTTCGAGCGAGCCACGGACGTCGACCATGCACATCCCGAGCAACGCGGCGGCGCGCGCGAGATCGTAGCCCGCGGTGCGGGGGCGGTCGTGACGCAGCGCCGGCTCGGCGCCATCGTCGGGATGTGACTCGGACATGCGGTCGAATGCGAGCGGGCGACGTAGGGGGTAGCGACCGCGAGCGGACGGACCGACTCGAGCGATCGACGTTGGCCGGTGCCGGAGGCACCGTCACTGCAGGCCCGAGCGACACGGCACTGCACGGACGCGCGCGGGGGCGCGGAGCAGCGGCGTGCGCCGACGGTGGGGATCACGCGCGCGGCGGTCCGCGCACGCGCACCCGCTCGACGCGTTCCTGCGGCGCGACGAGGGCGGACGGCGAGTCGGCCGCGAGGCGGCCGCGAGCTCGGGTCGCTCGCGCAGCGAGCTCGTCGAGGACCACTTGCCCGTCTGCGGCGGGATCGCTCGTTCGGCGCTCGCTCAGACGACAGAGCTCACCGTGCCCAGTCGCGGCCGCGACCTGCATCGGCTCGCGATCGCGACGCGCACCCGAGGACTGTGCGCTCGCGACCACCGGGCGCGCGAGCCCGGCCACCAGCAACAATGCGGTGACGAGCAGTCGGAGCCAGGCGAAGCGGAGCGGCACTCCAGCTCGGATCATCGCGTGCACTGCTGCAGCGCGCAAGCGCAGACGCTCGCCCGCGGCGCGTTGGCGGCGTGATGTGGACCTCCTCGGCGGTCTGCCGGCCGCTCCTGGGCTCGACCGCGACCCGCGCGGCCGCTGGGCTCACGGCGCGGTGCGGCCGTCGACGATGATCGTCTCGTAGAGCCGCGTGCGTGGCACGCCCGTCGCGAGCAGCTTGTCGGCCTTCGCGAGCTCCTCGTCGATGATCACCTTGAACGCTTCCTTCGGCTGCGCGCCGGAGAGGAAGCGCCCGTTCACGAAGAACGCCGGCGTGCCGCGGGCACCGAGCGACGTCGCGAGCTCCTGCTGGCGGACGATGTGCTTGGCGAGCTCGGGGTCCGCCATGTCGCGCTTCCACTTCTTCGTGTTGAGCTTCAGCTTCTTCGCGAGCTTCGCGAGCGACGCATCGTCGAGCTCCCGCTGGTGCTCGAAGAGCAGCTCGTACATCTGCCAGAACTTGCCCTGACGCCCCGCGGCCTCCGCCGCGAGCGCGGCCGCCATCGCGCGGTCGTGCATCGGCAGCGGGTTGTGCATGTACACGTGGCGCAGCTCGCCGGCGTAGTCCTGCATCAGCGCGGAGATCGTCGGGTCGACGCGCGAGCAGAACGGGCACTGGAAGTCGGCCCACTCGACGATCGTGATCTTCGCGCCCGCGGGCCCGCGGGACTGCGCGCCGTCGATCGGGACCTTGTAGGTCGCGGCCTTGTCCGGCTGTCCGGGCCGGGTGGGACGCTCTTGCTCGCGCGGCGCGATGCCGCCGTCCTCGGCACCTTCGCGATCGCCGAGCGCCTCGCGGAGCTCGCGGAGCTCGGCGAGCAGCTCACCTTGCTGCGCGATGATCACGTCCTGCTGGCGGATGATCGCGTCGTTCTGCCGCTGGAGGTCCTCGGTCGGGCTCGCCTCGGCGACGGGAGCGTCGGGCTGTTGCAGCGGCTGTTGCTCGCGGCGGCAGGAGAGCAGGGCGAGCAACACGAACGGGGCGGCGCGCAGCATCGACATCGGCGGTCGCTAGCGTAAGACAAAAAGAAACCGCCGGGGCCTGATGGCCGCCGGCGGTCGTGGTGCAAGCACCGGGCGACGCGATCAGGGCGCAGTCTTGCCGCTCTTGATCGTCTCGGCGTACACGTTCTCGCGCGAGGTGCCCTTGGCGATGAGCGCGTCGGCCTTCTTCATCTCCTCGTCGACGAGCGCCGAGAAGGCCTCGACCGGCTGCGCGCCGGAGAGGTAGCGGCCGTTCACGAAGAACGCCGGGGTACCGCGGGCGCCGAGCTGGGTGCCCTGCTTCTGGTTCTCGTCGACCTTCTTGGCGATCGCAGGATCGGCCAGGTCGGCCTTGAACTTCTCGGCGTCGAGGCCGAGCTCGCCGGCCCACTTCACGAAGTTCTCGTCGGTGAGCTCCTTCGCGTTCGCGAACAGGAGATCGTGCATCTCCCAGAACTTGCCCTGCTTGCCGGCGGCCTCGGCAGCGATCGCTGCCGCCTTCGCGCGGTTGTGCATCGGCAGCGCGTTGTGCTTGAACGCGATGCGGATGTCCTCGCCGTACTTGTCCGTGAGCGCCTTCATGGTCGGCACGACGCGGCTGCAGAACGGGCACTGGAAGTCCGACCACTCGACGATCGTGACCTTCGCGGTGGCGGGACCCTTGGCGTAGGCATCACCGACCTCGACCTTGTAGGTCGCCTTCGGATCGGGCTGGCCCGGCTTCGGACCGGCGGCCTTGTCCGCACCGGGACGTGCCGCGGGGGCCTGGCCGATCTTGGCCTCCATGCCATCGAGCTTCGCCAGGATCGCGTCCTGCTTCTGCTCGATGCCGGCGAGGGACTCCTGCAGCTTGGCGAACGAGCCCGAGCCCTGGCAGGAAACCACGAACCCGAGTGCGACCCCCGACGTGACGAGGGCGTTGATCATTGTCTTCTTCATGTCACTTCTTCCTTGGATGGTCCGGCGCCGCCGGACGTCTCGGTTGCTCCGGCGCCGCCGGAATGTGCCTTCACGGCCCATGGGGCCTGAATCGCGGTCGAGACGTCACGGACGCGAGCCACCGCGCGGCGACAGGGCACCGCGCGGTCGAGCTCACGTCCGTCGACGGCAGGACCACGCCTCAGGGAGCGGTCTTGCCGGCCTTGATCGTCTCTTCGTACACCTTGTCCTTCGGCGTGCCCTTGGCGATGAGCGCGTCGGCCTTCTTCATCTCTTCGTCGATGACTGCCTTGAACGCTTCCACCGGCTGTGCGCCGCTGAGGTACCGCCCGTTGATGAAGAAGGCCGGCGTACCGCGAGCGCCCAGCGACGTGCCGAGCTTCTGCTGGTCCGCGATCTTCTTCTTGATCTCGGGGTCCTCCATGTCCTTCTTGAACTTCTCCACGTCGAGGCCGAGCTCGGTCGCCCACTTCGTGAAGTTCTCGTCGGTCAGCTCCTTCATGTTCTCGAAGAGCTTGTCGTGCATCTCCCAGAACTTGCCCTGCTTGCCCGCGGCTTCCGCGGCTTGCGAGGCGAACTGCGCACGGTTGTGCATCGGCAGCGGGTTGTGGTGGTACACCACGCGCACTTCGCCGCCGTAGTCCTTGACCAGTTGCTCGAGGGTCGGACCGACCCTCCCGCAGAACGGTCATTGGAAGTCCGACCATTCGACGATCGTGACCTTGGCGTCGGCCGGTCCCTTGGACCAACCATCCGACACCGGCACCTTGTACGTGGCCTTCGGATCCGGTTGTCCGGGCTTCGGGCCCTTCTGGTCAGGTCCAGCCGGTCTCGCGGGCGCCGAGCCGATCTTCGCTTCGAGCGTGTCCAGCTTGGCCAAGATCGCGTCCTGCTTGCTTTCGATCCCCGCGAGGGTCTCCTGCAGCTTGGCGAACGATCCGGACCCCTGGCAGCCGAAGACGCCGATCAACGCGGCGGCCCCGAGGCCGGATAGGCCTCTGGCTGTGGGTTTCATGGTCTGTCTGTCTCTCCTTGCAAGTGGCGGGGCTTCCGAGTGGTCACCCGGCCGAGGTAACGTCGAAACGCGGCGGAGCATATCGGGGGCAGGGTGGGGTAACAACCGCGCGGGGCGGCCGGCGGGGCCGGTTTTCGTGAGCCAGCGCGTCGATGCGCGGCCGCCTCGGGCTGCTAGCCTGCGCAGCAGATGCCCGACGAGCCGGCTTCCGAGAACGGCGTGGCGCAACGTGCGCCCGATGCGATCGCCACCGAGGAGGAGCTGCCGGTGGTGGCGCGCCTCGTGGTCGAGCTGCGCTCCGACGGCACGCGGACGATCGCCCGCGGCGCGATGGTCGACGCCGAGTCGGGTCAGCAGGTCGGCGTGGAGATCCGCGCGGGCTCGTTGCTCGAGCTCGCCGGCTCGCTCACGAAGAGCCTCGCGTCGCTGCCGATGATGCTGCTCAAGGCTCGCCTACGGCGCGGCCGAACGCCCGGTTGACGAGCGTCGCCGCCGTCGCGACGTAGGCGAAGTCGACGGTGTCGTAGGCGTCGCCGGGCGAGTGGTAGTAGGGCGTCGTGTCGCCCGCGGCGTACTCCTCGGAGAGCCCGGTCGCGGGAAAGCCCGCCTCGCGGAACGACACGTGATCGGTGAACCCGGTGTCGGTGATCTGCAGCGTGCCGAGCCCCGGCACCTCGGGCGCGACGTCGAAGTAGAACTCGAAGAGCCCGGCGTCGGGGCGCTCGATCTCGATCGCGCGATCGCCATCCTGATCCCAGCCGATCTGGTCGATGGTGTGCACCGCGACGACCGGCTCGTCGTCGGAGACGAGCTTTGCCGCGTACGCGGTGCTGCCGACCAGGCCCAGCTCCTCCTCGTCGAACGCGACGAGCAGCACGTCGTGGCTGCGGCAGGGCACCTCCGCGAGGTAGCGGCCGAGCGCGCTGACCACCGCCGTACCGGTCGCGTTGTCGTCGGCACCGGGGCTGCCGGGCACGCTGTCGTAGTGCGCACCCACGACGTACGTGCCCTCGCTCGTGCCGGTGGCGGGCACGCGCGCGACGACGTTGGTGCCGCTGCCGTAGTCGTGCGCCTCGGCCAGTGCGCCGTGGGCCGCGAGCGAGCCGATGAGCCACGCGGCCGCCTGCGCGCGGCGGGCACTGCTGGCGCGATCGGTGAGGAACACGCCGGCCTGGATCTCGCGCTCGCCCGAGAGCGTGCCGACGACGTCGCGGAGGTGCTCGTCGAGCCACGGCGCATTCGCGGGCGGCAGCTCGCAGTCGGCGACGCCGGTGCTCGCGTCGTCGGTGCCGCTCGCAGTCGTCGAGCCCGCCTCGCTCTCGGTCGCGTCGCCCTCGCCCGCGCTCGATGCCTCGCTCTCGCCGTCGCTCTCGTCCTCGCTCCCGGAAGCGGAGCTGCCGACCGTGGTGCTCGCGGTCGCGCTCGTCCACGGTTGCTCGTGCGTCGGCGCGTCGGCACACGCCGCGAGCACGAGCGGCGCGAGCGAGCGCGCGAGGGGACGGACGAGCATCGGTGCGGTCAGCCTACCCGAGGTCGTGGGGCTGCGGCGCGCGCGGGTTCCCGGTGCTAGCCTCGCCGCGTCGTGCGTGCGCAGGTGATCGGCTTCGGCTGTCGGCTCAACCAGTCCGAGACGGATGCTATCGGCGCAGCGCTGCGCGAGTCGGGCTGGGCAATCGGCGCAAACGCGGAGCTCGACTGGGTCGTCGTGAACACCTGCACGATCACCCACGCGGCCGACGCCGACGCGCGTGCGGCGGTGCGTCGGGCGCATCGCGAGCACCCCGATGCGCGCATCGTCGTGACCGGCTGCTGGGCCGAGGCCGAGCCGCGGCAGGCCGCAGCGCTGCCCGGCGTCGCGCTCGTGGTCGGCAGCGCGGGCAAGCACGAGCTCGTGCAGCGGATGTCCGAGCCGGGCGACGTGGTGCCCGACGTGCGCGTCGGTCGACTGCTGCGCACGCCGCTGCGAGTGCTGCCGCCGGTCGTCGATGCACGCGCGCGGGCGCTCTTGAAGGTGCAGGACGGCTGCGACTATCGCTGCTCGTTCTGCATCGTGCCGAGCGTGCGCGGGCCGTCGCGCTCGCTGCCGGTGGACGAGGTGCTGGCGCGCGTGCGGACGCTGGTCGCCGCGGGCGTGGCCGAGCTGGTGATGACCGGCGTGCACCTCGGCACGTGGGGGCGCGAGCTGGGGGTGAAGGGCGGTGTCACCGAGCTGGTCGCGCGCATCGTGCCCGAGCTCGGTGACGCACGGCTGCGGCTGTCGTCGATCGATCCCCACGAGGTCGACGATCGGCTGCTCGCGCTCTTCGCCGCGCACCCGCGGGCGATCTGTCGGCACCTGCACCTGCCCGTGCAGAGCTGCGACGACGGGGTGCTGCGGGGCATGCGTCGGGCGCATCGCACCGCGCAGTTCGTCGAGCTGGTCGCGCGCGCGCGCGCGGCGATTCCCGGTCTCGCGATCTCGTCGGACGTCATCGCCGGCTTCCCCGGCGAGGACGACGACGCGTTCGCGCGCACGGAGGGCGTGCTCGCGGCGCTGCCGCTCGCGTACCTGCACGTGTTCCCGTACTCGGTGCGGCGCGGCACCGCCGCGGCGACGATGGCCGAGCACGTCGCACCGACGACGATCGCCGCGCGAGCGCGCCGGCTGCGTGCGCTCTCGGCTGCGAAGGCGGCGGAGTTCCGCCGCGCGGCGATCGGCGAGACGCTGGATGTCGTCGTGCATCGCCACGCCGATGCGCGCGGGCGCTGGTGGGCGAAGACGGATCACGATCTACGCGTCGAGCTCGAGCACGGCGAGCGCTTCGCGGCGACGCGCGTGCGCGCACGGCTGCTCGGGGACGGGACGACGGCACGAGCGCTGGTGGACGGCGTGCCGTGACGCGCGTGGCGATCGCGGTGCCGTGATCGATCACGGGGGGAACGTGCACACGCCGATGCCGCGGCCGGCACTCGGGACGTCGTCGCAGACCATGCCGGTCGGGCACATGTCGGGCATCCCCGGGTCGCAGACGAGCGCGCAGTAGAGCGTGCCCGTGCCGTCGTCGAAGGCACACTGGGCCGCCACGGTGCCCCCGCCCGGGGCCGGGCAGACCATGCCGGCGCACGGCGGCGCGCAGAAGCACCCGTCGACCTCCAAGAGCGTGGCCGCGAGCTCGCCTGCGACGCACGCGTCGCAGGGCCCGTAGTCCGACGACGGCGCCGCGACGCACACGCAGTCGACGCACGTCCCCGGCGCGCAGTCGGAGTCCATCGTGCACTCGGATCCGCCCGGGCACATCGCACCGGTGCTCGACGACTCGCTCGGTCCGACGCTCGAGCTGCCGGTCGGTTCGTCGGTCGTGGAGGTCGGCGCGTCGGTCTCGGCGCTGCCCGACGAATCCGCGGTCGTGGGATCGCCCGCGGTCGTGGGATCGCCCGCCGTCGTCGGATCGCCCGCCGTCGTGGGATCGCCCGCCGTCGTCGACATCGTGGTGCTCTGCGAGCCGCCGTTCGTCGTGG
>CAZFKC010000005.1:0-619 GCA_964519175.1 uncultured Nannocystaceae bacterium
TGCCGCCGATCGTCTCGCCCGCGCCGCCGCCCGTGCAGCCACGCCGTCGCGATCCGCGGCTGCGCGCGCGCATCGGTGCGGCCGCGATCGTCGGCGGCGGCACGCTGCCCGGCCTCGACGCGGGCGTGCGTGGGTTCGCCGGGCTCGCGTCGCGCTGGGTGCTCGTCGACGTCGGCGCGCAGTACCTCGCGCCGCGCAGCGTCGACGCTCTGCCTCCCGACGTCGCGGTGCGCGTCGATGCGTGGGCGATCGCGCTGCGCGTGTGCCCGGTGATCCCGCTGCCGTCACGGCGGCTCGAGCTCGCGGTCTGTGCCGTCGGCAGCGCGGGCCGGCTGCGGGGCAGCGCGAGCGGCGATGGGCTGCGCACGGGCTCGTCGGATGCGGTGCCGCTCTTCGGCCTCGCAGCGGCGCCGCAGCTCGCGATCGCCGTGCATCCGCGGGTACGACTCGTCGCGTCGCTCGAGGCCGGCGGCCACCCGCTGCGGCCGGGCTTCCGCATCGCCGGGCAAGGCCAGGTGTGGGCGCCGGAGCGCTGGTCCGCGCACGGCGTGGCCGGGCTCGAGGTCCGCCTGCCATGAGCACAGGCGCGGACCATCGCGCCCCGAGCCCGGCGTGGCTT
>CAZFKC010000005.1:719-169819 GCA_964519175.1 uncultured Nannocystaceae bacterium
TGCCACGACGGACAGCGAGCACGGCTGCACGCGCCAGGAAGAGCGCCGGAGGGCGATCCGGCCCCGAGCCCGGCGTGGCTTTGCCACGACGGACAGCGAGCACGGCTGCACGCGCCAGGAAGAGCGCCGGAGGGCGCGACCAAAACAAAACCCGACGGATCCGGGGGGGATGTCGGAATGGCTGTGGAGGTCGTGACCATCGCCGCCCCACAGGGCCCATCACCGCAGGCCGGACCCGCCGATCCGGGCGGGTTCGACGCGGTCTATGCCGAGCAGTTCGCGTTCGTCTGGCGCAGCCTCCGTGCGCTCGGCGTGCATTCCGCCGCCGTCGACGACGCGGCACAGGACGTCTTCGTCGTGGTCCACGATCGCCTGCACACCTACGACGGCCGCGTGCCGCTGCGGAGCTGGCTCTTCGGGGTCGCGCGCAACGTCGCGCGGCGGCATCGCGAGAAGAGCGCCCGCCAGTCGCCGCTGCAGCTCGTCGGCGCACCGGCTCCGCTCGACGAGACGCTGCAGTGGCGCGACACGGCGCGCGTCGTCGCGCGCTTCCTGGACTCGCTCGACGAGGAGCAGCGCGCGGTGTTCGTGCTCGCGCAGCTCGAGGGCGCCACCGCGCCGGAGATCTCCGAGGCGCTCGGCATCAAGCTCAACACCGTCTACTCGCGGCTGCGTACCGCACGGGCCAGCTTCGCGCGTGCGATGGCGCGCCACGAGCTGCGCACGAGGAGCGAATCCGGTGAGTGACCACGAAGACGAGCTCATCGAGGCCGGCTGGCGCGACTATGCGTCTGCGATCGCACCGCCGCAGGATGCGGCGGCCCGCGTGCGTGCGCGAGTGGATCGCACGCTCGCGACGCGAGGCGACGCGACTGCAGCGGCCGAGCCGCGCGCGGCTGCTGCGATGCCGCGCGCGGCTGCGGCCGTGCTCGTGCTCAAGTCGAGCGCGCTGTCGCTGGGCATCGCGTTCGCTGCGCTCGGCACGTTGCACGTCGGCGCAAAGGTGCTCGCGGATCCGCCGGCCGAGCCACCGACGATCGCCGCGGCGCACGAGGAGCCCGTCGAGGAGGCCGCTCCCGCCGCGCCCGCGGTCGTCCCCGTCGCTTCGCCGTCGGCAGTCCCGGTCGCCGCCGACACGCCTGCGCCCGTCGCCGCAACGGTCACGCCGACACCTCCGAGGCGCAGCGAGCCCGGTGCGCGAGCGCCCGTGGCCCCGCCCGACGATCTCGCGGCCGAGCTCGCTTCCTTCGAAGACGCACGCACGGCGATGCAGCGCGGCGAGCACGAGCGTGCGCTCGCGTTGCTCGAGGCGCACGCGCGCAGCTACCCGAAGGGCACGTTCGCCGAAGAACGCGACGCGTACGCGACGATGTGCCGCTGTGCGCTCGGCCGCGGCGACCGTGCCGCCGGCATCGCGCGCTTCGACGCCGCACATCCCGGCTCGTCGCATCGAGACCGCGTGTCGCGAGCGTGTGGCGATTCCTCGACGGATCGATCGCCGCCGTCGGAATGACGATCGATGAACACAGTGCACCGTCGTGACGGATTCCACGGTGGCCGCAGCGCGCTGCTGGCTGCGCTCGGCCTCTGCGCCTGCATCATCGGCGATCGCCAGATCGGCGAGCTCGCCTCGACCAGCGGCGACGACAGCTCGTCGCTCGACGGTGACGGCCACGAAGGGCCGGGTGAAGCGACGAGCGCCGACACCAGCACGGGCGCGCCGTACGACATCCCCTGCGTGCCGGACGACATGCATCCCTGCCGCGCCGATCTCGATCGGGACAACGTCGGCATCGAGTGCGACAACGCGCCGGAGCAGACGAACCCCGATCAGACCGACCTCGACGGCGACGGCATCGGCGACGTCGTCGATCTGTGCGTCACCGTCGCGTCGACCAACAACACCGCGGACTCGGACGAGGACGGCATCGGCAACGACTGCGACTCGTGTCGACAGACGCCGAGCCAGTACAACGGGTCGGCATTCTCGGCCGGGGTCCCGTTCGTCATGCAGGTGCGCAACATCCCCGACGTCGGCGATGTCGACGGCGACGGCATCGGCGACGCCTGCGACAACTGCGTGGTCACGCCGAACTGCGAGGACTACGGGCCGCAGGACGCCTGGGCGCCGGGCCGGCCGATCGCCTACGACGACGCCAACCTGTGTCAGCGCGACGACGACGCGAACATGATCGGCGACGCCTGCGAGGGCTTGCAGACCGAAGGGGCTGCGGGGGTCGTGGGCTTCGGCCACGCCGACGACTTCGACCAGGATGGGCTCGCGAACGCGATCGATGGCTGCGTCCGACTCCCGCTGGAGCTCGAGCTCAGGGTTCCCTGCACGGACGACGGTCCCTGCCCGGAGGGATCGCACTGCGAGCTGTCCGCAGGGATCTGCAACCACATCGACAGCGACGGCGACACCGTCGGCGATCGCTGCGACACCTGTGCATCCGCGCCCAATGGCGACCAGCTCGTCGAAGGCGGGTCCGTGGAGGACGACAGCGACGGGGACTTCGTCGGCTCCGCGTGCGAGACCATCGGCGGCGACGTCTACCCCGACCCGGCACCCACGGGCTTCTACGCGGACAATGCCCAGGGGCTGTGCTGCACCGTCGCGCTCGTCGAACAAGACGGCGCGCTCGTGGTCGCGAACACCGGGCTGGAGCTGCGCGATCCGGACGGTGTGCCGGTGCACGCCGAGTGCAGCGCCACCGACGAGGCCGCGCACGCGTGCCGAACGCTGCCGCAATCCGTGCGCGAGACTCCGGGCATGCTCGTGCTCCCGGCGGGCTGCGCCGGCCCCACGGCCGCCCTCGGCCCGGCGGACGTCGGCAACGACGAGGCTGCGTTCTGGGCCCTGCGCTGCGAGTTCCCGCAACGCGACCAGGACTTCGACGGCATCGCGGACGGGGTCGATCTGTGCCCGTTCGCCTTCGACCCCGAGAACCTGCCCTACATCGACGAGCAGGGCACCGTGTGGCCCGAAGACGGCAAGTACTGCAACGGTGCGTATTCGGCCGACGCCCTGTGCGGCGCATGACCGGGCCCTGAAAGCGCGCGCTCTCGGGCGGCGTTCGGGGCCAGAACCCCGATGACCCGCACGCGCCTGCTCCCGTTCATCGCCCTCGTCGCCCTGCCCGCCTGCAAGTCCTACAAGGACGCGGCCGCGCCCTACGGCGGGGCCGGCATGGCGATGTCGCAGGATGCCGCGTGGGGCTCACCGATCGCGATGGACGAGGCCGGCGAGGAGGAGCCGGACGCGAGCAACACCGAGGAGTACGACACGATCGTCGAGAACGAGTTCGTCGCGGTGGCCGACGATCCGCTCTCGACGTTCTCGATCGACGTCGACACGGCTTCGTACAGCAACATCCGCCGCTTCCTCCGCGACGGTGCGCTGCCGCCCTCGCCCGCGGTCCGCATCGAGGAGATGGTCAACTACTTCGACTACACCTACGAAGGCCCGAGCGGACCGCACCCGTTCGCGGTCGCGACCGAGGTCGCGCCGGCACCGTGGCAGCCCGACCACCTGCTCGTGCACATCGGGCTGCAGGGCAAGCAGCTCGCGCAGGGCAATGCGCCCGCCAAGAACCTCGTGTTCCTGCTCGACGTGTCCGGCTCGATGGCCGAGCCCGACAAGCTGCCGCTCCTGCAGCACGCGATGCGTCTGCTCGCGAGCCAGCTCCGCGACGAGGATCGCGTGTCGATCGTCGTCTATGCGGGTGCGGCCGGCGTGGTGCTCGAGCCCACCAACGATCGCCGCGCGATCGAAGACGCGCTCGGACGGCTCGAGGCCGGGGGCTCGACCAACGGCGGCCAGGGCATCACGCTGGCCTACGCGCTCGCTGCGAAGAACTTCCGACCGGGCGCGGTGAACCGGGTGATCCTCGCCACCGACGGCGACTTCAACGTCGGCCCGAGCAGCAACGGCGAGCTGGTCGAGCTCATCGAGAAGCAGCGCGAGGGCGGCGTGTTCCTCACCGTGCTCGGGTTCGGCACCGGCAACCTCGGCGACGCCGGCATGGAGGCGCTGGCCGACCACGGCAACGGCAACTACGCCTACATCGACGGGCCGCGCGAGGCCGAGAAGGTGCTGCTGCGCGAGGTGGACTCGACGCTCGTGACGGTCGCGAAGGACGTCAAGCTGCAGGTGGAATTCAACCCGGCCGAGGTCGCGTCGTACCGGCTGATCGGCTACGAGAACCGCAAGCTCGCGCACCAGGACTTCAACGACGACAAGAAGGACGCGGGTGAGATCGGCGCGGGTCACGAGGTGACCGCGCTCTACGAGGTCGTGCTCGCGGGCACCGGGTCGAGCCAGGGCAAGGTCGATCCGCTGAAGTACCAGGGCGGTCGCACGAACACCGCCGCGTCGGCGGGCGGCGAGCTGCTCAACGTGAAGCTGCGCTACAAGCAGCCCGACGGCGACGAGAGTGCGATGTTCGAGGTGCCGGTGCGCGACCTCGACCGGGCGCCGAGCACCGACTTCCGCTTCGCGGCCGCGGTCGCCGAGTTCGGCATGCTCCTGCGCGACAGCAAGTTCAAGGGCAAGGCGAGCTGGGCGCAGACGATCGAGCTCGCGAAGGGTGCGACCGGCGAGGATCGCCACGGCGATCGCCGCGAGCTCGTGGAGATGGTCCGCGCGGCCGCGAAGCTGTCGGGCGGCGACGCGTTGAAGCGCGCGCGCTGAGCCGCCGCCACGTTAGTCGCGGGCCGCGACGTGGCGGAGGCAGTAGAGGAACCGATCGTGGCTGCCCACCACGATCTCGGCCACGCCGTCACCGTCGACGTCGACCGGCAAGGGCGGCGACTCGATCTCGTCGCCGGCCGTGAACGTCCACAGGCGTCGGCCGGTCCGACCGTCGAGCACGCGCACGCGGCCGTCGTCGTAGCCTGCGATGATCTCCGCGCGCCCGTCGTGATCGAGATCCGCGACGACCAGCGCGGTCGAGACGTCGCTCTCGCGCTCCGGCGTGTCGCGCCAGCGCTCGCCGCCCGCGGGATCCCGCGCGACGATCGCTCCGGTCCGCGTGCCGTACACGATCTCCGCCACGCCATCGCGATCGACGTCGAGCTCCACGGGCCGCGTGCGCACCCAACCTTCGCCCGGCCAGCGCCACACCTCGGCGCCGTCCTTCGCGTCGATCGCCACCAGGTCCTGCGGTAGATCGCGGCGCTCGGTGCCCGCGCCCGCCGTCGTGACCAGCACCCGTCGGCCGCCGTCCTCGCGCACGAGCGGGCCGTGGGCATTGCGAGCGCCGAGCGTGACCCGCCAGCGCTCGCGCTCGCCGTCGAGCGCGACGAGGCTGCCGTCGAGCAACGACACCACGAGCTGCGTGCCACCGTCGACCTCGAGCACGAGCGGTGCGGCCCACGAGCCCGCGGACACGCGGTGCTCGCGACGCAATGCGAGCGTCTGCGCGTCCCAGACCGCGACGCGTCCGCTCCAGTCCACCCAGGCCAGCTCCATGCGTCCATCGCCGTCGACGTCCGCGAGCGTCGCGGGCGCGTAGCCGGAGCCCAGCGGCTCGCTCCTCGTGACGAGCGCGGCCGAGTCGCCGGCGAATCGCAGGGCGCGGCCCTCGACCACGTGCTCGACGTCGTGGCCGCGATCGGTGCGCAGCGCGACGGGGGCGCGGATCGCCGAGTCGCCGCCGACGGTCGAGGTGGCCTCGATGATCCCGGTCTCGGCGTCGAGCAGCTGCAGCCGGTTCGGGCCCCCGAACGCGGCGAACAGCGCCAGCTCGAGCCGTGCATCGCCGTCGAAGTCGCGGGCGATCGCGGCGCCGCGGATCGCATCCGTGGCCCGGCGGCGCCAGAGGATGCGGGGACCGGCGACGACCTGCGGGCCGTTCGACTCCAGCAGCACGTCGGACACGCCGTCACCGTTGGCATCTGCGGTGGACGCGATCGCGCTCGGTCGCGTCTCGAGGTGCACGCTCGCGACGCGCCGTCCCTCGCGATCGAACGACGCGAGCCCGTGGGCATGCACGAGCCCGAGCTCCTCGCGTCCGTCGCCGTCCCAGTCGAGCACGAACGGATCGTCCGGCCCGACGAGATCGCTCGCGATCGTCCAGATCGGCGCGAGCTCGCTGCCCGCGAGCACCTCCACGTCGCTGCCCGTCGCGACCACCACGCGCTCGGCCCCGTCGATGCGCACGTTGCCGAGCCAGCCGGCGAGCGGCCGCCGCCATCGCACGGCGCCGCCGCGATCGAACAGGGTGAGCTCCTCCTTCGTCTCGACCAGCAGCCCACCATCGCCGGCGTCGTCCAACGGCCGAGCCTCGCGCGCCTCGGCATGCCAGCGCAGGTCGCCGCCTTCGCCGTGCACGAACACGCCGCTGCGGCCGAACACAGCGACGTCGAGCGCATCCGTCCCGGCGAGTGGGTGCACGAGCACGCGTCCCGCGATCGACACCGGCGGCGCCGGCTCTGCGCGCCACGGCGAAGGCGCGGCCCAGTCGACCCGCGGACGGCCGCGCACGATCGAGATCCGGCGGACGTGCTCGTCGTCGAGCGCGAACACCTTCAGGCCCGCACGATCGCGATGCGCGGCGACCCCGAGCGCAGCCCCGCTGCCGTCGACCCGCCACAGGCGCGCGCCGGTGCGGCCGTCGAACGCCTCGACCGCCGCACCGTGCAGCCCGATCGCGATCACATCGGCGTCACCATCGTCGTCCGCGTCGACGACGAGCGGAGCCGGCGGCTCGGGCCCGTCGTCGCCCCGCTGCAGCCAGCGCGGCGGCGGCTCCTTGCCCTTCATCCGCGACGACCATGCCGCGAGCGTCCGCTCGCCTCGGCCGTGGTGCAGCGCGACCAGATCGATCACGCCGTCGCCGTCGAGCTCGCCCCACACCGTGCGCTCGGCCTGGCGCGAGCCGAACGACACCGACCACAGCCGCTCGCCGTGCCAGGGATCGAACGCGGTGACCTCGTTGAAGTTGCGGTGCGCGAGATCGGGGGTGCCGTCGCCGTCCACGTCGCCGAGCCACAGCAGATCCAGGTTGACGCCGGTCTCGGGCTCGCTCCACACCAGCCCCGGCGGGAGCGCGACGAAGGCCCGCGCCGTCTCGCCCGCGCGCACGTCGAGCGCGAGCCGGCGATCGTAGGAGCCCACGCTGCGCACCCAGGCCTCGTGCGCACCCGTGACGATGCGATGGCCACGCAGCGGCGAGCCGTGCTCGACGCCGTCGATCACGATCGTCGCACCCTGCGGCTCGACCTCGATGTCGAGCGTGCCCTCCTCGTGCTCGAGCGCGATCGGCAGCTCGATCGCACGCCCGCGCACGACCTCGACGATCGTCTCGGCGGGGCGGAAGCCGGCGGCCTGCACCTGCACCCGATGCAGCCCGGGCTCGAGCGCGATGGTGGCGTCGACGGCGTGCGGCCGGCCGTCGATCTCGAAGCGATCGATCGCCACCTTCTCGCCCTGCCAGCTCGGCACGACGCGCAGCTCGCCCGGCCGCGTCCACACCCAGATCTCGCGCACGATCACCGCCGCGAGCACGACGCAGAGCGCAGCGATCGCCACGCGACGCACGCGGACCCACGGGTCGTCGGCGAGCGCGGCGATGAGCGCGTCCATGCTGGGCCAGCGCCGCTCGGGATCGGCGGCGAGCCCCCGCGCGACGATGCGATCGAGCCAGCGTGGCACGACGGCGATGCGCGGTGGCGGGGTCTGCGGGGCCACGGCGAGGAACTGCCGCGCGTCCTGCCCGCTCGGCACCGGAAAGGGATGGCGACCGGCGAGCGCTTCGTAGAGCGCGACCGCGAACGCGTATTGATCGCTGCGCTCGTCGCCGGGTCCGCCCACCAGCCGCTCCGGGGCCATGTAGCCCGGCGTGCCGACCACCGCGCCGACCTCGGTGAGCCCGGTCTCGAGCCTGCTGCGCCCGTCGAGCTCGTCGAAGTCGTCGGAGGACGCATCGCGCTGCTCGAGCGCGCGCGCGAGGCCGAAGTCCAGCACGCGCGCGCGACCATCGGCGCCGACGAGCACGTTGCTCGGCTTGAAGTCGCGGTGCAGCAGCTTGCCGCGATGGGCGGCCGCGAGCCCACGCGCGGCATCGGTGCACACGGCGAGCACCTCCCGCCAGCGCCGCGGCGCCGCGCGCAGCCACTCGCGCAGCGTGATGCCCTCGACGTACTCCATCGCGATGAACACGTCGTCGCCGTGCGTGCCGCTGTCGAACACCGGCACGACGTTGGGATGGGCGAGCCGCGCCATGGCCTGGCCCTCGCGCAAGAGGCGTGCGCGCGCGCGATGCCGACGTGGCGCGCTGGCCTGCACGTGCACGAGCTTGAGCGCGACCTTGCGATCGAGCTGCGGATCGTAGGCGCGATAGACGACGCCCATGCCGCCCTGCCCTATCGTGCCGAGCACGACGTAGCGGCCCAGGTGCACCGGCGCCGCGGTCCCGCCGAAGAGCCCGCGCCGCACGCTCGCGCGGCTGCGCTCGGCCTCGGCGGGATCGTCGACGAACGCATCCACCGCCGGCCCACCGCGCAGGGTGTCCTCGTCCTCGCGACCCTCGGCTCCGGAGCTCACCCTATCGCCACCATCCTAGCAGCCGGCGCGTGCACATGCGCTACCATGGATGCGAGTGGTGGACTCCGGCAACGGCAGCCGCGATCTCGAGCTGCTCGTTGCCTGGCGTGCGGGGGACACCACGGCCGGCAACGAGCTGTTCGAGCGCCACTTCGTGGCGGTGCGGCGGTTCTTCCGCAACAAGGTCGTCGGCGACGTCGACGATCTGATCCAGCGTACGTTCCTCGCGTGCGTCGAGGGTCGCGACCGCTTCCGCGGCGAGGCCAGCTTCCGCCGCTACCTGTTCGGCACCGCCAACAACATCCTGCGCGTGCACTACCGCAAGCACGTGCGCAACCGCGAGGATGTCGACTTCGAGGCGCTCTCGGCCGTCGACCTCGCGCCGACGCCGAGCCAGGCCGCGGCGCACGGCGACGAGCAACGCATCGTGCTCGAGGCGCTGCGCCGGATCCCGGTCGAGTACCAGGTCGCGCTCGAGCTGTTCTACTGGGAGGAGCTGCAGGTCACCGAGCTGGCCGAGATCCTCGAGGTCCCGGTCGGCACCGTGAAGACGCGGCTGCGTCGCGGACGGCAGCTGCTCGAGCAGAAGATCGCCGTGCTCGCCGACTCGCAGGAGCGGCTGCACACGACGCTGACGAACCTCGACCGCTGGGCGAAGGAGCTGCGCGAGCGGATGCAACGGGACGACCCGTAGGTCAGTCACCGTTCGTGTCGAGCTGCCACGGTCCCGGGTGGCCCGGCGCATCCACGGCCGCGCGGACCCGGGCGAGGAACTCGGAGAGCTCGATCATCTTCGCGCCGAAGCGCTCGAGGTGCTCGGTGTGCACCTGGCAGTCGACCAGGCGGAAGCCCCACCGCTGGAGCTGCTCGACCAGGAGCACGAAGCCGATCTTCGAGGCGTCCGGGGCCTCCGCGAACATGCTCTCGCCGAAGTAGGCCTGGCCGATCGCGACGCCGTAGAGGCCGCCGACCAGCTCGTCGCCCTGCCAGGCCTCGACGCTGTGCGCGAAGCCGAGCCGATGCAGCTCGACGTAGGCCGCGCGCATCGCCTTCGTGATCCAGGTGCCGTCCTGGCCCGGACGCGGCGCCTTCGCGCAGCGCAGCATCACCTGCTCGAAGGCCTCGTCGCAGCTGATGCGGTAGGGCGCGCGCTTGATCTGCTTCTTGAGACTACGCCCGACGTGCAGCTCCTCGGGCAGGAGCACGTAGCGCGGCGCCGGGCACCACCACATGATCGGCCGCCCCTCGCTGTACCAGGGGAAGATCCCGTTGCGATACGCGAGCAGCAGTCGCTCGGGCCGCAGATCGCCGCCGACCGCGAGCAGGCCACCGTCGTCGGCGAGCGTCGGATCGGGGAAGACGAGCGCGTCCGACAGGCGGAACACCGGCACCAGCACTCATCCTAGCAGAGCACGCGCGCGCTCGGGCTCGCTCGCACGCTCCCGCATCGCCGCGCGCTCGGGCAGCGCGGGCTGCACGGGGAGCAGCGACAGTCGCAGCACCTTGCCGACGCGCTTGCCGACCGTCGCGGCGACCGGCGCGAGCTCGACCGCGACCTCGGGCAACAGCACCGCCTCGTACACGACCACGCGCGTGTCGTGGCTGAAGAAGCCCCGGCGCGCGAGCGCAGCGCCGACGGTCGGATCGTCGTCGCGGTCGACCGGCACGCGCACGCGCGGCAGCGCCAGCCGCACGCTGTCGATCTCGACCGATGCACCCGCGACGTCCATCGCCGCGTTGCGGTGCTCGAGCAGCAGCCACGTGGGATCGGGCGCGAGCTCGACCGCGTCGCAGCGGATCGCCAGCTCGTAGGCGAGGCACGCGGTGCCCGACAGCGGCGCCCGCAGCAGCCCGCCCTTCGGACGCGCGATGCCCCGCAGCGGTGCGACGTGCTCGAGGTCGCGGCGCGGCAGCGGCAACGACCACCGCGCCGGCGTGGGCGGGGCCCGCATCCCACGGATGTCCTGCACCGCGCCGAACACGACCGCCACGCCGAGCACGACGAGCCCGAGCAGGCCCGGCAGGATGAACACCGATCCGGCGAACGCATCGGTGGCGACGAAAGCGACGACGAGCGCGATGAGCACGGCAGCGCCGAGCGCCCGCGCGCTGGCCCACGCGCGTCGCAGCG
This sequence comes from uncultured Nannocystaceae bacterium, assembly GCA_964519175.1. Classification (GTDB taxonomy): domain Bacteria; phylum Myxococcota_A; class Polyangia; order Nannocystales; family Nannocystaceae; genus Xiheibacterium. The sequence goes on from CAZFKC010000005.1 coordinate 11,399, forward strand.
TGCGCTCGGCCTGCGAGGCCCGGACGACCGCCTCGAGCTCGTCGACGTGACGCAGCGCGCGCACGGTGGAGCCCTCGCCGAGATCGGCCCAGTCGCGCGCACCACAGCTCGCGCACGGGTCCTGCTCCTCGCTCGTGCGCATCGGGTCGACGATGCGCGCGCCTTCGGGCAGCACGAGCAACCCGCACGCGGTGCAGAGCCGACCCACGATAGCGAGGCTAGCACCTGCTCGCCGTGAGGGCCGGTGGGCCGTGACACGTGGAGCCGTTTCTCGTATCGTCCCCCCTCGCCGGCGCTCGTTCGAGCACCGGCAACGCTGGGGGTGGCGGTGCGCGTCGCGCCTGCCTGAGAGAGTCCCCTCGAACCTGATCCGGGTCATGCCGGCGGAGGAAAGCGTGATGAACGAAGAACGATCCCGGCTGCGCGTGGCCGACGACAGCGAACGCGACGTGCGGCAGCTTCCGCCCGTCGAATCCACCTTCCCCAGCTCGCAGAAGATCGCCGAAGGCGAGCTCGGCGTGCCCTTCCGCGAGATCGCGCTGACGGGTGGCGAGCCGCCCGTGCGCGTCTACGACACGACCGGCCCCGAGAACCCGGATCCGCGGCGTGGGCTCGCGCCGCGGCGGGCGCCGTGGATCGAGCGCAGGCTGCTCGAGTCGGACGGCAACCTCTCGCAGCTGCACTACGCCCGGCGCGGCGTCATCACCGAGGAGATGCGCTTCTGCGCGATCCGTGAGCGCGTGAGCCCCGAGCTCGTGCGCGACGAGGTCGCAGCGGGCCGCGCCATCATCCCCGCCAACATCAAGCACCCGGAGCTCGAGCCGATGATCATCGGCCGCAAGTTCCTGGTGAAGGTGAACGCGAACATCGGCAACTCCGCGGTCGGCTCGTCGATCGAGGAGGAGGTCGAGAAGCTGCAGTGGTCGATCCGCTGGGGCGCCGACACGGTGATGGACCTGTCGACCGGCAAGGACATCCACCGCACGCGCGAGTGGATCCTGCGCAACAGCCCGGTGCCGATCGGCACCGTCCCGATCTACCAGGCGCTCGAGAAGGTGAAGGGCAAGGTCGAGGCGCTCGACATCGGCGTCTTCATGGAGACGCTGCAGGAGCAGGCCGAGCAAGGCGTCGACTACTTCACGATCCATGCCGGCGTGCGGCTGCACCACGTGCCGCTCACCGCCAAGCGCGTGACCGGCATCGTGTCGCGCGGCGGCTCGATCATGGCCAAGTGGTGCCTGTCGCACCACCGCGAGAACTTCCTGTTCACGGAGTTCGAGCAGATCTGCGAGCTGATGAAGCGCTACGACATCTCGTTCTCGCTGGGCGACGGGCTGCGGCCCGGCTGCATCGCCGACGCGAACGACGAGGCGCAGTTCGCCGAGCTGAAGACGCTGGGCGAGCTCACCAAGGTGGCGTGGAAGCACGACGTGCAGGTGATGATCGAGGGCCCCGGCCACGTGCCGATGCACAAGATCAAGGAGAACATGGAGCTCGAGCTCGAGCTCTGCCACGAGGCGCCTTTTTACACGCTCGGGCCGCTCACCACCGACATCGCGCCGGGCTACGATCACATCACGAGCGCGATCGGGGCCGCGATGATCGGCTCGTTCGGCTGCGCGATGCTCTGCTACGTGACGCCCAAGGAGCACCTCGGGCTGCCCGACAAGGACGACGTGCGCGACGGCGTCATCGCCTACAAGATCGCCGCGCACGCGGCCGATCTCGCCAAGGGCCACCCGGGCGCGCAGGAACGCGACGACGCGCTGTCGAAGGCGCGCTTCGAGTTCCGCTGGGAGGACCAGTTCAACCTCGCGCTCGACCCGGTGCGCGCGCGGGCGTTCCACGACGAGACGCTGCCGGCCCCCGGCGCGAAGACTGCCCACTTCTGCTCGATGTGCGGGCCGCACTTCTGCTCGATGAAGCTGACCGCCGACGTGCGCGCGCTCGGTGAGGACGAGATCGAGCGCGGGCTCGCCGACAAGGCCGCCGAGTTCCGCGACGGTGGCGGTGAGCTCTACGCCGATGGCCCGGCCGCAGCGGGCCAGCCCCCCGCCGAGTGACCACCCCGCGCTCCACACCGCACCTGTTGGCACCCGCCGACGTGACGGCCGGTGTGGTGGGAGCGTGTCTCGTGATGCCGCTCGAGCTCTGGCTCGTGCGCGCGGGTGGCCTGGCGACGATCGGCGTCGCGGCGGTACTGCTGCTCGCCGCCGGGCTCGCGATCGGGCTCGCGATCGCCATCGGTGAGGCCATCGCGCGGCGGCTCGGCGATCGGCCGTGGCCGCGGGCGCTCGCGCGAGCGCTGCCGAGCGTGCTCGCCACCGTGCCCGTCGCGCGCGGACTGTTCGAGGGCGCCTTCGCGAGCACGCTGCCGGGCGCCGCCACGGCGCCGATCTGGCTGCCGCTCGTGGCGCTCGTCGCCATCGCGGTCGCGCTGCGGATCGGCGAGGCCATCGCCCGCCGCAAGCACGGGCCGCTGCTGCTCGGCGTCGCGCTGGTGCTCGCGACCGTCGCGCTCGACGTCGTCGACCGCCGCGTGAAGCGCAGCGAGTACCCCGACGTGCACACGCTGCTCTTGGCGATCGAGATCGTCACCGCGGGGCTCGGCGCGCGTCTGCTCGCGGCTCGCCGCTGGCCCGACGCACGCGCGCGCTGGGTGCACGGCACGCGTCTGCTCGGCGTCGCGATCGCGGTGGCGTTCGCGACGGTGCTCCGCTTCGGGCTCGCCGAGCCCGAGTCGCGCATGGTCGTCGCGACCGCGGGCATGCACGCACGCATGCTCGTGCGAGTGTGTCGCAGCACGCTCGACCTCGACGCCGACGAGCACGCGGCGGTGCTCGGCGGGGGCGACTGCGACGACTTCGACGCCGAGGTCCATCCCGGCGCGACCGAGGTGCCCGGCAACTCCGTCGACGAGAATTGCGATGGGCTCACCGGCGACGAGCCCGAGGTGCGCGAGCTGGTGGCGGCCCAGGCCGAGCACAAGGTGCAGCTCGGCAAGTGGCGCGACGACCCCGGGCTCGTGCAGACGCTCGCGCGCACGCGCGACATGAACGTGGTGCTCGTCGCGGTCGACACGCTGCGCGCGGACGTGCTCGCACCTACGCCGGAGAACCGCGCCGAGCTGCCGAACTTCTTCGCGCTGCTCGACGGCAGCCGGCAGTTCCGCGTCGCGTTCGCGCCGGCGGCCGGCACCGACCTCTCGATGTCCGGCGTGCTCACCGGCCAGATCGATCCGTTCGCGACCACCCAGCCCACGCTGGCGGAGGCGCTGCACGACCGCGGACGTCGCACGCACGCCGTCATCCCCAGCGAAGTCATCCGCTACGTCGGCAAGGCGATGCTCACCCGCGGGCTCGACGGGCACGACCGCCTGGTCAACGACATGTACCAGCGCGACGTCGGCCACTACACCACCGGCGCACGCACCACCGAGCTCGCGCTGCGCTTCGTCGACGAGCACCTCGCCGAGCGCAAGCAGCAGCCGTTCTTCCTGTGGGCACACTACTTCGACGTGCACGAGCACGGCGAGGTCAAGCTCGGGCACCTGCGCGAGCTGGTCGGCGACGTCGGCACCCCCGATCGCCGTGCGAAGTACCGGCTGCTCGTGCGCCTCGTCGACGCGCAGATCGGCGCCCTACTCGACGGGCTGCGCACGCGCGGGCTCGAGGATCGCACGATCGTCGTGCTGGTCAGCGACCACGGCGAAGGGCTCGGCGAGGATCCCCGGCTGCCCGACAACCACGGCCGCTTCCTCTACAACGCGCTCGTGCACGTGCCGCTCGCGGTGCGCGTGCCCGGCATCGTGCCGCAGGCGATCGACCGCCCGGTCTCGCTGCTCGACGTCTACCCCACGCTGCTCGAGCTCGTCGGCGCGCCCCAGCCCACGGTGGACGGCGAGAGCTTGCTGCCGTTCCTGGTCGACGGCGCGCCGGTCGAGCTGCTCGATCGCAAGCGCCCGCTGCCGCTCAACGAGAGCGACCAGTTCGGGGTCGTGCTGTGGCCGCACAAGCTGCTCGTGCGCCGCGAGGACAACGTCACCGAGGTCTTCGATCTCGCGCGCGACTTCGCGGAGACCACCGACCTCGCCCGCGATCGCACGCTGGTACAGAACCTCATGGGCGCCTACGGCACGCTGTCGCCGGTCGCGATCGACCGCTCGCGCAAGGGCCGACGCGCGCGCGACCGCATCGCCGAAGCCGGCGCCGAAGACGACGAGTGATCAGCATGGACGCCGGCGCCGCGCGGGCCGGCCGTGCACGAGCCAGGCGAGCGGCACCGCGAGCGCAGCCGCGACGAAGCCGGCCACGAGCACGCTGATCGACATCGACAGCCAGCCGGTGACGAGCGGCAACAAGGGGGGCGCGCCGCCGAGCAACGCCCCCGGCACGCCGCAGACGATGGCGAGCCCGAGCACGGCCGCGATCGCGGCGCCGAAGTGGCTGCGCAGCACGGCCGCCGGACGCTCGTGCACGCTCGCGTGCACGAGCGCGACCAGCAGCCACAGCGTGCCGGGTAGCGCGGCCAGCATCACGTCGCGGCCGAGCGGGGGATACACGACCGGGTTGGAGAGCGACGGCCGGCCCAGCACGATGATCGCGACGAGCATGCCGACGGTCGGCCACGGCAGCGACTCGCGCAGCCAGCCGCGTCGGCCCCACGCGCTCGCGATCACGACGACGAGCGCGGCGAGCACGGCCATCGCCCAGCGCGAGCCGGGTGCGTGGGGCAGCGTCGCGTCGCGATCGGGGTGCTTGCGCGCGAAGCCCAGCGGACGTCCCATGCTCTCGTCACCCGGCGCCACACCGAGCGCGTCGGCGATCGCACGGTGCAGATCGACGAGGTGGATCGGGGCCTCGTCGCGATCGACGGCCTCGAGATCGCCGAACACACAGGCCTGCACGATGCGGACGTGGGGCTCGGCATCGCCGTGTCCGCCCGCGGGGCGGTGACCGTGGTCGGCGAGCACGAACCAGCGCGTGCGCCCCGGCTGCGGATCTGCGGCGATCCACCGCGCGAGCAGCTGGTCGGCGCTCGTGACCGCGTCGGCGTAGGCGACCGAGCTGGCGCCCTCGGCGTGGCCGGCCTCGTCGATGCGCAACAGGTGCACGAACACGAGCTGCGCCGCCGAGGCGATCGCGGCCGTCGCCGCCGGCTCGAATTCCTCGGTGCGCCAGCTCGAGCCCGCTGGCTCGACGTCCTCGCGCTCGAGCGGCGGCTCGGTCTGCGCGAACCCGAAGCTGTGCACGATGTCGCGGTGCGACTCGGCGACCGCCACGCTGCCGGGCACGCGCGGCGGAAGCGCATCGGGCGGCGGCGTCTCGAGCCGCGCGATGCGGTACTCGATGCCGGACTGTTGCTGCGTGCGCCCCGTCCACAGCACGTGCTGCACGGGCAGCGAGACGGTGGGGAAGCCGACGTCGACGGCGAAGTCGAGCCCGGTCGCGCAGTAGCGCGACAGCGTGGGCATGCGCTCGGCGTGCTCGCGCGAGAGCCCGTCCAGCAGGATCACGCGCACCGCCGCCGCCGGGACCGCGGCCGCGTCGGGCTCGTCGTCCGCGGGCGGCTGCGCGAGCACGGGTGGATCGCCGGGCTGCCCGTCGGGGAAGAAGCGGGCGATCGTCGCCTTGCGCAGCAGCGCCGCGGCGAGCGCGAGGCCGACCAGCACGACGAACGCGATGAGCCCGCGGCGGATCACCGCCGCCGCTGCCGTCCGGGGTTCATGTGCGCACGCCGGCGGCCGACGACCACGAGCGCGATGCCGGTCGCCATCGCGACGGCTGCCGCGACGCCGGCCCCGATCGCGAGGCGATTGCCGAGCTGCCCGCGATCGACGAGCTCGCGACGACGACCGATGTCCTCGCGCGCGCCGAGCGGGGCCACATTCGCATCCGCATTCGCACCGAGGCCGAGCCCGGCAATCATCGCGACGTAGCCCGCCGCGGCCAGCGAGATCGTGGCGACGCCGGCGATGACGAGCGGCGGGCGCCGAGGCGGCGGCAGCGAGTCCGCCTGCGCGCGCGGTGGCGGGGGCGACTCGGTGCGAAGGACGGCAGGAGCCGGCGACTCGGCCGGCGTCGCCGGAGCTTCCGCGCTGGGCGCTGCCGTCGCGAGCGGGCCGGCGTACGCGCGCGGATCGGCCTGGGCCGGCGTGGCGATCGAGACCAGCGCGACGGCGAGCGCGACGAGGCGGAGCTGCGGCGAGCTCACGGCGTCACCACGCTCCTGCGCAGCGCGTCGCCTTCGACGACGAGGACGTCGAGGAGTGACGTGGCGCGGAAGCGGCCGACGCCGAGCTGCAGGACGGCGCCCTTCGAGAGCTCGACGCCCTCGGGGTAGCGGCCGCCGATCGCCCGCCACAGCTCGAGCCGCTCGTGCGTGCCGACCAGGATGTCGAGGCGACCGTCGAGGTCGGCGTCGACGGCCGAGACGGAGGTGGGCTCGACGTCGAAGGCGAGCGTGTCGAAGCGCGCGAGCCCGAGATCCCGCGTGCCGTCGACGATCGTCACGCTGTGGCCTTCGCGATCGATGGTGAGGAAGTCGAGCCGGCCGTCGCCGTTGCGATCGACGCCGACGACGCCCACGGGCCCGCGATCGACCTCCACCGCGACCGCCGGCGTGTAGCCGTCGGCATTCGCGCTGGCGATGGTGAGACGGTACGTGCGGTGGTCGACGACCGCGACGTCGGCGAGCTCGTCGTCGTTCCAGTAGAACACGGGGCCGAGGTGGGCATCGGTGCCGACGTCGAGCTCGGTCGCGACCGCACCGGGCACGAGCGGCATGAACCAGAGCGAGCCGGCCTCGCCGATCGCGAGCACGCGCGCCGGCGTGCCCTGCCCTGCCGGCGCGAGGCCGAGCTCGACGACGTCGTCGGTGAACGCGAGCAGCTCGGGATCGAACGCGAACCCGGCGGCGCCGTCGTTGCGCGCGATGGCGACCTGCGTGCCGGCCGCGAGCGCGACGTCGACGTCACCATCGTCGTCGACGTCTCCGAGCGCCGACGCGACGACACCGGAGAGCGGCGACGCGAGCGGCGTACGCTCGAACGTGCCGCTCTCTGCGAGCAGCACCGCCGCAGCTCCGTCGGGGGCCACCGTGGTCACGTCGTCGCGCCCGTCCGCATCGAGATCCGCGACGTGCATCGAGGCCACCGCTCCGGCGCTCGCGATCGCGGCTCGATCGCCGTAGCAGACCTCGCGCTCGGCGTGCTCGCCGTCACCACAGCGGCCGCAGAGCTCGTGGCGGCAGCCCTGATCCGGACCGCAGTCGCCGGCGTCGCGACAGATCGCCCCGATCGTCGCCTCGCCCTCGAAGCACGCCCCGACGATCAGCGCGAGCGCTGGGCTCGCGAGCAGACCGAGTGTCCGAGGGTGGCGCATCGCCGGCAGGCTACCGAGGCAGCGGCCCCCGTTCAACGCGGCAGACGCCCGAGCACGTGCTACGCTCCCGTTCGTGCGTGGATGGATGTGGATCGGCGTGGGCTCGCTCTGCGCCCTCGTGCAGAGCGGCTGCGCGGCCAGCGACGACGCAGCCGGCGCGGGGTCCTCCACCAGCACCTCCGCCGCCGAGCCGTCGTCCTCCTCGGCCTCGTCCTCGTCCTCCGAGACCGGCAGCTCGAGCGACGGCGGGCCGAGCATCTGCGAGGGCGAAGGCTGGGGCGACAGCGGCGAAGAAGGGGCCGACGACACCTCGTTCGGCATGGGCGACGACATGCCGCTGCCGTTCACGATCCCGGAGGTGCAGCACGGCGATGCCCAGCACGGGGCACGGGTCGCGATCAGCGGCGCGATCGTCGTCACTCCGTCGGCGCCGAGCGAGGCGCTCGGCGGTCGCGAGCTGTTCGTGCAGGACCCGCTCGGCGGGCCCTACTCGGGGCTGCGCGTCGTCGCGGGCGGGCTCGATCTCGGCCAGCTGCTGGTCCCCGGCGACGAGGTCGATCTCGTCGGCGAGATCGTCGAGCACCAGGGCTTCTACGCGCTCCAGATCGCCGCGCCGAGCGACGTGACGGTGCTCGGTCCCACCGCCCTGCCCGAGCCCACGCTCGTCGGCATCGACGAGCTCGCGGCCGACTCCCCGACCGCGCGCGAGTACGAGGGCGTCGTCGTGCAGATCGTGGACGCCACCGTGACCGACAGTGCCCCGTGCACCGGCGAGCTCGTGCTCGACGACACGGTGCGGGTCGATGATCGCTTCGTGCCGGGTCTGCTCGCCGCGATGGGCGAAGGGGCGCTCGTGTCGACGGTGCGCGGCGTGTTCGTGACCGCGTCCGGCAGCTACGAGCTCGCACCGCCCGAGCCGGGCGCGCTGCAGTGAGCCGACGTCGGCGTCACCGCGGACGCACGGCCAGCCACGCGTCGATCTCGGCTGCGAGCTTGTCGGCGTGGGCCTCGCCCGCGTCGCGCCTCGCTTGCTCGGCCAGCGCGTGGGCCCGGGCGAGGTCGCGTTCGTGCCACGCACGCGCAGCCGCGAAGCGCACGCGCGCGTAGTCGCGGGCGCTCGCGCCGGTGCGCTCGAAGATCCGCAGCGCCTCGTCGAGCGCCGCGCGGGCACCCTCGAGCTCGCCGATCTCCCGCAACGACTCGCCCTGGGCTACCCACCACGGCCCGAGTCGATCGTCGTCGTCGCCGACGCGTGCGCGCACGTGCGCGAGCCCGGCGGCCAGCAACGCCACCGCCTCGGCATGCTCGCCGCGGCGCCGCAACACCGACGCGAGGTTGTAGCGCGCGTCGTCGACCTGCGGGTGCGCGCTGCCGAGCGCCGCCTCGCGCAGCTGCAGCGAGCGCCGGAGATCGACGACCGCCGCCTCGAGATCGCCGGCCCGCATGCGCGCGAGCCCCAGCGCGCCCAGCAACGCCGCGGTGCGCGGGTGCTCCGTCCCCCACACGTCCTCGGCGGCCGCGAGCGCGCGTTGCAGCGTGGCAGCGGCCTCGGCGTGCGCGCCCGCGTAGCTCTGCGCGGTGCCGATGTTGCCGAGCGCGACGACGGTGGCCGGGTGCTGCGACCCGAGTGTCGCCTCCAGCTCCGCCGCGACCTGCTCGTGCAGCGCGACCGCATCGGCGGCACGGGCATCCTCGGCGTGCGCGAGCGCGGATGCACGATGGGCGAGCAAGCGCGCGTGCAAGAGCGGAGGGCGACCGAGCGCGTCGATCATGCCCTCGGCTTCCTTCGCGAGCTCGTCCGCCTCGCGGAAGCGAGTGTGCTCGCGCGACATCGCATAGACGAGATCCGCGGTGATCGCCGCAGCGGTGGGTGCGTCCGCGGCACGTCGGGCCATCGCGAGGCCGCGCCGCAACAGCGCCTCGGCGCGCGCGTGGTCGCCCTCGCCCAGGTGCAGCCGCCCTGCGAGCGCGAGCGCGCGACCGAGCAGCGGCTCGTGATCGATCAGCTCGGCCGCGGCGGTGGCGGCCTCGGCCTCCGCGACGCCGAGGGTGATCGCGTCGCGGTAGCCCGTGGCCTCGCCCCGCACCGTCATCGCACCGAGGTGCAGCTCGGCGGCGGCGATGTGTCCGACCACCGCGCTCGGGTCGGGCCGCGGATCGGCGTAGGCGGCGAGCGCCGGCGCATCGACGCAGGCAGCGGGATCGGGCAGCAGCTCCGCGCGCGCGACCGCGGAGACGAGCAGCGCCGGCACGCCGCGATCGCTCTCGGCGATCGCATCGGCGAAGCGCGCCCGCGCGTCGTCGAGACAGATCCGCGGCGCACGCAGCTCGGGACGATCGGCGGCACAGACTGCGGTGGCCGCCCGCGCCCACGCCTCCGCCACCTCGTCGAAGCGCGCGACCAGGCGCTCGCCGCTGCGCTCGCCCCAGTCGGCATCGGTGCGCTGCGCGGCCGCTCGCACGGCGTCGCGATCGCCCGCGTCCCACACCGCAAGGATCGGTGCGGCGGCGGCACGGCACGGATCGTAGGCCGCGGCCGCTGCGGTGGTCGCGAGCGTCGCCGTGATCGCGAACATGCCGAGCGCGATCGAACGCCGCCGCCGTCGCTCGGGGTCGATCGCCGAGAGCAGCGCGTGCATGCCGGGCCAGCGCGCGGCGGGCTCGGGCGACAGACCGCGGGCCACCGCGCGCAGCAGCCACCGCGGCGCGTTGCTGGGCCACCGCGCGGTCGGCCCCTCGCGCAACGCACGGCGCAGCTCGTCCTCGTGTTCGCCGCGGAACGGCCGCTCGCCGGCGATCGCTTCGAACAGCGCGACACAGAACGCGAACTGATCGCTCTGCGGCGACGCGACGCTGCCCTCCCACTGCTCGGGCGCCAGGTACGACGGCGTCCCGAGCACGCCGCTCGTGCGCGTGAGCTCGAGCGCTCGCGGCCGCGCCGACGGGCCGGCGCCGGGCACCGCCTCGCCGCGTGCGAGCCCGAAGTCGATCACCTTGGCGCGCCCCTGCCGATCCAGCATCACGTTGTCGGGCTTGAAGTCGCGATGCACGAGCCCCTTGTCGTGCGCCGCGGCCAGCCCCGCACCGGCCTGCAGGAAGACCTCGAGCACCGCTCGCCACGGGCGTGCCGTGCCCGCCAGCCACGCGCGCAGATCCTCGCCGTCGACGTACTCCATCGCGACGACGAGGCGCCCGCCGAGCTCGGCGACCTCGTAGACCTGCGCGACGTGGGGATCCGAGAGCCGCGCCATCGCGCGCGCCTCGGCCACGATCCGTCGACGCGCCTCGGGCGAGCTGGTCTGCGCGGGAGCGACGAGCTTGAGTGCGACCTCGCGCTGGAGATCGGGATCGAAGGCCAGCAGCAGCTGGCCCATCGCGCCCTGGCCGAGCTCGCGAAGGACGCGATAGCGGCCGAGCGTCACCGGACGCTCGGCGCCGAACAGCTGGGCCTCGACGCGCGCGAGCACGAGCTCGTCGGCGAGCTGCCACGCCGTCGGCAGTGGGGTCACCTCGTCGTTCATCCCGCGCCTCGCATGCGACGCAGCTCGCCCGCCCACAGCTCGAGCTCGTCGGCCGACGGCGCGGCGCCCGTGCCGGGCTGCTGCAGTCGCAGCGCGACGCAGTCCCGCAACCGCGCGAGCCCCCGCGCGAGGCGGCCGCGTGCAGTGCCTTCGGGCACACCGAGGGCATCGGCGAGCTCGGTGCCCGAGAGCCCCTCGAAGTACTTCAGCTCGAGCACGATCTGATCGTCGACGGGGACCTCGCGCAGCGCCTCGAGCAACGCCTGCACCTGCCGCTTCTCGCTGTGCAGCGAGCTCATCGAGCGGGGCTCGAGCTGGTGCAGGCACACCTGCGTGAAGTCGAGCTCTTCGCGGGCGCGCTTCGTGACCGTGCGCAGGTACTCGCGCAGCACGTTGCGCGCGATCGCGTAGACGAAGCGGCGGAAGCTCGTGCGCTCCTCGAAGGTGGTCTTGGCGGCGACGCAGCGCATGAACGTCTGGCTGACCAGATCCGCGACCGCGTCCTCGTGGAACACCTTGTTGCGGAAGAACCAGGTGATCTCGCGCCCGCGCGCCGCAATCAAGCGAGACCCGGCGTGACGATCTCCGCCACGCCAGGCCTCGAGCAGCTCGGTCTCGTCGTCCACCGCCAGCATCGAGCATAGCAGGCGCGACTCGGCGCCGAGCCTACTTGCTCGCCCCGGGGTTGCCGATGCGTGCGAAGAACAGCACGCTGCGTGCCTCGCGATCGCGGATCGCGACGTAGAACGTGCGATCGACCACCACCGTGTGCTCGACGAGCGGAGGCTCGCCGCTGCCCTCGTCGCCGAACACGACAGCAGTGGCGGCCGCGGCCTCCGTGCCCTTCTCGTCGATCGCGATCGCGACGTCGTGGAAGACCTCGTAGATCGGATAGATGCCCTCGGCGATGCCGACGAAGTCCTCCGCGTTCGTGAACGACGCGGTCATGCCGAGCCCTTCGAGCGCCGAGCGCAGCGCCCACTCCGAGGTGATGGCGAACTTGGGCAGCGCGAGATCGACCCAGGTCGGCGCGAGCTGATCGAACATCCCGTCGAGCGTCTCCGCGTCGAGCCCCTCCTCGAACGTCGCCGCCGCGCCCTCGGCCGGGAGCACGACGACCAGCTCCAGCCGCGAGTCGCTGTAGGGGATCGCGACCGCCTCCCACGTGTCGCCCGCGGCATACTGCGAGTCGAGCGCGGGTGCGTGCATCGTCGCCACCTCGACGCTCTCGCCCGAGTACGTGGTGAAGGGACGATCGGAGGTGAACGAGTCCTCGAACGGCGTCGCCCACGAGGCGCGGAAGTAGAGCGCGTTGACGAGCACGAGGCTGACCTCGGGCGGCAGGTGCCCGACGAGCTCCGGGATCAGGTCGTTGGTCTGATCCGCGACCCAGCCGTTGATGTGGGCCAGCGCCTTCTCCTGCTCGACGTTGAGATCGAGGTACTCGAAGCACACCCCGTAGGCCTGCTGCACCCGCTTCGCCCAGTCGGGATTCACGTTGGACTCGAGCTTCACCTCGAAGAACGAGCGGTTGGCGGGGCGGAAGATCAGCTCGGGCGTGTACTCGGTCTCCGCGGCATTGCGGGTCTGCAGCAGCTGCAGCGTGCCGCCCAGCACCTCGTTGCTGCGATCGCCGAGCTCCGCGATCGCGAACACGTCCTCGATCTCTCCGCGCGACTTGCCCGTTGCGCCCGCATGCACCTGGCCGAACGCGGTGCGCAGCGAGAGCGGCGAGAGCAGCACGTTGTCGGAGCCCCCGCCGAGCGCGCCCAGCAGCTCGAGCCCGACCTCCGCGTCCGCGCGACCGTTCGTCGCGAGCTCCGCCTTGCTGACGCTCTGCGTGGCGTGCTCGCTGCACTCCACGATCGTGCTCACGCCATCGTCGCCGACCGTCTCGGTACCCGCCGTCTCCGTGCCGATCGTGTCCCCGCCGATCGTCTCCGTCGGCGCCGAGGTCCCGGTCTCGCCCGTCGACTCCTGCTCGCCCGCGCCATCGGCCGGTGCGACGCATCCTGCGAAGCACACCGAGGCCGCCACCGTCATCCACCACTTGTTTTCAGCCATAAGCCCAACGTCTCCTCCTCCGACGTGTGAGGACCTCGGCGAAACCGATCGGTCGGGAACGAAGAAAATCTCGATCGCGCGGGCGGCCCCTGCGCCCGTCAGCCGCCGAGCCGCGCGAGCAGGGCCACGACCGCGGTCTCGACCCGCAGGATCCGCGGGCCGATCCCGATCGCGTCGAAGCCGGCCTGCGCCATCAGCTCGAGCTCGAACGGCACCCAGCCGCCCTCGGGCCCGACGGCGAGCACCGCCGGCACGTCGAGATCGGTCGGACACGCCCGCTGCGCGGACGGATCCGCCACCAGCCGCGTCGCGATCGCGCCCGTCGCCAGCTCGTCCTCGACGAACGGACGCAGGCGTTGGCGCTGCTCGACGCTCGGCATCACCGTGTCGCCGGCCTGGGCCAGCCCGAGCAACAGCTGCTCCTCGATCGCCGCCGGCGCGAGCGTGGGGCTGCCCCAGTAGCTCTTCTCCACGCGGGCGGCGTTGACGAGCACGATGCGCGCGACCCCCATCGCGGCGGCGTGCTGCAGCACGCGCCGCAATACCGGCGGCCGCGGCAGCGCGAGCACCAGCTCGATGCCCGACTTGCGCGGCGGATCGCGATCGAAGCGGCAGGCGATCGTGAAGCCGGTGTCGTCGGCCGCGACCACGGTCGCCTCGCCGAGCTGACCGCCGATGCGTCCGACCTTGAGCGTGTCCCCGACCTGCTTGTGCAGGATCGTGCGCACGTGCTCGGCGGTCGCGCCCTCGAGCCGCGCCCTGCCCTCGTCGTCGAGCTGCTCGGCGCGCACGAGCACCACGTTCATCGCGCGCGCCTCCACAGCACGAGCCCGCGCGCGAGCTCGGCCACGAGCCCGAGCACGCAGAGCCACGGCAACACCCAGCCCCCGAGCGCGTAGAGCGTCGGCGCCCGCTCGGTGTTGCGCGGCAGCGCGACGTCGACGACGAGGCGCTCGGGATCGACGGGCCGATCGACCTTCGGATCGCGGACCGGCAGCGACGCGACGACACGGCCGGCGTGATCGATCACCGAGGCCGGCCCCGCGGCGACGCTGCGCACCATCGGCACGCGGTGCTCGACCGAGCGCAGCTGCGCGAGCGCGAGGTGCTCCCACGGCTCGGCGGTGTCGCCGAACCACGTGTCGATCGTGACGTTGACGAAGGCCTCGATGCCCCCGGGCTGCGCCGCGACCTGGCGGCCGAAGTCGTCGAAGATGTCCTCGTAGCAGACCAGCGGACCGACCGCGAACGCGGGCGCATCGGGCAGCTCGACCACGAACCGCGCCGGCGCGACTCCGGCGTTGTTGTGCGACAGCGTGGGCAGCTGCTCGATCGCCCAGCGCGGATCGACGAGCGGCACGTACTCCCCGAACGGCACGAGGATCGTCTTGTCGAACTGGCCGGTGATGCGGCCATCGGCCTGCATCATGTAGACGGTGTTGTACTCCCAGGATCCGCCGCGCGCGATGCTGGCCGCGCCGAAGATCGTCGGTCGCCGATGGGCCTGCAGCACGCGGCGGCCGGGATCGTCGAAGTCGTGCGTCATCGGACGGAAGGTGCGGAAGGGAAACGCGCCCGCCTCGGGCCACACGATCACGTCGGCGCCGTCGTGCTCGGCCTCGTACGACATCGCCCACAGTCGCAGCGCGCGATCGGTGGGATCGAAGGCCATGAGCGGCACGTTCGGTTGCACGATGCCGAAGCGCACGCGCGGTGCATCGGCGGCTGCAGCATCGACGGCGCGCATGCGTTGCTCGCCGAACACCCACGAGAGCAGCGGGATCGCGAGCGCGAGTGCGAGCCAGCCCACGCGCGCACGCATGCCCACCGCCTCGATCGCCTGCACGAGCGCGATGCCGCAGAGCACCACCTGCAGCTCGCACGCGGCGACGCCGACCAGCTCGGCGCCCTGCAGCCACTGCGGCACCTCGCCGAAGCCGATCACCGGCGTGTAGGGGAAGAGCGCGGGCCACAGCGACGCGAGCGCGATCCAGCTCGCGACGGGCCACACCCACAGCCGCCATCCGCTGCGCGCACGCACGTCGAGCAGCGCGCACCACAGGCCGTAGGGCACGGCGGTCCAGAGCGAGAACGCGGCGAGCCCCAGCCCCGCGAGCACGAGCGGCGCGTCGGCGAAGCGCACCAGCAGCTCGGCGATCCACGGAAAGCCCACCAGCCCGACGCCGAGCCCACCGACGAGCCCGACCACGAAGCGCGTGCGCCGGGGTCGGTCGGCGAGCCGTCGCGCGGCCCACAAGAGCGGCGCGAAGCCCAACCAGATCGTCCACGTCGCGCCCGCCGGTGGTGCACCGAGCCCGAAGAGGAGCCCGCCGCTCGCAGCGACGCCGTACTCGCGCCACGGGATCGCCGGGCGTTCACCAGCCACGCACGATCTCCACGAGCGCACGCACGACCTCGGGCTTCTTGCGCAGGTCCGGGTTCGCGGCCATGTTCCCGTCCTTCCCGACCGCGACGCCGCCCTCGACGATCGCACGCGCGATGAGAGCATCGTCGGCCTGGCCCTTCCAGTGACGATCGGAGAAGTCGCGCGGCTGCACGGGCAAGAGCTTCGCCCCGGGCCCGTCGCCGCGCCCGAACGTGCCGTGGCAGTTCACGCAGCGCTCCGCCCAGATCGCCTCGGCCTCGGCGCGCTGCTCTGCGGTCGGCGGAGCCGCGCCGCCACACGCCGCGACGATCGCCACCGCCAGCAAGCACCTCATCGCTTGCGCTCCTCGAGCTCTTCGAGCGTGCGCGGCCAGTCCTGCCCGAGCAGCCGCGAGAGCGCGCGATCGGCCAGCCGCTTGCCGCCGGTCTGGCAGCGCGCGCAGTAGTTCGTCTCGCGATCGGCGTAGACGATGCGCTCGACCGGCGTGCCGCACACCGGACACGGCTCGCGGAAGCGGCCGTGCACCGCCATGCCCTTGCGGAACGCGGTGACCTTCTCGGGGAAGCCGTCGCCGACCTCGGCGCGCAGCGAATCCGTCCACAGCTCGAGCTGCCGCCGCATCGCGTCGAACAGCCGCGCGATCTCCTCGTCGTCGAGCTTCGAGGTCAGCGCGATCGGAGAGAGCCGCGCAGCGTGGAGGATCTCGTCGGAGTACGCGTTGCCGATGCCGGCGACGATGCGCTGATCGGTCAGCGCACGCTTGAGCGTGTGGTTCTCGCGTCGCAGCGCCGCGGCGAACTCGTCGAGCTCGCACTCGAGCGGCTCGAGCCCGGGCGGACGCAGCTCCTCGAGCGCAGCGGCCCCGGCCAGCACGTGCAACGACGCGCGCTTCTTCGGGCCGATCTCGATCACGTGCAGCCCGCCGTTCGTGAAGAAGAAGCTGGCGTGCAGCAGCTTGAGCCCCGGCGGCTTGCCCTTGTCGTCCCAGCGCAGCCGGCCGAGCTTCATCAGGTGGATGACGAGGTGGAGATCGCCCTCGAGCGAGATCACGATGCGCTTCGCGAGCCGGCTCACCGCGACCACGTCGCGTTCCTGGGCGTCCTGCCAGCGGGGCACGACGGTGCGCAGGAAGATCGGCGTGACGAGCCGAATGCGCTCGAGCCGATGACCGACGAGCCGCGGACGGAGTCGCTCGACGTAGACGGTGATGTCGGGCAGCTCCGGCATCGCGGGCCAACCTTAGCACCCGCGCTTCGCCCACCACGAGGCGGGGCGCTCGTGTAGGGTCGGCGCATGCTCCACGGTCGGCGTGGGTTCCTCGGCCATGCGGCTGCGGCCGCGCTCGTCGCGTGTGCGCACCGCCCGGCGCCGCGCAGCGGCAGCGCTGCGCTGGTCGTGAAGGGCGGCACGATCCTCACCGGGGACCGCACGCGGCCGACGGCCGGTGCGGTCGCGATCGCGGGCGGCACCTTCGTCGCGATCGGCGACGACGGTGACGCCGCCGGATGGATCGGCAAGGGCACGCGCGTGCTCGATCTCGCCGGGGGTACCGCCACCGCCGGGCTCACCGATGCGCACGCGCACCTCGTCGGGCTGGGGCGCTCGCTCGCGATCGTGGATCTGCGCGGTGCAGCGTCCATCGACGAGGTGATCGTGCGCCTGCGCGCCGGTGCGCCCGCGAGCGGATGGATCCTCGGCCGCGGCTGGGACCAGAACCTCTGGCCCGATCGCGCGATGCCGACGGCGGCACCGCTCACTGCAGCGTTCCCCGACCGAGCCGTGTGGCTGCGCCGCGTCGACGGCCACACGGGCTGGGGCAACGCGGCGCTCTTGCGCGAGGCGAAGATCACCGCGCAGAGCAGCACGCCCGCGGGCGGCGAGATCCTGCGCGATGCCGCGGGCGAGCCGACCGGTGTGCTCGTCGACGCCGCGATGTCGCTCGTGCCGGTGCCGGCGACGACGACGGACGAGCTGCGCACCGCGATCATCCAGGGTCAGCAGCACGCGCTCGCGCGCGGGCTCACGGGCGTGCACGAGATGGGCATCGGTCCCGAGGAGGACGCGCTCTACCGCGAGCTCGCCGCGGCCGGCGAGCTGCGCATGCGCGTCGTCGCCTACGCCGATCAGGGCTGGCTGTCGCGCGATCTGTCGACGCGCACGCCGGATCGGATCGCGGCCGACGCACGCTACGTGCTGCGCGGCGTGAAGCTGTATGCCGATGGTGCGCTCGGCAGCCGCGGCGCCGCGTTGCTGGCCGACTACAGCGATCGCCCCGGCCACCGCGGGCTCATGCAGCAGCCGCCCGAGGAGCTGACCGCGCTCTGTCGCCGCTGCGTCGAGGGCAACTGGCAGATCGCCACGCATGCGATCGGCGACGCGGCGAACCGGGCCGTGCTCGACGCGTACGCGAAGGTGCTCGCCGGCGCGCCCGCGCGCGATCGCAGGCTGCGCATCGAGCACTGCCAGATCGTCGCGCCCGAGGACATCGCACGCTTCGCGGAGCTCGGCGTGGTCGCGAGCATGCAGCCCACGCACGCGACCAGCGACATGCCGTGGGTGCCCGAGCGGATCGGCAGCGCGCGGCTGCCGGGTGCGTATGCGTGGCGACGCTTCCTCGACGCGAAGGTGGCGCTCGCGTTCGGCAGCGACTTCCCGGTCGAGCGCGTCGAGCCGACGCTGGGGCTGTTCGCCGCGATCACGCGCCAGGACCTCGCGGGCCAGCCGGTGGGCGGCTGGCTGCCGGAGCAGCGCCTGTCGCTCGCGGAGGCGCTGCAGGCGTTCACGCAGGGGGCCGCGTGGGCGTGTCACCGCGAAGGCCACCTCGGGCGCATCGCGCCCGGCTACCGCGCGGACCTCACGTGCTTCGCAGGTGCGCTCGACGAGCGTGCGCCGCGGCCGATCGCGGATCTGCACGTCTTGGCCACGGTCGTCGACGGCGCGGTGGTGCATTCGGGGTAGCCGCGGAGGTAGGCTGGTGCCCATGCCGCTTGCGCCCTCCCGCTCGACTGCGCTGCTCCTCGTGCTCTTCGCCGGCTGCTACGACAAGCCCGGCAATCCCAGCGCCGACACCGACACGACCGAGGGCACCGCCAGCGAGACCGGCATGACGAGCGCGTCGACGTCCTCGCCCACGAGCACGGTCGGCGAGTCGTCGACGGGCGCGAGCACGACCGCGAGCACGTCGGCGACGACGACGACCGCCGACGACACGACCAGCACGGATCCGACCACGACCGACGCCACGGTGACCGCGTCGGGCAGCGAGTCGACCGGCGGCGGACCGATCACGATCTGCGAGCAAGAGCCGACGACGCTCGCCGCGTGCAAGGACGCCTCGCAGAACCTGCTCAACCAGGGCACGCTGGCGTGCGATCCGGCGGCGATGTTCACGGCGTTCTTCGAGGACGTGTGGACGGTCGAGGTGGGCGTCGGCGAGTGCATCTACGCCAACGTCGACAACATCTCCGACGCCGGTCCCGTCGGCGGCATGCAGGCCGACGTCGCGTTCCAGCTGCGCTCGCCGTCCGGCGCCTACGCGTACGCGGACGACGAGGTCGCCTGCCAGGACGTCACCTGGACCGGCGGCGCCTGCCCGCAGGCGACGCTCATCGCCGACGCCGCCGGTACCTGGGAGATCTCGGTGGTGCAGGCCTCGGGTGCGGGCTGCGTCGCCGCGGCGCCGTACATCCTCTACGTCGCGCTGAACGGCGTGGAGGTGACGGCCACGCAGACGATCGACGACCAGCGCACCGATTGCTGAGCGATGCGACGCGTCGCACCGGCGGTCGCGCTCGCGGTGCTGCTCGGCGCGTGTCGCAGCGCCCCGAGCGAAGCTGGCGGTCCCGCGCCGAGTCGCATCGTGCCGCGCGAGGACCCGCCGCGCATTGCGGAGCCGGTCGCACGCGCGGAGCCTGCACGCACGCCGGAGCCGACGCCCGCACCACCGCCCGCGCAGGAGCTCGTCGCACTGCCGACCCGCGCCGACGTGACGGTGCCGACGCTCGTGCTGCGCCCGCGCGAGCCGGCAACGCGCGCGGTGATCCTGCTGGCCGGCGGCAGCGGCAAGGTCGGCCTGTCGGCCCACGGCATCGGTGCGGGTGCGGACAACTTCCTCGTGCGCACGCGACAGTCGTTCGTCGACGCGGGCTTCGTGGTCGCGGTGGTCGACGCCCCGAGCGATCGCAACGACGGGCTCGAGGGCTTCCGTACGTCGGCGCAGCACGCCGAGGATCTCGCCGCGATCGTGGCGTGGCTCCGCGCCCACGAGCATGCGCAGACCGTGTGGATGGTCGGCGTCAGCCGAGGCACGATCTCCGCCGCGAATGCAGCCGCGCGCCTCGGCGCCCGCGGCCCGGACGGCCTCGTGTTGCTCTCGTCGATCACTGCGGGCAAGCACGAGACGCTCGCCGCCGTCGCGCTCGATCGCATCACGGTGCCGACGCTACTGCTCCACCACCGCGCCGACGCCTGCAAGGGCTCGCCACCGTCGGGCGCACGTGCGCTCGTCCGCAAGCTCTCGCACGCGAAGGTCCACACTCTGGAGCTCGTCGGCGCACCGAGCCGCGCACGCGAGCCCGACCCGTGCGAGTCGACCACGCGTCACGGCTACGCCGGCATCGAGGCCGACGTGCTCGCGCGCGTGCTGGCGTTCATCGACTCGCCGCGCTAGCGACGACGTCGCCGCGCGAGCACGCCGACGACGAGCCAGGCCGCGCCGTATTCACGCGGCCGTGCCCGTGGTCTCACCTCATCCGCCGATCTTGCGGATGACCGCCGTGGCAGTGTCGTAGAGCATCTTGGAGATGTTCGACATCATCTGCAGGGTCTGTTGCTGCTTCTGCAGCACGTTCTGCAGGTCGACGTTCGCCAGCTGGGCGTCGTCGCCTACGCCGTTCAGCTGTTCCTCGAAGCGGCGGATCTCGGCCTCGATCTCGGTGCGTCCGAGCAGCTTCTTGCCCGCGCTCTCCAGCCCCGGGGCGAAGAGCTCGTACTCGGCGCGACGCAGCAGCGCGACCTCGACCTGCTCTGCCTCGTCCAGCTTCGCGGCCTGCGCCTTCAGCCGCGCGATGTACTCGCCGCCGCCGCGCGTCTGCTCGGCGAAGTACGCCACCCGGTCGGCGGCGTCGCGGAGATCGGCGCTGACCTCTACGAACGCTTGCCGGAGGATCCAAGCGACGAGCGCAGCCGTGTCGACCTTGGCCCCGAGCTGCGTGACCAGCTCGGACCATCGCGCTGCGGCTCGCTTCGCATCGTTCGCGCGCAGCGCGGCGACGATCTCGACCAGCGCGTCGCGGTGCGCTTCACGGACGTCCCGCGGCAGTCGAGCTCGAACGCAGCCGACGACCATCGCCGCTCCGTCCGCCTGGCTGACCACCGGATGCTCCGCTGGGGCGCTGGGCTTCGGCGCACCGAGCAACGCGAGCGCAAGCACGCTATTGACGAAGATCGCCATGCGTCCGAGCTGACCACGCAGCTCGGCCGCACACAACCCGTGCGAGGATCATCGCTACTGCACGGGCTCGCCGACGGGCCCACCCGACCCACCGAAGTTGCCTTCCGGTGGCAACGCCGAGGGCAGCTCCTCCGGCACCTCGGGCTCCGGCGGTGGCGGCTCGGGGGTCGGCTCCGGCTCGGGCGGCTGCTCGACCGGAGGCGGAGGCGGCTCCTGCTGCGGCGGTGGGACGGCCGACGGCGTCGTCGGGGGCACGCCACTCGGAGGCACGCCGGCGTTCGGATCGTTCTCGACGTCGAGCCCGTTCTCGCCCGGCTTCGTCGGCACCGGCACGGCGCCCGGCTGCCCCGCACCCGCTTCGCCACCCGACGACGTCGGCAGCGGACCACCCGGCAACGCCGGCCGCATGTCGACCTTCGCGCTGGAGTCGTCGGCCGAGGGCTTGCCCTCGTCCTTCTTCCGCTTGCTCTCGTCGCGCTTCTTCTGACGCGCGCGCTTCTCGGCCCGCGAGTCGCGAGCCGTCTTGGCCTTGATGCCGCGGAACTTCGGGTTCGACACCGCGCCCGAGAGCACGTAGCCGAGCCCCTTCTCCGGCGGGTCGAGCCGCGACTTCAAGTCGGCGCTCTGGAACACGAGCCGCAGCTTCTCGCTTCTGGCCTGCAGCGCCTCGGTGAGGTTGATCTTCACCGTGAGATCGAGCCGCGACTTCGGGAACGGATCCTTGAGCTTGATCGTGCCCTCGACCGAGACCTCGACGTCGTCGCTTTTTGTCTCCATCGGCACCTCGGTCTTGGCGGTGCCCTTCTCGACCAGCATCTTGCCGACGAACGTGCCGAGGTCGATCTCCGGGATGACCGTGCCGTCCTTCAGCCCCTTGCTGCCGGGGATGTAGAGCTTGCTCTCGCCGTCGCCGATCTTGCACGCCGCGCAGGTGATCTCGATGCTGCCCTCCGCCTTCGCGAACTTGTTCTCGGGCATCACCAGATCGATCTTGAGCGCGAAGAGCCCCAGCAGCGGGGCGCCCAGCGCCTGGCTGGCCTTCGGCACGTCGTAGAGCGGCAGGTCCTCGATGGAGACGTGGACCTCGGACTCGCTGCTGTCGCGCTCGTAGCTGGCGGTGATGATCCCGCCGTCGTCGCCCCGCCGCGCCTCGATCTCGATGTCGAGGTTGCCGATCAAGAGCGAGAGGAACGAGACGTCGATCTCGACCTCCTTCACGAAGAACTTGCTGGGGATCTGGTCGGGCCGCGACGGCTCGAAGGTCCACGCCACGTTCTCGAGCGTGATGTTGCCGAAGAGCGAGACCGAGACGTCCTCGACGTCGACGATGTAGCCGGCCTTCTTGGCCTCGTGCCCGATGCGCCAGGCGATCGCGCGCGTCGGCAGGCTGAGCCAGGCGAACAGCACGAAGAACGCCAGCGAGATCGCGGCCCAGCCGGCGTAGCTGCGGGCGCGTCGCAAGAGCGGGCGAATGCCCCCGACGGACGGGACCTGGCCACGCGTGAGCGAGAGATTCGGAAGCTTGAGCCCGACTTTCACGGCTTGTCCTCCCCAGGCGCGCCGAGCTCGTCCTCGTCGGCGGGCGGAGCCACGCCGCCCTCGCGGCGGAACGTGACGAGAGTGATGTCGGCGTTGAGACGATCCTCGGCCGCCGACAGCGAGCGCACCACCAGGTTCTCCGTGGTGATGATCTGTCCGGGCTTGCTCTCGATGAACGAGAGCAGCTTGGTGAGATCCTCGAGCGTCGAGGAGCGCACCTCGAACTTGTACGTGCACTTGGAGAGCCCCGAGCCAAGCTCGAGCGTGGGCTCCTCTTCCTCGTTGCCGATGCTGATGTTCTCGACGGCCGCCCGGGCCTCGTCGAGCAGCGTCGCGAACTGCACGCACTCCGTCGAGATCTCGGCCTCGCGCGCCTTCTTCTGCTCCATCTTGGCCTGGTACACCGCGCCGCGCGTGTGCAGGTCGTCGAGCGCGAGCCGGTACTTGGCGATCTCCTGCTCCGTCGCGCGCAGCGAGTTGCCGCGGAAGTAGAGCAGCACGAGCGTGCCCATCACGAAGAACACGAGCACCAACACGAGGATGTAGGTGCGCTCGCGCGGGGTCATGCGCGCGAGGAAGCCACTGCCACCGGAGACGGCCATCTCAGTTGCCTCCTTCGGGGCTCGCGGAGTCGGTCGCCGCGGGCTCGGGCTCTTCGTCGGCGGTCGACGTGCTCTCGCCGGTGCCGATCGAGCTCGAGTAGTAGCAATTGTTGTCCATCACCATGTCGAAGGTCTTGCGCCCGCCCGCGTCCTTCACCTTGCCCTTCTCGATCGCCGAGAGGCAGGCGATGTCGCGCAGCTTGTAGGCGAGCCGCGACTGCGCCGAGGCCCGGGTGGCGGCGACCTTGAGCTCGATCTTCCGCTCGCGCACGTCGACGCGTTCGAAGACGAGCTCGTCGGACACGACCACGCCGGCCTTGTCGTCGATCGTCTCGAGCACCGGCGCCGCGGCGGCAGACTCGGTGCCCGC
The DNA here is from genome assembly GCA_964519175.1 of uncultured Nannocystaceae bacterium. Classification (GTDB taxonomy): domain Bacteria; phylum Myxococcota_A; class Polyangia; order Nannocystales; family Nannocystaceae; genus Xiheibacterium. The sequence continues at coordinate 34,715 of CAZFKC010000005.1, forward strand.
GGCCTCGCCGGCCGGCTTGTCGCCACCGTCGGCCGCGCCCCCGTCCTCGCCCTCGCCCTCGGGCGGCTCGGCGCCGAGCGGTGGTGGCATCGGCACGCGCCCGAGATCCGAGGGCGTCGCGGCCTGGGCGAGCAGCGCGAGCACCTCGAGCGCACCGCGCTGCGGGATGAGGCTCGTGACGTCCTGGCCCTCGGCCTCGGCGAGCCGCGCATCGATCTCCTCGAGCGGCACGGCCTGGCCGAGCACCTTCTTGCTGGTCTCCTCGAGGTCGGCCGCATAGGCCTCGCGTTCGGCGTCGAGCGCCTTCACGCGCACGATCGTGTCGATCGCACCGAACGCCATCACCGCGATGCCGATCGCCGCGAGCGAGGAGATGCGCTCCTGCACCCAGCTGCCGTCGCCTTGGCCCGCGGTCGCGTCGTGCAGCTGCACGATCGGCCGGCGCGCCGCACCGTAGGCCGCACCGATCGCCGCGAAGTAGCCGAGCACGTCGCGGCCCTCGATGCCGCGCACGCCCTGCGGCTTGAGCCGCGCGAGCTCGCAGGGCAGCGCGGTCTGCTCGCCGAGATAGCCCACGAGCCCACCGAGGTGGGCACCACCGCCGGCGAGGACGAGGCGCACCACCTCGCAGCGATAGGTCGAGCGCAGCCACAGCCGCGTGTGCTCGATCTCCCGCACGATCGGCTCGATCGCCTGGGCCACGAGCGCACCGGCGCGCAGCTGCTCGTCGCTCATCTCGCCCTGCCCACGGTGGGGCACGAACGCGTCGCGCAGCTTCGCGGCCTCGGCGGCCGCCTGGTCGAGCCCGTAGCCGCGGGCGATCGCGGCGCTGACGTGGCGGCCGCCGCGACGGATCGAGCGCACCGCGAGCGGACCCTTGCTGCCGATCGCGACGAGCTCGGTGCTCGAGTGGCCGAGGTCGAGCGCGAGCGTGACGCGCTGTGCGGTGGGGTCACCCGGCGCGGGCGCGGCCCCCTTCGCTTCGCCGGGGTCGGCATCGATGACCTGGGCGAGCGCGGTGGAGCCGGAGGTCACGGCCTTCAGCTCGGAGCCGGCGCGCTTGAAGATCGTCGCGAGCTGATCGACGCGCTCGCGCTTCGTCGCCACGAGCAGCGCACGCGCCGAGCCCTGCACACCGGGGACGACCGAGTGCCCGTAGGCGAGCTGCTCGAGCGGCACGGGGAACTCGCCGTCGGCCTCGAACGCGATCGTCTGCGCGATGCGGCGCTCTTCGGCGAACGGAAACGTGAGCAGCCGGTACGAGAGCGTCGAGGGCGGCAGCGCGATGCCGACCGCCTCGGCCAGGAGCCCGCGCGCACGCAGTGCGGTGAGCGCGGCCTGCAGCGCCGGCAGATAGGGATCGGCGTCCTCGGGCTTGCCGCCCTCGCCGGCCGGCGCGACTGCGACCGGCTCCTCGAACACGTCGACCAGCTGCGCACCGCGGAAGCCCGCGGTGACGACCGCGACCTTCACGTGGTGCGAGCCGAGATCGATGCCGACGTACTTCTGCGCCACGTCAGTCCTCCCTCACGTACAGCCACGCGCCCTTGCCCTGGCTCTGCGCGCGTGCGTATTGCATGTCGTAGACCGCCTGCAGCCGCTTGTTCACGGCCCCGACGGTGGTGATGATCTCGACGCGATAGATGCGCTCGGCGGCCACGGTCGCGACGTCCTTGAGTGCGCCGTAGGTCTCGGCGGGATCCTTCGAGGGATTCACGCGCACCTCGATGCCCTCGGGGATCCGCGGGAGCTGCTGCAGGTTCGGATCGCCCTGCCCCAGCGCGAGCATGGGGTTCACGTACTGATCGGGCTTGGCGACCAGCTCCTTGAAGTCGTCGAGCTTCTCGAACAGGTTGAACTCGCGCATGTCGACCACGTAGTTCGCGAGCGGCATGACCTTGAGCATGAACATGTCGCCCTCGGTCTTGTGCTTGTCCGCGGCCGAGGCGGCGTGCCGGATGACGAGCGCGATCTGCTCGGGGCTCGCGAAGTTGAGGTTGACCTTGCAGCCGCCGTAGACGGTGAGCTCCGGCGAGAACGCGGTCATCCAGTCGTCGTCGATGCCGGCGACGAGGTGGAGCTCGTCGATGCTGTCGATGCGGGCGTTGCGGGGCAGATACGGATCGAACAGCTCGCCGTAGCGGTCGTTCTCCTGGGCGGAGCCCGAGCGCAGCTTGATGATGTCGAAGCGCTGGCGATCGTCGTCGATGTAGTCCGCGATGGCCCGCACGATGTCGGTGCGCGCGTAGTACTGCCCGTCGGACTTCTCTTCCTCGAAGAGCGGGTCGTAGAGCGTGGGCGACATCAACGCCTCGAGCGTCTCGACGGTGCGGCCGGCCGGGTTGTCGCGGTCGCCGGCCTTGCCCTGCTTCGCGAGGCAGTTGACGTTGACCTTGCCGCTCTCCGCGGCGACGCGGTACTCGAAGCTGCCGTTCTCGAGCGAGAGCTCCTCGAGCGCGGTGGCATCGATGCCGACCATGTCGCCGAGCCCCTGCGCACCGTCGGCCGTGCCGAACACCGACATCAGGTAGGGCGCGACCTGGGTGATGTCCATCGTGCCCATGAAGTCGCGGAACTGACGCTGGTTGAACACCAGGCGCTGGATCTCGAAGAGCAAGAGCGAGAGCTGCAGCGCGCCGCGCTGGATGTTGCGCGCGGCGATCTCGTCGCGCACGTTGACCGACGACTGCCAGTCGACGCGCGCCTGGTAATTGAAGGTGGCGGTGAACGGGGCGAGGATCGCCAGGCACGCGAGCACCAGCAGCACGGCGACGCCGTGCTGGCGGTCGTGCCGGCGGGCACGCGAACGACGTGGCTTCGCGGCGCTCATTCCTTGCCCAGATCGATCTTCTCCTGCATGAGCAGCGCGGCCTGGGCGGTGAACTTCACCAGGTCACGTCCATCGCGCACCCCGATCGTGATCTTCACGCGCGGCGGCAAGCGATCGGGCTGCATGTCGTTGCGAGTGGTGCGCCACTCGTCGAGCCAGTCGCGCTGGCGATCGTCCCAGTACTTGAGCTCGAGCGTCTCGACGTCCTCGATCATCATGTACGCGGGGAAGTACTCGTCGAGCTGGTCGGCCTTGTCGCCGGACAGCCGTCGGCTCTCGCGGCGGTAGAGGTGGGTGCGTCGGCTGTCCTCCGGATCCTTCTGCAGGAAGTACTGGATGACGCACTGGTCGCTCTCGTTCGCGTCCTTGCGGATGCGCAGGTGCGAGAAGCTCGAGAAGGTGAGATCGTCGTGGTCGCCGTTGTCGATGCCGTCGAGCAGCGTGTACTGCCGGACGTCGTCGAGCGGACGATTGAACGACAGATACGTCATCGACAGCTCGGACTGCATGCGCGCGAGGCCGTTGCGCACGATCGCGTAGCGGTTCTGGATCTCCTCGGTGGCCTTCATGCCGTCGAGCGTGCCCTTGAAGCCGCTCCACACCGAGACGACGATCATCGAGAGCACGGCGAGCGAGATGAGGACCTCGACGAGCGTGACGCCGCGCTGAGTGGCTGCGCGTCTCACTTGCGGGTGCCTCCCACCGGTGCCACGGGGCCACTGCCACTGTTCGGATTCATGCCCGGACGTCCGGAGGGCGTGCCGCCCGGCTGCCCCGTGCCGGTGCCACCCGGCTGCTGCGTGCCGTCGTCCTCGCGGCTGTCGTCGTTCTCGTCGACCTCGCCACCGGCCTGCGGCAGCTGCATGAGCTGCTTCGGATCGGTCCAGAAGGTCTCGACGGTGAAGTCGTGCTCGAGCGCGCCGTCGCTCCAGTACACCTTGCACGACGACTTGCGGATCGACTGCTCGATGGCGCCCTTCACGATCGGCCACACCATGCCCATGCCGGCGAACGCCTGGTCGTCGGCCCCGGCCACGAACATGCCGCCCGGCGCGGAGCCGTCGGTGTCCTCGGCTTCCTTGGCCTGCTGCAGCACCGAGAAGTCCGGCACCTCGATGAAGTCGACGAGGCACTCGTAGCGGATGTCGGGCCAGCCCTCCTCGGTGAACTCGCCCTCGAAGTTCTTGTCGTCGCTGCCCCAGCCCTCGACGAGGAGCTGCGCCTCGAGATCGAGCAGCTTGCTCTCGGCGAGGAACGCCGCGACGGAGACCCCGCGGGCGTAGCGGGTGGCCCGCATGGCGGCCATCTGCGAGGAGAGCAGCGACGTGAGCGACATCGAGAGGATCGCGACGGCGATCATCACCTCGAGCAAGGTGAAGCCCGCGCTGCCGCGCGGCTCGTCGTCTCGCGTGTCGTCGGGGCGCTCCATCACAGGCTCCGGCGGTGCCGTTCCTTGCCGAGGTCGTCTTCTTCGTCGTTCGGATCGTCGGGCAACGTCAGATCCTCGTGCCCGTCGACCACCGTCACTCTTCCGGTGAGCGGCTCGAGCTTGATCGTGTACTTGCCCTCGCCGTCGCCGCTCTCGAGCTGGATGTGCGCCTTCTGGGTGCGCCCGCGCGGGAAGAAATAGATGCTCGCTTCACCCTTCGTGATCGGCTCGAGGTCGTCGGCGGTGCGCACGTAGACGATCTTCGCGCCCTCGGGGATCTTGAACGGCTTGGCGAGATCGGACAGCGAGTTCTCGTCCTCGAACGCAGCGAACAAGGGCGGCCGTGCGCGCGGCACCTTGCGGGGCTGCGCCTTGTAGAGGTTGTCGTCCCCGCCGCCCGTGCCGCCTTCGGCATCCGGGTCCATGCCCTCGCGGTACGCCGCCGCCTGCACCGAGCGGTTGAACGACTGCTCGGCCCGCATGTCGCGATCCGCCCGCTCCTCTTCCTTGCTCTTGTCGATTTCGATGATCTCGCCGTCGCGATCAGTGGCGGGCAGGTACATCGCGTCCTCGGCGTTCTGCAGCGCGAACGTACCGTCGTCGAGGTTGATGACCATGCGGAAGTACTGGCCGTTGACCCGCGCCTTGTCGAAGCCGTAGCGGATCGTGTTCGCGATCTGATTCGTTGCGCGGCCCACCTCGGCCTGACGGCCGGCGCCGAAGCCCACGACGAGCATCCCCACCATCATGCCCAGCACTGCGAGCACGATGATGATCTCGATGAGCGTCATGCCGGCTTGCCGGCGGTGGGCCACGGTCTTCACTTCGCCTTCGGATCCTTGCCGTTGTCGCCCTGGTTGCCACCGGCGGCCGCCTGGCTGCTGATGTCGTCCTCGGTGTTGCTGGTGCCGTCGGGTCCGGACGAGACGACCTCGATGCTGGCCTGCTCGCAGCGGATCTCGAACTCGTTGCCCCACGGATCCTTGGCCTCGCGCGCGGCGAAGCCGGCGGCCTTCAGCTCCTGGACGTTGCGCGGGCACTTGCGCTTCTGCAGCTGGTACTGCTCGGCGAGCTGCTGCACCTGCACGGCGTTGTTGCGCGCGTCCTCGAGCTGCGCGTCCTTGAAGCGGTTGAACGCCATCACGCCCACACCGCCGAGGATGAGGCTGATGATCGCGAGCACGACCATGATCTCGATGAGCGTCATGCCGGCCTGGCGCAGGCGCCGGCGGCGAGCTTCGCGGGTTTCGGGCTGGGGCTGGGCTTGGGTGTCCATGTGCGGGTTTCCTTCGGGGGCTGGGCAGCGGGTCAGGTCTGACCCGCCATCTCGGTGATCATCATGATGGGGCCCATGATCGAGTAGATCACGAATCCTACGGCGCCGCCCATGATGACGATGGTCAAGGGCTCGAGCAGCGTGGTGAACTTGTCGATGGTCTGGTTGGTCTCGCGGTCGTAGGCGTCGGACAGATCGACCAGCATCTGCTCGAGCTGGCCCGAGCGCTCGCCGACCGCGATCATGTGGGTGACGAGCGGCGGGAACTGCTTGCTGCGCTTCAGCGCATTCGCGATGCCCTCGCCCTCGCGGATGTTGTCGCGTGCGTCACTGACCACCTTCTCGAGCACGACATTGCCGAGCAGGGTGCGCACGATGTCGAGCGCGCCGAGCAGCTGCACGCCGGATGCGAGCAGCGTTGCAAGCGTGCGCGAAAAACGGGCGATCGCAATCTTGCGGATGAGCTCGCCGACGACCGGGAGCGCGAGCAGGAAGCTGTCGCCGATCCACTTGCCGGCCGTCGTGGCGCGCCAGCGCCGGAACAGCCACACGCCGCCGATGATGCCGAGCAGGATCAGCCACCAGAAGCCGGAGATGAAGTCCGACATGAAGATGAGCAGCTTCGTGTTCCACGGCAGCTCGGCCTGCATGTCGGCGAACATGCCGGTGATCTTCGGCACGATGCTGACCATGAGCACGGTGACGATGACCGCGCCGAGGATCGCCAGCACGATCGGGTACATCAGCGCCTTGCTGACGCGGCCCGAGATCTCGATCTGCTTCTCGAGGAACTCGGCGAGGCGGAAGAGCACGGTCTCGAGCGCACCCGAGGCCTCGCCCGCGCGCACCATGTTGAGATAGAGCTGCGGGAAGACCTTGGGATAGCGCGCGAGCGAGTCGGCGAACGAGCTGCCCTCGTTCACGCGCACCGCGACGTCGCTGAGGATCGACTTCAGCCGCTGGCTCTCGACCTGATCGGTCATCGCCTTCAGCGACTCGGGCAGCGTGACGCCGGCGTGCAGCAGCGTGCCGAGCAGTCGCGTGGTGCCGGCGATCATCTTCGGCGTGACGCGATCGAACAGGCCCGACAGATCGATCTCGCGACCGCCGCCCTCGGGGCTCGCGGCCCGCGCGGCGCCGCCTGGCGTGTTCGTCTCGGTGACGCCCGTCAGGAACACGCCCTCGCGCTTCAGCGTGGCCTTGAGCGAGCCGACGTTGTCGGCCGTGGCCACGCCCTTGATCGCGCGCCCCTTGGCGGTGACCCCCTGGTAGGCGTACGCGGGCATCGCGGGCTAGGCCTCCTCCGCCGTCACGCGCATGACTTCTTCGATCGTCGTCATGCCTGCGAGGACCTTGTGCGCACCGTCGTCGCGCAGCGTTCGCATGCCCTGCGCCACGGCGGCCTGCTTGATCTGGCTGCTGTCCGCGTTGCGGATCGCGAGCCGCCGGATCTCCTCGGTGATCGGCAGCACCTCATACACGCCGGTTCGGCCGCTGTAGCCGGTGCCGCCGCAGCGATCGCAGCCGGTCGGGTTCGCCTCCCACAGGTGGCCGACCGGCGGGAGCGAGCGCCCGGCCGGCGCGACGATCGGCATCGGCAGCCCGTCGGCGTCGATGAGCGGTGCCCGCAGGGCCATCTCGCCGGCGAAGAACTTCTCGGGCTCGATGCCGACGTCGGAGAGCTCGACCGCGATCGGCTTGTGCGGGCGGCAGCAGTATGCGCAGACGCGACGCACGAGGCGCTGGGCCTGCAGCGCCACCAGCGACGACGCGACGAGGAACGGCTGCACGCCCATGTCGACGAGGCGCGTGATGCCGGTGGCCGCGTCGTTGGTATGGATGGTCGACAGCACCAAGTGACCGGTGAGCGACGCCTGGATCGCGATTTCCGCGGTCTCGACGTCACGAATCTCGCCGACCATGATGACGTCGGGGTCGTGGCGCAGGAACGAGCGCAACCCGCCGGCGAAGGTCAGATCGATCTTCGGCTGCACCTGCACCTGGCTGATGCCGGGCAGCTGGTACTCGACCGGATCCTCGATGGTGAGGATGTTGAGATCGGGGCGATTGATCTTCGACAGGCACGAGTAGAGCGTCGTCGTCTTGCCGGAGCCGGTGGGGCCCGTGACGAGGAAGATGCCGTGCGGACGGTGGATGACCTCGTCGATGATCCGGTAGTGGTCCGGGGCGACGCCGATCGCCTCGAGCGTCAGCGCCATCGCGCTCTTGTCGAGTAGACGAATCGTGACGCGCTCGCCGTGCGCCGTGGGCACGGTGGCGACGCGCATGTCGACCTCCTTGCCGGCGATCTTGCGGCGGATGCGACCGTCCTGGGGCAGGCGCTTCTCGGCGATGTTGAGGCCGGCCATGATCTTCACGCGCGCGATGATGCTGGCGTGGTGGGCCTTGGGCGCACGCTTGGTCTCGTGCAACACGCCGTCGACCCGGTTGCGCACGATGATCTCGCGGTCGCCGGGCTCGATGTGGATATCGGAGGCCTTCTCCTTGCTCGCGTTGAAGATGAGCCCGTTGACGAAGCGGATGATCGGGGCGTCCTCGGCCGACGCGTGCAGGATGTCCTCGTCCTCTTCGTCGAAGGCCTCGTCCTTCTTCTCGAGATCGACGTCCTTGGTGCGCTTCGCGTAGACCGCGTTGATGAGCTCGCTGACCGCCGCCGGGGGCATCAGCGTGATCGACACCTCGGCGTCGTAGATCCCGGCGAGGTCGTCGAGATCGAGCACCTTGCTGGGGTCGCCGGCGAAGACGTGCAGCACGCCCTCGTCGGCATCGAGCTTGTAGGGCAGCACGTCGTTGGCGCGCGCGTAGGTGATCGACAGCCGCTCGACCAGCTCGTCGTCGACCTGATCGGTCATCGCGGCGTCCTGGCACGGCAGCGCGAACTGCTTGGCCAGCGCCTGGCACACGTCCCAGTCGCTGCAGTGGCGCAGGCGCGCGAGCGTCTCGCCGACGCGCTCGTCCTCGAGATGCTGGACGCTGAGCGCCTCGGCGAGCCCATCGGGCGTCACTGCGCCCATCTCGATCAGGATCTCGCCGAGCGGACGCACGTCCGGGCGGCGCCCCGGCGCGGGCAAGAGTGGCCCGACCGGTGCGGCCGGTACCAGCGTGCTCGAGATCAGATCGGCGATGTCGGTGGCCATGGTCGGGTCATCCCGGCTTGCGCGGCGTGGGCGTGGGCGACGAGGGCGGCGTGGTGGGCCGCGTGGGTGTGGCCGGCGTCGGCGGCGTGGGCTCGCTGCCCGGCCCCTCGTCCTCGGACTCCTCGCCTTCGCGGCGCGGCGAGAGTCCGATCTCTCCGGTGATCTCGGTGCGCTGCATCTCCGCCTCGGCGATCGAGCGCGACTCGTCGTAGTCGACCATGCGCGTCGCCTCGGCGTTGATCGTCGCGAGCAGGCCGGCCTTCTTGCGGTAGTTGACGCTGGTGTCGAGATCGCGGCGCTTGAACGCGGTGAAGCGCTCGATGAACTCGAGCCGCTCGTCCATGCGGCGCTTGTGGATGCGCCGCGCGTCGTCCGGGGTCTCGAGGATGTGCGGGACCAGGATCATCAGCAGGTTGACCTTGGTCTTCTGCCGACGCTTGCTCTTGAACAGCCAGCCGAGCAGCGGCACCTGCCCGAGCCCGGGCACCTGCGACACGCTCTCGCGCTCGACCTCTTGCACGAGCCCGCCGAGCACGACCGGCTGGTCGTCGCGCGCGAGCACCTTGTCGAGCTTCAGCCGCCGCTTCGTCGTGGTCACGCCGAGCGTCGGGCTGATGTCCGCGATCTCGTTGTTCTCCATCTCGATGTCGAGCGTGACGGTCTTCTCGTCGTTGACGTGGGGCGTGACCTTCACGGACAAGGACACGTCCTGGCGCTGGATCGACTGGAACGGCACGAGGCCGCCGCCCGGGCCGCCGCCGCCGGGGTTGAAGCTGACCGCGCCCGGCGTCGGCACGTTGCGACCGACCTCGATCGTCGCTTCTTGGTTGTCGGCCGTGTAGAGGTGCGGCTCGGCGACGAAGTTGACGTCGGTGTCCGTCTGCAGCGCCTGGATGATCACGCCGAACGCCGGGATGTCCTGGCCGAGGCCGGTGAGCGCGCCCGAGCCGGGAATCTGCGGACCGAGCACGCCGGCCGCGAGGCCGGGCAGCACCGACGGCGAGAGCAGGAGCGAGTTGGCCTTGCTGGAGGGCGCGTTGGCCACGAAGCCGACGCCCTGCCCCGACGTACCGGGCGCGTTGACGTTGAAGCCCGCACCGAAGTGCGCGCCGACGCCGGCCTCGATCACCTTGTCGACGTTGAGCTCGAGCAGGTAGACCTCGATGTAGACCTGCTTGCGCTCGGCATCGAGGCGGTCGATGACCTCTTGCAGCGCCTGGAAGTCGGTCTGCGAGGCGAGGATGACGAGCGAGCGCGTCGCCGGATCGGCGGTGACGCGGATGTCGCCCGAGAACGTCTCGCCCTGCTGACCGCCCGGCGTGGGCGTGGCCGGCTGCGCCGGCTGCTGCTGGCCCGTCTGGCCCTGCCGACCACGGCCGCCCTGCGTGCGGGCCTGCGCGCCCGAGCCGAGCTGCGTGAGCACGTTCGCGACCTCTTCGGGATCCGCGTTGCGCAGCTTCACGACGTGGATGCGACCCGAGCCGCCGGACAGCGGCACGTCGAGCTGCTCGATGAGCCGACGGATGACCTGGTAGTCGCCTTCTTGCGCGACGATGATGAGCGTGCCCGTGCGATCGTCGACGATGACGCGCGAGAAGCTGGGCTCCGTGCCCTTCGGCGTCGCGGCGGCGCCGGGCTTCGCACCCGTGCGCGGCGCCGGCTTGGCGGCGCCACCGGCCTTCGCGGCCGTGCCCTCGCCGAAGATCTCGCGGATGGTCTCCGCGACCGCCTCGGGATCCGCGTAGCGCAGCTGGAAGAAGAAGATCTTCTCGGCCGACACCTCGGGATCGTCGAGCTCGCGCACGATTCGCAGCAGGCGTCGCACGCTGCTGCCGGTGTCGGTGATGATGACGAGGTCACCGATCTGATCGATGCTGCCGCCCTTGGTCTTGAGCTTGTCGAGCAGCGTGACGATGTCGGCCGCGTTGCCGCTCTCGACCCGGTAGAGCTGGGTGACGTAGCGATCGTTGTTGGGCGCGCGCGCGCCGGGGCCGTACACGGGCAGCGTCTTGCCCTTGGCCTCGGCGGTCTCGACGATCTTGAAGTACTCGCCCGAGGGCTCGACGGTGAGGCCCATGGTCTGCAGCGCGGCATAGAACGCGCCGTAGGCCTCTTCGACCGTGACCGGCTCGGGCGAGAGGATGGTGACCTTGCCGCCGCGGACCTTGGGATCCCAGATGAACTTCTGGCAGCTGACGCCCATCATCCAGTTGACGAGGTCGTCGAGCTCGGCCTCCTTGGCGAGCGTGATGCGGAACTTCGCGCCCCGCGGCTGCTTGTTGCAGCGGTTGTGCCCGGTGGGCCCGCCCTCGTCGCCGGTGAGCTCACCGCCGTCGTCGTCGCCACCACCACGCGAGGTGCCGCCACCGCGACCACCACCGTCGTCCTTGGTGTCTTCCTTGTCGTCGTCGGCGCTCGGCTTCGCGGGCGGCGTGCTGCTCGGCTTCACGGGCGCCGTGGGAGCACGCGGCGCACCGGTGCCACGCGAGGGCGCCGGCGCGGCCCAGGCGAGCTGCGGCATCATCAACGCAGCGGTCACCAACCACGCCGAGAGCACACGGATCGCCCCCGCTGGCGGGGGCGAGCGGCGCTCCAGCGCGCACCGCGGAGCCCGAGTCGGTTGCTGGGGGTAATGAAGGCTCATTGGATCTGGATTTCCTTGTTGATGGACTTGCCCTTGCGCTCGATCGTGACCTGCAGGTTCGAGGCGCGGCGCAGCTTGGTATAGAGGCCCATGGCCTGATCGATGCCGGTCATCTCTTCGCCGTTGACGGCGACGAGCTTGTCGCCGTTCTTGAGGCCGAGCAGCTTGGGCAAGCTTCCCTTGCGGATGCCGTAGAACTTGAAGCCGACCTCGCCGTCCTTCGCGGGGACGATGCGGGCCTGCTTGGCGAGCGCCATCGGATTGGAGATGAGCGACTCGACGAATGCACGCTCGACGATGCAGAGGTTCTCGTTCGGACAGTTGATCGCATCCTCGGCGCCGGGGATGTTGCGATCGTCCTTCTTCTCGTCCTCTTTCTTCTCGTCGTCCTTGGGGACCTCGGTCGGCTTCGCGGGCGCCTCGGGCGGCGCCGCGCCGAGCTCGATGTACTCGAGCGCCGCGTTGTTGCGCAGGTGCAGCATGCCCTGGTCGACGCTCATCACGACGACGCCGGGGCGCAGGACGTCGTCGACGCCGAACAGGCCCACGGTACCGCTCTCGGTGTCGTAGACGGTCGCGAGCGACATCTCGGGATCGTCGGTCGACTCCATCGTCGCCTGCAGCATGAGCGGCAGGCTGCTGCGCACCTCGCCGGGCTGGATGACCGGACCGATGGGCCGCCCCTCCGCGTCGTACTTCACCGGGCCCGCGGCCGCTGCGGCGGCGCTGCCGGGCTCGGGCTCGGCCGGCACGCACGTCGGGCAGAAGACGTTGTGCTTCTTCAGCTGCTGCGCCGCGCGATCCTTGCTGCCCTTCGAGGCGCCGACCTTCGGCGTCGGCGGCTTGGGCTTGAACGGGTTGTCGGGGTCGAGCTTGTCCTCGTCGTCTTCGTCCTCGCCCTCGGTGTCGCCACCGCCGGCCGCTGCCTCGCCGACGTCGAGCAGCGCGGAGCTACCGAGCTGCGTGATCGAAGCGCTCGCAGCCAGGCCGGCCGCGGCGCCGATGCCGAGTACCTTCACGATCCAGAAGTGGCGTTTGAAGAGCGCTTCCATGGGGAGCCCCGCGCGATCAGTGGAGTACCTCGTCCGGGTCGCCGCCGTCCTCGGGGACCACCGGATTCGCGCCGGTCTGGTTGCGACGCTCGCCCTCGCCGATCGACACGAAGCCCGACTCGAGCTTGCGGTAGATCGTGCGGGTCGCGATGCCCAGCAGATCCGCGGCGAGGCGCTTGTCGCCGCGGGTGAACTTGAGGGTCTCGAGGATCATGCGCCGCTCGATCTCCTCGAGCTGCGTGCCGACCGAGAAGGTGATCTGGCGGCCGTTGGCGGCCTGCGGATCGCGGAGCTCGGGCGGGAGATCGGAGGCCTCGATGCGCGAGCTCTTGGCGAGTACCACGGCGCGCTCGATCGAGTTCTCGAGCTCGCGCACGTTGCCCGGCCAGCCGTAGTTGCCCATCACGTGCAGCGCCTCGTCGGACAGCTCGGTGACGGCCTTGCCGTGCTTGCCGGCGTAGAGCCGCAGGAAGTGCTCGGCGAGCAGCGGGACGTCTTCGATGCGGTCGCGCAACGGCGGGATTCTGATCGGGATCACGTTGATGCGATAGAAGAGATCTTCGCGGAAGTGCCCGGCCTTCACATCCTGGGCGAGATCGCGGTTCGTCGCGCAGACCAGGCGGAAGTCGACCTTGAGCGTGCGGCCGCCCACGGGCTCGACCTCGCCCTCTTGCACGGCGCGCAGCAGCTTGACCTGCACCGGCTGGGTGATCTCCGCGATCTCGTCGAGGAAGAGCGTGCCGGTGTGGGCCTCGACGAAGCGGCCTTCGCGGGCGCGCACCGCCCCGGTGAACGCGCCCTTCTCGTGGCCGAACAGCTCGCTCTCGAGGATCGACTCGGGCAGCGCGGCGCAGTTGACCGGGATGAACGAGCGCGCGGCGCGGGGGCTGTGCGCGTGGATGTAGCGCGCGAGCAGCTCCTTGCCGGTGCCGCTCTCGCCGAGCAGGAGCACGGTGGCGGTGGAGTTCGCGGCCTGCTTCGCGATCTCGAGCGTCGCGCGCATCACCTGGCTGGTGCCGACGATCTCGCGGTAGGTCGCGGCGGCCAGCTGCGCGCGCAGCTTGCTGTTCTCGGCCACGAGCGCGGCCTTGTCGAGCGCCTTGCGCACGGCCGCGACGACCGGCGCGCGCTTGAGCGGCTTCGCGATGAAGTCGTACGCGCCTCGCTTCATCGCCTCGACCGCGGTCTCGACGGTGCCGTAGGCGGTCATCACGATCACCTCGACGTCGGGCACGATCGCCTTCGCGGCCTTCAGCAGATCGTCGCCGCCCATGCCCGGCATGCGCAGGTCGGTGATCATCACGTCGATGCGCTGGCGACGGAGGACGTCGAGCGCCTCGTGGCCGTTCTTCGCGACCACGACGTTCATCTCTTCTTTTTCGAGCACCTTGCCGAGTGCATCGAGGATGCTGGCCTCGTCGTCGACCACGAGCACCGTGGGCTTCGGGCCTCCACCGACAGACGGCGTGGAGGCGCCCGAGCCCGAACCAGAAGCGGGTGGCGGCGGCGTGTGCGTGGCGACAGGCTGCATGGAGGTCCTTCGATGAGCAAGAGCGGCACCGGCGAGGTTCCGCGTGGGATTCCAACGGCTTGACCCCGGGGTGGAGGGGGTGCTGCCGCCGATTTGTCCGGCTGTCCGGGGGGTCGGGACATTCTGTCACCAGGGGCCGGGCCGGGCTACCCGGCGTGGGCGGCGACCCCGTCGGCACGCGCCCGCGGGTTAAACCCGACCGACGCTCGCGCCACTACCGAGCGCGATGCCACGCCTCGCGCCGCCGCGCCCACGTCCTGCGCTCGCCCTGCTCGTCGTCGTCGCATCGTCTGCGACCGCGTGTGCCCAGCACGACGATCCACATGCACCGCTGCCGGTCGTCGAGGCGCAGGCACCCGAGGACGCGATCTGCACCGCGCTGGTCGATGGTCGCGGCGCGATCGACATGGAGACCGACTATCTCCCGCACGTCGTGCAGTGTGAAAACGGCGGTGCGGGCTTCGAGGCGCTGAAGGCCCAGGCGATCGCGGCGCGCTCGGTCGCGTACTGGACGATGGCGACGCACGGATCGATCTGCGACAGCCAGCAGTGCCAGGTGTATTCGTGCGGCGCGCAGCCGAGCGAGCTCGTGCGTCGCGCGGTCGCCGAGACGGCCGGGCAGTACCTGTCGTACCGCGGCGTGCTGACCTACGCGTTCTACGTGTCCGGCGACTCGCACACATCGCCGCCGTCGTGCGAGGGCGATCCGAACGGACAGCTGGAGAGCCGCGTGACCTACAACGACGGGCTCGTCGGTACCGACGTCGAGCAGAGCTCGCTCGGCTACGTCTTCGATCCGGACGACGCGAGCTATGGGCAGAACCGCGGGTGCATGTCGCAGTGGGGCGCGCGTTGCCTCGCCGGCCAGGGCGAGGACGATCGCGACATCTTGCGCTTCTACTACGGTGCGGACATCGAGATCCGCCAGGCGAGCGGGAGCTGTGCCGCGCCGCAGGAGCCCGAGCCGGAGCCGCAGCCGGAGCCGCAACCCGAGCCGCAACCCGAGCCCGAGCCGCAACCCGAGCCGGAGCCGGAGCCGGAGCCCCCGCTGCCCGACGCCGGCTCGTGCGGGATCTTGCTGCCCGGCGAGTCGCTCGGCGTCGACGAAGCGCTCGTGTCGTGCGACGGCCGCTTCGCGCTCGTCGCCCAGAGCGACGGCAACCTCGTGCTCTACCAGCCCGGCAGCGATGCGCTGTGGCAGACACAGACCGTCGGCCACGCGATGGGTGGGCTGTGGATGCAAGAGGACGGCAACCTCGTGCTCTACGACGCCGGTGGCGTCCCGCTCTGGGACACGCAGACGTACGGCAGCTCGGGCAGCTGGCTCGCGATGCAGGACGACGGCAACGTCGTCGTCTATCGCGGTGACGTCGCGCTCTGGCAGAGCGGCACCTGCTGCAGATAGCGCGCATCCGCGCGTCGACCGACGCACGCGACGACTCGTATGCTCGCGCCAGGTGCAGGACGCGAGCCCCACCGGCGACACGCTGCTCGATCCGGAGTCGGGTCCGATCGGCGCGCGGCTCGAGGAGGGGCTCGCGAAGGGTGGCCTCGTCGGTCGCTACATCGTGCTCGACAAGGTCGGCCAGGGCGGCATGGGGGTCGTCTACGCCGCGTACGATCCGGATCTCGATCGCCGCATCGCGCTCAAGATCGTGCTGCCCAAGCGGGTGCGCAACCCCGAGGCGCTGGGCCGGATGCTGCGCGAGGCGAAGTCGCTCGCCCAGCTCACGCACCCGAACGTCGTCGCGGTGCACGACGTGGGCGAGACCGGTGGCGGCGTGTTCGTGGCGATGGAGTTCGTGCGCGGCGTGACGCTGTCGAAGTGGCGAGCGCAACGCAACCCGAGCTGGCGCGAGACGTTGGCGGTGCTGCGCGCCGCCGGCCAGGGGCTCGCGGCGGCGCACGACAAGGGGCTCGTGCACCGCGACATCAAGCCCGACAACGTGATGATCGACGAGGACGGCCGCGTGCGCGTGATGGACTTCGGGCTCGCGCGCCCGCGCAGCGGCGAACGACTCGAGGGCAGCGCGCGCAGCGATGCCGAGCTCGCGTCCGCGCGCGACTCGGGGGCCGGGTCGGGCTCCGATCCGGCCGGCGAGGCGATCACCCGCGACGGTGCGATCATCGGCACGCCGGCATACATGGCCCCGGAGCAGCTCGGCGGCGCACCGGTCGATGCCGCCGCGGATCAGTTCGCGTACTGCGTCACGCTGTGGGAGGCGCTCTACGGTCGGCGTCCGTTCGCTGCGCTCACCTTCGAGGCGATGGCGATGGCGGTGTCCGAGGGCCGCGTCGTGCCGCCGCCGCGCACGACCGACGTCCCGCGCTGGCTGCATCGCGTCGTGCTGCGTGGGCTCGCACCGGAGCCGGCCGATCGCTGGCCGTCGATGCGTGCGCTGCTCGCTGCGCTCGCCGACGATCCGCGGCCCCGTCGCATGCGCCGACTCGCGGGTGCCGCCGCGCTCGGCGTCGTGGTGGCGGGCGGGCTCGGCGTACAGTGGCAACGGCAGCGGCGCGCGCGGGCGTGCGACGACGCGGCCTCCGCGATCGATGCGCGCTGGAACCCCGAGGTGTCCGCGGAGCTGGGCACTGCGGTGGCCGGCATGGGCGTGGCCGACGCGGAGGGCATGCTCGGGCGGGTCACGCCCTGGCTCGATCGCTACGCCGCCGAGTGGCGCACGGTCGCCGCCGAGGTCTGTACCGCCGCGACGCTCGACGAGCGCTGGGATCACGACACGCACGTGCGTGCGCAGGATTGTCTGGCCGAGCGCGCGGCCGAGCTCGACGAGGCGGTCACGCTGCTGCGCGCACCGACCCCGGAGATCGTGCGGGAGGCCGTGGTCACCGCCTCGGCGCTCACGCCCGTGGCCCCGTGCCGCGACGTCGTCGCGCTGCGCCGCACCGCGATCGTCGGCGACGATCGCCGCGAGGACGCCACGATGGTGCGCGAGCTGCTGGCGCGCGCGGCGGTGCTGCGCACCGCAGGGGATCCGAGCGGCGGCCTCGTGCCCGCCCAGGCGGCGCTCGCCGAGGCGCGCCGGCTCGACTTCGCACCGCTCGTCGCGCGCGCGCACCTCGGGCTCGGTGCGGCCTACGTGCTGCGCGACGAGCCCGAGCGCGCGAAGGAGGAGCTGCGCACCGCGTATCGCGTGGCGGCGACGGCCGGGGCGGACGAGGT
Source organism: uncultured Nannocystaceae bacterium (assembly GCA_964519175.1). Lineage (GTDB taxonomy): Bacteria > Myxococcota_A > Polyangia > Nannocystales > Nannocystaceae > Xiheibacterium. Next base: position 51,816 of record CAZFKC010000005.1, read on the forward strand.
CGCGGCCGATGCCGCGCGCCGGCTCGTCTACGTGCTCGGCTACCAGCTCGAGCGCCGCGAGGAATCGAGCATGTGGGAGGACGTCGCGACCTCGCTCTTCGATCGGCTCGAGTACGCCGACGACGACCCGCGGCGCGTCGAGCTCGTCTCGGATCGCGCGGCCGTGCGGGCGGTCAGCGGGCAGCCCCGCGAGGCCCGCGACGACTTCGAGCACGTCCTCGCGCTGCAGGTCGCGCGGCTCGGCGAGGACCATCCGGCGGTGGTGTCGACGCTCGGAGCGCTGAGCGTCGCGCAGCACCAGCTCGACGATCACGCGGGCGCCGAGGCCTCGGCCACCCGCGCGCTCGCGATCCTCGCGCGACTCTACGGCGAGAGCCACCCCGAGCGCGCGATGGTGCTGGGCGGCTACGCCTCCGTGCTGCAGTCCATGGGTCGCCGCGACGAGTCGATCGCGGCGGCGCGCGATTCGTTGGCGATCATGGAGCGGGCATTCGGGCCCGCGCATCCGGCCGTGGCTGGCGCGCTCAACAACCTCGCGATGATGATCGGCCCCAGCGACGAGTCGATCGTGCTCGGGCGTCGCGCGCTGAAGATCATCGAGCTCGCGCGCGGGCCCACGCACCGCGAGGTCGCGTACTGCCTGAACAACCTCGGGTACTTCGCCTACGCGCGCAAGGACTACGCGTCGGCGATCCGCGATCACACCCGCGCAGCGGAGATCCTCGGCGCGAACGAGGACGGCGACGCGGTCGCGCTGGCGAACACGCTCTACAACCTCGGCCGCGCGTACGACGGTGCGGGCGATCGCGACGCGGCCGCCAAGGCCTATGCGCGCGCGCTGCCGGTGGCCGAGCGCGCGTTCGGCCCGGAGCACGAGTTCGTCGCGACCGTCCGGAAGGAGCTCGCGAAGGCCCGCGCGGCAGCGGTTCCGGGGGCCGGACCCGAGGTCGGGCCACGGCGCCCTTGACGGAGCGACCGGTCGTGCTATTTCTCGATCCGTGGCCCCGGAGCCGAGCAAGACCGCCAAGGGCGAGGCGACCCGTGAGTCGATCGTCCGCATGGCGCTCGCGCAGGCGATGGAGGTCGGGCTCGAGGGAGTGTCGCTCGGCGTGCTCGCGACCAGCCTCGGCCTGTCGAAGAGCGGCCTGTTCGCGCACTTCAAGTCCAAGGAAGCGCTGCAGCTCGCGGTGCTCGAGGAAGCGATCGAGACCTTCGCCGAGAAGGTGATCGGGCCGGCGCTCGCACAGCCCCGCGGCGAGCCGCGCGTGCAGGCGCTGTTCATGAACAAGCTGGACTGGATCGCCAGCAATGGCTACGGCGACGGCTGCATCTTCACGCAGCTGGACCAGGAATACGACGATCGCCCGGGTCCCGTGCGCGACCGCCTCGTGCAGTCGCAGCTGGACTGGCGCGCGACCATCACGCGGGCCGTGAAGCTCGCGATCCGCGAGCGCCACTTCGATGCCGAGCTCGATGCCGAGCAGCTCACGTTCGAGCTGGTCGGCATCGACGCGGCCTTCCACCAGAGCCACAAGCTGCTCGGCGACCCGCATGCACGCGAAAGAGCGGTGCGGGCCTACGAGCGACTGGTCGAGTCCATCAAGAACCGTAGACGTCGCTGACGACACCGCGAGCGACGCGGTGCGCCGGCAGGAGCCCACAGTCATGCACCCAGAAAAAAGCACGATCGGTCGTTCTCAAATCATCGCGGCGCCGAAGCAGCCTTCGACGCCCCCGGGCGCGAGCCTGCTCCGCGCCGGCCTGCAGGTGCTCACCGCGATCTCGCCGTCGCTCGCCACCCGCGTCATCGCGCGCGTGTGGTTCACGCCGCCGCGCGCTCCCTTGCGCGACGCGGCGCGCGAGCAGCTCGCGCGCGGACGCAAGCTCGACGTGCGCATGGGCGGGCAACGCATCGCGGCGTGGAGCTTCGGCAGCGGGCCGCGCGTGCTGCTCGTCCACGGCTGGGGCGGCCACGCCGGTCAGCTCGTCGACTTCGTCGCACCGCTCGTGGCGCGCGGCTTCGAGGTCGTCACGTTCGACGGGCCGGGCCACGGTCAGTCGAGCGGCAGCGCGCTCGGCTACCGTCAGGGCAGCTTCGTCGAGGTCGCGCGTGCGATGCGGGCGGTCGTGGATGCGGTGGGGCCGGTGACGGCGATCGTCGCCCACTCCGGCGGTGCGATCGCGACCGGCATCGCGTTCGACCAGGGGCTCACGACCGATCGCCTCGTGCTCGTCGCGCCGATGACCCGTCCGCTGCGCTACGCCGAGCGCTGGAGCGCCTGGCTCGGCCTCGACGAGACGCTCGCGCGCGGCTGGGAGGTGCGCGCGAGCGACCGCGCCGGCTTCTCGTGGGCGGACATCGATCTGGTCAGCGCGCCGCGCCGCTTCACGCCGCCGCCGGTGCTGGTGGTGCACGACCGCGACGACCGCGAGGTCCCGTTCGACGACGGTCGCGCGCTCGCGGCTGCGTGGCCGCAGGCGATCGCGGTGGAGACGACGGGGCTCGGCCATCGTCGCATCCTGCACGACACGAAGGTGATCGACCGCGTCGTGGGCTTCGTGACCCACGACGGGTGAGCGTCATCCGCGGATCTCGATGTTCTTCTCGATCGACTTGCCCTTGCGATCGAGCGTCACCGAGAGGTTCGACGCGCGCCGCAGCTTGGTCACGAGGCCCATCACCTCGTCGATGCCGCCGAGTGCCTCGCCGTTCACCGCGAGGATCGTGTCGCCGGACTTGAGCCCGAGCTGCGCGGCGAGGCTGCCCTTCTTGATGCCGCTCACCTTGTAGCCGCCGTTGGCGGCCGGCATCACGCGGGGCGCCTGCGAGGCCAGCTTCGCCGGGTTCGCGAGCACCTCCTCGACGAACTCGCGCTCGACGCTGCAGTGATCGTCGGTCGCACAGGTGATCGCGGCCGGCTCCGCGGGTGCGGTGTCCTTGCCGCCGGTCGGCTTGTCGGCGTCCTTCGCGGGCTTCTCCGGCTTGGGCGGCTCCGGAGCGGCGCCGACGTCGAGCCGCTCGAAGCCCTGCCCGCGGCGCAGCTGAACGCTGCCGAGGTCCACCGACGCGAGCGTCACGCCGGGACGGATCTCGTCGCCGCGACCGTAGATGCCCACGATGTTGCGCTCGACGTCGTAGATCGTCGCGAGCGACTGCGTCGGATCCTCCGCCTCCATCGTGGCCTGCAGCTCCAGCGGCAGCTGCGTCGGCGGCACGACCACCGGCACCGGTGCGCCGCCATCGGCCATCACCATCGTGCCGCCGGTCGCGGGCACGCACTGCGGGCAGAACGGGTTGCGCTGCTCGAGCTCGTCGACCGCGAGCTTGCGCGCGAGCTGGCTCTTCGCCTGCGTGGACACCTTGCTGGGCCCGTTGGCGAGCACCTCGGGGCCGACCGGCTCCTCGTCCTCGTCGTCGGGGTCGAGGGCGCCATCGTCGGCGCCCGCGGAGAAGAAGCTCGTGCTCGCGTCGACGATCGTGAACGCCAGCGCCGAGCTCGCGGCGCTGCCGGCCATCGCGGATGCGGTGGCGATGCCGAACAGGCGGATGATCCAGAAACGACGACGAAGCAGGGACTCCATGACTGACTCCTGCCCCCTGACAGAGCAACAGCCTCGCCGCTCCTCCGCGGCCCTGCTTTCGGGTACTTGCGTGCCGAGCTGACACCGCGGCACGCAGAGCTGTCGTGGGTGACATGTGTTCGCGCGACAACTCGTCACGCGGACGTGGCGGTCAGCGCTTCGTCAACGGATCGTACGAGCCCGCGGCCGCGAAAGCCCGCGCTCGGGCGCTAGCGTCGACGCGGCGCAGCGAGCCACGCGGCGACGTCGGCGGCAGACAGCGGCCCACCGTGTCCGGGGTGGAAGACCTTGGCCCCGCGCGCGAGCAGCATCGTGAGCGCGGCATGGGCAGCGGCCACGTCGTCGTGGAAGAAGTGCTCGACCGGCACGTGCTTCGCGACGATCTTGCCGCGCACGAGATCACCGGAGAGCACCTCGCCCGAGCGCAGCACCACGGCGAGCGAGCCCGGCGTGTGCCCACCCACGGGGACCACCTCGCCGTCGACGCCGTAGGGCCGCAGATCGAGGCGGTCGTGCACGACGAGCTCGGGCACGAGCGGCGGATACTTGCCGCGGATGAACGGCCGCAGGCGCTTGCCGAGCTTGCTCGCGGGATGCAGCGGCGGGTTGTGCCCGTGCGCCGCCGTGGCCAGGTCGCCCTTGCCGACCGCGACCGGCACGTCGAGCCGCACCTGCAGATCGGTCGCGCTGCCGGCGTGGTCGGCGTGCGCGTGCGTGAGCACGACCAGCGAGACGTCGAGCGGCGTGCGGCCGATGCGAGCGAGCTCGCGCTCGATCCACTTCGTACGCCCTGGCCGGCCCGTATCGACGATCACGACGCGCTCGCCCACGACGAGATAGTGGTTCGTGAGCTCCTTCGTGCCGCGGTAGATCGCGGGCGCTCGGGCGCTCGCGTCGTTCGGCGCATGCAGGCAGGCCGACAGCACCGCGGCGAGGAAACCCAGCGCGATCGCCCTCACAGCTTCAGCCTCCGCAGCTTCGCTTGCTCGATCACGCCGAGCCGGCCGAGCATCCGCGCGAGCTCGCGGTGGTACTGCCGGCGATACACCTGCAGGATGTGCCCGCCACCGAAGCGGAGCCGGCGCGGGCGATCCCAGTGCTGCCACAGCACGTCGACGTGGTGCTCGCCGACCAGCGCATCGCCGGCCGCAGAGACGATGAGCCGACCTTCCCACGGCACCTTCGGGCGATACGACATCGGCGAGTGCAGCGACCAGGCCTCGCGGAAGCGCTCGCGCGTCATCCCCATCGCCTCGGCCTCGTGGCGCATCGGATCCGCGGCACCGTGCTCCCAGAACAGATCCGCGAGCGACGACGGCGGCAGGATCGGCGCCGCGAAGGCCAGCCGATCGTCGATCGACGACAAGAGCGCGGTGGTATAGCCGCCGAGGCTCGAGCCCATCATGCCGATCGGCGCGGGATTGTGGGCCTGCACCAGCCCGATCGCGGTGCGCAGCTCGACCGCCGTCTGCACGAACGCCTCGTTGGTGCGCATGAGGTTCGGCGACGGATGCAGCTCGCCAGAGAAGCGCGCGCGCGTGGGCTTGCGGATCCAGTGGAACGGCGCGACCCAGTAGTACACGTCGAGCCCGAGCGCACCGAACAGCCACGGGATGCCGAACTCCAGCTCGTGCACCGCCTTGGGCCCGAGCCCCCAGCCATGCGTGATGACGAGCGACGCGGGTGCCGGCCGCTCGTGCTGCCAGGCGAACAGGTGCGCGCGATCCAGACGATCGTAGCGGCGGTACTCGGCGGCGTAGACCGGGTGTACTGGGCGATACGGCGACTCGAACTCGAGGTGCGCATGCGTGCCGCCCTTGATCCTCCGGCGCGAGCGCTCGTGCAGCGCGGGCAGCACGGCCGGCGGGGCGAGCAGGCGATCGGGCGCAGCCAGGATCTCCGGGTCGTTGTAGCAGCGCAGCATCGCGAGGCTGCGCTCGAGCTCCACCGTGTTCATCATCGGCAGGCCGCGCCGGGCGAACAGCGCCCGCAGCACGCGCCGTACGACGAGGTCGACGCGGTGCCCGACCCACGACGCGACGCGCTCGCGACGACCGAGCTCCGCGAGCGCTTGCTCGCCGATCGACTCGAGCCCGCTCGCCGAGTCGCTCATTCGCCCCGGGCCGGCCGCGACATCAGCTGCGCCAGCACCACGTCGCTCGAAGCCTTGCCCGACAAGAGCGCCGCCATCGCCGTGGAGATCGGCGCCTCGATGCGATGACGCTCCGCGAACGCGGAGACCTGCGCCGCGATGCTCGCACCTTCGACGAAGGCCCCGGCCCGCGCCGCCGCTTCGGCGAGCGGCAGGCGATCGGCGAGCGCACGGCCGAACTGGATCTCGGGGCGGTTGTCGCCGGCGACCGCGGCCAGCAGATCGCCGAAGCCCGCGAGCCCGGAGAAGGTGCGCTCCGTCGCACCGCACGCGACGCCGACGCGCGCGGCCTCGGCCATGCCGCGCGTCGCGAGGATCGCCGTCGTCGCGGGCCCGAACCCTCGCGCCTGCGCGTAGCCGATGCCGAGCGCGAGCAGGCCGACCATCGCGGATGCGATCTCGACCCCGACGACGTCCTGCGTGCCGTAGAGGCGGAGCGTGGGCCCGGCGATCGCCTCGCGCACCGCGTCGAGCACCTCGGGGAAGAGCGTCCCGACGATGCCGCCGCCGGGCTCGCCCTCGGCGAGCGCGCGTGCGACGAGCGGGCCACCCAGCACGCCGACGCGGCGACACGGCGTGGCGCGACGCAGCAGCTGCGTGAGCGTGTGCAGCTCGTCGCCGACGAGCCCGCGGCTCACGTGCACGAGCAGGTGACCACCGTCGAGGTGGTTGCCCACCTCGGCCGCGAGCGCGGCGACGTGGATCGACGGCACCGCGACGAAGACGAGCTCGGCCTCGGCGACCTCGGCGAGCTGCGTGGTGGAGCGGATGCTGGCGTGGGCGGGATCGCGGGGCCGCCGGCTCCACAGGGTGACGCTGCGCCCCTGCCGTGCGGCCTGCTGTGCGAGCCCGCGACCGAAGCTGCCACCACCGAGGACTGCGACTCGACTCATCCGCGGATCTCCATCACCTCGATGTCGCGTGCAGCGACACGGTCGGCCTCGTTCGTGCCGGCGATGTCCACCGCGAAGCCGCGCAGACGATTGCCGTAGTAGAGCAGCAGGTTCGGATCCTCGGCGATGACCGAGCCGGCGACGACGCGAGCGACCGGGCGCAGGTGGTAGCCGTCCCAGCTCGCGAGCACGCGCTCGAGGATGCGCTCGGGGTGCTCGCGGCGCAGCATCGCCTCGACGTGCACTCGGCCCTGGCGCTCGAGCTCGACGAGGGCGTCGCGCGCAGCCCCGATCTCGGCCGCGAGCTCGTCGGCCGGGATCGCGATGTCGCCGCGATGGCGCAGCCGCGCGAACAGATCGAGCCCGGGCGTCGCGCGCACGAGCCGGCGGAAGATGATGTGCGCGACGAGCTGCGTCGGCATCACCACCGTCTCGGCCTGGTAGGTGGCCGCGATCGCCTCGCCGAGCTCGCGCGTGTACGCGGCGTCGCGCGCATGGTCGACCAGCGGCTGCCCACGCCGCGTGACGTACGACGCGGCATCGATCGGCTGCCCGTTCGGCGCAATCGAGTTGCCGGCGTCGTCGATGCGGTTGCCGAACGGGTCCATGGGCTCCCCGAAGCGGATGACGCACGCACTCTCCAGCGCCCGGAAGCGCGAGAAGAACGCGATCCAGCGCTCGACCCGCGAGAACTCGTCGTCGTCGATGATGTAGCGGTGCCGACCCGCCTCCTTGAGGTGGTCGTCGATCAGCGTCTCGGCCTCGAGCACGAGCGCGTAGTTGATCGTGGCGGGCACGAAGTAGACCGGCCGCCGCACGCCCTTCGAGTGGTTGCGCGAGAACGCCTCGACCCCGGTGCCCGCGAGCCCGAGCTTGAGCTTGCGCTCGAGCGCGCCCGAGCGGCTGCGCGTGCCGCCGGGGAAGAACAGCGAGTGGTAGCCGCGCTCGATCATCACGCTCGAGTAGCTCTTCAGCACGTCCTTGTAGAGCGCGGCCTTGATGCGCCGGTCGACGCGATAGGCCCCGAGGTTGTGCATGAAGAACGAGATGATCGGGTTGCTGAAGAGGTTCTTGCCCGCGCCGTAGACGACCGGCGACAGCCCCTCGCGCAGCAGCACCCACGCGACCGCGATGGAGTCGAGGTTGGAGACGTGGGTGGGCACGAGCACCGTGGTGCCCTTGCGCTGCAGGTGGCGCAGCTTCTCGATCGGCCCCTGCGCGCTGACCAGCTCGTCGAGCTTCGCGCCCGAGTCGAGCATGCTGCGCACCATGTTGCTGGGGTTCATCACCGCGGTGAGCAGCCCCGGCACGGCCTTGGTGGCGAACTTGTAGACGCGCGGGTCGAAGTTGCCCGCGACGTCGAACGCCATCTTGCTCGCGCACTCGCGCAGCGTCTCGTGCTTGCCCTCCGACGACATGCGCGACAGCCGGCGCACGATGCCGCGCCAGTACTCGAGCCGGTTCTTCGCGCCCTCGTCGGTGCGCGCCTCGTGGCGGCGGATCTCGTTGTAGGCCGCGTCGTTGAGGATGAGCTCGACGTCCTCGTCGCCGTCGTAGCGCTCCATGATGCGCCGTACGACCTCGTGGACGATGTCGTCACGCTCGCTGTTGAACCAGAAGATCTTCGGATCGGACGGAGCGGGAACGTAGGTGCGCAACCGCGGCAGGCGCAGCGGCTTGGTGGGGAGCAACTTCATCGCTTCTCGTCGCGCGGAGCATACCGAAAAGCTCGCGCGGCCGGGCGAGTCCGACGGTGGTAGCCTCGCGGGCGGTGTCCGTGCTCGTGATCGGCGGGGGCGTCTCGGGTCTGACCTGCGCGATCGAGCTGCGCGCGCGCGGGCACGACGTCGAGCTCTGGGCCGAGCGGCTCGCGCCCGACGTCACCTCGAGCGTCGCGGCGGCATTCTGGTACCCGTACAAGGCGGATCCGCCCGAGCGCGTGCTCGGCTGGGCGGCCACCAGCTACCAGCGCTTCGCGGCGCTCGCTGGGCGCGACGAGACCGGGGTCACCATGCGACCGGCGATCGAGGTGCTGCGCGAGGCCGCCGCGGATCCGTGGTGGGCGCCCGCGGTGCCGAGCCTGCGGCCGGCGCCGGCGGAGCTGCTGCCCGTCGGCTTCGCGCGGGGCTGGAGCTTCGACGCGCCGGTCATCGACACCCGGCGCTACCTCCCGTTCCTCGCCGACGAGCTCGCGCGGCTCGGCGTCACCATCGTGCAGCGCCGCGTCGATCGACTCGAGGACGTGCCGGGTGACATCGTGGTCGTCTGCGTCGGGCTCGGCGCGCGCGAGCTGTGCGACGACACCTCGCTCTTCCCGATCCGCGGCCAGCTCGTGTCCGTGCAGGACCCGGGGCTCGACGTGGTGATGATCGACGAGGGCGACCCCCGCGGCATCTCGTACATCGTGCCGCGCGGCGACGACTGCGTGCTCGGCGGTACCGTGGAGGTCGACGACGAGGATCTCGAGCCCCGGCCCGCGTCGACGCGCGCGATCGTCGAGCGCTGCGCGTCGCTCGTGCCGGCGCTGCGCGGTGCGGCGCAGCTCGGTGAGCGTGTGGGCCTGCGGCCGGGGCGACGCGCGGTGCGGCTCGAGGCCGAGTCCCGCGACGGTCGCACGTTCGTGCACGACTACGGCCACGGTGGTGCCGGCGTCACGTTGTCGTGGGGCTGCGCCGAGGAAGTGTGTGCGCTCGTGGCCGCGGCCGGGCCCGCACCGCGATGAAGATCGCGCTGGTCGGCGGCGCCGGCTTCATCGGGCACGCGACCGCGGCGCGGCTGCGCGAGGCCGGGCACGAGCTCGTGGTGATCTCGCGCAACGCGACGAAGCGCGCGCCGGTCGGCACGCACGCGATCGACGGTGACGCGATGAGCCTCGATCCGCGCTGGCTCGTGGGCGTGGACGCGCTCGTGAACCTGGTCGGCATCAAGATGCCGCAGGGCGACAACGACTTCGCGCGTGCGCACGAGCGCAGCGTCTCGGCGATGCTCGGCGCGGCGAAGGCCGCCGGCATCGGGCGCTTCGTGCACATCGCCGTGGTCGCGCCACCCGGCGCGCGCGGGCCCTACCACGACAGCAAGCAGCGCGGCGAGGAGCTCGTGCGTCGCAGCGAGCTGGTGTGGACGATCCTGCGCCCGTCGGTCGTGTACGGGCCGGGCGACGACATGCTCACGCACCTCGTGCAGCAGCTGCGCCTCGCGCCGGTGTTCCCGATCCCCGGCGGCGAGCTCGGTCCGCTGCAGCCGATCGACGTGCGCGACGTCGCCGAGGCGATCGCGGAGGCGCTCGCGCGCGAGGGCGCGAGCGGGCGCAGCTACGATCTGGTCGGCCCCGAGCGACTCGACGTGCGCATGCTGGTGCACCGGGTCGCCGCCGCACTCGAGCTGCCCACGTTCACGCCCACGCTGCCGGGCGCGATCATGCGACCGATCGCGGCGGTGGCCGAGCGCGTGCTCGCGGATCCGCCGGTGACGCGCAGCCAGCTCGAGATGCTGCGCACCGGCCTGCCCGGGGACGGCGAGCCCGCGGCGCGCGAGCTCGAGCTGCGTCCGCGCGTGCTGACCGACGCTCGCATCGTCGAGCTCGCCGCTGCGATCCCGTCGAGCTTGCCGAGCCTGCGCCTCGTCACCTCGACGGAGCACCGCGCGTGGCTGCGTCGCCCCGCCGATCCGCGCGCGTGGTGGCTCTTCGCGGTCGTGATGGTCGCGATGCTGGCGCTGCCGTCCGTGATTCCCTCGGTGTGGTCGCGCATGGCGCTCGTCGAGGTCGTCGCGGCGAGCGCGGCGATCCTGCTGCTGCGCATGCCGTGGCGCGCGCTGCTGCGCCCACAGCTCGCCGGCCTCGCCCTCGGCGCGCTGGTCGGGCTCGCGCTGTGGGTGGTCGGCGCGGCGGCGATCGGGGTGATCCGCGCGCTCGCCCCTGCCCTCGCCTCCGACCTCGCGTCCATCAACGCATGGGGACACGAGCTCTCCCAGGCGATCGCGATCCCGACGATGTTCGCGATCGTCATCGGCGAGGACATCGTGTGGCGCGGCGTGGTCACGTTCGCCTGCGTCGCGCGGCTCGGGCCCGTGCGGGGCTGCGTCGCCGCCGGCACGCTCTTCGCAATCGCGCACCTCACCACCGGGCCGCCGCTGCTGTGGCTCGCCGCGCTCGGCTTCGGCACGCTGTGGAGCGCAGTCGCGATACGCACGCGCTCGCTCGTCCCGGTCATCGCGATGCATGCGAGCTGGGACACGCTCGCGATGTTCGTGCTGCCCTATCGCTGAGCGCTCGAGCGCCGACGACGACGTGCGAGCGCGAGCAGCAGGAGCGCCGCAGCAGCCCGCGGCGGCGCGGTCGCGCAGCCACAGCCTTCGGCGCCGCTGCCGGTGTCGGGCGCCTGCGCCGGTCCGCCGCCAGAGGACTCGCCGCCCGTCGTCGTCGCGATCGGATCTCCGCCCGTCTCCCCGGTCGTGCTCGCGACGCCGCTGCTCTCGCTCGGCGCACCGTCGTCGCCGCTGCTCGAGCCGGCGCAGCCCGAGTCCCCGGTGTCGTCGGCGCAGCCCATCGGTGCATCGCTCGCGAGGATCGTGATCGACTCCGGCACGAACGCATCCCAGCGCAGCCCGTTCGGAGCGGTCGCGGTCACGCGCACCACCGCGAACCCGCCCCACAGCGCCTCGGGTGGCTCGAACGGGATCGCGACCACGCCGCCCTCGGCGACGACGCCGGAGACCAGCTCGGTGAGCTCGCCGTCGGCGTCGGTGAAGTCGGCCCACGCGGCGGAGAGAGTGGTACCGGCCGGCGCCGCGAGGCAGCCCTCGATCATCCCGACCTCGTTCCTGTGCAGCACCAGCGCGTCCATGCCGACGGCGAGCGCGGGCACGAGCGTCGGATCGTCGACGTCGTCGAACACCCGCACGACGCCGTGCCGCGGCAGCGCCCACAGATTCGGCCAGGGATCCCAGGTGTAGCCGCGCACGACGTAGGTCCCGGGCACGAGCGCGCTCGTGTCCCACGCCGCGCCGGCCTCCGCGGCCGCGAACGTGATCGGTCGACGCGCATCGTCGGCGTCGATGCGCACGAACGTGTCGCCGAGCAGCGGATGGCCCTCGAGCACGCGGCTGTCGTCGATCGTCGCCGCGTCGGCGAGCCCGGCCGCCTCGGCGCGCATGACGTCGCTCCAGCCGATCCACTCCGGCATCGCGACGCGCGGATCGATGTCCTGCGAGAACGCGAGCAGCTGGTGCCGACGGCCGTCGTCCACCTCGTCGTCGGTGATGCTCTGCCCCGCCGCAGGATCCTCGAACGGGATCGCGTAGGGCAGCACGACCGTCGCCTCGATGCTGCGGTCGACCTCGACCAGACAGGGCACGTCGTCGGGCCACAGGATCGGCGTGCGCGGACGGATGCCGTCGATCGCCCCGGCGTCGGCGGCGATCGCCGTCCAGGCCACGAGCACGATGGGGGCCCGCGACCACTGCATCACGGCGAGCGCACGTGACATCGCGATCGATCATGCGCCGCGGATCGGTACCCACGCAACCGCGTGCGTGCGAAGATCGCTGCCGTGGTCGTACGCGTCCGTCACCTGGCCCTCGTGATGTCCGTTGCAGCCGCCTGCGGCGGAGACGGATCGACGAGCGGCGGCGACACCGGCGCGAGCTCCGAGGGCACGTCGTCTGCGAGCACGTCGAACGGCACGACGGCGTCGTCGACCACGACGAGCTCGTCGACCACGGCCGCGGATTCGACGAGCTCGGAGAGCGGCGCCGACGCGTCGTCATCGGAGGGCGCGACGACGATGCTGGAGCCCGACATGGGCGTGCCGATCACGGAGCCCATGGTCGAGCCCTGCGGCACGCTCGATCCGCGCCCGCCGCCGGCCTACGACATCTACGGCGACCGCTACGGCGCGGCGTGGGGCTACGTCGTGGACGGCCGCGAGTACGCCGCGCTCGGCAACACCTACGGGCTCTCGATCGTCGACGTCACCGAGGAGCCGCTCGTCGAGGTGGGCTATCTCGAGATCGCCGGCTACGTGCCCGGGCGCGCGCTCGCGGGCACGGGCACCACGCTCTACCTCGGCGGCCAGGGCCCGGGCGGCGGGCTCGCATCGCTGCGCATCGTCGACATCTCCGATCCCACGCAACCGACGCTCGTCGCCGAGCGCCCCGAGTACACCGACCAGATCCACACGATCGACGTGTACGACGACGTGCTGTACCTCAACAGCGGCTTCGGTGCGTGCCGGTTCCTGACGCTCGACGATCCCGAGGCGCCGGTCGAGGTCGGGGGCTACTACGGCAACGACTGCCACGACGCGCTCGCGGTCGGCGATCGCCTCTACGTCGCCGGTGGCTACACGCAGCACTGGGACGTCGTCGACATCTCGGACCTCACCGCGCCCGCGGTGCTCGGCGTGACCGGGGTCGAGCCCGGCATCTATGCGCACAGCGGCGTCGTCGATGCCAGCGGCCGGTACTTCCTCGGGCTCGACGAGTTCCACATCGGCGACGTGTGGATCTACGACATGGCCGATCCCGGCATCCCGACCTTCGTGTCGACGTTCTCGATCGGCGAGGACGTCATCCCGCACAACGCCCAGGTGCGCGGCAGCTACGTGTACGCGGCGTGGTACGAGGCCGGCTTCGTGCTGCTCGACATCCACGATCCCACCGCGCCGTTCGAGGTGCTGCGCATGCCGACCTGGACCGACGTGCCCGCGGCGAGCTGGAACGGCGCGCTCGAGCTCGACATCCGCCTGCCCTCGGGCAAGGTGCTCGTGTCGGACTCGCGCGAGGGCCTGTTCGTGTTCTGCGCCGAGACCCCGCCCTGAGCGTGGAGCTCAGTCGGGGATCGCGCACACGCCGACGTCTTCCCAGGTGGGATCGGGCGACATCCAGTCGACGCAGACGAGCGACGGATCGAGCGCCTGACAGGCCTCGTCGCCGTCGGACAGGCTGCAGTACGCGGTGCAGCACGACGCGAACGTGCAGCCCGGCACGCGATCGCCGGGCACGCAGACGTTGCCGGTCTCGCACTGGTTCGCGAGCGCGCACGCGTCGAACAGGCCCACCGGGCTGCCGGGCGGCGGCGCGACGCAGATGAACCCGCTCTGCCCCGAGATCGTCGGCGAGTCCGGGATGCAGCGCCAGTTCGGCACGACGCAGTCCTGCACGAGCGGATCGCACTTCTCCATGCACATCGGCACGGTGGGCACTCCGTTCAGCAGCTCGAAGAAGCTCTTGCAGGTCTCGGTCGGCGGGCAGTCGTCGCCCGCGGGGTTGCAGTACGCGCGGCACTGGCCCTTCAGCATGTCCGGATCGTCGAGCACGCAGAACGCACCGCGCTCGCAGGTGTCGAGGCAGCTGCCGTTGTAGTCGATGACGTCGCAGGCCTCGCCCACGAGGTCGGGGTTCTCGACCGCCGGGCAGCAGCGGATCTCGTCGGGGAACTGCTGGCCCTCGTTGACGGTGTAGGGCTCGCACTTCTGCTCGGGCCCGCACTCGTCCGCCCAGAAGATGCACTCGCCCTCGGGGGGCTCGACCGTGGTGCTGCTGCTGCTGTCGGCCGGGCTCGTGGTGGTCGGCTCTGCCGTGGCGCTGCTGCTCGAGCCCGTGCCCGTGCTCGCCTCGCTCGCCGTCGAGCCCGTTTGCCCGCTGTCGTCACCACAGGCCGGCGCGAGCAGGAGCACGAGCACGACAGGAAGCGCAGGACGCATGCGCGACAGCGTAGCAGCCACGCTGCGGGGCCACCACTTTGCGGGGATGCGGCGGGATGCGACGGGATGCGACGGATCAGCTCGCGTCGCGCAGCCGCATCATCGCCTTGCGCATCGTACGGGCATCCGGATAGCGCTCGGCGGGATCCTTCGCGCACGCGGTGGCGAAGATGCGATCCAGGGCATCGACGAGGCGGGGTGGCCCTGGCGGTAGCCGCGTCGAGGGTGGTGGCGGGTCCTCGTGCCGCTGGAGCCGGAGCAGCTCCTCGACCGGCGCGTCGATGTACTCCTGCCACGGGTGCCGACCGGTGAGCGTCTCGTAGAACGACATCCCCAGCGCGTACAGATCGGCGCGCGCGTCGATGCGCTCGTGCACCACGGTCTGCTCCGGTGCCATGTACAGCGGATCGCCGGCGATCTGATCGACGGTCTCGCCGTGCTCGAGGCTGCGCGAGACCCCGAAGTCGATGAGCTTGATGATCACGATGCGACGGTCGTAGCTGTCGCGCGTGATGAACACGTTGTCGGGCTTCACGTCGCAGTGGACGATCTTGCGCGTGTGGATGTAGTCGAGCGCGTCGAGGGTCTGGCAGAAGATGTCTACGAGCAGCGGCACCGGGATCGAGCGGCCGCGCTCGATGACGCGCCCGAGATCGCGGCCGCGCAGGTACTCCATCGTCATCCACTCGGCGCCGCTGGCGTCGACCGAGCCGACGTCGAGCACGCGCGGCAGGTTCGGATGCGAGAAGTTGGCGGCGATGACCGCCTCGCGTCGGAACCGTCGACGCACGTAGTCGGGCATGTCGGGCTTGAGCAGCTTCAGCGCGACATAGCGATCCATCGCGGGATCGTAGGCGCGGAAGATGCGGCCCATGCCGCCCTCGCCGATGCACTCGACGACGTCGTAGACCTTGTGGTGGGCGAGCTGCACGCCCGCACGGATGACCGTGGGCGCACCCGTGGCCACGATCGTCGGCATCGCCGGGGGCGTGCCATGCGACGGTGGCAGCCCCGGGACGGTGATGCGGCGGGCCCAGCGACCGGGTCGTTCGCCTTCCACTGGGATCGAGGCTATCAGCACTTCGCTCGCGCGCCGCGATCCATGCCGTGCCCTTTGGGTGCTAGCCTCGCCAGCGATATGGATCGCGGCCGCAGATGGTCCGGTTGGCTCGTCGCATGTGCGCTCGGGTGCGGAACGAGCCCAGCAATGCCGTCCGAGGACACCGCCATCGCCGAGTCCGGTGGCACCACCGGGACGACCGGGACGAGCGAGGGCACGACGTTCGGCGGGCCCAACGAGTGCGGCGGCTCGGCCGACTGCGAGGCCGGCTACTGCGTGGCCCCGTACGACGCCGGCGCGGGCATGGGCACCGCCGGGATGGGCACCGCCGTGTGCGTGCCCGAGTGCGTGCCGGTGGACGCGCTGGACCGGTGGTGCATCGACGACGGGTCGTGCTGCGACGGGCTCTCGTGCGACGACCGCGATGGGTTCTGCCTCGCGCCGGCCGCGAGCAGCGACGAGACGATCGGGGAGAGCTGGAGCACCGACGAGAGCACGAGCGGCAGCGGCGGCGCGACCAGCTCCGGCAGCAGCGGGGGCTCCGAGGGCAGCTCGAGCAGCAGCGGCTGAACGCGGCTCAGCCCACGCGGTGGTTGTGGGCGAGCCGCACGTACTTCGCCGCGAGCGCGCGGTGGAACGCCTCGTCCGCGTGGGTCAGCTTGCGCACGACCTTCGCGGGCGTGCCGAGCACGAGGCTGTGCGCCGGGATCTCGGTGCCCGCCGTGACGAGCGCACCGGCCCCGATGACGCAGCCCTCCCCGACCTGCACGCCATCGAGCAGCGTGGCGCCGATGCCGACGAGCGTGCCGCCGCCCACGCGACAGCCGTGCAGCACCGCGCGGTGGCCGACGACGACCTCTTCACCGACGAGCGTGGGATCGCGATCACCGACGTGGACGACCGCGCCGTCTTGGAGGTTGCTGCGCTCGCGCAGCTCGATGCGATTGACGTCGCCGCGCAGGATGCAGCCGAACCAGACGCTGGTGTCGTCGCAGAGCTCGACGTCGCCGACGATCGCAGCGCCGGGCGCGATGTGGACGCGGTCGCCGATGCGGGGAATCCGGTCGAGGTAGCGCTCGAGCACGACGTTCGTGAATCGCTGCCGCAACGCATCGAGCCGTGCGTGCAACAGCGGCAGCTCGGCGGGCGGCCCGTCGACGCGGGTCACGGAGTCGACGATGGTACGGCTGGTCACGATCGCCACCCTAGCGGCGCCCGGGGGCGCGTCGCAAGCCGGCTCGCTTGCAAGCGACCGCGCAGTGGGCTACGGCTCTGCCCGATGGCGAAGCCCGTGAAGAAGGCGGCGAAGAAGCCGGCGGCCGCGAAGAAGCCGGCGGCCGCGAAGAAGCCGGCGGCCGCGAAGAAGCCGGCGGCCACGAAGAAGCCGGCGGCCGCGAAGAAGCCGGCGGTCGCGAAGCAGCCGGCGGCGGCGAAGCAGCCGGCGGCCGCGAAGCAGCCGGCGGCCGCGAAGGAGCCGGCGGCGGCGAAGCAGCCGGCGGCCACGAAGAAGCCGGTCGCCAAGCGCAAGGGTGCGCCGCGCATCGACGAGCTCGACGCGGGCGAGGTGCTCGCGCGGATCTCGTTGTTCGCGCGCTCGACGGAGGACGTCAGCGAGGAGCTCGGCGCGCTCGTGGCCCGGCTCGAGCAGATCGCCGAGCCGTCGCTCGCGCCGGCGCTGTTCGGCGTCCTCGACGACGACGATCCCACCGGCGTGCTGTGGCCGCTCTTCTACATCCTCGAAGGCTTCGACGACGCGTACCTGGACGCGCTGCTCGACGCGCTGCCCGATCTCCACGAGCGCGCGCCCGGCTGGGCCGAGACCGCGATCCTGCGCATCGCCAACACGCGCGGCGAGCCCGAGGACTGCACCGACGCGCTCGCCGCCCTCGCGCACGCGCGCAAGCCCGCCGCGCGCCGCAAGCTCGTCACCCTGGTGACCCGCATCGCGAAGGAGACCGAGGGGCTCGGCAGTGCGCAGCGCCGCAGCGTCGAGCAACTCGCGAAGGCGATCGCCGGCTGACCAGAGCTCGGACTGTCGGCCAATCGAGCCCGACGTGGCCTCGCCACGGCGGACAGCGAGCATGACCGCCCGCGCCAGGAAGAGCGCCGGAGGGCGCGACCAGAGCTCAGTCCGAGTCGATGTCGAAGTCGTCCTCGGACACGCACTCGGGCTCGTTGGGCCCGCAGTTGATGCGCACGTGGATGTGGCCGGCGTGGCCGGGGCTGTGCCGCACGAGCCCGAGGTTCGCCTTGTTGCCGCGCGGCCACTGCAGCACCTGCTTGCGGCGCTCCTCGTCGACCCCGAGCGCGACGGCGGCCTTGTAGAGCCGCTCTTGCATGTCGTAGTCGAAGAAGATGACCACGACCTGACCCGTGGCATCGAAGGACTCGATGAGGTGCCAGAGCGCGTTCCAGTCCACGCGCTTCGGCGTGACGGCGGCGTACTCGAGCACGTCGGCCAACAGCGGCAAGCGGATGTCGAGGTCGCGCCCGCTCTGGTGCGAGCGATGGCCCGTGAGCGGTCCACCGTGCTTCGCGCTCATCGAGCCCATCATCAGCTTGGGCTCGTAGGTCGTGCGCTTCTCGAACTCGTCCATCGCGTGCACCACGTGCGCGACGGCGTGCGTGGTGCCGTAGGCCGAGGGCGGCAGCTTGAGCGTGTAGGCCTGGTGCGGCGGCAGCTGCACGCCATTGACGAGCTTGCCGTTCTGCGGCGGCCCGATGCCCACCGCGCCGAGCCGGACATCGGCGGGCACGTGCGGGTCGGAGCCACCGGACACCCAGATGTAGACGACGGGATCGACCCACACGTCGATCTTCATGCCGACGCGGAGCCGCTGCGGCGTCCCCCAGTTCGTCGATCGCAGATCGCGGGAGTCGACGCCGAACGCGGTGGCGATGCTCCACCAGGTGTCGCCGGTCTGCACGTAGTACTCGTGCTTGCGACGCTGTGGTGGCACCTTGCGCGGCCGCAGCTTCAGGCGCGCACCTTCACGCAGCTTCACCGAGTCGGGCTTGATGCCGTTCCACATGCGCAGCGCGTCGGGTCGCACGCCGTAGCGGAACGCGACCTGGTCGACGGTCTCCATCGGCGCGACGCGGTGGATGAGCCAGTCCTGCTCGGTCCCGGTGTCCTCGATGCGGACGTCGCCGACGTCGATGCGCTCGATCGGGCGCCGCTCGCCGCCCTCCTCGCCCTCGGCGGGCAGCTCGTCGATGAGCGACTCCGGATCGAGCGTGTTCGGCATCTCGACGACCGGCACTGGGCTGTCGAGCGGTTGCTCGCCGAGCTCGTCACCCTCGGCCTCGCCGTCGGTGTCGGCGGCGCCGGCCGACGCGGCGGCGACCACCGGCGCCTCCTTCTTGGGCCGGCGCGGCAGCGGCATGCGGTTCCACAGCTCGTTCGCCCAGTCGTCGTCGTCGGGCCACGCGAGGCCGACGAACGCGACGACCACCGCGATGGCGCCCATCGCGACCCAGGAGAACAGCGCGGCGACGGGCGACGGCTGGTGCACGCGGCAACAGCATAGATCGCCGCGGCGCCTGCGTCCTGCCGGCCGGCGCTAGAACGCGCCGACGACCTTGAAGAACGCGATGGAGGAGCCGGCGGCCTTCTGCCCGAACTTGGTGTCCGACTTCCCCAGCAGGAAGAAGGTGCCGAGCTCGAACGTGACGCTGCCCCAGGGCGGAACGAGGATCAGCTCCGGGAAGATCACGAACGAGCCGTTGTCGCCCTTGCCCGTCGGGAAGTCGACGACGCCGAAGGTGCGGAAGATGAAGTGGCGCCCGAAGAAGATGAGATCGCTACCGGCGACGAGGTAGTTGCCGATGTGATCGGCGCCGAACTCGTCGATGAAACCGCGCAGGTACTGCGCCTGCACGTACACGTGCTTGCCGAACGTGTAGTCGATGCCGGTGGTCGCCTTGATGTAGGGCGTCGAGCGGATCGTGGTGCCGGTCATGTTGCGGACCGGCACGTCGTTCGGGTTGGAGGGCGTGAGATCGATCGCGATCGGGAACTCGATGTAGAGCTTCTGCTTCTGCGGGAAGAACAGCGCGCCTTCGCCCCAGAAGCCCATGTTGCCGAGGAACGGCAGCTGCGTCGTGAAGTCGAGCCCGATCACCTGCATGCGCGGGTAGATGAGCGTGACGTCGGACTGGTAGCAGCACTCGCGCTGCATGCCGTCGCCGACCCGCGGGTCCTTCGTCGACGAGCGCGCGACGACCGGGCTGGGGATGTCGTGCCGGCCGTTGTAGTACGACATCGACATGTCGATGCCGCCCAGGCTGCTGGCGATCTTGATCGCGCTCTGCCCGGTGGTGAAGCGCTTGCGCGGCTGACGGACGTGGCCGTAGACGGTGGGCACCAGCATCGGGTTCGCGAGCAGGTAGCCCTGCAGGCGATCGAGCTTCGCGGCGTCGGCCTCGTGCGCGAACGGGACGTCGGTCTGCGGATCGCGCAGCGCCGCGGCGGCCGACGGCGGCAAGAGGGCCGGGAAGAACGTCGGCACGTACACGCCCTCGAACCAGAGCTTGTCGCCGAGCGGCGCGTAGTCGACCACCACCATCTGGTTGGCGATCGGCTCGGTGAACAGCGGGCGATCCTCGAGGTCGTCGGCGTTGATGTTGTTCGTGGGGTTGAACTTGTCGGCCGTACCCCAGACCAGCACCTGGCGACCGACCTTGATGTCGAGCCCCGGCACGAGGTCGAGCAGCGCGATGTAGGCCGCATCGCTCTCGACGTGGAAGGGGGTGAGCAGCCGCTGCGTCGCGAGATCGTCGAGCTCGCGGGTCTGCGCGAGCCCGAAGAACACCGGCTCGACGTCACCGACGATCTGCAGGTGGCGATCGGGCGTGTACGTGAAGCGGAACTCGAGGCGGTTCTCCTGGCGACCGAAGCCGCGGTCCTCGACCTTGTGCACGTCGTAGTAGGCCGACGAGACCACGCGTACGCGGAAGTCGAACTTGCCGGCGAGCTTGCTGCGCGCGGCGCCGAGCCCCTTCTTCGTGCCCTCGGTCTTCTCGCCCTGCGGATCCGCGGCGACGTCGGTGTGTTGGGCGTCGGTGCCGAACACGTCGTCGATGGAGAGATCGCCCGGCGTCTCGTCGGGCGCGGTCTTGGTCTCGCCCGTGTCCGGCTCGGCGGTCGTCGGCTCCGTCGGCTCGGGCTTCGTCGGAGGCGGCGTCGTCGGCTCGTTGCCCGGCAACGGCTCGTCGCTCTCGTCGATCGGGATGTCCTCACCGTCCGGGATCGGCACCGGCTCTTCGCGCGGCGGCGCGGGAGCGACGCGGGCGAGCCGCGGCGTCACATCGCGCGCACCGTCGTAGCTACGATGCAGCGGCGGAGCGACCGCCCACAACCCCGCGAAGAACGACAAGGGGAGTAGGGCTGCAGCGGCCGCGAACAATCACCCTCGGACTAGCCGCGCAGCAGCTCGCGGCGCGAGAAGATCGCGTCGTCGACACCCTGGTTCACCTGGATGTCCGACAGCTTGATGACCGTGACGTCACCGGTCTTGGAGTTGGACATGGTGACGCGCGTCGGCATCAGCTTGCCCTCGATCTTGATCCAGTCCTCGCGGGTCTGCTCGCGCACGTCGGCTCCGCTGCCGTCGAAGTAGCGCAGGCGCGTGACGCCGCCCTTCTTGCCGTCGATCGTGACCTCCACCTTGGACCAGCTGCTCTCGATGCCCGCCTTGGGCTTCAGGATCAGCGTGGTCAGCGAGCCGTCCTTGCTACCGAGCTCGGCGTCGAAGAACGGCGCGAGCTGGACCTGCGTCATGTCCTCGTACGTGAACGTGCTGCCCAGGAAGCCCTGGTTCTGCACGTGGGTCGCGACGCGACGCACCTTCTGGAACTCGGGCAGGAACAGGAACAGGTTCTTCGCGTCCTCCATCAGCACCTTCATGCCGGCGACGTCGCCGGGGGCGGAGAACACGATCAGCTGCTTGCTCAAGCCCTTCATCACCGAGGTGAACGTCAGCGTCTTCTTGAGCTGACCACCCTTGGAGATCTCCATCGACGCCGTGTAGCTCTGGTCCTTGAAAGCTGCAGCGCGACGATCGACCTCGGCGAGGATGTCGTTGGCATCGACGCCGACCATCGCGACCGGTGCCTGCGCGGCGACCGGAGCGGCATCCGCGATCGGAGCGATCACGGAGCTGAGGGCGAGCGCAGCGAGGAACATGGACTTCTTCATCGTCGAGGGCTCCGCGAGTGTATCAAGTGGCACGTTGACCCGTGCGGCGAGGTCCGCAAGCGTCGGCGCTTGGACGGCAGTGCCTCCCACCGATTCAGCGTGGGGTCGACCCTCGGGAACAAGTCGCTGGAATCACGACGAAAATACCCCGCGAAGTGATCTGCGCCACAGCCTCCACCGGCGATCACTTCCGCCTGTCGAAGAGGATCGGGGCGAACCAGACCGCCCCGGCCGCCGCGACCATCAAGCCGATCGCCAGCCCGATCCCGAACTGGCGCAGCGGCGGCATGCTGGACGCGATCAGTACCGCGAAAGCCGCAGCGAGCTGGAGTCCGGTGACGATCGCGACGCCGCCGAGCTCGCGCACCGCCTCGCTGCCGCGGTCGGCCGCGCGTGATTCGCGGGCCCGGACACTGAGGTGGATCGCGAAGTCGACCCCCGCGCCCATCGCGACGCACGAGACCATGCTCGTGCCGATGCCGATCGGGTGACCGAGCAGCGCGATCACGCCGAGCGTCACCACCACGGTCCACGTCGCAGGGATGATCGCGAGCAGGTGCCGGCCCGCCACGAGCACGAGCGCGAGCGCGACGAACGAGACGATCGTGGAGATCCACAGGCTCCGCGTCGCCGACTCGGCGAACGCCTGACCGATGAGCGGCTGTCCGGTGATCTGCAGCCGCCACGGCGCCTCGCGCACGACCTTCGCGTCGACGTCCGGTGGGATCGCCCACTCCGCGTCCTCGAGCTCCGAGAGCACGTCGGCGAACGCTCCGCACGCGCCGCTCGGAACGAAGGCCGCGGGCTCGTCGTCGAAGCCGAGCCCTTCCATCCCCTCCGGCACGGCCTTCTTCGCCACGGGCGCGGCGTTCTCGAGCCCCAGTCGCTTGCACATGCTCTCGACGCGGATGCGGTCACGCGACTCGCCGAGCCAGCGCTCGAGCTCGCGCGCGACGTACTTCGGACCTTCGGCGTCCTTCGCGACGAGCTCGGGCAGCTGCTGCCGCAGGTAGTCCTCGAGCGCCTTGCCGCGCAGCGTGAGCAGCTGCTCGAGCGCGACGTCCTCGTAGACCTCGGGCGGCAGCGACTCGATCACCTCCTCGGTGCCGAGCGCCCGCTCCCGCAGCCGCTCCGCCTCCGCGAGCATCGCGGCGTCCTTGCTGCCCGGGTCGAGCAGCGCGTCGAGCTCGGCCTCCGTCAGCGGCTTGCCGAGCGCCGCCTCGGCCCGCACGCGCACCGCTTCCTTCTGTACGGCCGCCACGGCCGGGTCGTCGTGCGCACCCACCCGGATCGGCCCGGGCGGCAGCGCATCCGCGATCGCGCGCACCTCCGCGGTCGTGCGCACCAGCGCCTCGCTGCTCTGGGGCGCGAGCTTCACGTGCACGATCGCGCCCGTCATCTCCGTGGTGACGAGCTGCGCCATCGCGGGATGGTCGGCGAGGTTGCCGAGCACGCGCCGCGCCTGTGCCTGATCGCGCGGCAGGCCGCGGCGCCCACCGAAGCCCTCGGTCAGCATCTCCACCGGCTCGACGAGCGTGCGCACGTCGGCGACCCCCTCGACGGCGCGCAGCTTCGTCGCGAGCTCGCGGATCTGTCGCAGCACCACCGGATCCCGCATCTCGGCGTCGATCGCGATCTGGATGTACTGCGAGCCGCCGAAGTGCTCGTTGAAGAAGCGATCGGCCCGCGCCGGCTCGCTGTCCTCGTCGAACACGCTGCGCGTGTCCGGATCGGCCTGCAGCCGCGTCGCGAAGAACAGCCCGAGCGCGCAGAGCACCGCGAGCGCCCACGCCGGCGGCCGCGCGCCGAACGGCACGACCATCGGCGGACGCGGGCGCAGCAGGCGGGCCGGCAACAGCGACAAGAGCCCGGGCACGACCAGCAACGCGATCGCGAGCAGCACCAGCACGCCGCAGCCCGCCACGATGCCGAAGCGCTTCATCGGCACCTGCGGCATCACGTACAGCGCGAAGAAGGCGACGGCGGTGGTGGCCGCCGACAGCACGACGGCGAGCCAGAGCTCGCGGAACGCTCCGCTCGCACGTGCGGCCGACGTGCCCGAGCGCCGCTGGTAGCCCGAGATGAGGTGCATGCCGAACGCACCGCCGAGCGCGACCATCAGCACGGGGGTCGTGCTCGACACGATGGTGAACGGCTCACCGAAGCGGCCGTGCGCACCGACGACCAACGCCACGCCGATGCCGGCGACGACCAGGTTCATCACCGCGGCCGTGATGCTGCGCAGGAGCAGCGCCGAGGTGATGGTGAGCACCGCGATGACGATCGGCGACAGGCGCTCGATGTCGGCACGCGAGGCCGAGGCCGCGTTGGTCTCGATGAACGGCGCGCCCCCGAAGTACGCCTCGCCGTCCCAGTGCTGGGCCACCACGTCGCGGATCGGCTCGAGCCGCGCCGCGCGGCCGCTCGCGCCGGAGGTCGCCGGCAGCAGGTACACGAGCAGCGCCGCCGACGTGCCGTCGGCCGAGATCAGGTTGCCGACCGCATCGCGGTTGCCGAGCACGCGCGCACGCAACACGGCGGGGTCGGTCTCGCCCTTCGGCACCAGCGGATCGACCGCGAGTGTGTCGCCGTCGACGCGCAGATCGGGCAGCGTCGGGTAGTCGAGCACGAGCCGCGTGCCGGGCAGCTCGGAGATCAGCGTCGCGACGGTGCGCACCTGCTCGCTGCGCTCGGGCGTGAGCAAGTCGCCGCCGTCCTTCGCGCGCAGGCCCACGAGCGCGACCTCGAGCATGCCGAAGCGGTCGGCGACCTCGTGGAACGCCACGACGTCGGGGTGCTCGGGCGGCAGGAACGCGAGCACGTCGTCGTCGTGCTGCAGCATGCGCACGCCGGGCAACAGCCACGCACACAGCGCGACGAACGCGATGAGGATCGGCCAGCGTGCCCGCACCACCGCCGCCAACGGGGCGGTGTCTTCGCGCGCAGGAGGTGTCGGCGGCGCGGCGTCGGGCATGCGCCGCGATTGTGGCTCAGCCCCAGACCGGAGTCAGCCAGCTCTTGCGCTTTGCGACGCGTCCGTGGACGACGTCGTCGAAGTACTGCTGGAGCCGCTTGGTGACGGGGCCGATGCCGCCGTCGCCGAGCTGGCGCTTGTCGACGGAGCGCACCGGGGTGATCTGCGCTCCGGTGCCGCACAGGAACAGCTCGTCGGTGACGTAGAGCTCGGTGCGACCGATCTCGCGCTCCTGGAACGGCAGCCCGAGATCCGCGACCGCCATCTCGATGAGGCTGCGGCGGGTGATGCCGTCGAGGTTGTCCTGGGTCGAGGGCGGGCTGATGAGCACGCCGCGCCGCACCAGGAACACGTGCTCCGCGCTGCCCTCGGAGACCTTGCCCGCCTCGGTGAGCAGGATCGCCTCGTCGAAGCCGCCGTCGAACGCCTCGCGCCGTGCGAGCGCGCTGTTGAGGTACGCGCCGGTCGGCTTGGTGCGCGCCGGGATCGCGTTGTCGCTGACGCGGCGCCACGAGCTGACGCAGACGTCGATCGCGTCCTTGTCGATGTAGCGCTTGAGCGGCAGGCAGTAGATCGCGAAGCTCGTGCTGGCCTCGTCGAGCACCGGCGCCATCGCGGTGGAGTTGTGCAGGAGCAGCGGCCGCACGTACACGTCGAAGTGCACGTCGTTCTTGCGCAGGAGCTCGAGGTGGATGTCGGCGACCTCCGCGATGCTGCCCGGCGCGCGCAGGTAGAGCACGCGCGCCGACTCGAGCAGTCGCTCGATGTGGGACTCGAGCCGGAACACCAGCACCTGCTTGCCGTCGTCGGCGAGGTAGCCACGGATCCCGCCGAAGCAGCCGAGCCCGTAGTTGAGCGCACGCGAACGCACGCTCACGGTCGCATCGGCGTCGTCGACCCACTTGCCGTCGAGGTACGTGATCATGCTTTCGCCCAGCATGCCAGGGCACGCGCGGCGCCGCGAGCCGAACAGGGACGCGCCGGAGCCGCCCGGATGAGATTCCTCGCGGGGCGCGCCGTTGTCCCGATTGTCACCCGCGCCTCGCCGAGCTCGGGCCGCCGCGGCCCGTCGTGGGACAAGGCTTCACTTGTCGCGGCGCCGGCCGAAAAACCTCCCGAACGCCGTGTCTGCCTCCGCATTCTCCCCCGATCCCCGCCACAACGCGGTCGTGCTCGTGGTCGACGACGACGAACGAGTCCGTCGCGCGCTGGCCATGATGCTCCACGCCGACGGTCACGAAGTGATCGCCGTCGACAACGGCACGAGCGCGCTCGAGACCGCCCGCGAGCGGTTGTTCGACGTCGCGCTCGTCGATCAGCGCATGGGTGAGCCCGACGGCATCGCCGTGCTGCAGACGCTGCGAGAGATCCAGCCGATGTGCACGCGCGTGCTGCTCACCGGCTCGCTCGATCTCGACACCGCGCTCGACGCCGTCAACCTCGGCTCCGCGACGCACGTGCTCGAGAAGCCGATCGGCATCGACGCGCTGTCGTCGGTGATCCGCACGACGCTGCACGAGCGTCAGCGGATGCTCGAGGCCTACCACGATCTCCAGCGGGTGCATCGCTCGGCCGGACGGATGCGGCTGCTCACCCTGCTGGGCAGCGACGATCTCCGGCTCGCACTGCAGCCGATCGTCCGCCCCGACGGCAGCCTCGTCGCCTACGAGGCGTTGCTGCGCAGCGCCGATCCCGTGCTCTCCGGTCCGCTGTCGGTGCTGCGCGCCGCGGAGGAGCACGGCCTGGTCGATCGGCTCGCCGAGGCCGTCGCCACGCGCGCCGCCGCGATCCTCGATCGCCTGCCGCTGGAGACCCGCCTGTTCATCAACCTGCATCCCGACGAGCTGCGTGATCCGGAAGCGCTCGACGATCGCCTGCGGCTCCTGCAGCGCCACGCGAACCGCGTCGTGCTGGAGATCACCGAACGCAGCTCGCTGGCCGACGCCGTCGGTTGGGAGCGCTCGATCGAGACGATCCTGCGCCGCGGCTTCACCATCGCGGTCGACGATCTCGGCTCGGGCTACAGCTCGCTCTCCGTGCTCGCGGAGCTGCAGCCGCGCTACATCAAGGTCGACATGAGCATCGTGCGGGACGTCGACAAGGTCCCGCGCAAGCAGCGAATCTTCGATCTGCTGTGCCGGTTCGCCGACGCGACCGACGCGCTCGTGGTCGCGGAGGGCATCGAGACCGCGGCCGAGGCCGAGACCGTGCAGCGCTGCGGCGCGCACCTGCTGCAGGGCTATCTGTTCGCGCGCCCCGAGCTGGCCGACATCGTGCTCGCGCGGCTCCCCCAGGAAGACGCCGCGTAGGTATCCTCGCGGGCGTGTCCGTCGCGCTCGCGCTCGTGCTGGTCGCGCTGCCCTGCGCGCTGGGCCTGCGCTGGCGCATGCGCGAGCGCATCGGGCTCGATGCGATCGTGCTGGTCGGTGCGACCGCGCTGACCCTCGTCGGCATCGCGACCACGCTGCTCGCGACGCTCGGCGCAGCCAGCCCCGGCGTGCTCGCGCTCGTGCTCGGGTCGCTCGCGATCGCCTGGGTGCCCTGGCGTGCGACGCGGCCAACCTTGCCGCCGCGCAGCGACTGGCGGCTCGCGATCGCGCCGGTCGTGCTCGCACTGGGGGCGATCGCGCTGCGCTGGCCGCCGCTCGACCACGCGCTCGCCGGCCGCGACCAGGGCACGTATGCGCTGCGCGGCGAGTTCACGGCGCGCGAGGGTGCGATCGCGTTCGTCGATCCCGTCCTGGCGCGCGCTGCGAGCGAGCAAGCGAGCGCATCCGGTCCCCAGGATCTGCTCGGGCTCTATCCCCGGCGCGGGGAGGCCTGGCGCGAGGACGTGTACGAGGCCAGCTACCGCCCGGGCTGGTACCTCGCGGATCGCGAGCGCGGTCTCGTCGTGCCGCAGTTCCTGCACCTGCATCCGATGCTGCTCGCAGTCGCGCGCATGGTCGGCGGCGAGGCCGGGCCCGGCGCGCTCGTCGTGCTCGAGGGCGTGCTCGCCGTGCTCGCCGTGCTGGCGATCGGCCGCCGACTGTGGCCCGGCACACCGTGGCCCGCGTGCGCCGCCGCGGCGTTCGTGCTGTCGCCGCTCGCGATCTGGGTGCACCGCAACAGCCTCAGCGAGGCCGTCACGGGGCTGTTCCTCGCGGCCGCCGTGCTCGCGTTCGTGCGTGCGCGCGAGCGCGACACGGACGAGCTCGTGCGCGGCGCGTGGTTGCTGGGCGCCACGGCCTGGGTGCGCGGCAACGCCTGGATGACCGCGCCGGTGATGCTCGCGGTGCTGTGGCTCGAGCCGGGGAACGCACCGCAGCGGCATCGCGCGACGGCGGTGCTGCTCGGCTCGCTCGCGATCTCGGTGGTCGTGCACGCCGCGACGTCGTTTCCCTATCTCTCGGACGAGCTGCGTCGTCAGCTCGTGGGCTGGAGCGAGCCCTCGCCGTCGGGGCTCGTGCTGGGCTGCGCGGCCGCGATGCTGGTGTGGTGGAGCGTCGACGAGCTGGGGTTCGGACCGCGCGCGCGCGTGCACGCCGAGCGGCTCGTCCAGCGCGTGCGCAAGCGGTTGCCGCTGCTGCTCGGTGTCGTCGCGGCGCTCGGGCTCGCGGCCTGGGCTGCGCGCGCGAGCGATGCCGTGTCGCCGCCGTGGTCGCGGCTCGACGCGCTGGGTGGCGGGCTGGGCCCGGCGCTGCTCGGCCCGGCCGCGATCGGCATCGTCAGCGGCGCCCTGCGCTGGCGCGTGCGCGAGCGTGCGGACCTCTGGTTGGCCGCGATCGCAGCGCTGGTTGCGACCACGATCTGGATCTACGCGGGGCGCAACCTGCCGCGGTTCGGGCTGTTCTACTACGGCCGCTACCTCGTGCCCGAGCTGCTGCCGCTCGCGTGTCTCGCCGGTGCGCATGCGCTGGCCCGCATCCACGCAGCGATCGCGGCATGGCGCCGCCTCGCTGCGCACGTCGTCGTCGCGGCGCTCGCCCTCGCTTGGCTCGGCGCGATCGCGATGCCGCTCGTGCGCACGCCGCAGACACGGCTCGTCGAGCACGAAGGCGCCGCACGCATCGTCGATGCGCTCGCGGAGCTCGTGCCGAGCGACGGGATCGTGATCGCGGGCGGCGAGGGCTGGCACCACGGTCACACGTTCAACCAGGTCGGTGGTGCGCTCGCGCTCGGGCACGGCCGACTGGTGCTCCCCTACCAGACGCGAGAGGCGGCCTACGCCAGCCTGCACGAGCTGCTCGTCGACGGACCGGCTCGCCGGGGCGAGGCGCCACCGCGCGTGTTCCTGCTGATCAACGAAGCCACGCACGCGATGCGCGGCCCCGGCGATCCCGCGCCGCTCGCCGCGTTCGACGATCTACTTCCGCCGCCCTTCCGCGCCCGCGAGGCCGTGCTGCTCGAGCTCGTCACCGATCGGCTCACCCCGAGCGACACCGAGCTGCCCACTGCGGTCACGCGCGACTCGCTGCGGATGGCGCTCGTCGAGGTCGTGGTCGACGACGCCCGCACGCACGAGGTGCAGCGCGTGTGGCTCGGGGAGCACGGCGACGTGCGCGTGTCCTCGGATCGACCGCCGCCTGCGGTGGTCGGCGATCGCTGTCTGTCCGATCGCCGCGAGCTCGCGCTCGAGCTGCCGACCGAGCTCGCCGCCGACACCGCGAGCGTCGTGCTCGTCGCCCTCCCGGGCACCGGCGACGAGGTCGATCGCTGGCGCGTCGTGATCGACGGCGTCGAGCGCCCCAGCGTGCCACCGGGGATGCCGGGGCGTGCCCGCGACACGCTCGGTCCGTTCGCGGTCGCGAGCCCGCCGCGATCGATCCGCGTGCGCGGCAGCAAGCGCGCGATCGCGGATGCGCCGTGCCCCCACGGTGGGCTCGCCGAGCTGCGTCTGCTCGGGTCCGAGCACGCCGCGAGCGAAGACGTGACGCCGCAGACGGTGGTGTTCGCACCGCCCGTCGATCTCGGCCATGCGGTCACGCCCGCACAGTGGGTCGCAGGACGCGGACTCTCGCGCTATCGGCCGGGCACGCTCCCGGTGCCCGAGCTGCACGCGATCAGTCTCGCGCTGCGCGCCGATGCAGCGCTGCAGCTCGCCCCGGAGTCGCTGCCGCACGGCCGCGGGCTCGACGTGGTGGTGAACCTGACGAGCGCGAGCCTCGATCCCGCCGCACGGATCCGCGTGCTCGCCGACGACGTGCCGATCGGCACGATCGATCCGCCCGAGCAGCGCTCGCGCAGCTGGCAGTCGCCGCCGCTGCGCTTCGAGCCGACGCATGCGGTGGTGTCGTGGCGGCTCGAGCTCGTGGACGCGGGACCCGACGACGTGGCGTGGGTCCGCGACATCGGACTCTTCTCACGCGTGCAGTGAGCTGCGCCGCTGTATGCTGCGCGCGTGTCCGCAGCATCACCTCGACCGCTCGCGTTGGTGACCGGTGCCAGTCGGGGGCTCGGTGCAGCGATCGTCGATGCGCTCGCGCCGAGCTGCGACCTGCTGCTGGTCGCGCGCACGCCGGAAGCTCTGGCCGACAGCGCCGCGCGAGCGACCCAGGCGGGCGCGCGCGTCGTCGCCTGCCTCGGCGCCGCGCTCGACGACGACGCTGCGCTGGAGGGCCTGCTC
Source organism: uncultured Nannocystaceae bacterium (assembly GCA_964519175.1). Lineage (GTDB taxonomy): Bacteria > Myxococcota_A > Polyangia > Nannocystales > Nannocystaceae > Xiheibacterium. The sequence continues at coordinate 81,984 of CAZFKC010000005.1, forward strand.
GGACAGCTCACCGCGCACACGATCGACGTGCTCGTCAGCAACGCCGGCGTCGCGCCCTCGGCTCCGCTCGGCAAGACCGACGACGAGACCTGGCGGCGCGTGATCGCCACGAACCTCACCGCACCCTTCCGGCTCGCACGCGCGCTCGTGCCCGCCATGGCGAAGCGCCGTCGCGGTCGGGTGGTCGCGATCGCCTCGACGTCCGCGCTGAAGGGCTACCGCTACACCGCCGCGTACTCGGCCAGCAAGGGTGGGCTCGTCGCGCTCACGCGTGCGCTGGCCGCCGAGGTCGCGGGCACCGGCGTCACCGTCAACGCGATCTGCCCCGGGTTCTGCGACACGGACATCGTGGCCGACGCGGCGCGCCGCATCGGCGCCGCCACCGGCCGCAGCGAGGCCGACGCGAAGGACAGCCTCGCGAAGTTCTCGCCGCTGTCGCGCCTCGTCGCGCCGGGCGAGGTCGCGGCCCTGGTCGCATTCCTCTGTAGCGACGCGGCCGCTTCGATCCACGGACAAGCCATCGCGATGGATGGCGGGGAGACCAGCCTGTGAACGACAAACGCATCATCGAGCCCGAGGGCTGGGCGCGCCCACGCGGCTACGCGAACGGCGTCGCCGCGAGGGGCGAGCTGCTCGCGATCGCCGGGCAGATCGGCTGGGACGCGCAGCAGCAGATCGTGTCCGACGATCTCGTCGCGCAGTTCCGACAGGCGCTCGACAACGTGCTCGCGGTGCTGCGGGCGGCAGGCGGCGGGCCCGAGCACATGATCTCGATGACGATCTACGTCGTCGACAAGCTCGCCTACCGCGACAACGCGCAGGCGATCGGGGCGGTGTGGCGCGAGGCCTGCGGCAAGCACTTCCCCACGATGGCGCTCGTGCAGGTGGCCGCGTTGCTCGAGGATCGCGCGCAGGTCGAGCTGCAGGCACTGGCGGTGCTGCCATGAGCGAGCCCGCGCCCGACCGCATCCCGCTCGAGCTGCCGACCCCACGCTCGTTCCACTACGAGGAGCGCGACAAGGTCGGCATCATCACGCTCGATCGCCCCGATCGCTTCAACGCGCTCACCTTCGCGGTGTATCGCGAGCTCACCGATCTCTTCGCGGTGATCGATCGTCGCTCGCTCGCCCCCGGGGGCGCCCGCGCGCTCGTGCTGCGCGGGCGCGGCAAGGCCTTCTGCAGCGGCGGCGACGTCGAGGACATCATCGGTCACCTGTTCGCGCGCGACATGGACGGGCTCTTCACCTTCACGCGCATGACCGGCGAGCTGATCCACAACATGCGGCGCTGTCGACTGCCCATCGTGGCCAGCGTGAAGCGCGTGGCCGCGGGCGCCGGCGCCGTGATGGCGCTCGCCAGCGACCTGCGCGTGATGGGCAAGCAGGCCTTCTTCGCGTTCCTGTTCCCGCAGGTCGGGCTGTCCGGCGCGGACATGGGCGCGAGCTGGCTCTTGCCGCGCCTCGTGGGGCTCGGGGTCGCGAGCGAGATCCTCATGCTGGGCGAGCGCATCTACGCCGAGCGTTGCGAGCGCATCGGGCTGGCCAACGCGCTCGTCGACGACACGGACCCCGAGGCCGTCGACACCGCGGCGTTCGAGCTCGCGAAGCGCATCGCCGACGGCCCTCACTTCGCGGTCCGCATGACGAAGCAGATGCTCGGCGAGGAGCTCGAGCTCCCGTTCGCCCACGGCATCGAGGCCGAGGCCCAGGCGCAGGCGATCTGCATGCAGCACCCGGACTTCCGCGAGGCGCACGAAGCGTGGAAGGCCGGCCGCAAGCCGGAGTGGAAGTGAGCATGGCGAGCGCGTGGCTGTCGGCACGGGTGCTCGAGCGCGGGCTCGGGGTGTTCTCGGGGGACGTCGCGGAGCTGGCCGCGCTCGAGGATCGACTCGCGGCGTTCGAGGCCGAGCTGGCCGCGGATCCGGTCGACGACGGCGACGAGATCGCGGCCACGCGGGCGTTCGTCGCGCGGCTCGGCGCCGCGGGGTTGCTCAGGCACGTCGTGCCTTCGCGTTGGGGCGGCGCATCGCCCGAGCTGCGCACGGTCGCGCTCTGCATCGTGCGGCAGTGGCTCGCGCGCACGAGCGGCGTGCTCGACAGCGCGTTCGTCATGCAGGGGCTCGGGGGCAACCCGATCACGGTCGGGGGCAGCGACGAGCTGCGTGCCCGCGTGCTCCCCGAGGTCGTGCGCGGCGAGACGATCTGCGCGTTCGCCCTCACCGAGCCCGGTGCCGGCTCCGACGTCGGCGCGATGACGACGTCGGCGCGCGAGCAAGGCGACGGCACGATCGTGCTCGACGGCGAGAAGTGCTTCATCTCGAATGCGCCCTGCGCCGACAGCTTCGTCGTGTTCGCGCGGGAGGCCGAGCCCGGCGAGGGCGGCAAGCCGCGCTTCGGCGCGTTCTGGGTGCCGGGCGATGCCGCGGGGATCGAGGTCGAGCCGATCCGGGTCATCGCACCGCATCCGATCGGCACGGTGCGGCTGCGGGGCGTCGAGGTGCCCGCCGCACACCGGCTCGGCAAGCCCGGCAAGGGCCTCGAGCTCGCGTTCGGCAACCTCGACGTGTTCCGCGTGAGCGTCGGCGCGGCCGCGCTCGGGCTCGCGGATCGGGCGCTCGCCGAGACCATCGCGCACCTGCGCAAGCGCGTGCAGTTCGGCAAGCCGCTCGCGACGCAGCAGGGGCTGCGCTTCGCGGTGGCCGACGTCGCGAGCGATCACCTCGCGGCACAGCTGCTGGTGTACCGGGCCGCGATCGCCCGCGACGGCGGCACGGCGACGCCGGCCGACAGCGCGGTGGCGAAGATGTTCGCGACCGAGTCGGCGCAGCGCACGATCGATCGCGCGGTGCAATCGCTCGGCGGGCTCGGGGTCACGGTCGGCCAGCCCACGGAGCGGCTGTACCGGGAGATCCGCGCGCTGCGGATCTACGAGGGCACGACCGAGATCCAGAAGCTGGTGATCGCGCGCGCGCTCTTCGACGGGTGATCAGGCGGCGAGCGTCGCCCCGAGCCGGCGATAGAGCGCCCTCGCCTGCCGAGTGTTCGGCAGCCCGGTCATCGCGTGCACTTCGGGCTCACGTGAGGCGGTGAGCTCGGGCTCGAGGCGAAGCAAGGCGTCGGCCCGCCGGCGCGCGACCTGCCGGCGCCCCGCGGCCCCGAGCCGAGTGTCGAGCCACTGCGCGAGCGACCACGAGAGCGCAGCATGGCGGGTCTCGTCGATCGCGATCGCGGCGAACGAGCGGCGTAGCGCCGGATCGCCGGCTTGCCGCGCGCAGAGGTGCGCCGATGCGGCGCCGAAGGTCTCGCGGATGCAGCCTTCGATCGCGTTGTCGACCGCGACGTCGACGAGCGAGCGCGGCGCCTGTGCAGCGACCTTCGGCACGCGCGGGCGACCGCCCCAGCGCCGCGCGTGGCGAGCGGTGACGCGGGCGTGGCGGATCTCGTCCTGCCGTGCCGCGAGCGCAGCGGCGACGAGCGGCCGCGGTGCGCCGTGCAGCACGAGCTCGCGCGCGAGCTGCTCGAACGCGGTGATCGACGCAGCCTCGAGCTCGGCGACCTCGGCGAGGAATGCTCCCACGGGCGAGCGAGCCCGCGCTGCGATACGCGCGCGACAGAGCCCGGCCGGAAGTCGGCCGACCGCGCAGCCTGGATCGCCGCGCTCGATGAGCTCGGTCTGGATGATCTTCGTCGAGCCGTCGGCGCGCACGAGCAGCACGTGGTGCTCGACGTCGTCGCCCTCGCCGCAGCCGCCGCCGCTGCGCGTGAACACGACCCAGTCCTCGCCGCGCGCGCCGACCTCGTTGCCGTCGTCGCAGACGAGCTGGTGCTCGGTCAGCACGGTGAGCAACGCGGCGTCGCCGGGCGCGTCGATCGGACCGAGGAACGCCAGGAGGCCATCGAGTGTCGTCACGCCGCCGACCTCGTCGCCACGGGTGTACGCGAGCGAGCTGTCCGTGTCGAACTCCCCCGACGGGCCGCCGATGCTCGACGCGTACGGCAGGGCCGCGACCGCGGCTGCACACGCAGCCGCATCGGAGGCGCCGCTGCAGAGCTGTCCGTCGGCGTCGAGCATGCGCGGCTCGCCGAGCTGCTCCTGCATCCCGTCGTAGCCCTCGACGTCGACCTCGCGCAGCGACACCGCATCGATCGCGGACGCGGGCTCGATCGCCTGCAGGATGTGGAAGCCGGCCTCGTCGCAGAGGTCGTCGGAGAACTGATCCTCGTCGATCGGCTTGTCCCCACACGCCGGCACGAGCGTCGGCACGAGCGCCGCGAACAACCTGGTCAAGCCAATCTGCTGTCTACCCATGCACCGATCGTGTCACCGGGTCGCGATTCGATCGAGGCCGCGCGATAAAACCGTGGCCGGGCCCGCCGAGGCGCCGGGGCACCGGCGCCGTCGGTGGTGCAGCGCGGCCCGCACACCGGCTCACAGCGGGTGGTACTTGCGCGTGAACGCGTCCGACTGATGGCCGAGCACGGGCGCGAACCCGACCACCACCACGTCGCCCATCGCGTCGGCGGCCACGGCCGACCAGCCCTCCTCGAGGTCGACGTCGACCGTGTTGTACTCGTCGCCCCAGAGCGCGTTGCCGTCGGCGTCGTAGGCCGCCACGAAGCCGTTGCCCTGCTCGCCGGTACGGAAGGTCGTGCCCACCGTGTACACGTTGCCGGCCGCATCGACGTGCACGCCGCCGACCGTGTCGACGTCCATCGAGCCGTCGAACGCCGCCTGCCACAGCTGCGTGAACGCGGGGTCGTACTTGCGCGTGACCGCGTCGACGAGCGTGTTGCCGAGATCGCCGTTGCCCGCGATCACGATGTTGCCGTCGGCATCGAACACCGCGTCGTCCACGAAGATGTCGAAGCTCTGCGTGTCGGCGTCTTGCAGCGCACCATCGGCGTCGAACACGAGCGCGAAGCCGGTGCCGACGTCGGTCTCGAAGTCGTTGCCGAACACGATGGGCGCGTCGCCGTCGCCGACCAGCACCGCACGCGCGACGTTGTCGAAGTGGCCGTCGTCGTCGTGCGTGGAGGTCCACACCTCGACGCCGGCGTCGTCGTACTTGGCCACCCACACGTCGAGCCCCTGGTCGTCGACCGCCACCGAGCCCACGGCGATCACGCCGCCGTCGCTCGTCACCGCGAGCGCGCGCCCGGTGTCGAAGTCGTCGACCTCGCCCGGGCCCATGCCCGCGCCGTCCACCACGACCTCCCAGTCCACCAGCTGCGTGTCGGCCGCGACGCGCAGCAGCAGGATGTCGACGTCGCTCGCGTCGGTCTCCGTGTTGCCGACGATCAGGAAGTCGCCGTCGGCGGTGACCGCCAGCGAGGCGGCGAAGTCGTCGTTGCCGTCCGCGCCGTCGTAGCTGAACGTCCAGCCCTCGGTGCCGTCCGGCATGTACTGCTGCAGCCACACATTGGAGCCCTGCCCCGTCACTGTCTCGCTGCCGAGCACGTAGATCGTGCCGTCGTCGTCGATCCACACGTCGGCCGCGTTGTCGAAGCTCGACTGCGTGCCGTCGTGCAGCGCCGTCCACACGATCTCGTGCGCGAACGTGCAGTCGGCGTGGCAGGCGTCGCCGTCCTCGTTGTCGCCGTCGTCGCAGTCCTCGCCATCGTCGAGCTCGCCGTTGCCGCACGTCGTGGGGATGCCGGTCGAGCTCTCCGAGCTGTCGACCGGCCCGACGCTCGTCTCGTCCGTCGTCGTCATCGTCATGCCGGTCGAGCTCTCGGCCGTCATCGCGGTGGTCGGCCCCTCGCTGCCGCTCTCCGAGCTCGTGCTCTCGCCGGTCGCGCCGTCGTCACCGCCCGGACAACCGAGCGCGAGCAAGCCGAGCGACACGATCAGGTAGGAAGGAAGCGCATGACGCATGGACATGCGACGGAGTGTCGTCGCAATCGCGGCGTTCGTGCAAGCCGGCGGCTGCGCGGGGCCAGATCCGCGTTCTCAGAGCGGATGGTACTTGCGCACGAACGTGTTGCTCTGCTGGCCGAGCACCGGCTCGTAGCCGGCGACCACGACATCACCGGCGCCGTCGACCGCGACGCCCAGCCACGCCTCGTCGATGTCGAGCTCGTCGTTGTACTCGTCGCTCCACAGCGCAGTGCCGTCGGCGTCGTACGCCACGAGGAACGCGTTGTCCTGCTCGCCCGCCCGTGACATCGCGCCGACGACGTACACGTTGCCCTCGGGGCCGACCTGCACGGCGCGCGGGAAGTCGAACTCGAGCGCGCCGTCGAACACCGCCTCCCAGATCTGCACGAAGTCGGGGTCGTACTCGCGGGTCACGGCGTCGAGCAGCGTGTTCGAGGGCGCCGCGTACCCCGTCGTGACGATGTTGCCGTCCGCGGTCCAGACCGCGCTGGTGAACGCGAGGTCGAACGTCTGCGGCTCGCCCTGCGGCGCGCCGTCTGCGTCGTACTCGAGCACGCGCCCGGTGCTCATCGCGTTCACGTAGTCCTGCGCGAACACGTAGACGTGGTCGTCGGTGCCGACGAGCACCGCGCGGCCGGTGTTGTCGATGTGCGTGTCGTCGTCGTACGTGGCACTCCACAGCTCGTTGCCTGCGTCGTCGTAGCGCGCGACCCAGACGTCGTCGCCCTGGTCCGGGCCCGACACGGAGCCGGCCACCACGAAGCCGCCGTCCGACGTCGCCGCGATCGCCCGCGCGACGTCGTAGTCCTCCGAGTCGTCGAGCGTGCCGGGCCCGTCGACGACCGCTTCCCACTCCACGGTCTGCGTCGCACCGTCGATGCGCAGCAGCAGGATGTCGGTGTAGCTGGCGTCGACGTCGGTGTTACCGGCGAGGATCAAGTCGCCGTCCGCGAGCAGCAGCCCGGCCGACGCATTGTCGCCCCCGCCGTCTGCACCGTCGTGCGTGAACGTCCAGCCCTCGCTGCCGTCCGGCAGGTACTGCCGCACCCACACGTCACCGCCGGTCGCGGTCGAGGACGAGCCGATCGCGTAGCTGTTGCCGTCCGCGTCCACGACGACGTCGCTGACGACGTCGAACCCCGAGGCCGGTCCGTCCCAGGTCTGCGTCCACGCGATCTCGAACGCGTTCGTGCAGTCGGCTCGACAGGCGTCGCCGTCGGCGTTGTTGGAGTCGTCGCACCCCTCGCCGTCGTCGAGCTCGCCGTTGCCACACGTGCTCGGGATGCCGGTCGAGCTGGAGTCCTCGCTCGCGCCGGAGGTGGTGTCGACGTCGGTGGTCGCCGACGTCACGAGGCCCGAGCTCTCCGCGCTGGTGCTCGCGTCGGGGTCGGTGCTCCCGTGCGGGCCGCCGTCCTCGCTCGAGCTCGAGCTCGAGCCCGCGTCGCCGGTGACGAGGCGTTCGTCCCCGCCGCAGGCGAGCACGAGCACGGTGAACGGGAGGGAGAGGGCCGATCCTGACCGCATTGCCATGTCCGGAGCATGGGCGTCGGCACGCTCGAGCGGCAACCGCTCGGGGATGGGCTCGCCGACGCAGGATCGGCGAGCGGGTCATTTCGCGCTGTGTCAGTCCGGCGCGCGACGGAACACGGCGATCAACTCGGTCGCGGCGCGCTCGGGGGAGAGCTCGCCGCCTGCGATGCGCGCCTCCAGCTCGCCGAGGCGCTTGCGCACGGCGGGATCGTGGGCGATCGCGACGCGCAGCGCCTCGTGCAGCTCCTGCTCCGTCCAGCGCAGCAACAGCTCCGCACGGTGGCGCTCCCACGCGCCGTCCTGCTCGAGCGTGTGTCGATGCGACTCGATCGCGGCCCACACCTCCGCGATCCCGGTGCCCGAGATCGCCGAGCACTCGAGCACCGGCACCGTCCACGCCGGGTGCCGCGAGGGCACGAGCGCGAGCGCCTGGGCGAACTCGGCGCGCGTGCGCTTCGCCGCCGCGAGGTTGTCGCCGTCCGCCTTCGCGACCGCGAGCACGTCGGCGTGCTCGAGCAGCCCGCGCTTGATGCCCTGCAGCTCGTCGCCCGCGCCGATCTGGACCAGCACGAGCAAGGTGTCGACGATGTCCGCGGCGTCGGCCTCCGATTGCCCGACCCCGACCGTCTCGACGAGCACGGTGTCGAAGCCCGCGGCCTCGACCAGCCGCATGCTCGCACGCGTGCGCGCCGCGACGCCGCCCAACACCCCGCCGGCCGGCGAGGGCCGGATGAACGCGGCGGGCTCGCGGGCGAGCCGGGCCATGCGGGTCTTGTCGCCGAGGATGCTGCCGCCGGTGCGCATCGAGCTGGGATCGATCGCGAGCACGGCCACGCGGTGGCCCGCCGCGACGAGCAACATCCCGAGCGCATCGATGAACGTGCTCTTGCCGGCGCCCGGTGGCCCCGAGATGCCGACGCGGTGGCCACCGAGCCCGTCCTTCGCGAGCGCATCGAGCAAGCTCAGCGCAGACTCGCGGTCCTCGGTACGCGTGCTCTCGACGAGGGTGATCGCCTTCGCGAGCGCCACGCGATCGCCCGCACGGATCGCCGCGACGCGGGCCGCGAGCGCGTCGCTCACGGCGGCGGTGCTCCGAGCACGTCGAGCACCTGCATCGCCGCCTCGCCGAGCACCGTGCCGGGCACGAACACCGCCGCGACCCCGAGCGCGAGCAGCTTCGGACGATCGGCGGGTGGGATCACGCCGCCCACGACGATCGCGATGTCGGCCCGACCCATCGCCGCGAGCTCGGCCTGCAGCTGCGGCACGAGCGTGAGGTGGCCGGCCGCCAGCGAGCTCACCCCGACGACGTGCACGTCGTTCTCGACCGCTTGGCGCGCGACCTCGGCGGGCGTGGAGAAGAGCGGCCCGATGTCGACGTCGAAGCCCATGTCGGCGAAGCCGGTCGCGATCACCTTCGCGCCGCGATCGTGTCCGTCCTGGCCCATCTTCGCGACCAGCAGCCGCGGCCGCCGGCCGTGCACGGCCTCGAAGGCGCGCGCGCGCGCGATCACGTTCGAGAGCTCGCCCGGATGATCGTGCAACTCCTGCGAGTATACGCCCGCGACCGTGCGGGTGTGCGGCTCGTAGCGCCCCCACACGCGCTCGAGCGCCAGCGAGACCTCGCCGACGGTCGCACGTGCGCGTGCGGCCACGATCGCGAGCGCGAGCAGGTTGCCCGTGCCGGTGCGCGCGCAGTCCTCGAGCGCGGCGAGCGAGCGCTGCACCTCGGCATCGTCGCGCTCGGCGCGGAGCTGCGCGAGGCGCCGCAGCTGGGCGGTGCGCACCGCCGAGTTGTCGACCGAGAGCACGTTGATCGGCTCCTCGTGCGCGGCCTTGTGCGCGTTGACGCCGACGACGATCTGGCGGCCCGCATCGATGCGGGCCTGGGTCCGTGCGGCCGCCTCTTCGATGCGCAGCTTGGGGATGCCCTGCCCGATCGCCGCGGCCATGCCGCCCATCGCCTCGATCTCGGCGATGTGGCCGCGTGCGCGCTCGACGAGCGCGGCCGTGAGCTGCTCGATCGCATGGCTGCCACCCAGCGGATCGATCGTGCGACACACTCCGCTCTCGCGCTGCAGCACGAGCTGGGTGTTGCGGGCGATGCGAGCGCTGTGCTCGGTGGGCAGCGCGAGCGCCTCGTCGAACGCGTTGGTGTGCAGCGACTGCGTGCCGCCGAGCACGGCCGCGAGCGCCTCGAGCGTGGTGCGGGCGACGTTGTTGTAGGGGTCCTGCGCCGACAGCGACCAGCCCGACGTCTGGCAGTGCGTGCGCAGGGTCCACGACTTCGGGTCGCGCGCGCCGACGCCGTGCATGAGCTCGGCCCACAGCACGCGCGCAGCCCGGAGCTTCGCGACCTCCATCAGCACGTTCATGCCGATGCCGAAGAAGAACGAGATCCGCGGCGCGAACGCGTCGACCGCAAGGCCCGCGGCGATGCCGGTGCGCACGTACTCGAGCCCGTCGGCGAGCGTGTACGCGAGCTCGATGTCCGCCGTCGCCCCCGCCTCCTGCATGTGGTAGCCGGAGACGCTGATGCTGTTGAACTTCGGCATGTGCTCCGCACAGAAGCCGAAGATGTCGCCCACGATCCGCATCGACGGAGTCGGCGGATAGATGAACGTGTTGCGGACCATGAACTCCTTGAGGATGTCGTTCTGGATGGTCCCGGTGAGCTTCGCCGGCGGCACGCCCTGCTCTTCGGCGGCGACGACGTACAGCGCGAGGATGGGCAGCACCGCGCCGTTCATCGTCATCGACACGCTCATGCGATCGAGCGGGATGCCCTCGAACAGGATGCGCATGTCGAGGATCGAGTCGATCGCCACGCCGGCCATGCCCACGTCGCCCACGACGCGCGGGTGATCGGAGTCGTAGCCGCGGTGCGTCGCGAGATCGAAGGCGATCGAGAGCCCCTTCTGCCCGGCCGCGAGGTTCTTGCGATAGAACGCGTTGCTGTCCTCGGCGGTGGAGAAGCCCGCGTACTGCCGGATCGTCCACGGTTGCGCGACGTACATCGTGGGGTACGGCCCGCGCAGGTATGGCGGGAAGCCGGGCATGCCGAGCTCGTGGGGGACCGCGGGGCTGCGCATCGGCAGCGCGATGCCCTCGGGTGTCGCCCAGCTCTCGCCGGCCGGTGCCGATGGCGGCGTGCCCGCGACGAGCGCGTCGTAGTCGAGGCGTGCGAGCTCGGCGGGGGTCATGTCGCGCTCCTCTCGGCGCGCAGCCGTGGCAACGCGGCGTACAGCCCACCCTCGGCTTCGATCGCGCCGACGCGCTGCCAGGCCGCGCGCGCGAGCGCATCGGTGAGCGACTCGACCGCGTACGCGCCGGCCGCGGGATCGTCGAGGCGCGCGAGCCCGCACTCTCCACGCAGCACGTGCGAGATGTTGCGCGCCCAACGACGCGCACCGCCGGCCGCCGGTCCACGCAGATCGTGGCGCTCGATCGCCAGCGAGTCGGCACCGCCCATGGCCGCCGCGAAGCCCTCGAGCGTCGCGCGCACGAGGTGCGTGTCGACGTCGTCGTCCTTGCCGAGGTGGCGGGTGCTGCGGGCATGGAGCGGCACCGCGATGTCGGCGAGCTCGAGGCGCCGCGCGCAGCCGCTCCAGAGCAGTCGAGCCGCGCGCAGCATCGCGAGGTCGAGCAGCACGTCGCCGCGCAGCCCGATGCGGAACGAGAGCCCGGCGACGACGCTCCGCGCATCGAGACCCGCGCCGGCACCCGCGCGCACGGCCGCGAGCGCGCCGGCGACCACGATCGCGAGCTCGAGCGCAGGGTCGGCGCCCGCATCACGCCACGGCGTGCCGTCGCAGCACCACGTGCGCAACGCACCGGCACGACGCCGCAGCGCGAGCGCCTCGGCGATCACGTGCTCCGGCGACTCGGCGCGCGCCGGATCGATGCCGAGCTGGCGCACGCGCGCGAGCTCGGTGCGCGCGAGCAGCTGCTCGGCCCCGGCGGCACAGTCGATGATCGCGTGCGCGCCGGTGGGCAGCGCAGCGAGCACGGCGTCGACCGTGGCGGGGTCGTGCGGCGCACCATCGGCCCGCGCGTCGAGCCAGAGCGCGTCCACGTCACCTTCGGCGATGCCCACGCACTGCGCCGCGATGTCGCCGTCGTCCTCGACGCGCTGCACGCAGGCCCAGCCGGGCTCGCGGGGCGGCAGCGCGAGCGTGGGCCCGGCGTCGTAGAGCGGCGCGATCGAAATGCCACCCGGCGCGAGCACGGGTGCGGGCGCCGTCGCACCCAGCTTCGCACGCCATCCTTCGAGATCGATCGACTGAAACGTCTGCGGCACGTTCGAAGCTCGTCCCACGAAGTAGCAACGCCGCTTCCCGCGAGCAACCGCGTCCCGAAGATCGATGCGGACACGCCCCAGGGACGTCCCCGGGGACGCGGGTCGCGACGACGCTCGCCTCGATGCGCGCACGCGGCACGAACGCAGCGGCATGCGTTGGTTCCGCGCTTGCACGAGGCGCGTGCGGGAGTGATCCACGACATGCAGCTGAAGCACCTCTCCATCCTCTGCACGGCGATGCTGTTCGCCTGTGCCGACGACGACGATCGCGACGACGAGTACCATCCGCCGGAGCTCGCGGACGAGCTCGAGCCCGACGACCACGACGCGGAGTCCGAGCTCGCGGCCATCGACGACGACGACGACGACGACGACGACGACATCGACGAGGCCGACGATCCCCGGCTCGCCGGTACGGTCGATCCGCAAGCGGTCGCGAGCACCGATCCGCTGCTGAAGTGGGTGCTCTACGCGCAGCCCGGCACTGCGCGGCTCGTGCAGGTGAACCCGGTGACCGGGGCCGCCACGACCTCGGCGACGCACACCTTCGCGGACCACTGGCTGCCGATCGGCGTCGCGAACGACAAGCTGCTGTGGCAGCGCACGGACACCGGCGAGACCACGCTGTGGACGATCGCGGCCAACGGTTCCTACGTGAGTCAGGTGCCGATCGTCCCGCCCGCGAACACGTGGCGCGCGCGAGGGCTCTCGCTCGATCAGGAGGGCGCGTGCCCGCTGCCAGCGGCGGCACAGCGCACGTTCTCGATCCTCTGGGAAGGTCCGGCGCCCGCGGGCTGGAACGTGCTGTGGCCGCGGCCGCGCGTCTCTCACCACGACAACGCGGGCGCGCAGACCTCGATCGAGGACATCCCCGAGCGCTACGCGAACACCGAGCTCCGGGAGTTCCGGCACTCCGTCGACGGCTTCAGCGCGCTCATCCACCGGCCCACGCTGCAGTTCGTCGGCGGCGACAACACCCAGCTCACCTGGTACGGACGCAACGCCGGCGGCGCGTTGGAGCGGCTGCGAACCGACACGTACACCGCCGCGGGCGGCTACACCGGCTGCGTCGCGCACCGGCCCGACGTGCAGTGCTTCAACGACTTCGTCGACGAGGCGCCGGGGGCCGGGCACGCGCTCACCTCGTTGGTGACGACCGCGACCGCCGGCGGCACGCAGCTGCCGGCGACCTACCAGCTGTGGAGCAAGACCGACGGCACTGCGAAGACCTACCGGGTCGGGCTCTACAGCGGAAAGCTGCTCCCTGCCGCCGCTCCGATCACGACGGCGCACTCGGGCTCGTCCGCCGTGTCGTTGTCGGGCCAGGCCCCGAGCGTCTGCCCGATCATCGTCGACCCGCAGGATCCGCCGGACTGGCCGAGCGACCCCGTGCTCGACCCGCCGGGCTGCCCGGAGTGCTGAGCTAGCGCGCCTTCGGACGCGCGTCGTAGCGGCGCATCATCGCCGCGAAGATCAGCTCGCCGAGTCGATCGCGTCCACGCATCGAGAGATGCTGGAGGTCCGGCTCGGCGAGCTCCTGCACGCGCCACTTCCGGATCGAGCCGAACCCGCCCATCGCGGCGGTCGCGTCGAAGAACGCACAGCCCTCGGCGAAGGCGGCCTCGCGTTGGGCGGCGACGGCCTCTCGCATGTGCCGCTTGGCGACCTCCAGCTTGCCCGCGCGCGCGTGATCGTTGAGGCCCACGACGAGGCACGACAGCCCCGGTCGGCCCGCCCGCAGTCGCTGCAACACCTCGCGCAGCTCGGCGACGAACGTCGGTCGATCGAGCTCGTCGAGCGCGAAGCGACGCAGATCGTTGCCGCCGAAGCCGAACACCAGGAGATCGGGCTTGCGGTGCGCGACCTGGGCCGCGAGGTGCTCCGCATTCCACCACGACAGCCGCCGCGCGAACGCACCGATCATGCTGACCGTGTCCCAGACGACGCCGGGGCCGTCGGTCTCGAGCACGACGCCGTAGGCCTTCGGCCGGCCGTCGCCACGCGCGGCGACGTCGATGCGGTGGTGACCGGGCTCGACGCGCAGCGTGTGCCAGCGATCGATCGGTGCGTCGCTCACCGTCTCGATCACCAACGGGTCGCCACCGTCGACGCGGACGACGAGGCCACCGCCCTGCGGCTCGGCGCGGTACCACAGCTCGTAGCGCGACACGCTGCGCCCGCTCGCACCACGCTGCTTGGTCTCGATGCGCGTGCGCGCCCCTGGTGACCCACGCACGACGTGCGCCGCGTAGCCGTAGCGTCCGCCGCCGTCGCACTTGTACGCGAGGTAGCAGATCGACCAGCCGGTCGCGGTCATGCTCGCGGCCTGGTTGCGATAGTTCTCGGACTCGCGGTCGAGCAGCACGAAGCCCGCACCGCCGTCGCCGAAGCGCGACTGCATGCGGCGACGCAGCGCGTGGGGCAGACCATCGAGGCCAATCGACGAGTCGCCGACGTGCATCACCCGCACGAGAGCACCGGGCTCGTCGGCCTCGGCGCGCGCGAGCGCGGCGAAGAAGCCGTCGAGCGCGATCCCGGAGGGATCCTCGAGCTCGACCGGCGCCGTCGCGCGCTCGTCGTCGGCGGGGGCCGCGAGCGCAGGCGCGGGCGCGATGGCGAGCGCGAGCGCGAGGGCGAAGCGGCCACGGCTCGATGCGCGCACCGCCGCACCTTAGGGCAGGCGAGCCGACCGCGCGAACAATCGACGCGGGCCCGCCGGCGCGCCGGCCCGGCCCATCCGCGGAATGTCGGCAGCGGCCGGAGCGTGCTTGCAAACGATGTCCGCCCGCGCCGCGACCGCCCCCGCCCTGCGCCGCCACGTCCGTGGCTGGATCGCAGCGATCGCGCTCGTGGTCGGCTGCGAGCGCGGAAGCGTCGCGTCCGTGCCCGCGCCGAGCCACGAAGCCCAGCCCTCGCTGCACGTCGTCGCGTCCCACGCACCTGCGATCGGACCTCTGCCCGACGATGCGCGCCGCGTGCTGTTCGCCTCACCGCAGGACGATCCGCCGCCGGTGCTCGGCGGCGTGACGAAGGGCATGGAGGGTCGGCACTATCTCACCAGCAACGAGCGCTCGCTGCACGCGTTCGAGCCCCACGTGCGTGGCAAGGGCGGCGGCTACGTCGGCGTCGGCACCGACCAGGCCTACCTGCTCATCGGCTGGGCGCGCTCCGACTTCGCATGGCTCGTCGACTACGACCCGATGGTCAGGGAGATGCACGGCATCTACCGCGCGCTCCTGCTCGCCGCGGAGACACCGGAGGATTTCCTCGCGCTGTGGAGCCGCGACGGTCGCATCGACGCACACGCCGCGATCGACGAGCACGCGGGCGCGGGTGATCGCGCAGGGCTGCGCACACTCTATCGCAAGCAGCGCTTCGCGGTCGCGCAGCGGCTCGGCGAGACGGTGGACACCATGAACGCGGCGGGCGTGCCGTGCTGGCTCACCGACGCCGCGCAGTACGAGCACGTGCGCGACCTCGTCCGCCACGGTCGCACGCGCGCGATGCTGGTCGATCTGTCGGCGGCGAAGGGCCTCGCGGGCATCGGCCGCGCGGCTCGCAAGGCCGGCATCGAGATCGAGCTGCTCTACCTCAGCAACGCCGAGGAGTACTGGCGGCTGTACCCCGAGAGCTTCCGTCGCGAGGTGGCGGCGCTGCCGATGCCCGACGATGCGCTCGTGCTGCGCACGCTGCTCATCTGGAAGGTCAATCGCGACTACCGCTACAACGTCCAGCGCGCCGACAACCTGCGAGCCTGGCTCGCCGAGAGCTGGGTCGGCAACGTGTATCACATGACGTACAAGCGACCGGACGCCGACCCGCTCGCGGTCAACAGCTTCGAGACCACCGTGTGGCCGACCGAGGCCCCGAGCTCGCTGCGGCACGCCGCGCGCAAGAAGATCCGCGAGCTGCACGCGGCCGGCTACGGCGTGACCGAGTGATCACTGCCGTTTCGTTCCGGCGCCGGTGAGCGCCCGCACGCGTGTCGCTCGCGGTTCCGAGTGCAACAACGCGACGAAGCGTCCGTCTCGCTCCGCATGAGGCTGCGTTCGGGGCTCGCTGCGCTGACGCTCGTCGCCCTGGGTGCGCTCGGAGGCTGCCGTGATCGCGCCGAGCGTCTGCAGGGCACGTGGGAGCGCGCCGACAACCCCGGCCAGACCGTGACGTTCGAAGCCGGGCGGATGCTGCACAGCTACCCGCACGGCGGCAAGCCGATCGCCGGGCCCTACGAGGTGATCGTCGACGAGAGCGGTGGGCTGGTGATCGAGCCCACGATCGAGCTCGCCGACGGTCGCAGCCTCCGCGCCGACCGGCAGCGCATCGAGTTCGTCGACGACGGGACGATGACGATGAAGAACGCGAAGAACGGCTCGGGGGGCACCTACAAGCGCAGGAGCTGACGGCGCGCCGCCGGCTCGCGTACCGTGGGGCATGCGTGCAGCCCCGTTCGCACTGACGCTCGCGCTCGCGTGCGCTCCTGCGTCGGGTGGTGGCGGCGGGAGCACGGGCACGAGCACGACCGTCGGCGGCTCGGGCGAGGTCACGAGCAGCGGCGAGACCACGACCTCGACGTCGAGCGCCGGCACGGGCTCGAGCGAGTCGAGCGGCTCGAGCAGCGAAGCGGGCGAGACCGGCACGACCGGCGAGCCGTCGCTCGGCCGCGTGATGATCTACGCGACCAGCAACACGCGCGTGCACGCGTGGCGCGTCGAGCCGGACACGGGCGCACTCGTCGAGCACGCCGTGCTCGACCTCGGCGTCGAGCTCGGGCCGCTCGTCCACGATCCGGCGGCGGCCCGGCTCTACGTCGGACGCTGGGGCGACGACGCGGTCGGCACGCTGGCGATCGATCCGGGCAGCGGCGCGCTCGACGAGCTCGACAGCCTGGGCGTCGACGCCGACATCGTCTATCTGAGCGTCGATCACGGCGGCGGCCACGTGCTGCTCGCGGACTTCAACGGTGGTGCGATCGCGGTGCACCCGATCGGCGGCGACGGGACGCTCGCCGCGGCCAGCGACCGGCTCGACGTCGGGGGCAATCCGCACTCGATCGTGCTCGCGCCGGCCGGCGACTACGCGTTCGCGCCGAACCTGCCCGACGACGTCGTCCACCAGCTCGTCTACGATGCGACGGCCGGCACGCTCTCGCCCAACCAGCCCGCCCAGGTCGGCGCACCCGCGGGTGCCGGTCCGCGCCACATGGTGTTCGCCGCCGATGCCCGCTTCGCGTGGGTGATCAACGAGGACGGCGACTCGATCACGCGATGGCGCTACGACGCCGTGCTCGGGCACCTGTCCGAGCCGATCACGGTGAGCACGCTGCCCCGCGGCGTCTCGGGCACCGACAACTACTGCGCCGATCTGCACCTCGGGCCGGACGGCGCATTCCTCTATGGCAGCAACCGCGGACACGACACGCTCGCGATGTTCGGCGTCGATGCGGCCGACGGCACGCTGACCTGGCTCGGCGAGGTGGACACCGAGGCGCATCCGCGCTCGTTCGTCGTCGAGCCCGGCGCGCGCTTCGTGTACGCGGCCGGCCGCGACTCCGGCAAGCTCGCGAGCTACGCGATCGCGCAGGGCGGCACGCTCGCACCGCTCGAGGTGATCGACGTGCAGCCTGCGCCCGGCTGGGTCGAGGCGGTCGCGCTGCCCCGCTGAGCGCGGGCGGGCGGGTTCCGACATGGCGGACGACGAGGACGACGCGCGCATCGTCGGGGTCGGGCCCCATCCGGCGCCCTGGCCCGACGACCCGCGCCTCGATCCGGAGCTGCTCGCGGCCGGCGATCGGCGCAACGTGATCGATCGCTTCCGCTACTGGCGAACCGAGGCGATCGTCGCCGAGCTCGATCGTTCGCGGCATCCGTTCCACGTCGCGATCGAGAACTGGACCCGCGATGCGAACATCGGGGCGATCGTGCGCAGCGCGAACGCGTTCGCAGCCGCTGCGGTGCACGTGGTCGGCCGGCGAAGGTGGAATCGCCGCGGGGCGATGATGACCGAGCGCTACCAGCACGTGCACCACCACGACGAGCTGGCGGGCCTGCTCGCGTTCGCGAGTACGCACGGGCTCGCGAAGGTCGGCGTCGACAACGTCCCCGGCGCGCACACGCTCGCCGACGCCGAGCTACCGCGCGCCTGCGTGCTACTCTTCGGTCAGGAGGGCCCCGGGCTCTCCGAGGCGGCGAAGGCGGCCTGCACGTGCGTCGTCGCGATCCCGCAGTTCGGCTCGACGCGCTCGATCAACGCATCGGCCGCCGCCGCGATCGCGATGCACGAGTGGTGCCGGCGGCACGCAGCTCGGTAGGCCGTCAGGGCGCTTCCGCGGCGTAGATGCCGAGCAGGCACATCTCGTTGCTGGTGCCGAGCCCCGGCGTCGTCGGCGTGTCCTTGCCGCTCGTGTCCCAGTCGCAGCGGACCTCGATCTTGTCGGAGGGCGACAGCACGATCGGCTCCTCGTACATGAACGCCTGCTGCCAGTTGAAGTCCCAGCGGTCGACGTAGATCCCGCAGCTCTCGGTCTGCTCGGCGCCGCGCTTGAAGGTCACCTGCATGCGGTGTCCGAGCCCGTGCATGTGCGGGAGCAGCCCGAGGATCTGCACCTTCTCCCAGCCGGCGATGCGGGTATCCCAGTCGCGCACGAGCCCTTCCCAGCTCCACACGTACGACTCCATGCCCGGCGGGATCGAGACCGACGTGCCGTTGAAGAGCGTCGCGAGGAAACGATCGTCGAGCGCGTTCACGGCCTCGCGCTCCACCTCGTCCACCATCGACAGCTTCACCGCGGTCGGGCCCTCGCCCTCGCCCGCGGCGAGGTTGTAGTGCAGCTGCAAGACCAGCTCGTAGCCGGGATCGATGCGGATGCCGGTGCCCTCGGGGAAGTTGAACGCACCGCCGCCGGGCGCCCACGTCACGGGCGTGCCCTGCACGAGCACGCCGTTGCCGGCCGCGCCGTAGCAGTCCCAGCCGAGCTGATCGGGGCTCGCCGCATCGAGCGAGTCCATGAGGCTGCCGTTCGTGCCGCCGAGCGGCGTCGTGCCCTCGGGATCGACCAGGAAGCCGATGAGGTGGTGCGTGACCGCGGGGTTCGCCGGGTCGACCTCGTAGCCGACGAGGTAGCGCGGCGCGCCCTCGATCTGCGGGTTCACGCGGAAGCACTGGTAGTCGTCGGCGCCGCCGGCCTCGTCGGGCACGGGCACGTAGGTGTCCGGGCTCTCGAGCACCATGATGTCGTCGCCCACCAGCACCGAGGGCTCCGGCGGCTGTGGCCGCGGCGTGCTGGGATCGCCTTCGGGCGCGCCGGCGTCGGACCAGCGCTGCAGCAGATCGATCTCGTCGTCGGACAACCAGCGCGCGTTCGCGAACGTGTTGCACTCGCCGGTGTTGCTCGCGACGAACGGCGGCATCGCACGCGCGGCCGTCTGCCCCGCGATCGACGGCGCGAGCAGCTTCGCGGTCTCGTAGTCGGCGATGTCGAACGGCCCGATGCCCTCGGCTTCGTGGCAGCTCTGGCAGTGCTGGGCGAAGAGCGGCAGCACGTCCTCGTAATAGGTCGGCGCGTCGTCGGGGATCTCGGGGCCCGTGCTGCCGGAGCCGCCGGACCCGCTGGTCTCGGCGGGCGCCGTGGTCGTGGTGTCGTCGCCGGTCTCGGGCGCGTCGTCGGCGGACGAGGGCTCGTCGGCCTTGCAGGCGACGGAGGTCACCGCGATCGCGAGCTCGACGAGCACACCCCGGACCAGCCAATGCGAGCGCAGCATGGTTCGAGAGCATGCGCCGCTCGCACGCCGCGCGGAAGCACGGCCTGCGTGTCGGCGCTCACGGACCGGCCCGCATGCCGGACGTGCAACCGGCCGAGCCGGTGCACGTCCGAAGGCGCCGTTCGACTCAGAACCAGGTCGACACGCCCACCATCGCCGAGAGGCTGAAGATGAAGGCGCTGTTGTCCCAGTCGGTGTCGTTGTCGACGTCGGGCCCCGTCGGATTGTCGATGTGCTGGCTGCCCTTCAGGTACTCGCCCGCGAGGTTGATGTTCAGCCCGAGATCGACCGAGAAGTAGTCGACCGGGAACAGGTGCACGCCGCCGCCCACTCCGCCGAACGGGTAGAGGGTCTGGCTGACGTCGCGGGTGCGTACGTCGGTCGGGGGATCGATCGTGTTCACGGTGTTCACCGATCCGCCGATGCCGAACCGCCCTTCGACGTAGGGCCGCACCCAGCTGTCCGGCAGGAACATCCACTGGAAGTACGGCGCGAACTGGCCGCGGAAGTAGGTGTCCTTCGTGTCCTCGCCGAGGTTGCCCCCGTCGACGACCATCGAGAAGCGGGCGCCCACGATTGCGCGGGTGTTGAGGAAGCCGTAGCCGAACCCGATGCCGAGCATGTTCAGCCGCGCGTCGCCCAGCGTCAGCCGGCCGATGCCGAACCCGAGGCTGTTGTCGCGATCGGCGTCCTCGTTGCCACCCGCACCACCGTCACGGTTGTAGTGCGTGAAGCCCATGAGATCGGTGTCGAAGTGAAGCCGGAAAGGCTTGCCGTCGGCGCCCTTCGGCCGGGGTCTGGCGGCTTCGGCGTCCGCGGAGTAGGCCGCGAACGAGAGCGCGCAGGCGATCGTGGAGGCGAGGATCGTGTGAAGGCGGGCCATGGACCCGCAAGATGACACGCGGCGGGACGGGCGCGAGCCAAAATGGCTGTTCGGCCCGTGGGGGATCCAACGTGGATCACACCCTTGCGCACACCGGCCGCAGTTGCAGCGCCGCGGCCGTGGTCGCGATCACGTTGTTTGCGCGCGCGCGGGGCCGCGCGAGGACCGGTGCTAGGATCGCGTGGCGCATGTACGGCCGACTCGGCAGCGTCGCGGCGATCGCCTGCTTGCAGATCGGCTGCTACGACGCGCGTGACGACCCGCCCGACGCCACGACCGACACGAGCGGGGCCATGACGATCTCGGCGAGCGAGGTCGCGAGCACCGCGGACACGTCGAGCTCCGGCCCGGGCCCGAAGATCGACGTCGGCACGAACGACGACTCGTCGAGTGGCGGCCCCGTCGATCTCTGCCACGTCGCCGAGGACGGCGATGCAGTCGGCGACTGCCAGGACCAGGCCCCGCCGGAGAGCTTCGAGCCCGCGGTGCAGTGGACGTTCGGCGAGGACGAGCAGAGCTGGGTGACGCCGCTCGTGGCCAACTTCACCGACGACGACGGTGACGGCGAGGTGAACCTCTGCGACGTGCCCGACGTCGTGCTCGTGTCCAACACCACCATCGCCTACGGCACGACCTGCTTCGTGCGCATCCTCGACGGTGAGACCGGCACGGAGCACTTCGCGATCCCGCCGTCCGAAGGCGTGTCGTGCACCGCCACGCCGGCGCTGGCCGACATCGACGGCGACGCGCTACCCGAGCTCGTCGCGGTCTGGAACGACGAAGGCGTGTACCGCTTGAAGGCGTTCGAGTCGGACGGCGCGGTGAAGTGGACCAACACCACCGACGGCGACGCGGCCGAGCAGCTCGCGCGCGAGTCCGGAGCGATCGCGCTGCACGATCTCGACGGCGACGGCACGGTGGAGATCGTGTTCAACCACGAGGTCTACGACGCGAGCGGAACGTTGCTGTGGGCGCACCCGAATCCCGAGCCGGGCGAGCTCGAGGCCACCACCGCGGCCGATCTCGACGGCGACGGCACGCTCGAGGTGATCACCGGACACTCGGCCTACCACGCCGACGGCAGCGAGTACTTCGAGAACTACCCCACGATCACCGCGCGCGCGATCCCGCAGATCGGCAACCTCGACGACGACCAGGAGCCCGAGGTGTTCCTGACCTCGGGCACCGGCATATGGATGCTCGAGCACGACGGCACGATCAAGTACGGGCCGGTGACGCCGACCGGCATCGCGCCGACCGGCTACCTCGTGTGGCAGCGACCCGGCACGATCCACGACTTCGACGGCGACGGGCTCTCCGACTTCTCGAGCTCGTCGTCGCGCGTGTATGCGGTGTTCCAGGGTCCGACCGCGGGGCAGGTGTTGTGGCAGGTGATGGTCGCGGATCTCTCCGGGGCCGCGGGCAGCACCGCGTTCGACTTCCTCGGCGACGGCGTGGCGGAGGCGATGTACGCCGACGAGAACGCGTTTCGCATCTACGACGGGAGGACCGGTGACGTGCAGCTCGTGATCCCGCGGGGCAGCCCGACGATCAGCGAGTACCCGGTGGTCGCCGACATCGACAACGACGGCTCCGCCGAGATCCTCGTGGTGTCGTCGTCGGGTCAGCCCGCGTTGCAGGCGATCCGCGACGTCGACGACCGCTGGATCCAGGCGCGGCGGATCTGGAATCAGCACGCGTACTGGGTGACCAACGTGCGCGAGGACGCCACGATCCCGCCCGTGCCCGAGCCGAACTGGCGCTCGCTCAACACGTTCCGCACGAACGCGCAGATCGAGAACGGCGGGCTCTGCATGCCGATCCCGCAGGGCTGATCCGCAGCTAGCTCGACGGGCGCGCCCGGAAGAGCGGCGCGAGCATCGGATGGCGCTGCAGCGCCTCCGCGCGTGCGGGCTCGAGCTTCGCCAGCGCGTCGTCGCTCGCCGATGCCAGGGTGCGCACCACCGCCGCGGTCTGCGGGTCGAGGCCGAGCACGTCGTCGCTGCGATCGGCGAGGGCCGCGACGTGCTCGAGCAACTTCGCCTCGGCCTGCGTGCCCCAGCGCGTGCGCGCGAGCGCGGCGAGCTCGTCGCTGCAGGTCGCGAGGTAGAGCCCGCCGAGCACGAAGCGATCGTCGGACTCGCGTCGGCGCGCGCGGGCCTGCTCGAACGCGGAGTAGCGCAGCATGTCCTCCAGCGCACCGGCCAGCACCTCGGCGTGCGCGCGTAGACAGTGCGGCCCGTCCAGGGCGAGCGCGATGATCGCGTCGAGGTCGGCACCGGCGACCAGGCTCGCGCGCAGCACCTCGACGACCCCGCTCGCATCGAGTCGGGGCAGCAGCTCGCGCAAGAGCGCGGGCACGCTCGCCGGCGCACAGCGTCGCAGCATCCGCAGGCAGCGCAACGCGGGCTGGCACTCCTCGCGGCCGCCTTCGGTGGCGAGCGCGAGCCCGGGACGCCAGTAGTCGAGCGTCTGGCGATCGGGCTCGTCCCAGCTGCGCACCACCACGCTGAGCGAGGGTTGCTCGAGGTGGCAGAGCCCGTGGATCGTCCCGCCGGCGACGACCGGTACCGTGGCGCCGAGCTCGAGCATCGCGAGCTCGGTGAGCCGCAGCTCGCCGATGCGCAGGCGTGCGTCGTGACGCCAGCGCTCGTCGAACTCGAACAGCGCCTGACAGGCGCCGCCGGTCGCGATCTGGAACGCGCCGTTCCACGCGTGCCCATGCGGATTGCCGAGCTCGTCGAGCCACACGTGCGCACAGATCGTGAAGCGAGCCCCCTCGAACAGCGGCACGACCGTGTCCGAGGGATGCGCGCCCGCACGCCGCAGCGTGGGGGCCTCGAGCACGGCGGCGATGAGCCGCTGCGGATCGAGCTCCCCCACCGACGGCAACGCTCGCAGCGCGGCAGCGGCGATCTCCGCGAAGCCGCCTTGCCCGTATCCATCGGCGCGCCAGTCGGAATCGATCCGACGCGCCAGCGCTTCGACGTAGCTCGCGAGCGTCATCGTCGGCTCCTCAGCGCCGTGCGGCGCCCTCGTGGGGCCAGCTGCCCTTCGCGCCGACGTGCGGCGGACGCGGGCCGATGTGCGGGAAGCAGCCACGGTGCGGGAACGTGCCCGATCCGAGCGGGCGATCGGCGAGCATGGCCCAGCGGCCGTTCGTGTCGTGGGTGGGGTTCGCTGCGGTGTTCGAGTCGTGCATGTCAGGTCCTCGCCACGCCTAGAGCGTCGCGATCGCAGCTCTGATCACCGCTCGATGAAGAATCGTCGCGCACTCGGGTGCGACCGGGCCGACGTGCTACGTTCGGCGCCGTGCGGAGCGAGGCGAGAGTCGGAGTCACACTGCTCTTCGGCGCGTGGGTGACCACCGCTGCAACGGATGCGCGCGCGGCCGATCGCGCGCCGCTTTCGACGCCCGCGCGCGCCGGTATCGGCCTCGTCGTCGGCGGCATCGCCTCGCTCGGGCTCGGTGCCGCGCTCGTGGCGGTGCACGAGGAGCCGCACCTCGATCCCCACGACTCGCAGCGCGAGATCGCTCGGCTCACCCGCGGGCCCGGCATCGCTCTGCTCGTGCTCGGCACCGCGGCCGTCACCGGCGGTGCGGCACTCCTGGCGGTCGACCGCCGCCGCGCGCGGGCCCGGCTCGCGCCCTGGATCGGGCGCACGGGCGGCGGGGTGGTGCTCGCGGTGCGCTTCGGAGGTGCACGATGAAGCGGCGCGCATTCCTGCTCGCCGCGGCTCTCGGTGCGGTCGTCGGCGCGTGCGTGGATCGTGCGAATCCCGAGCACTGCGCGAACGCGGACGGCGACGCGACGTGTGCCGAGCGCCATCCCGACGGCACCCTGCCCTACTGCGAGCTCGGCGCGTGCGCGCCCGAGGCGAGCGACGGCTGCGTCGCCGAGCCACCGACCGACGAGTGCGCCGCGCCGTGCGGCGAGCTCGGTACGGGCGGTGACGATTGCGTCGCCGGCACCGACACGAGCACGACGATCACGACCAGTGCCGACACCACGAGCACGTCGACGTCGCCGACGACGACCGCCGACACCAGCACGAGCGCGTCGGAGAGCACGAGCACGGGCCCGGCGTGCATCGACGACGCGGGCTGCGGCGGCGCGACGCCGTTCTGCCGCGACAGTCTGTGCGTACCCTGCTCCGGGACGGACGATCCCGAGGCCGCGTGCACCGGGCTCGACCCCGATGCTCCGCTGTGCTTCGAGGACGCGTGCGTGCAGTGCACGGCCGACGAGCTCGGCATCTGCAGCGGCACGGTGCCGATCTGCGACACGCGCACGAACACCTGCGTCGGCTGCACGCGGCACGAGGAGTGCCCGGCGAGCGCGTGCCACTTCGTGGACGGCAGCTGTCTGCCCGAGGATCGCGTGTGGTACGTCGACGGCGACGCGACCGGCTGCGGCAGTGCCACCGGCACGATGGCCGCGCCCTACTGCACCATCGGTGACGCGGTCGCCGAGATCTCGCAGGCCTCGCGCGGCACCATCCGCGTCCTGCCCGCCAGCGAGCCCTACAGCGAGGCGGTCGCGATCGCCAGCAACCGGATCGTCGCGCTGATGTCGGCCGAGCCGGGCTTGCCCGAGCTCACCGCGAGCGGCACGCCGATCCTCACCGTCGAGGACGCCACGGTGTACGTGCAGCGGCTGCGCCTGCAGTCGAGCGCGAGTGCGCCGGCGGTGGCACTCGACGGCTCGACGGTGTGGATCGATCGCAGCGAGATCGTGCTCAATCAAGGCGGTGGCATCGATGCGGTCGGCGGCGCGGAGCTGCACGTGCGCGGCAGCGTCGTCGGGGCCGGCGGCACCGGGCTCGCCGATCGCCAGGCGATCGACATCGCGGGCTCGACGTTCGAGATCGTGGGCTCGACGATCGCCGGCAACGACGGCAGCGGGTTCGCCTCGCTGCGCTGCACCGACGGCGGCGGCGGTACGATCCGGGCCAGCATCGTCGTCGGGCTCGATCCACCCTCGATCTCCTGTGCGGGTGCCGACGTGAGTGGCAGCGCGATCGACTCGGACCTGCCCGGTGGCAACCTCGCGCTCGACATGTTCGACGCGGACTGGTTCCTCGATCCAGCGGCGGGCGACTTCCACCTCGCGACCGGCACGCCGTTCGAGGACATCGGCGTCTGGCAGAGCGGCGATCTCGAGCTCGACCTCGACGGCGATCCGCGCGGCGGTCGTGACGGCGCCGTGGACTTCGCCGGCGCCGACGTGATCCCTTGATGCTGCGGCGCGCCGCGTTGATGGGCGGCGCCGCGCTGCTCGCCTGCCGTGCGGTCGGCGAGGGCGGCCCGCCGCGCGCGCGCGTCGATCGGGTGCTGCGCGTGATGACCTTGAACCTCGCGCACGGCCGCGCGCTCGCGCTCGCCCAGTCGCGCGCACGCTCGGCGGCGTGGTTCCGCGCGAACCTCGAGGTCGTCGCGCGCGTCATCATCCGCGAGCAGCCGGACATCGTCGCGCTGCAGGAGGCGGAGCTGGGCTCGCGTTGGGCGGGCGACTTCGATCACATCGCGTATCTCGCCGGGCGTACGGGCCTGTCCGCCGTCGCCGCGACCGCACACGTGCGCGCCGAGGGCCGCTTCCGCTACGGCACTGCGCTGCTCGGGCGCACGCCGTGGCTCGAGCACGGCGGTCGCGATTTCGCCGCGCAGGGCCGCTGGCACAAGGGCTGGAGCTGGGCGACGACGTGCTTCGCCGGCGCGCCGCTCACCGCGGTCTCCGTGCACCTCGACTTCGCGAGCGCGTCGCGTCGCCGTGCGCAGGCCCGCGAGCTCGCCGTTGCGCTCGCCGGCCGCACCGAGCCGCTGGTCGTGCTGGGCGACTGCAACTCGCAGTGGCGCGACGCACGGAGCCCGGTCGCCGCGCTGGCCGGTGCGCTCGCGCTGCACACCGAGGATCCACTCGCGGCGCGGCCGAGCACGTACCGCGGCGGTGGCCGGCTCGACTGGATCCTCGCGGGCGCCGGGCTCCGCTTCGTGGATCACCGCGTGCTGTCCGATCGGATCTCCGATCACTTCGCGGTGGTAGCCGATCTCGCGATGCGCTCGACCACGCCGAGCAACCGGTCGACCTCGTCGTCTTGCACGTAGTCGTGCGTGCCGACGCGGCAGACGGGCCACGCCGCCCAGGTCAGCGCGGGCGACCCGAGAGGTACTGCGGCGGCCACGGCTGCCCGCGCCAGCCCTGCTCCGCCGCGGCGTGCAGCGTGAAGTGCGGGTCGGCGAGGTGTGGCCGCGCGAGCGCGACGAGATCGGCGCGCCCCGATGCGAGCAACGTGTTGACCTGATCCCAGTCCTGCACGTTGCCGACCGTGATCGTCGGGATGCCGACCTCGTGGCGGATCAGGTCGCTCCACGGCGCCTGGTACATGCGCCCGTAGATCGGCTTGCTCTGCGGCGAGGTCTGCCCTGCGGAGACGTCGATGATGTCGGTGCCGGCGGCCTTCAGCGCGCGCGCGAGCACCAGCAGCTCGTCGTCGGTGATGCCGCCCGGCGCCCAGTCGGTGGCGGAGATCCGCACCGACAGCGGCCGCTCGTCGGGCCACGCGCGGCGCACCGCGGCCAGCACCTCGAGCGGGAACCGCATGCGCGCCTCGATCGCACCGCCGTACTCGTCGGTGCGCACGTTGGTGAGCGGCGAGATGAACGACGCCAGCAGGTAGCCGTGCGCCATGTGCAGCTCGAGCAGATCGAAGCCGGCCGCCACCGCGCGCGCGGTCGCGGCGACGTAGTCGGCGATCGTGGCGTCCATGTCGGCGCGCGTCAGCTCGCGCGGCACCTGGCTGTGCGGGAAATAGGGAATGGGCGAGGCCGACACGAGCGGCCAGTTGCCCGACGGCAGCGGCTGGTCCATGCCCTCCCACATGAGCCGCGTCGAGCCCTTGCGACCGGCGTGGCCGAGCTGGATGCCGATCTTCGCGCGACTCTTCGCGTGCACGAGCGTCACGATGCGACCCCACGCCTCCGCCTGCGCGTCGTTCCACAGGCCGGTGCAGCCGGGCGAGATGCGACCGTCCCTCGACACGTCGGTCATCTCGGCCATGACGAGCCCCGCGCCACCGACCGCGCGCGCGCCGAGGTGTGCGAGGTGCCAGTCGTTCGGCACGCCCTCCTCGGCGGAGTACTGGCACATCGGCGACACCACCACGCGGTTGTCGAGCTGCAGCTCGCGCAGGCGCAGCGGCACGAACATCGGCGGCGGCACCGGACCGTCGGTCGCGACGCCGTTCTTCGTCGCGTACCAGCGATCGACGGAGTCGGCGAACCCAGCGTCGCGCAGGCGCAGGTTCGCGTGCGTGACCCGCTTGCTGCGGGTCATCATGCTCATGGTGAACTCGAGCGGATCCACGTCGCGGTAGCGGGCGATGTTCTCGAACCAGGCCTGGCTGGTCTCCGCGCTGCGCTGCAGCTTCGCGACGTCGAGCCAGCGCGACTCCTGGTAGGCGGCGAGCGCCGCGGGCACGTCGCGGTGCTCGCGGAGCGCGGCGACGAGCGCGATGGAATCCTCCATCGCGAGCTTGGTGCCCGAGCCGATCGAGAAGTGCGCGGTGTGGGCGGCGTCGCCGATGAGCACGACGTTGCCCGCGTGCCACGTGGCGTTCTTCACCCGACGGAAGTTGATCCAGTCGCTCTTGTTGACCAGCAGGCGCGCACCGTCGAGCTCCTTCGCGAACAGCCGCTCGCACCAGGCGACGCTGTCGGACACCGCCATCGCGTCCAGGCCCTCGGCGCGCCAGGTGGACTCGTCGGTCTCGACGATGAACGTGCTGTGGCCGCGATCGAACGGGTACGCGTGCACCTGCACGAGCCCGCTCGGTACCTTCGCGATGAAGAACTTGAAGGCGTCGAACACCCGCTCGGTGCCGAGCCAGATGAACTTCGCGCGGCCGGGCACGACGTCGGGCTGGAACGCATCGGCCATCGCATCGCGCGTGCGGCTGTTGATGCCGTCGGCCGCGACGATCAGATCGGCATCGGGGAACGCCGAGGGGCCGGGGACCTCGTGCTCGAAGCGCAGCTGCACGCCGAGCTCGACGCAGCGCTCCTGCAGCATCAGCAGCAAGCGCCGCCGCGCGACGCCGGAGAACCCGTGGCCGCCCGAGCTCACCACCTGGCCGTCGATGTGCGTGTCGATGCGGGTCCAGTGCACGAACTCGTCGGTGATGCGATCGTGGGTCTGGGGATCGGCGGCGAGGAAGTTGCCGAGCGTCTCGTCGGAGAACACGACGCCCCAGCCGAAGGTGTCGTCGGCGCGGTTGCGCTCGACCACGACGACCTCGTGCTCGGGCGCCGCCTTGCGCAGGAGCAGTGCGAAGTAGAGCCCCCCAGGACCACCACCGATGACCGCGATCTTCACGTGTGCTCGCATGCCGCGCTGCACGAGCGTGGCCGCCGCGGATGGTACCATCGCCCTCGCATCGCGGTCGCATCGCCGTGCAGCCTCGCAGCGTGCGCGGGCTCGCGAGCGAGCGGCGCCGGCCCGCCGCGCGACACGGCAAGGTGTATGCTGCGCCGCACGTGGGCACGAGTCGCGACACGACGTTGTTGCTCGCGCTCGTGTGCTCCGGCTGCGCGGCGCTCGGCTACGAGATCGTGTGGACGCGGCTCTGCACGCCGATGCTCGGCAGCGAGACGCTCGGCGTGCTCGCGACGCTCGCGGGCTTCTTCGGCGGCATGGCGCTCGGGGCCGCCGTCTTGCATCGGCGCGCCGTGGCCGGCCCCGATCCGCTCGGGCTGTTCGTCCGCCTCGAGCTCGCCGCCGCAGGGTTTGCGCTGGTCAGCCCGTGGCTGCTGCACGCGCTCGGCCGCGCGATCCCGGCCTGGCTGGGCCCGTGGGCCGGCGACAACCAGGGCACGACGCCGCTCGTGCTCGCGATCGCCGTCGCCGCGCTGTTGATGATCCCGGGCACGCTCTGCATGGGCGCGACGTTGGCCGCGGTCACCGAGGCCCGTCGGCGCGCGTGCGCCGGTGACGACGACGGCCGTGGCGTCGGTCGGCTGTACGCCGCGAACACGCTGGGCGCGATGGTCGGCGTGTTGCTCTCCGTGCACGTCGTGCTCCCGGCGTTGGGGCTCGCCGGCGCGGCGCTGTTGCTCGCGGCGATCGGTACGCTCGCGGCACTGCTCGCGCGCACGTGGGGCCGCGCGAATCCGGGTGGGCCCGATCCCGCGGGCATGCGCGCGGGCAACGAGCTCGATGCGAGCCGCGATCCCGATCCCGACGCGCGCGAGCCATTGCCGCTGCTGGTGCTCGTCGGCGGCGCGGGGCTGATGGGCGTCGGCTTCGAGGTGATCGGGGTGCTCGTGCTCTCGCAGGTGTTCGAGAACACGATCTACACGTTCGCCGACGTGCTCGCGGTGTACCTCGGAGGGACTGCGACGGGCGCTGCGCTGTGGGGCACCTACGGCCCTCGGCTGTCGCGCAGTCGTCCGTCGACGACGGCCGCGGTGCTGTTGTTCGCGCTCGCGTTGGCCGTCGCGCTCTCGGCCTTCGCCATCGCCGGCGCACCCGGCATCGTCGAGGCGATCGCACCCGAGGGCGCGGGCTTCGGGCAGCACCTCGTCGCCGAGGCGGTCGTGGCCCTCGTCGTGTTCGGGCCCGCGACGCTGCTGATGGGCGCGCTCTTCAGCCACGCGATGGGGCTCGTCGCACCCGGCGGCATCGGCCGCGCGTACGCGATCAACACGCTCGGCGGGGCCGTCGCGCCGTTCGTGTTCGGCGTGTGGGGCCCCGCGACGTTCGGCTATCGCGACGGCTTCTACCTGGTCGCCTGGGGCTACCTCGTCGTCTTCGGTGCGTTCACCTGGTTCCGTCGCTTCGCGCCCAAGCACCAGATCGCGGCGATCGTGGCGGTGATCGCCGCGACCTCGCTCGCACCGCGCTCGCTCGTCATCGTCGAGCCGGACCCGGGCTGGACCACGATCGCGGAGCACCAGAGCGCGATGGGCCTCGTGATCGTCAGCGAGCGCAAGGCGGACGAGCAGCGCAAGGGCAGCGTCGCCGAGCGGCGGCTGCAGATCGGCAAGCACTTTCGCATGGGCGGACGCGCCGCGTTCGGCGAGCGCCGCATGGGTCACCTGCCGCTGCTGCTGCACGGCGCCCCGACCCGCGCGCTGTTCCTCGGCATCGGCACGGGCGCGACGCTCTCCGCGGTGCGCAGCTTCGACTCGCTCGTCGCGGTCGACGCGGTCGAGATCGTGCCGGCGGTGATCAGCGAGCTCGACGAGTTCGACGCCATCAACGGCAAGATCCGCGAGGATCCGCGCATCACGTTCCACGCCGCCGACGCGCGTCGCTTCGTCGCCGCCGGCCGCGAGCCGTACGACGTCGTGGTGGCCGACCTGTTCCACCCCGGGCTCGACGGCGCGGGCTCGCTGTACGCGCGCGAGCACTTCGCCGCGATCGCCGACCGGCTCGCCCAGGGCGGCGTCTTCGTGCAGTGGCTGCCGGTCTACCAGCTCGACGAGGTCACGCTGCGCACGATCGTGGCGACCTTCCTCGACGTGTTCCCCCGCAGCGAGGCCTGGCTCGGCCACTACAACGCGCACACGCCCGCGCTCGCGCTCGTGGCCCTCCAGGCCGACGCGCCGGTCGGGATCGACGTGGCACGGCTGGTCGGCACGCTGCGCGCGCCCGTCTACGTCGAGCTCTTGATGAACGACCCGCGCGACCTGTTGGCCGGCCACGTGCTCGACCGTGCTGCGCTCGAGCGGTTCGCCGCCGAGGCCCCGATCAACTCCGACCTCTCGCCCCACGTGATGCTCGACGCACCGCGCGTCGCGTACGAGGGCATGGCCCACCACGGGGCGGAGAACCTGCTCCTCGCGCTCGACGGACGCACCCCGCTCCCACTCGAGCGGCTGTCCGCCGAAGCGCCCGTGCGCGAGCAGCTGCACGCGGAGGTGCTGCGCTTCGGCGACGCGCTCGATCGGTACCTGCACGCCGAGATCGAGCTCGAGCTCTCCGGTGGCGCGCCGCCGAGCGAGTCGGTGATCGCGGCCTATCTGCGCGCGTACGCGCTCGCCCCCGACTTCGTCGCGACGCGCGGCAAGCTGTACGAGCTGGTCGGCACGAGCCCGGCACTCGCCGAGCGCATCCTGCCCGAGATGCTCGCGGCGACCCCCGACGAGCCCCGGGTGTGGAAGACCTGGATCACGTATCTGCGACGCATCGACGATCGCGAGCGCCTCGCCGAGGCCGAGTCCGAGGCGCAGGCGCGCTTCGGCACCCCCGAGTCGCTCGCGCCGTGATGCTCGGCGCCTGGTAGCATCGCCGTCATGGCGAAGAGCAATGGTGCGGTGCCTCTGCGCGTGCAGGGGTGGTGGGCGCGACTCTCGGGGTTGCGCGGCAGCGGCAGCGGAGCCGGTCCGTTCATCTGGATCGGCATCGCGCTCGTCGTGCTGGTCGTGACCCTGGCCTCGACGTTCGTCGTGATCGAGCCCGGCCAGGTCGCGGTGCGCGTCAACAACCTCACCGGTGCGCGCGACACCATCGTGCAGCCGGGGCTCGTGGTGCGCGCGCCGTTCGGGCTGAGCTCGATCTACGTGCTCGACGCCAGCCCCCAGACCTTCGTGATGAAGGGCGAGAAGAACGTCGACGATCTCCACGTCCTCGAGCTCACCGTGCGCGCGAGCGACGGCTCGAACTTCCTCTTCAACGACACGACCATCATCTTCCAGGTGGCGGGCGACCGCGCCGAGGACACGCTGCGCGACGCCGGCACCGACGCGGCGTTCCGCCGGTGGATGCGGCCGTACGCCCGCTCGATCCTGCGCGACGAGTTCGGCCGCGAGTCGACGATCAGCGTGTCGAACCCCGCCAACTTCGGCGCCGCGACCGAGCGCGCGCGTGCGCGGCTCAACGAAGTGCTCGACCCGCACGGCCTCGTGGTCACGCAGATCGTGACCCCGCGCCCGCGGTTCTCGGAGGAGTACGAGAACATGATCGAGGCGAGGAACGGCGCCGAGAACCAGCTCGCGGTGATCCGCTCCGAGCTGGCGCGCGCCGGCACCGACCGCAGCCGTCGGCTGGCCGAGGTCGACCGCGATCAGAACAAGCTCATGCAGGAGAAGCGCGCCGAGCTCGAGACCACGCTGGCGACGGTGATCGCCGAGCAGGCCGAGACGGTGCGCATCGCCGACAGCTACCGCATCGACACACTCGCCAAGGGCCAGGCCACCGTGGCGGCGGCGCTGCGCAAGTCCGAGGAGCTGAAGGGTCAGCTCGAGGCCGAGTTCGCGGCCCAGCGCGCCGGCATCGACGCGTTCCAGAACCAACCCATCGAGCGCGTGATGGAGCGGCTCGGCAGCAAGCTCGCCGGCGTCACGATCGGCATCCAACCGTATGCGTACGACGGTCGTCCGTCGCGCATCGAGCTCGAGCAGATCGGGGGTGCCCAGTGATCGCCGCCATCGGTCGCTTCGCGCGGCTCGCCGCCTTGATCACGCTCGCGATGTGGATCGTGCCGGCGATGTGCACGGTCACCGTGCCGCCCGACCAGGTCGCCGTGCGGCAGAGCAACTTCTCGGGCGTCTCCGAGTCGGACATCGAGCCGGGCTGGGCATGGCGGGTGCCCGGCATGCACCGCATCATCACGCTGCCCAAGCACTACGAGTACCTGGACTACACGAGCGACGAGGCCGGTCCGCAGACACCGCTGCAGATCCGCACCAAGGACAACAACGTCGTCGTGCTCGACATCTCGGTGCCGTACCACATCAAGCTCGGCGAGGCCTGGCACGTGGTGCAGGCCGGCAACCATCAGATGGATGCGAACGGGCAGTACCGCTTCCAGCGGCTCGCCCACGAGACCGCGGTCAGCGTGCTCCGCGAGCGCCTGGCCGAGCTGACCTCGGCGGACTTCTACTCCACCGACCGCCGGCTCGAGGTCTCGGCGCACACGCTGCAGATCCTCAACGAAGAGCTGGCCGATCTGCACTGCGAAGCGTCCGCCGTGCTGATCCGCGCCGTGCAGTTCCGGCCGGAGTACGAGCAGCAGCTGCAGCAGATCCAGCTGAACGAGCAGAAGAAGCTGCTCGACGCCGCGACCCAGACGGTGGCGATCGAGCAGCAGAAGCTCGACAACTTCCAGCAGGGCACCCAGGCCCGCGCGGCCTCCAGCGAGCAGAAGTGGATCGAGCGCCGGGCGAACCTCGAGCGCGCGTACCAGGTCGGCTTCATCGACGTCGGCGACGACACCACGCCGGGCGCGGCGCGCACCCACCTCGCCGCGCTCGAGCCGGCGGCGCGCGAGAAGCTCGTCGTACGCGCGGCGACGGAGCTCGAGCGCGACGAAGAGGACAAGGCCACGCTCGACGATCGTTACCTGCTGGGCATCAAGAACGTGCAGGCCGAGACGCTGCAGTACGACCAGCGCGTGCGCGCCGAGGCCGACGGCGTCGCGGCCCGCCTCGAAGCCGAGAGCGAGCTCTTGCTCGCCAAGGTGCGCGGCGAGTTCGAGACGAAGCGCAACGCGCTGCTCGGCACCGTGGCCGGCCGTGCCTTCATCGCGTGGCAGGCGGCCGGCAACGTGAAGTTCGCGAGCGAGCTGTCGTTCGCGAGCGGCGAAGGCGTGCCCAGCGTGCTGCGCCTGCGCGACTTCACGCTGAAGTTCATGGGCGAGCGCGACAAGTAACGTCAGCGCTCGCTGTCGAGGTGCGCCATCTGCTGCTCGGCATAGCGGGTGCC
Source organism: uncultured Nannocystaceae bacterium (assembly GCA_964519175.1). GTDB lineage: Bacteria > Myxococcota_A > Polyangia > Nannocystales > Nannocystaceae > Xiheibacterium. The sequence continues at coordinate 116,034 of CAZFKC010000005.1, forward strand.
CGCGATCGCGTCCGCGGGCACGAGCGTCTCGAGCTGCTGCAGGTCCGCCGCCGACAGCGGGTGGCGCTCGGCGTCCAGCGCGTCACCGATCTGCTTCGGCGTGCGCGCCCCGACGAGCGCGACGAAGGCGGGCTGCTTCGCGCGCACCCAGGCAATCGCGAGCTGGCCCGGGGTCATGTCGCGCTCGGCCGCGAAGGCGGCGAAGCGCTGCACGAGCGCGTCGTTGGTCGCCCGGTTCTCCGCCGAGAACCGCGGCAGGTACTGGCGGAAGTCACCCGGACCGGCCGGCTTGCTGCCGCCGAGCAACCCGCGCGAGAGCACGCCGTAGAGCGTCGCACCGATGCCGAGCTCGGCGAGCGCCGGGAAGATCTTCGCCTCGGGTGCGCGCGAGACGATGGAGTACTCGATCTGCAGATCCGCGATGGGGTGCACGGCGTGGGCGCGACGGATCGTGTCGATGCCGACCTCGGACAGCCCGATGTGCCGCACCCAGCCCTTCTCGACGAGCCGCGAGATCGCGCCGATCGTCTCCTCGATCGGCACGGCGGGGTCGAGCCGCGCGGGGCGGTACACGTCGATGTGGTCGACGCCGAGCCGCTGCAGGCTGTACGCGACGAACGTCGACACGGCCGCGGGGCGGGTGTCGACGCCGAGCCAGGCGCCGTCGGGGCCGCGCAGGGCTCCGAACTTCACGGAGAGCAGCACGCGGTCGCGGCGGCCCGCGATCGCGCGACCGACGAGCGCCTCGCTCTTGCCCATGCCGTAGAAGTCGCCGGTGTCGAGCAGGGTCACGCCACGCTCGATGGCCGCGTGCACGGTGGCGATGGCTTCGTCGTCGGAGCCAGGCCCGTACATGCCGCCGAAGCCCATGCAGCCGAGTGCGATCGCGGGGAGCTCGGGGCCGGTGGCGCCGAGTCGGACGGTGGAGCGCGTGTTCATGCCGTCCACTCTGCGCCCGTGACTCGCATCAATCCAATGAATAGTATGGATGCGACTCATGCACGAGAATTATCGACGCGACCTGGACCTGAACCTGCTGCGGGTGTTCTGCGTGGTGGCGGACTGCGGCAGCGTCACGCTCGGGGCGCAGCGCCTGTACCTGACGCAGCCGGCCGTGAGCGCGAGCCTCCGCCGGCTCGCCGAGGCGATCGGCAGCGCGCCGTTCGTGCGGCAGGGTCGCGGCGTCGTGCTCACCGATCGCGGACGACGATTGCTCGCGAGCGTGCGCCCTCACCTGCATGCGTTGGTCGAGGCCACGATCGCGAGCGAGGCCTTCGATCCGAGGACGAGCGACGCCGTCGTCCGGCTCGGGCTCTCCGACTCGAACGAGGCCACGGTACTGCCCGCACTGCTGCGCCGGCTCGACGAGGTCGCACCGCGGCTGCGCATCGTCGCGACCGCGGTGCAGTTCCGCAACGTCGCGGAGGCGCTGCTCGGCGGCACCATCGATGCGGCGGTGACCGTCGCCGACGAGCTGCCGGCCGGCATCCTGCGCCGCCAGCTCTTCACCGGAGGATTCGTCGCGCTGTTCGATCCGCGCCACCTGCACGTCGGGGCACGCTTCGGCGAACGGGCCTACTTCGAGGCCGACCACGTCATCGTCTCGTACGCCGGCGATCTACGCGGCGTCGTGGAGGACATCGTGCGGCGCACCCGGAAGGTGCGCTGCTCGGTGGCCAGCTTCGCGAACCTCGGCAGCATCGTCGACGGCTCCGCGCTGGTCGCGACCGTGCCGGGGGTGGTGGCCGACCAGCTCCGCCGCGCCCTGCCCCACCTCCGCACCGCGGAGCTGCCGTTCGCGATGGCCGGCACACCGATGGAGCTGCTGTGGCCACTCGCCCGCGACGAGGATCCGGTCGGCCGCTTCGTCCGCGAGCAAATCGTCCACGTGTGCGCCGATCGACTGGGGCCAACGCGATCCACGACCGTCCGCATGCGACGGCGACGGTGACATCCCCACCGCGCATGGCCTACGCTCGACGTCATGCGCACGTGCGTCGTGTCGATCTTCGTGCTCGCGGCCGCGTGCACCTCCACGACGCCGCCGCCATCGGCGGCGAAGGCCGAGCCGACTGCGCCCGCGAAGGTCGAGCCGTCGGCGGAGGTGCCCGCCGCGGCGCCGGCACGCTTCGCGTGCAGAGAAGATCGCGAGTGCGTGGCGTCGTGCCTGCACGGCGCGGTCGCACGCGCGTGGCACACGGCGGCGTATCCCGGCGGCGAGGCCTGCCAGGACGGCTGCACGTCGAAGGGCACCGAGCCGCCCCGCTGCGAGCAGGGCAAGTGCGTGGCCTACCGCGCCGGCGCGCCCGATCCGGTGTGCACGAACGTCGCGAACGAGCCGGTGCCCGAGCCGCGCTAGCTCGCGCAACGGAAGCCGTTGTTCGCATACGGTGCGTCGGGCTGCGACTTGCCGCGCGCGAACAGGCCGTACGCCGCGCACGCGTGACGCGAGCACCACCACGATCCGCCGCGCGCCACCTTGGCCCAGCCACTCGCGGGCCCGCGCGGATCGGTGACGCCCGCAGCGTCCCTCGCATACGTCTCCGCGTCGTACCAGTCGTCGACCCACTGCCAGGCGTTGCCCACCGGATCGTAGATGCCCCACGCGTTCGGGGGGAACGCACGCACCGGCGCGAGGTAGAGGAATCCGTCTTCGCGATCGTCGTGCTCGTGGCCCTTGCCCTGCCAGAAGTTGAGCCCGAGCCGGCCGTCCTCGCGCCGCGGCGTGTCGCCCCACGGGAATCGCGTGCTCGCGCCCGCTCGCATCGCGTACTCCCACTCCGCCTCGGTGGGCAGGCGCTTGCCCATGTGCTCGCAGTACGCGTGCGCGTCGTTCCAGCTCACCATCACCACCGGCTCGTCGTCGCGCTGCACGATCTGCTCGGCGCGCGCGGGACCCCACGGTGCGCGCCAGCTCGCGCCCTCGGCCTTCTCCCACTTCCAGTCCGCCATGCCCTCGACCGAGGTCATGCCGAAGCCCAGCCGCTCGGCGCTCGTGGTGTAGCCCGTCGCCTCGACGAAGCGGCGGAAGTCGGCGACGGTCACCAGCGTGGCGTCGATGGCGAAGGCCGAGATCGTGACCGCGTGTGCGGGCGTCTCGTCGCGGTGCAGGCTCTCCGCGCGCCCCATCGTGAACGTGCCGGACGCGACCGCGACCATCTCCACCGCGGCATCGGCCGGCTCCTCGGAGCCGGGAGGACGGCACGCCGCGAGCAGCAACGCGGCGCTCTTCACCACTCGAAGCACCACTCGAAGCACTCCGCGGGCTCGCGTTTGAACTTCGGGCGGCAGATCGCCTGCGGCTCGCGATCGCCGCCCTTCTCGAGCGCCTCGTTCATGCACGCGTTGATCTGCTCGCAGCGCGGACACTTCTGCTCGCGCAGCGCGAGGTGGGCGGTGTTGCACTCCTCCTCGGCCTTCGAGCAGTCGTCGTTCGAGCACTTGTCGCGTGCGGCGAGGCAGGCATCGCGACAGCCGACCCGCGCCTGTGCGCACGCGTGGCGACACGCGTCGTCGTCGGCGGCGCACTTGCCCATGCACCCGTCGCAGCCACCGGCACACGTGTCGTCGCAGCTCTCGCAGGGCTTGCCGCACGCGTCGCGGCACGCCTGGCCCTTGTCCCAACACCCCGACGGATCCGGCGAGCAGTTCTGATCGAACTCGCGGAACAGGCACTCGTCCGCGACCTCCTCGGTCTCCTCGGACTTCTGCTTGAAGCGATGGTGGCAGTCCGCGAGGTAGGCCTGCGCCGGCTCCGAGAGCTTGGGCAGCGCCTGCGTCGCCTTGCTGTCCTGCGCCGGCGTGGCGGCATCGACGGACTGCTCGGGTGGCGGCGCCTGCGGATCTTCGGTCGAGAGCCGCGCGCACGCGGCCGCGACGAGCAATGCGAAGACGAGCGACCGGAGCCTCGGTGTCGGGGAAGCACGCACGCGGCGATGATACGCCCGGGAACAGTCGGGCGTTCCACGCGTGCGACCGCGAGGGCGTGGGGGTAGTCTCGCTGTCGCCGATGCTGTGGATCGGGCTCGTGTTGTCGGTCGCATCGGAGCCCGCGCGTGTCGAGCTCGCGCTCGAGTGGCAGGCGCCGCCCGAGTGTCCACAGGCCGCGGAGGTCGACGCCGACGTGCGGGCCGCGTTGGCCGATCGCGACGGCATCACGATCGGAGCCGCCGCCCAGGTCACCCGCACCGAGGGTCCCGGTGCGCCGTGGCGGCTCGAGCTCCGGCTGCACGATGCGAACGGCGGCCCGCTCGGCGAGCGCGTGATCGAAGGCGGCTCGTGCGAGGCGCTGACCGACGCCGCGGTCGTGGTGCTCGCGGTCGCGGCGACGACCGCCGCCGCGCTCCCGACCGCGATCCCGAGCCCACCGCCGGCGCCCGAGGAGACGGTCGCGCCGCCCGAGCCGGTGCTCGCCGTCTCCGCGCCCGCCGAGGCCGCGGGAGCACCGAGCCCCGCCGTCGCCGACGCGCCCCCACGCCCGCGTGCGCGCACGCAGGGCGAGCTCGCGATCGCCGGTGGCTTCGACGCGGGCGGGATGCCGGGGCTGGGCGGCACCATCGCAGCGTCGCTCGGCCTGCGCCATCGCTGGCTCGGCGTGCACGCGTTCGCGCTGCACGGGATCCTGCGCAACGTCGCGAACGCGGGCGTGCGCGCCGACCATCTGCTCGTGGCCGGTGGCCTGGGCATGTGCGCGCTCGGACGCGTCCGCAGCTTCGAGCTGGGCGGGTGCGTGAAGGCCGAGCTCGGCTGGCTGCGCTCGCGCGGCCGTGTGGGCGAGGCGCTCGCGGAGACGGGCACCCTGTGGGGCGCCGCGTCGCTCGGCGCGCGCGCGCGCTGGATCTTCGCGACGCGCGGGCTGCTCGGGCTCGACGTCGACGCGGTCGTGCCGTTCTTCCCGCGGCCTTTTCTCATCGGTGACGCCCAGGTCGGGCGCAGCGGCCCCCTCGGCGTCCGGCTGCTCGCCGCGATCGGAGTGCGATTTGGCTGAGCCGACCCCGCGATTTCGGGCGCGAGCCGGGAAAGCAGGAGACGAGGTGCTCCCCTTGCCGCGCAGCCCGGCGCCCGACGCCGACGACGAGATCCCGACGAGCCGACCCGACGAGTCGCCGGGCCCGCTCGCGTTCGCGGACGTCTATCGCACGCACTTCGAGCTGGTCTGGCGGCTCGCGCGAGCGCTGGGCGTCGAGCCCGGCTCGGTCGACGACGTCGTGCACGAGGTGTTCCTCGTCGTGCGGCGGCGGCTCGACGGGTTCGCGCCCGAGCGATCGATGCGCGCGTGGCTCGCGGGCATCACCCGCAACCTGGTGCTGCACCACCGACGGGCCTACGCCCGACACGCGCGCAAGCTCGCGGCGTTGCCGGAGCCCGAGCCTGCGCGCCAGCCCGACGAGGCGCTGCTGCGCGCCGATGCGGCCGCGGCCATGCACCGCTTCCTCGAGGGCCTCGATGCCGACAAGCGCGAGGTGTTCGTGCTGATGGAGATCGAGCGCATGACGGCGCGCGAGGTCGAGGCGATCGTCGGCGTCAACCACCGCACGCTGCACACGCGGCTGCGCACGGCTCGACTGGCGTTCGCGGCGTTCGTGGCCGCGCTCGATCGCAATGGAGGTGCACGATGACCGAGGCGGAGCGCATGCGCGAGCTGGTCGCCGGATATCGCCGCGCCATCGCGCCGGTCCCCGACGACCGCGTGCGGATCTGGACGCGACTGCAGCGCGACGAGGCGCCTGCGCCCGCGAACGAGGCTCCCGTCGGGCGACGCGTCGCGATCGCGGTGGCGATCGCCGTGGCCGTGGCCGCCGGCGTCGTGCTCGTGCTCGGGCTCGCCGGACGACTCGCCGAGCGAGCGGCGATCGGCCCACGCTCGCAGAGCGTCGACGTCCCCGCAGCGCACGAGCAGTCGCTGCCGATCGCAGCACCGCGAGAGCCGGCGATCGCACTCCCGCCGGCCGTGCCGCCCACGGTCTCGGACGATCGGAGCTCGGCACCGCAGGTCGAGGTGCCGGCACCGATGCCTCGGCCCGCCCCGGCGAAGCCGACGATCGATCCGCTGCGGGCCGAGCTCGCGCTCATCGCGAGCGCGTCCGCGGCGATCGATCGCGGCGAGCATGCCGTCGCACTGCGCCGACTCGACGATCATGCGACGCGCTTCCCCGACGGTGCATTGCGCCCCGAGGCCCGCGCATTGCGGGCGATCGCGCTCTGTGGCTCGGGCCGCACGGCGCCTGGTCGCGGCGAGGCGCTGCAGATCCTCCGCGACCCGTCGCTGTCGACCCACCACGCGCGCGTGCGTGCGGCGTGCGGGCTGCAATGAAGCGCAGCCCGTCCGGGAAAGCTCGATCATGAACCACGCTCACGCACGCTGTTTCCTGCTCGCGCTCGTCACCGCCGTCGCCTGCGATCCCGTGAAGCTCGGCGAGCAGCACCTCGAAGGCGAGTCCAGCTCGGCCGCCGACGACGCGACCGTCACCGGCGACACCACGCCCGCCGAGGGCGGCCTCGGGGCGCCCTGTGATCACGGTCGACCGGAGTCGTACGTGCCGGAGTCGAAGCTCGTCACGTTCCCTGCGCTCGACTGCGCCGGCATGCTCTGCGCCTATGTGGACATCTCCGAGCCGCCCGACGACGCGTGCAGCAACGACGCGGAGTGCAACGCGGCGGACCCGGCCACCGGGCGCTTCACCTGCGACGTCCCGACGGCGACCTGCCGCATCGCGCACGAGTACTTCGCGGCCCGCTCGATGTGCAGCCAGTTCTGCGAGAGCGACGACGAGTGCATGCAGGACGGGGCCACCGAGTGCGCGACGGGCTTCACCTGCGTTCCGCTCAGCTCGATCGGCGACGCCGCATGCCGTCCGATGTGCGCGTGCCGGGACGACCTCGATTTCGTGAGCAGCCAAGCGCTCGTCGAGGAGTGCAGCTCGGGCGAGTCACCGGGCTGCACGCAGCACCCCGGCCAGGGCCTCTGCCCGGACTGATCGCCGAGGCTTCAGAACGAGACCTGCACCTGCAGGCGGATGCGATCGTTGCCGTGTCGTGCAGCGCTCGCGTAGGTGGGGCCCTGGTCCTTGCCCCACAAGCGGAAGTAGTCGAGCTGCAGCTTGAGCCAGTGGCCCACGAAGTAGTAGTTGAGCCCGCCGCCGGCCTCGTCGCGCCACACGAGCGCGCTGTCGTCGCTGCCGAGGATGTTGCGCACGAGGCCGTAGCGGCCGACGATCTCGAGCGGGATCTTCGGCACCACCCAGCCCACCTGCCCGAACCAGCCGACGCCGTCGCGGGGCAGCGCGGTGGCGATCGGCATCATCGTCTCCTCGTCGACCGCGCCGCCGCTTCGACGATGCGTGCTCTGCCGCCAGTGGAACGCGGTCTGCACGGAGAGCCCGCGGTACTTCAGCACGGCATCGGCGGTGGCGTTGTGCACGTCCGAGGTGCCGCGATCCGCCGGCGGATCGCCCCACGTGCCGTTCGTGTAGTGCGACTTGTTCTGGAACGCGTACGCGGCCCCGATCGCGAGCTTGGGCTTCTCGTTGCGCTCGAGGTCGCTCTCCGAGTAGTCCTCGAACTTGCCGAGCGGCGTGGCCTCGAGGCGCGCGACGTAGAGCATCCCGAAGTCGCTCTGCTCGTAGACGTTGCGGCCCTCGCCGAGGAAGACGCCCGCGTTGTAGCCGAGCCAGCCGAGCCCGGCGACGTCCTTGCTGAGCACCTGCACGCCGATGTCGCGATCGAGCTGGAACTCGTCGTTGGCGATCGCGCGGTCGACCATGTTGAGGCTGCTCGACGAGACGACGCGTTGCCGCGAGAACGGCACCTTCATCTGGCCGGCCCAGATCGTCAGGTCGCGCAGGCGATCGAACTCGAGGCGGGCGTCGCGGAGCGGTGTGCGGCGCATCGAGCCGGCTTCGTTCGGCACGCCGGCGATCTGATCGCGCGGCGAGAAGCCGAGCTGCAGGTAGTAGTGCACGTACTTGCTGAAGACGTTGCCGCCGAGCACGACGCGGGCGCGGCGGATCTGCAGCGTCTGGTGCGTGTTGCCGCCGTTGCCGGGATGATCGATGTCGTAGCGCACCTGGATGCGACCGTGCACCCGCAGCGTGAAGCGCTCGTCCTTCGTGCCCACGAAGAAGCCCTTGCCCGGCACGAACTGGCTGGTCTCGAGCTGCACCGGATCCTTCCACGGCCGGTACGGCGCGGCAGCGGCGGGGGCCTGCGGCTCTGCGGCCGGGACCGGCGCGGGGGCGGGCTTCGTCGTGACCGTCGTCGTCGAAGGTGCGGGCTCGATGCTGGCCGGGGCCTCGGGCTCGACGTCGGGCGCCGGCACCTCGGTGGGCCCTTCGACATCGCGACCGGTCGGCGACTCGGCGTCCGGACCGAGGTCCTCGGGGGGCTGTGCGAGCGCGACGAACAACGCCAGGGTGGACACGACCACGGCGCGACCCTGTCACTGCCACGTGACACGCAACCCGCCCGCTCGGTGACGGGAGTGTGACAACGTGACCTCGCCGCCGCGCAACCGTGACCTGCCGAGATCTCGCGGGACGTGGCTCACGCCACCGGGGTGGCCATCGTGACCAGCTCTTCCGCCGCGGTCGGATGGATCGCCAGCGTGGCGTCGAGCTGGGCCTTGGTCGCGCCGCACGTCACCGCGACCGCGAAGCCCTGCACGATCTCGGGCGCATCGGGGCCCACGATGTGCACGCCGAGCACGCGGTCGCTCGCGCGATCGACCACGAGCTTCATCATCGTCACGGTCTCGCGGCCGGCGAAGGCGTACTTCATCGGACGGAAGCGGGCGCGGTAGATCGTCACCTCGCCGCGCGCGCGCGCCTCGGCCTCGGTGAGCCCGACCGTGCCGCACGGCGGCTGACTGAACACCGCGGTCGCGACGTGATCGTGCGCGCACGTGCGGGGCTTGCCGCCGAACTCGGTGTCGGCGAAGGCCCGACCATCCGCGATCGCCATCGGGGTGAGCTGCGGACGCGCCGTCACGTCGCCGACCGCCCAGATCGACGGCACGTTCGTGCGCGACCACTCGTCGACCTCGATCGCCCGCTCGGCATCGAGCGCGACGCCGCAGGCCTCGAGCCCGAGGTCCTCGGTGTTGGGCACCCGACCGGTCGCGAACAGCACGACATCGGTCGAGTGCATCGTGCCGTCGGCCATGCGCATGCACAGCTTGTCGCCGATGCGCTCGAGCAGCGTGGGCAGGGACTTGCGGCGGATGTCGATGCCGCGGCGGCACAGCTCGTCGTCGAGGTGCTTGCGCACGTCGTCGTCGAACCCGCGCAGGATCCCGTCGCCGCGCACCACGACCGCGACCTCGGCCCCGGCGCCGTGGTAGATGCCGGCGAACTCGACCGCGATGTAGCCACCCCCGACGATCGTGACGTGGCCGGGCACGACCGTGTCGTCGAGCGCCTCCTCGGAGGTGATGCCCAGCTCGGCACCGGGGATCGGCGGGCGCACCGGCCGTCCGCCGGTCGCGACCAGGATGCGCGCGGCGGTGTGGCGCTCGCCGTCGATCTCGACCGTGTGCGGATCGACGAGCTTCGCACGCCCGCGCAGCGTGGTGACCTTCGCGTCGGCGAGCAGGCGCTCGTACACGGCCTCGAGCCGGCGCAGCTCGGCCCGCTTGGCCACGATGAGCTCGGCCCAGTCGAGCCGCACGTCGGGGGCGTGCCAGCCGAACCCACGCGCACACGCGAGCTCGTCGCGCACCGCGGAGGCGTAGACCAGCAGCTTCTTCGGCACGCAGCCCCGCAGCACGCAGGTGCCCCCGACGTCGCGCATCTCGCAGATCGCCACCTTCGCGCCGTAGGCACTCGCGCGGCGGCTCGCAGCGACGCCGCCCGAGCCCGCGCCGATCGTCAACAAGTCGAAGTCGTGGGTCATGTCGTGCGATCGATCCAGAGGTGGGCCAGGAGCGTGAGGGCGAGCGTCGTCGCGCCCCACCAGACGCAGCGGTGCATCGCGGCCCGGTAGCGAGCGACGCCGAGCGGGGCCTCGACGTCGTGCGCGCGGCCGGCCTTCGCCACGTCGCGGTGCAGCCAGCTCATCAGCAACACGGCGGGCGCGGTGGTCCACCACGTCGCGACGTGCGGCGCGAGCTTGGCCATCGCCGCCCACACCAACATGCCGCCGATGAGCAGGCCCTCCGCCGCCATGCGCACGCGCTGCTGGCCGAACAGCGTCGTGAACGTGACCTTGCCGCCGAGCCGGTCGGTGTACTCGTCGCCGAGGCCACCGACCAGCGCGCCCGCGAACGCGAACAGTGCGAACCCCGGCAGGAACGCGAGGTGGGGCGGCGCGGACATGCCGGACTGGACGTAGGCGTTCCACCACGGCAGCGCGAAGCCGACCCCGAGCATCTCGACGAGCTCGCCGCCGCCGCGGTGGCCCAGCCGCAAGGGCGGCAACGCATGCATGGCGACGAGCAGCATGCACATCGCCGCGCCGAGCGAGGCCCCCGGTCGCTGCACGAGCAGCTCGGCCAGCACCCCCGCCGACAGCGCGAACGCACCCATGCCGACGGCGAGCTGCCACACCGAGCGCGCCTCGAGGATGCGGTCGGGGATCGTCTTCGGGGCCGAGCGCTCGGGATCGACGCGGCGCTCGAGCGAATCGACGTCGCGGTCGCTCCAGTCGTCGAGCAACACGACGAACGCGAGGTGGAGCAGCGTGAAGACGAAACCGATCGCGGCGGCGCGCGGGTCCAAGCGTCCAGCCGCCACCACACCGATCGCCTGCCCGAGCAGCGCCGCGACCAACAGCTTCGGCGAGCTGCGGGGCTTGAGCGCGTACAGGCAACGCGCGGCCAGCGAGGCGTGTGCGGGGTGCACGGGCGAGCGCAGCATATCAGCTTCGCGCAGCTCGTCTCCCCTTGCGGGCTGCGGCCGTGGTGACCGAAGCTTCTCGCGGATGCGACTGCAAGCTCGGGTCATCGCCGCGATGGGCATCGCGCTCCTCGCCGCCTCGTGCACGCGGCCGAACGCGTCGCCTTCGAGCCAGCCGCCTGCGCCGGCGTCGAAGGGCACGAAGGACACGGCCACCGCGGACGTCGAGGAGCGCACGTGGGTGCTGCGTGGTGCGCGAGTGATGACCGCGACCGGCGTGGTCTACGAGCGCGCCGACGTGCTGGTGAAGGGCGCTCGCATCGCCGCGGTCGGCGTCGACGTGCGTGCGCCGAAGGACGCGATCGTCGTCGACGTCGCGGGCAAGACCGTCACGCCCGGGCTCATCGATACCCACTCGCACCTCGGCGTCTACGCGGCGCCGGGCTTCTCCGGCCACAACGACGGCAACGAAGCCGTCGCGCCCACGACGCCGCAGGTGCGCAGCAAGGACGCCTACTGGCCGCAGGATCCGCAGATCGATCGTGCGCGGGCGGCCGGCGTCACGACGATGCAGATCCTGCCCGGCTCCGCGAACCTCATCGGCGGGCGCTCCGTCACCGTGAAGACCTACCCCGGCGCGCGCGGGGTCGAAGAGGCGCGCATGGCCGGCGCGCCCGAGGGCCTCAAGATCGCCTGCGGCGAGAACCCGAAGCGCGTGTACGGCGAAAAGGGCGGACCGTCGACGCGCATGGGCAACGTCGCCGGCTACCGCACCGCGTTCCAGAAGGCGGTCGAGTACCAGCGCAGCTGGGATCGCCACGAGGAGAAGCTCGCACGCTTCCGCAAGCGCGGCGGAGTCGACAAGGAGGGCAAGCCGGAGGATCCGCCCGATCCGCCGGCGCGAGACCTCGGGCTCGAGACGCTCGCGGCGGTGATCCGCGGCGACGTGCTCGTGCACAACCACTGCTATCGCGCGGACGAGATGCTGGGGATGTTGGAGCTCGCGCGCGAGTTCGGCTTCTCGATCCGCAGCTTCCACCACGCCGTGGAGGCCTACAAGATCGCCGATGCGCTCGCGAAGGCCGGCACCTCGGCGAGCGTGTGGGCCGACTGGTGGGGCTTCAAGGCCGAGGCCTTCGACGGCATCCGCGAGAACGCCGCGATGCTCTCGGGTGCAGGCGCGCGCGCGATCATCCACTCCGACAGCGGCATCGGCATCCAGCACCTCAACCAGGAGGCGAGCAAGGCGATGTGGGCCGGCCGCCGCGTCGGCATCGACGTGCCCGACGACGAGGCGCTGCGCTGGATCACCGCGAACCCGGCGTGGGCACTCGGCGTGCTCGATCGCGTCGGCACGCTCGAGCCCGGCAAGCAGGCCGACATCGTCGTCTGGGACGGCGATCCGTTCAGCGTGTACAGCAAGGCCGAGCGCGTGTGGATCGAGGGCCGACTCGTCTACGATCGACGCGACCCGGCCACGCAGCCGCACACCGACTTCGAGCTCGGCTACGACGACGGCTTCACGACCGGAGGTGCACGATGAAGGCCCGGCTCGCAGGATTGCTCGCGCTCTTCGTCGCCACCGCGCTCCCCGAGCCGCAGCCGGCGCGCGGAGCTCCGGCCGCACGCGCAGCGAAGGCCCCGCGCATGCGCGCGCCCACCCGCCTGCCCTTCGATGCCGACGGCGCGCCCACGTTCCTGGTCGGCGCGACGCTGCGCACCGGCGACGGTCGACGGATCGAAGGCAGCGTGATCGAGCTGCGTGGCACGCGAATCGCGAGCGTCGGTGGCTCCGAGGCGAAGGGCCGGATCCCCGCCGGCGCGAAGACGATCGACCTGGCCGGCAAGATCGTCACGCCGGGGCTCGTCGCCGCCGACACCACGATCGGGCTCGTCGAGATCGATGCCGAGTCGAGCACGCGCGACGACGGCCGCAACGTGCCCGACACCGTACGCGCGGCCTACGACGCCGCCTCGGCGATCCACGCCGACAGCGTCCTCCTGCCGGTGTCCGCGATCGAAGGCATCACGAGCGCGGCGACCACCCCGCAGGGCGGGCTCGTCTCGGGGCAGATCGCATGGATCGATCTGGTCGCCGGCGACCACGCCGGCATCGTGTCGGCCAGCGGCGTCGGCATGCGCGCGCACCTCGGTCAGGCGGTCGAGGGCTCGCGCGCGGCGACGCTGCTGCGGCTGCGCGAGGTGCTCGACGACGCGTCGTTCTACCGCACGCGGCGCGGCGCCTACGATCGCAACCAGTCGCGCGACCTCTCCGCGCACCGACTCGATCTCGAGGCGCTGGTGCCGGTGCTCGATGGGCGCGTGCCGCTCGTGGTGAGCGCCGATCGGGTGAGCGACCTACGCGCGCTGATCCGGCTGCAGGCGCTCGGCCTTCGCGTCGTCGCGGTCGGGGGCAGTCAGGCGTGGAAGATCGCCGACGAGCTCGCGCGCGCGAAGCTGCCGGTCATCGTGCACCCCTCGCAGAACCTGCCCGGCTCGATCGACGACATCGGTGCGCGGCTCGAGAACGCGGCACTGCTCGCGGCGGCCGGCGTCGAGGTCGGCATCGCGGTGCTCGGCGACGCGCACAACGCCCGCAACGTGACCCAGGAGGCCGGCATCGCGGTGTCGTACGGCCTCGATCCCGAGCTGGCGCTGTCGGCCATCACGCTCGTGATCGCGAAGGCCTACGGCATGGATGCGCACTACGGCTCGGTCGCGCCGGGCAAGGTCGCGAACCTCGTCGTGTGGGGCGGCGATCCGTTCGAGCTCTCGCAGCGGCCCGAAGCGGTGTGGATCCGCGGCCGCGCGATTCCCATGCGCTCGCGTCAGACCGAGCTGCGCGACCGATATCTGTCGCGGCAGCGGGGCGCGAAGTGAGCGAGCTCGAGCCCGATCGCGCGCAGCTCGAGCACTGGCTCGCCGCGGTCGCCAAGATGTCGTTCGATGCGATCGACGCGCTGCCGGGCGCGCCCGCGGTCGGACCCATCGGTGCGGCCGGGCTCGCGGTCGCCGACGCGGTCAGCCTGCCGATCCCCGAGACGCCGCACGCCGGCGGGATCGAGGAGCTCGCGGGTCGGGTCGCGCGTGCGGCCGCGGCCTCGCTCGGCACGATCGGCCCCGGGTACCTCGCGTACGTGCCGGGCGGCGGGCTGCCGTCGGCGGCCATCGCCGATCTCGCGGCGTGCGTGCTCAACCGCTTCACCGGCCTCACCGCGGCCGCGCCGGCGCTCTGCCGGCTCGAGTCCGACGTGCTGGGCTGGCTCGCGCGGGAGTTCGGCCTGCCGGACTCGGCGCGCGGGCTGCTGACCTCGGGCGGCTCGCTCGCGAACCTCGCGGCGATCGTCACGGCGCGGCACGCCGCGTTCGGCGACAGCGGCGAGCTCGCGAAGGCGATGGTGTACACGTCGGCGCAGGCGCACCACTCGGTGGCGAAGGCGGTGCGGATCGCCGGCATCCCCCATGCGAACGTGCGCTCGATCGGCGGCGACGCGCGGCTGCGGCTCGATGTCGAGGCGTTGGCCGCCGCGATCACGGAGGATCGCGCGCGCGGTCGCGTGCCGCTCATGGTCGTGTCGTCCGCGGGCACGACCAACACCGGTGCGATCGATCCGCTCGCGGCGATCGCCGAGCTCTGCGTCCGCGAGCGGCTGTGGCACCACGTCGACGCGGCGTACGGCGGTGCGTTCGTGCTCTGCGACGAGGGCAAGCGTCGCCTCGCCGGCATCGAGCGCGCCGACTCGATCACGTTCGATCCGCACAAGGGCATGTTCCTGCCCTACGGCACCGGCTGCGTGCTCGTACGCGACGGCGAGCGGCTGCGCGACGCGCATCACCTCCACGCGCCGTACCTGCAGGACTTCGACGCGCTCGATCGCACGGGCGAGCCGCCGTCGCCCACCGAGTACGGACCGGAGCTGAGCCGCGACTACCGCGGGCTGCGCCTGTGGCTGCCGCTGCAGCTGCACGGCGCCGCGGCGTTCCGACGCGCGCTCGGCGAGAAGCTCGCGCTCGCCGAGCGATTCCACGCGATGCTGCAGTCCGCGGTCGCAGGGGGACGCCCGATCGAGATCGTCGATGCGCCCCAGCTGTCGATCGTGCCCTGGCGGCTGCGTCGTCTCGCGGGCGAGCCGCTCGTCGCCTGGAACGCGCGGAACGAGGCGTGGCTGCGCCGGATCAACGCGCGGGCCCGCGTGCATCTGTCCAGCACGGTGCTCCCCGCCGAGGGCGGCGCCGCCTTCACCCTGCGCGCCTGCGTGTTGAGCTTCCGCACCCACCAGCAGCACGTCGACGCATGCCTCGAAGACCTGCTCGAAACGCTCCAAGCGTGACGTAGGCAGAGGCTTGGGCTATAGCTAGCTCGACCCATGAAGTCGCGACGCGATCCCCGAGGTCTCGAGCACGGTCCGGTGTTCTCGTGGCACCGCACCCAGGACGGCTGGATCTACACCTCGGGACACGCGGCGGTCGACGTCGACGACCTCGCGATCAGGCCCGGCGACTTCCGCCACGAGGCCCGCATGACGCTCGAGAACCTGCGCCGCACGCTCGAGCGTGCCGGCTCGAGCATGGCGAAGGTCGTCAAGGTCACGGCCTACTTCACCGACCTCAACGACTTCCCGATCTTCAATACGATCTACGCCGAGTTCTTCCCGGGTGACACGCCGCCGGCGCGCACCTGCGTGGAGGTCAAGCGGCTGCCGTACAACTTCAAGGTCGAGATCGAAGCGGTCGCCCACGTGTGATGCGCGGCGCGCTGGCGATCGCGGTGATGTGTGCGGCCGCGGCCTGCCGCCCTGCACCGCACGAGCCCGCGGCGCCCTCCGCCGACAGCCACGGCAGCTTCCTCGACCGGCGCGCAGCGACCACCACGGCCCTGCGCCTCGACGGCCCCTCGCCGGAGCACGCGCGCGACTGGCCCGTGCCCGCGGGCGCGCAGGAGGTACGCATCGCCAGCGATGGCCGCGAGCTGCTCGCGTGGTTCGCCGTGCCGCCCGGCAAGACCGGCAAGCTGCCCGCGCTCGTGTACCTGCACGGCGGGTTC
This sequence comes from uncultured Nannocystaceae bacterium, assembly GCA_964519175.1. Lineage (GTDB taxonomy): Bacteria > Myxococcota_A > Polyangia > Nannocystales > Nannocystaceae > Xiheibacterium. Next base: position 131,907 of record CAZFKC010000005.1, read on the forward strand.
TCGCTCGCGCCCAGCGACTTCGCGAAGGTGCGCCCGTTCCTCGACGCCGGCTTCGCCGTGCTCACGCCGTCGCTGCGCGGTGAGAACGGCAACGGCGGGCGGCTCGAGCTGCTGTGGGTCGAGCTCGACGATGCCGTCGCGGCGATCCAGTGGGTGGCCGAGCGCGCCGAGGTCGACGCCGCGCGCATCAGCGTGATCGGGCACAGCGTCGGCGGCGGCCTCGCTGCGCTCGTGAGCCTGCGACCCGACGCGCCCGTCGTCGCGACCGCGAGCGTCGGCGGCATCTACTCCACGCAGACCTTCGGACGCTGGTCGAAGAGCAAGGCGAACGCCGGGCTCGTGCGCTTCGACCCCACCGATCCCGACGAGGTCGAGCTGCGCGTGCTCGGGCCCAACGTCGCCCACATGGTGCACCCGCACGTCGCGTACATCGGCACCGACGACACCCCGTTCATCGCCAACGCGCGCGCCGTCGAGGCCACCGCGAAGCAGATCGGCAAGCCGTTCCGACTCGAGCTGGTCGCGGGCGACCACGAGGGCTCGCTCGCGCCGGGGCTCGCCGCCTGGCTGCGCGAGCAGACGAAGGGCGCACGATGATCGGGCGACTCGGCGCCGCCGTGCTGCTCGCCGTCCTGGCCGCGCCCGGGTGCGCGCACGCGGGTGCGCCCGACGCCACGCGCGTCGAGTACGGCGATCCGCATCCTTCCAGCACCACACGCGTGATGCTGGTGGCCGGCGGCGACGACGTCGCGAACTTCGCGGCCGAGGTCGCGGGCCAGCGCAAGATCTGGCGCGCGGCCGGCCTCGAGGACCAGCAGATCGAGTGCTACTGGTCGAAGCCGACCCGGCGCGCCTATGCCCGCGACCGCCGGCAGTATCGCCGGCTGGTCGCGGCCATGCAGCCGTGCGGGCCCGCGAGCGCGAAGCGAGTGCTCGCCGATCTCGCCGCGCTCGCCGACGATCCGCCGGAGTACCTGTATCTCTACATCACCGGGCACGGCGTCGCGACGCTGGCCTCGCCGCAGGTCGCCTCGGTGCTGCCGCCCGACGAGCGCGCCCTGCTCGGCAGCGCCGCGCTCGCGCTCGATGCCGAGGTGGGCATGCGAATCCAACACACCGATGCGCTGCTGCGCTCGCATCGGGCGGGCCTCCCGGATCGCGAGATCGTGCTGACGCCCGCGACGCTGCGCGAGGTGCTGGCGAAGCTGCCGGAGTCGACCCGGAAGATCGTGGTGCTGCAGGGCTGCTTCTCGGGCGCGTTCATCGCTGGCGCGGGCACGCTCGCCGAGCTCGCGAACACGGTGGTGCTCACCGCCGCGTCCGCCGATCGCCCGAGCTTCGGCTGCGGCTCCGGCACGCGCACGACGTTCTGGGGCGGCGCGCTCGAGCACGAGCTGAAGCGGCGCGTGCACGGGGGCGACACGCCCGATCGCCTGCCGTGGCTCGAGCTGCACGAGGACGTGGCGGCCCGCGTCACGCGACTCGAGCGCGCGCTCGGCCAGAAGCCCTCGCGACCGCAGTTCGTCGACACGGCGACGCCCGTGCTACCTTCCACCCCGTGACTGCGGTCGAGCACGAGCTGTTCGCGATGCTGCGCGCGCTCGCCGGCGAGGTGGAGGGACGCGTGCCGGTCGTGAAGCTGACGCTCGACGACGGCGAGGCGATCGACGTGTTCCGCGCCGAGCAGGTGCGCGAGCGGCCGATCGCATGGCGCATCCGCGGCTTCGACGGGGCCACGCCGCCGCACGAGGTCGTGGCGCTGGTGCTCGGCACGCTCGACGGCCGCGCGACGATCATGCGCACGCTCGCCGAGGGCGCGACGCCGGGCGGCAGCACGGTGGTGTCGGCCGAGGCCGGAACGCGCCGCATCGCCGATCTCGCCGAGCTCATCGCCCGCCGCGTGCGCGAGCGCTTCGGCGACGCCTGAGCGCGCGCGCCGGCCTCACGGCGGCACGATGCGCATGTGCGCCTCGAGGTGCACGTGATCGCCGTGGTTGCCCGGATCGTTCTCGGGCGTCAGCGGCGTACGGAACAGCTCCGAGGCCGCGATGATCGCCACCGCGTCGCGCAGCACCGGCTCGGCCTTCCAGTCGCGCTCGACCTCGAGGATGCGTCCATCGGCCAGCTCGATGCCGAACACGTCGACGGCGAGCCCGATCGCGTGGCGGCTGAGGATCTTCGTGGTCTTGCCGTTCTTCCGGACGTTCCGGTACTCGTGCAGCGTTCGGAAGCGCAGCGTCTTCACGCCGAGCTCGCCGAGCGCCGGTGCGACCGTGTGCAGCGCCGCGGCGAGGTGGCAGTCCATCGGGTAGCTGGCCTGCTTCTTCAGCGGCGCCAACACGAGCCCGCCGAGCGCGAGCTCCGGGAGCACGATCGGCGTCGCGATCTTCTTCACCGCGGGTGCACGCCGGTACTCCAGCTTCGCGGCGTCGAGCGTGGCGAGGCAGCGCTTGCCGAGCGTCTGCATCGCCGGCGACGGGGGCCAGGTCCAGCCCTTCGGCATGTTCGGCCGCTTGGCCGGCGTCGCCGCCAGCATCGCGAGCCCCAGCACGACGGCGGGTAGCATGCACCGCAGCATCGCGCGCCCGTGCACGCGCGCGCAACCCTCGATCCTGCGCGGGCATGGAGCGAACGCGCTATGGTTGCGGCCGATGGACGAGCGCGACGACGCCTCGCTTCTCGCCGCCTGGCGCGACGGTGACAAGGCCGCCGGCAGCGCGCTCTTCGAGCGCCACTTCGTCGCGGTGTTCCGCTTCTTCGCCAGCAAGCTGGGCGACGTCGCCGCCGAGGATCTCACGCAGCGGACGTTCATGGCGGTCGTCGAGAGCCGCGATCGCGTGCGCGAGGCGACGCGCATGCGCGGCTACGTGCTCGGGGTCGCGAAGAACCAGCTGCTCATGTTCCTGCGCACGCGGGGTCGCCGTGGCGTCGATGCCGAGCTCGAGCACAGCTGCGCCGACGAGCTCCTGCCCTCCCCGCTCTCGGCGCTCGCCGGCACCGAGCAGGAGCGGCTCATCGTCCGCGCGCTGCGACGGATCCCGCTCGAGCTGCAGATGCTGCTCGAGCTGCACTACTGGGAGGAGCTGTCGACCGAGGAGATCGGCGAGCTCATGGGCATCCCGCGCGGCACCGTGAAGAGCCGGCTGTTCCGCGCGCGCGACGAGGTCCGCAAGGCCATCGAGGCGCTCGCCGAGGATCCGCGCCTGCGCGAGAGCAGCGTGCAGGACTTCGAGCAGTGGGTGCTGCGCATGCGCGACGCGAAGCCGCCGGGGTAGTTTTGGTCGCGCCTCGGGCGCTCTTCCTGGCGCGAGCAGTCGTGCTCGCTGTCCGCCGTGGCGAAGCCACGGCGAGCTCGGGATCAGCAGCCGGGGTCGAAGTTGCACGAGAGGTCGGCGCAGTCGAGCAGGCCGTCGCAGTCGTTGTCGATGCCGTCGTCGCACTGCATGAACTCGCTGAACCCGCAGAAGTCGCAGGCCATGTCGTCGCCACACTCGTCGTCGACGCAGTCGGTCGCTTCGTCGCAGTCTTCGTCGAGGCCGTCGTCGCACACGGTCTCCGCGTCGGCGCACGCCGAGCAGGTCATGTCCATGTCGCAGTCGTCGTCGAGGCAGTCGACCTCGCCGTCGCAGTCGTCGTCGACGTCGTCGTCACAGGCGGTCTCGCTCATGCCCACCGCTTCGCACGAGCAGATCGGGTCGAAGCCGCAGGCGAAGTCGTCGCAGTCCGTCTGACCGTTGCAGTCGTCGTCCAGGCCGTCGGCGCAGTCGGCCTCGAAGAAGCCGCTGGGCTCGCAGGTACAGAACGCATCCTTCGCGCAGGCGTCCTCGTCGCAGTCGACGACGCCGTCGCAGTCGTCGTCCAGCCCGTCGCTGCACTCCACCTCGTCGTCGGCGGTGGGCTCGCAGTTGCAGGCCGGGTCGTCGGCGCAGTCGTCGTCGGCACACTCGAGCAGGTTGTCGCAGTCCTCGTCGATGCCGTTGTCGCAGGACATCTCGTTCATGAGGCAGAAGCCGCAGAACTGCTGATCGGCACAGTCGTCGTCGCCGCAGTCGAACGTGGCGTCGCAGTCGTTGTCGACCCCGTCGAAGCAGTCGACCTCCATGTCCTGGTCGCAGGCGCACTCGTCCGCGATGCCGGCGCACTCGTCGTCGGTGCAGTCGATCGACCCGTCGCAGTCGTCGTCGATGGTGTTGTTGCAGTCGGTCTCGGTGGCCTCGCACGACGAGCCGCTGCTGCCCTCGCTCGACGCGGCGGTGCTCTCGCCGGTCTGCGCGCCGCTCGACTCGGAGGCGTCGGTCGTGCCCGCCGTCGAGCTGCTCGCGCCGTCGGTCGTGCCGCTGTCGTCGACCGAGGTGGTCGTGGGCGACGTGCTGGTCGGCGACGTCGTCGAGCTCATCGACTCGGTCTGGCTCATGCCCGTGGTGAAGGTGGTCGTCGCGGTCGCATCGGCGCCCGTGCTACCGGAGCTCCCGGACGACTCGCTGCCGTCACCGATGCCCGCATCGTCGCCGCACGCGACCGCGAGCAGCAACGCACCCACACCCCAGCGCAGAGACCCCGTGTGCATGGCCGGCTTCATGGGCCGGCATCATACGTCACTCGCGGGTCAGGTAGGGGTAACCCTGCAGGAGCCCCAGCGCCCACGACTCGCCGAGCGTGGTGTCTGCGCCCAGGTGCCGGTTGCGGACCTCGTGCAGCATGCTCTCGACGTCGAAGCCCATCGCCGCGAGCGCATCTTCGTTGGTCGCACCGATCTTGAGGTCGAGGAACACGTCGCCGAACGCGATGCGCTCGACGCCGGGTTGCGCCGGCGGCGGGTTGGTGCCGTGCACGATGAGCTCGTGCGTGCGCGAGAACAGGTTGTGCACGTTCGCCAGGCTGTCCTGGTAGGCGCCGGTCATGAAGAAGCCGAGGAAGTAGCGCTCGTTCTTGTCGGAGCGCTCGTGCAGCGGCAAGAAGCGCAGGTTCTCCTCGGGATGCGCGAACGTGTTCACGCAGCCGTCGCTGTCGCAGGTGATGTCGACGATCTGCGTCTGCAGCGTGGGCCGCTCGCCGTGGCGCGACAGCGGCGCGGCCGGGAACACGTGATCGATGCTCCACGTGTCGGGCAGCGACTGGAAGATCGAGAAGTTCGCGAGATACTTGTGCTGCGCGGTGGCGAGGTAGTCGGTGATCTCCTCGGCCGGACGCGACAACGACTCGACGATCTTCTGGGTCTTGATGCGCACGCGCTGGAACAGGCCCTCGGCGCTCGCACGGTCCTCGACCGTCAGGTAGCCGGTGGAGAACAGCTCGAGCGCCTCGTCGCGGAAGTCGATGGCGTCGTGGAAGTACTCCTCGTAGTTCTTCGCGTTGATGTGCTCGAGCGTGTCGCGCAGCGCGTCGATGAGGCGGTGCTCGTCCTCGTGCTTGTCGTTGATGGGCAGGAGCTCGCCCTGCACCTCGCGGAGATCGGTGATGCAGACCGCGTGGTTCGCGACCAGGGCACGACCGCTCTCGGTCACGATGGTGGGCGGCCGCGCCTCGCACTCCTCGATGACCGCCGCGACCTCCCAGACCACCTGGCTCGCGTACTCCTCGATGGTGTAGTTGGCCGACGACGGATACGACGTGCGGCTGCCGTCGTAGTCGACGCCGAGACCGCCGCCGAGGTCGAGGTACGACATGTTCGGCGCGTACTGCTGCAGCGCGCTGTAGAGCCGTGCGCCCTCGCGCACCGCCTGCTTGATGCGCTTGATGCGGGTGATCTGCGAGCCGATGTGGAAGTGCAGCAGCACGAGGTGGCTGATGAGCGAGGCGTCCTCGAGGTGGCGCACCACCGCGAGGATCTCGTTCGTGGTCAGCCCGAACTTGCTGGTCTCGCCGCCGGAGCCCTGCCAGCGCCCGCTGCCCTTCGTGTACAGCTTCGCGCGCACGCCGACGTCGGGGCGCTTGCGCCACGGGTGCTCGCGGCCGACCTCGATGAAGCGGATGACCTCGCGGATCGACTCGATGATCACGATGACGTGATGGCCGAGCTCGGCCGCATGGTAGGCCATGCGCATGAACTCGCGATCCTTGAAGCCGTTGACCAAGAGCGGCGCGTGCTCGCGCGGCGCGCGGGACATCGCGAGCAGCAGCTCGGGCTTGCTACCGGCCTCGAGCCCGTAGGCGTGCTCGGGCGGCGAGCTGAGCACGGCTTCGACCACGGCGCGGCGCTGGTTCACCTTGACCGGGAACACGCCGACGTAGCTCTTGGCGAACTGGTTCTCCTTGATCGCGGCCTCGAACGCCTTCTTCAGGCGCTCCATCTGACCGTGGATCATGCTGGGGAAGCGCACCACGAACGGCGTCCGGATGCCGCGCTTCTCCAGGAACATCGCGAGCTCGTGCAGATCGACGGGCGGCAGGCTCGGCGCGCGGAACAACAGGTGCCCCGAGTCGTTGACTCCGATGAACTCCTGGCCCCAGCGATCGACGCCGTAGCGCTTGAGCGAGTTCTCCATCGCGTACGCGTTGACGGAAGGCGTGTCCACGAAGCGCTAGGTACCCCCCCGCGCCCGGCGGCGCAAGGGTTGGCCGCGGAGGCACGCGTGTGGGCCACACGTGGTCGATCACGGGCAGCGCGTTCGGGGCGACGCACCGAGCGCAGAGCGCAGCGCCTGTGCGAGCGCGTGCGCGTCGCGGTGGCGAGCGTCCGGAGTCGGCGCGAGCCCCCGTCGCAGGATCGTCACGAGGGGCGCCGGCACGCGATCGTGCGGCGGCGCGTCGATGCGCCCGGCCACGGCGGCGAGCCCGATCGCGTCGACGCTCTTGCCCGAGAACGGCAGCACGCCGAAGAGCGCCTCCCAGATCGTGGCACACGCGGCGAACTGGTCGGCGCGGTGATCGACGCCCTGGCCCATCAGCTGCTCGGGCGCCGCGTAACCGACGGTGCCCACGGCCGCGCCGGTGCGCGTGAGCTTGCCGCCCAGGCTGTCGTGCTCGGCGGCGGCGGAGCCGGGCTCGCCGGTCGCGAGCCCGAAATCGGCGAGCTTCGCGTGGCCGGTCTCGGTGATCAGCACGTTGTCCGGCTTCACGTCGCGGTGCAGCAACCCGCGCGCGTGCGCGTGGCCCAGCGCCTCGACGATCGGCGCGAGCAGGGCGACCACCCACCGCCAGTCGGCGAGCCGCGCGTCGCGGGCAGCGATCGCGTCGCGCAGCGAGCCGCCCTCGACGAGCTCCATCACTACGTAGTGCCCGAGCTCGTGCTCGCCGGTGGCCTCGACGCGCACGATGTGCGGATGATCGAGCTCGGCGAGCGCCCGCGACTCGCGACGCAGCCGCGCGAGCGCGTGGGTATGGCTGCGATCGACCAGCTTGACCGCGACCTCGCGGTCGTCGGGCGTGCGCGCGCGGTAGACCGTGCCCATCGCGCCCTTGCCGATGCGAGCCACGACGCGGAGCGGCCCGAGGGTCGTCACGTCGCGCTCGCTGCGGAACAGCCGTGCGCGCACCTCGGCACGCAGGCGCTCGTCCTCGAAGTCGCCCATCAGCGCGCGGCCGTCCGGGCCTGCGCCGCGCCGCGGACCTTCGCGGCCCAGCCGTCGAGATCGGTCGCGGTGCGGCGCACGAGCGCCGTGTCGGTGGTGAGCTCGCCGAGCGCCGCAAGGACGAGCTGACGCGCGCGACGGATGCGGGTGCGCACCGTGCCGTGCGGCTCGCCGAGCAGCTCGGCAATCGCCGCGGAGGTCATGTCCTCCCAGTAGAACAGCTCGAGCACGACCTGCAGCTCGAGCGGGATCCGCCGCAGTGCGGCGAGCAGCAGCGCCTGCTCGTCGCCCGACGCCATCATCGTGCCGACCCCGGGGGCCAGGTCGGCGCTCGACGTGCTGCCGAAGTCGAGCCGCTCGCCGTCGACGCGACGCCCGCGATAGTGCGCGCGCAACGTGTTGTAGGCCGCGCCGAACAGGTACGAGCGGAGCTGGGCGGCGTCGCGGATGCGGTCGCGTCCCTGCAGGATCGCCATGAACGTCTCCTGGATCAGGTCTGCGGGATCGCTCGACACCTTGTTCGCGAAAAAACGCGAGATCGTCGGGTAGTAGCGCTCGAACAGCAGCTCGCCCGCACTCCCGTCGCCGGCGCGCCAGGCCTCGAGCAAGCTCGGATCGTCCGCTGCGTCCCCGGCGTCGATGGTCGTCGATCCTAGCAGAGCTCGGGTGGGCTGGGCTGGGTTGCTCCACGGGAGCCGTGCCGCCGGGGCTCCACTTGATTGCGACGCGTCGTTCTTTCTCGGCCGCGTCGGGGCGCGATTCCGTCGTCGTCGGGCGCGGTAGGCTTGGCCAGGCCCCCGTGAGCAACACCCTTCCGAGCAGCGCAGCGCGGACCAGCGAGCATGCGCTGCTCCTGCCGAGCGTCGCTGCAGCCGACGAGGGCGATCGCATCGGTCGTTTCGTGCTCGCTCGTCGGCTCGGCGCGGGCGGCATGGGCGAGGTGTGGTCGGCCTACGATCCGCAGCTCGATCGCAAGGTCGCGATCAAGCGGATCCGCGGTGCGAGCTCGGCGAGCGAGCGCGTCCGGCTGCAGCGCGAGGCGCAGGCGCTCGCGAAGCTCGCCCATCCGAACGTGGTGCCGGTGTTCGAGGTCGGCGACCAGAACGGCGAGCTCTTCGTCGTGATGGAACAGATCGACGGGCTCACCCTGCGCGCGTGGTGCCGCGAGCACCGGGCGCTCGGCTGGCGACGCATCCTGGCGCTCGTGGTCGACGCCGGCCGAGGCCTGGCCGCCGCGCATCGTGCCGGGCTCGTGCACCGCGACTTCAAGCCCGACAACGTGCTCGTCGGCGCGGATGGACGCGCCCGCGTCGTCGACTTCGGGCTCGTGCGCGTCGGCCCGCGCGAGCCGGCCTCGGCGCCTGCGTCGGGCGGCGCAGCGGCGGAGCACGGCACGCTCGGCGAGTCGATCACGCGCGACGACGCGGTGCTCGGCACGCCGGCGTACATGGCCCCCGAGCAGTTCCTCGCCGAGCTCGTCGACGCGCGCACGGACCAGTTCGCGTTCTGCGTGACCGCGATCGAGGCGCTCACCGGCGAGCGACCGTTCCGGGGCGAGACCCGGCTCGCGATCGCGGCCGCGGTGACGGGCGGAGCTCCGCGCGTGCGCGACGACGCGGGACTGCCCCGCTGGCTGCAGCGCGAGCTCGTGCGCGGCCTCGCCGTCTTTCCGCACGACCGCCACGACTCGATGGATGCGCTCCTGGCCGCGCTCGATCGCGATCCCGGACGCGCACGCAGGCGGGCGCTCGTCGCCGGGCTCGCGCTGGTGGCGATCGGCGGCGCGGCGTGGACGGCCGGACGCACCGCGGCCGCACCCCAGCCCTGTCGCTCGTCCGACGAACGCATCGCGACGCTGTTGCCCGAGGCGCGGCGCACCGCGATCGGCGGAGCGTTGCTCGCCGCCGAGGTCGGCTACGAGCCGGAGCTCGCCACGAGCCTCGTCGCCCGCATCGATGCGTACGCGCACGAGTGGGCCGATGCACATCGCGATGCGTGCGAAGCGACGCACGTGCGCGGGGAGCAGTCGGAGGCGCTGCTCGATCTGCGGATGCGCTGCCTCGCACGGCGCGAGGACGCGCTCGCCGCCACCGTGGAGCTGCTCGCCGACGGCGGTCGCGAGCCGGCGCTCGCGGCCCCGCGCATGATCGCCGAGCTGCCCGACGTCGCACCGTGCAGCGATCCCGAGTTCGTCGCGGCGGGCGACGGCGCCCTCGAACCGGCGATCGTGGCGGCGCGCGCCGACGTCGAGCGCACGATCGCACGCGCGCACGCACAGACCCAGGCGGGCCGGCTCGCGGAAGCCCGCGCGACCGCGGCCGAGGCGATCGCCGCCGCGGACACGCTCGGCCTCGCAGCGACGCGCGCGGAGGCCCAGCTGGCCGAGGGACTCGCCGTGCAGGCGCTCGGCGACGCACCGGGTGCGCAGCCGTCGCTCTCGGCCGCGCTGTTCGACGCGCTCGCGGCGGACGACGACGACACTGCGGTCGGGGCCGCGATCGCGCTCGTCTACGGCGTCGGACACATGCTCGGCGACGACGCGGGCGGCACCCTGTGGGCTCGTCATGCGCGTGCGCTCGTGCACCGCCCCCGCGTGGAACCGGCGCGCGCGTGGCAGGTCGACAATGCGATCGGCGTGCTGCACCTGCGCCACGACCGGCTCGCCGACGCCACCGTCGCATTCGAGGCCGCGCTCGCGCGCATCGGTGACGTCGCCATCCCCACGCGCGCCGACATCCTCAACAACCTCGGCGCGGTCGCGCTGCGCAAGGACGACTTCCACGAGGCCGAGCGGCGCTTCGAGGCCGCGCTCGCGCTCGATCGCGACGTCTTCGGCGAGCACCACCCGCGCATCGCGGATGCGCTGAGCAACCTCGGCACCACGGCGGTACGCGCGGGCGATCCGGCGCTCGCCGAGGCGCGGCTCCGGCAGGCGCTGGCGATCCGCGAGCGCGCCCTGCCGCCCGATCACCCGCAGATCGCGGGCACGCTCGGCAACCTCGCCGGCATCGCGCTCGAGCAGGACGAGACCGACGAAGCGATCGCGCTCCTGCAGCGCGTGCGCGCGTTCTACGACGCCGACGCCGAGCACTACCCGGTGCAGCGCGCGACGGTGCGGCACAACCTTGCGGTCGTGCTGCACGAGGCCGGCCAGGACACGCGTGCGCTCGGGCCCGCCCGCGAGGCGCTCGCGCTGCGCATCGCGACGTTCGGCGAGCGCCACCTCGACGTGGCCGGCTCGCGCGCGGTGCTGGGCAACGTCCTCGTCGGGCTCGGCGAGCCACGGGCCGCGGTCGAGGAGCTCGCGCGGGCGCTCGCGCTTCGCACCGAGCTGGGCGCCGGCGCATACATGCTCGCGACCACGCGCATCTCGCTCGCGCGCGCACGCTGGGCGCTGCAGGCCGGCGATCGCGAGGCGATCGCGCTCGTGCGGGCCGCGCTCGTCGAGCTCGTGGCGCTCGCACCGGATCACGCCGACACGCTGGCCGAGGCGCGGGCCTGGCTGGCCGAGCACGCGGCGGGATGAGAGCCGTCGCGGGGTCTACTCGCGGGCGACGACCGCGAGCTCACCGTCGACGATGCGCGCGTCCATCACGAAGCGGACGTCGTCGGGCCAGATATCCTGCTTGCGCTCGACCAGCTCCTCGAGCAGCTCGTGCAGCTCCTCGGCGTCCTCGGAGTCGTCGAGCTCCGCGCGCAGCCGCTCGCAATCGTCCTTGCGCCCGAGCTTCTCGAAGCTCGCGATGTTCCAGGCCAGCGCGAGCAGCCCGATGAAGCGCTCGCGCTCCTCGACCTCGCTCACCGCGAAGTCGTCGAGCTCGAAGCTGCCGAGCTCGAGCAACGCGTCGGCGAGGGCCGCGTCGCCGGACTGCGACGCCACGCGGTCGAGCGCCTCGCGTTCCTCGCGGTCGTCGGCGTCGGCGTGGCAGCGCTTGTACTTCTTGCCGCTGCCGCACCAGCAGGGCTCGTTGCGGCCCGGCCGCTCGCGACGCTGCGCCGGCGTGATCGCCCCCGCCGGACGCAGCGGCGGCAGCAGCGGCCCGCGGGTCATGCGATCGATCTTGTCGAGCCGCTCCTCGGCACGCCGCACCGCGGCACGGTGGTCGTCGGTGGCCGCGTCGAGATCCTCGAGCGCATCGAGGGCCTGGCGCAGCACGATGAAGCCGTCTTCGGTGGTGGTCTTCGCGTAGCGGTCGAACGTGCGGCGCGCGAGCGCGGCCCCGGCCCGATCGCCGTACGTGCCGAGCAGCGGCGTGAAGAGCTCGGGCGCACGCTCGTAGGCGGCGAACAATCGCGCGCGGATGCGCAGATCCTGGGCCTCGCAACGCGCGAGCATCTCGCAGCACTCGTCCTTCACCTCGTCGTCCTCGGCCTCGTCGTGCACGACGAGCACGGGCTCGAGGATCGCGGCGCCGAGGTAGGGCAGCACGCCGACGATCGTCTCGTGCAGCAGCTCGTCCGGGCTGGTCTCCACGAAGACCTGCAGCATCGGGCCGATCGCCTCGAGCGCGCCGCCTTCGGCGAGCAGCACCGCGGCGTGGATCGGCGCCCAGCCGTCGCCGCGCGAGCCCTCCTTCGCGAGCTCTTCGTCGCGCAGGATCTCGAGCAGCGCGGGCACGAACGTCGCGCCGGCAGAGGTGATGTCCGCGCGTGCGGTCTGGTCCAGCCGCTCGCCGGCGAACAGCGCCGCGAGCGGTCCATCGGGTCGGTTCGCCTCGAGCTCCACGGCGCCGGAGGGTAGTCGATCGGCGCGCGGGATCCATGGCGCAGCGCGGCGTCGACGATCCCGCGACAGCGCCAACGTTCACACCCCGAAGCGCGGGATCCATGGCGGGCGGGCGCGAGTGCCCGGCCCACCCCGGGCCGCTTCGCGCCGGCACGCGGCTTGCTGGATCCCCGAGCGGACGCCCATGACGATCGCCCTGCTCGCCCTCGTCGCCACCCTCGGGACCCCGCCCCTGCCCTCGGTCGCGACGGGCGAGGCCTCGGCCGCGATCGCGGGCAAGGAGCGCATCGCCGCAATCGCGCCGCACGACGCTCCGGCCCTGCAGATCCTCCGTCGCGGCAAGCGACACGAGATCGTGATGTTCGACGCCGACGGCAACCTGCGCCACGACGCGCTCGCCGAGCTGCGCGCGCTCATGACCGATCCGCGGAGCGGCGTGGATCACCCGACGCACTGGCGACTCGCGACCTTGCTGGTCGCCGTGCAGGCCCACTTTCCCACGTCGAGCATCGAGATCGTCTCGGGCTACCGCAACGTCAGTCGCCACACCGATCGCAGCAACCACACGCGCGGGCGCGCGGCCGACATCCGCGTCTCGGGCGTCGCGAACCGGCGGCTGTTCGAGCTGCTGCGCCGCTCGTTCGCGGAGGTCGGCGTGGGCTACTACCCGAACGGCACGTTCGTACACTTCGACGTGCGCGACAAGGCCACGATCTGGGTCGACTACAGCGGGGCCGATCAGGTGCCGTGCTACAGCCGCGCGCCGGCGCGCGAGCTCGTCGACGGGACCGCCGAGCGCACGAGCTACGAGCAGGCGATCATCGCGGGCTGCCGCAAGGCCGGCTGAGGGCGTGCTCAGCCCGAGCTGAGCAGGCAGAGCACGTCGAGCCGCGCGGGGCCGAGCGCCCTCGCGGCGTGGTGCCACATGCAGCCGGTCAGCTCGTGCCGCGCCTGCGCATCCGGCTCGCCGGCCGCGATGTGCTCGGGCAGCGCCGCGCCCATCTTTGTGGCACAGCGCGCGAGCGCGGGGGTGAGCGCGTGTTCGCACGCATCGCGGTCGAGCTCCGAGCACCGGCGAAAGGCTTCACCGTGCGTGCAGCTCTCCCGGCGCAGCGATCGGCGGGTGTAGGCCAGCCAGTCGGCGCGGCCGAGCCCCGGGCTCGCGCCGATCGAAGGCGCGCTCGTCTGGGGATCGGGCGCACCGCAGGACGCGGCAGTGAGCGGCGCGGCGACGAGGAGCGCGGTCAGGGCGAGGCGTCGGGACCGCAGCAGAGTTGGGCCGGACCGTGCGCCCACGCTAGGATGATCGCATGCCTCGCTTCGCTTGCACGCTCGCCTGGGTCCCGGGAGCGCTGACGCTCGCGCTCGCACTGCCGGCTGCGGCCCACGCCGGCCCGACCGGCACCGACAGCGGCGGCAACGGCACGAGCGACACGGGCGCGACCGGCACGGGCGACACCGACGCGAGCACGACCGACGCGACCAGCACCGACGCGACCGGCACCGACGCGACGAGCACGGGCACCACGGGCACCACGGGCTCGAGCGGCGAGTCGAGCACGGGCAGCGGCAGCAGCGAGACCGGCGCGACGACGACGGGCGCCGAGACCGGCTCGACCAGCAGCGAGTCGGCGACGACGCGCACGACCGCGGACACCGGCGACTGTGGGATCTGCGACGAGCACGAGGGCGCCATCGCCTTCACGACCCCGGGCGACGAAGACGACGTGAGCTCGCCGATCGAGGTCCTCGTCACGGTGACACCGCGCTGTGTCTGCGACGGCTGCGCGTGCGCGGAAGTCGAGCCGATGTACACGCAGATCTTCCTCGACACCGCGTCCGCCGGCCCGCCCTGCTTCACGCTCGAGTGTGCGTGGAGCATCAACGCGTCGCTCGGGAGCCACTCGCTCTACGTGTCGACGGCGTTCACCGACGACGACATGCTCGCCACGTCGATCGACGTCCGCGTCACCGAGGTCGCGCCCGGCACCGACACGGGCATCGGCTCCGACGAGGGCGGACCGCCGGCCTCCGAGACGACGACGACGGCGCCGGGCAGCGTCGGCGAGGATCCGCCGAAGGGGTGCGGATGCGCGGCCCCGGGGGCGCGCCCACACCCGGGGTGGCACGCCGGCTGGCTCGTGCTGCTCGCGGGCGCGCTTCGTCGTCGTCGCGCTCGCCGCTGACGGCGTCCGCGGCAGCGGCGTGCTATCGTCCGCGCCCACCGCATGGCGTCGTACCAGTACATCTACACGATGAAGGACCTCGGCAAGGCCTATCCAGGCGGCAAGGAGGTCCTGAAGGGCATCTACCTGCAGTTCTTCCCGGGCGCGAAGATCGGTGTGCTCGGCAGCAACGGCGCGGGCAAGAGCACGCTCCTGCGCATCATGGCCGGGCTCGACAAAGAGGTACGCGGCGAGGCGTGGGTGGCCGAGGGCGCGAAGGTCGGCTACCTCGCGCAGGAGCCCGTGCTCGATCCGAGCAAGGACGTGAAGGGCAACATCATGGAAGCGGTCGCCGACATGGCGAGCACGCTCGCTCGCTTCGAAGAAGTGAGCATGAAGCTCGGCGAGGTCAGCTCCGACGACGAGATGAACAAGCTGCTCGAGGAGCAGGGCAAGCTGCAGGACAAGATCGAGGCCGGCAACGGCTGGGAGCTCGATCGCACGCTGGAGATCGCGATGGACGCCCTGCGCACGCCGCCGGGCGACGCCGACGTCACGAAGCTCTCGGGCGGCGAGCGTCGCCGCGTGGCGCTGTGCCGGCTCTTGCTCTCGCGCCCCGATCTGCTGCTGCTCGACGAGCCCACGAACCACCTCGATGCCGAGAGCGTCGCGTGGCTCGAGCGCCACCTGCACGACTACCCCGGCACGATCGTGGCGATCACCCACGACCGCTACTTCCTCGACAACGTCGCCGAGTGGATCCTCGAGCTCGACCGCGGCAAGGGCATCCCGTGGAAGGGCAACTACTCGTCGTGGCTCGACCAGAAGCGCAAGCGGCTCGAGCAGGAGGAGAAGGCCGCGAGCGCGCGCGAGCGCACGCTGGCCCGCGAGCTCGAGTGGATCAGCATGAGCCCGAAGGCGCGCCAGGCGAAGAGCAAGGCGCGCATCGCCGCCTACGAGAACCTGCTCGCCGAGGACAAGGATCGCAAGGTCGACACGACCGACATCAAGATCCCGTTCTCGCGCCGGCTCGGCAACAAGGTGGTCGAGTTCAAGGGCGTCAAGAAGGCGTTCGGCGACAAGCTGCTGTTCGACAACCTCACGTTCACGCTGCCGCCGGGCGGCATCGTCGGTGTGATCGGCCCGAATGGCGCCGGCAAGACCACGATGTTCAAGCTGCTCGTGGGCCAGGAGAAGCCCGACGCGGGCACGGTGGTGGTCGGCGAGACGGTCGACATCGCGTACGTCGACCAGAACCGCGACGCGCTGGATCCGAAGAAGACGATCTACGAGGAGATCTCGGAGGGTCAGGAGACGTTCCCGATGGGCGGCGTCGAGACCCACGCGCGGGCGTACGTCGGCAAGTTCAACTTCACCGGCGGCGATCAGCAGAAGCGCGTCGGCGAGCTGTCGGGCGGCGAGCGCAACCGCGTGCACCTCGCGAAGCTGATCAAAAAGGGCGGCAACCTGCTCTTGCTCGACGAGCCGACCAACGATCTCGACGTCGACACGCTGCGCCACCTCGAGGATGCGCTGCTGGGCTTTCCGGGCTGCGCGGTGATCATCAGCCACGATCGGTGGTTCCTCGATCGCGTCGCCACGCACATCCTCGCGTTCGAGAGCGACAGCCAGGTGTCGTGGTTCGAGGGCAACTTCGCGGCCTACGAAGCCGACCGCAAGGCGAGATTCGGCGAGGACGCGCTCGTGCCGAAGCGGATCAAGTACCGCAAGCTCACGCGGTGAGCCGTGCGCAGCACGGCTCCGCCGCGTGCCGTGCCCGTGCCCGTGCCCGTGCCCGTGCCCGATGCCCGATGCTCGATGCCCGATAGAGGCGCCGCCACTCACCGTGGCGGCGCCAGTGCTGCGTACGGCCCCCATCCTTCGGGACCGGACGCACGTTTCCGAGGTGTGAGCGTCTCGGAGCGCGCGCAGTACCTGAGTGAAGCCCCAGCGCGAACCAATCACTCGAACCGACTTGAGCCCACTCACTGTCCAATCGATCGCGTTCCTCGCGATCGGCCGAGCGCCGCTTACTTCAACGAAGGCGCGCGATCGGCATCCCGCGCCTGCCACAGCGAGACGACCGCGTTCTTGTAGCGCTCGGTCTCCTCGGGCAGCGATCCCCCGGCCAGCCACGCGTCGACGCGCGCGCGCCCGCCGTTGTAGGCCGCGGCCGCCAGCGCGACCGTGTCGGCATCGAGCTCGTCGCCCGCGCCGTACTCCTCGATGAGCTCGGCGAGGTGGTACGCGCCGAGGTCGAGGTTGTACGCGGGGTCGTCGAGCCGCGCGACGTCGTGGTCCCGCAGGCCGCGCTCGCGTGCGATCGCTTCGGCGGTGCGCGGCATGAGCTGCATCAGCCCGCGCGCACCCATCGGGCTCTTCGCGCGGGGATCCCCGTGGGACTCGACCCACGTGACGATCGCGAGCAACGACGGATCGACGCCGTGACGCTTCGCGGCGACATCGATCGCTGCCGCGTGGGCCGCGAGCGGCTCGGCGAGCCATGCGACCGGCACGACCACGTCGGGTGTCGCAGCGGTCTTCGTGGTCGGACGGGCGTCGGGCAGGGCGCGCGCAGTCGCGGCCTCGGGATCGACGTCGTCGCCGGCGGCGACGCATGCCGGTGCGACGAACGCGGGCGCGATCGCCAGCGTGACACCGAGCCACGCGGTGACGGCCGCGGTGCGGACCGGCACGCGCGTGCGTGCGGCGGGTGAGTGCAGGAGTCGGGTGATGCGTTGCAAGAGGGGCGCTCCAGTGGCCGCGAGGGCCGGTGAGGCGACCACGCGCGTACCCTCGCGCTGGCTCTCCAGCTCCGCGAGACCACGTGCGTAGTCGAGTGGGTCGAACAAACGGGAGGTCGCGAGGTCGTCACAGCAGTACTCGCGTTCGATCCGCAGTCGCGCACCCAGCCAGCGCACGCACGGGTGATAGAAGAGCACCGCCTCGATGGCGGCGTGCAACAGCTGCAGCAGGTAGTCGTGGCGCAGCACGTGGGCGAGCTCGTGGGCGAGCGCGGCCCGCATCGCCGCGGTGGGCACACCGGCGGCGCAGGCGAGCGGCACGAGCACGAGCGGACGCAGCGTGCCGAGCACGACCGGGCCGTCGAGACCCGCGAGCGCGGCGATGCGGACCTTCGTGCGCACGCCCATCGCGATCGCGAGCTCGCCGAGCGTCTCGGCCCAGATCGGTGCGAGCTCCACGGCGCGTCGCCGCCAGCGTGCGACGCCGGCGAGGCCGAGCCCGATGCGGACGCCGCGGACGAGCGCACCGATCGCCCAGCCGAGCAGCACCAGCGCCGCACCGATCTGCTGGGCGCGCTGCCATGCGTCGGGTGCAGACGGCGCGGGCGAGCGCGCGGGCGACTGCACCGCGTCGCCGAGCAGCCACGCGTACGTCCACACGAACGCGATCGCCATCAGCCACAGGCAGCCGTGGAGCACCGCGTAGCGCAGCGCGGCGGGGCTGCGGCGCAGCGCGCGGTCGGCCGCGTACGCGAGCCCGCCGAGCAGCGCGCCCTGCCACACGAAGTGCAAGAGCGCGAGCACGAGCGCCGCGAGCGAGGCGGGCAGCATCAGCGCGCCCTCCGGGGCCGCGCGGCCTCGAGCTCGTCGAGCAACCCACGGATGCGCTCGAGCTCGTCCTTGCTGGGCCGCGAGGTCGCCAGCGCACGCATGACGAGCTCGGTCGCCGAGCCGTCGAAGGCACGATCGATCAGATCGCCGACGAGCTCGCCCTGCACCGCCTCGCGGGGCTGCGCGACGCGGTAGACGTGGGTGCGCTCGCGCTCGTCGCGGAGCACCAGCCCCTTGCCCGCCATGATCTGCAGGAGCTTCAGCACCGTGGTGTAGCCGGTCGGTCGGCGCGTCTCGATGACCTCGTGGACGGCGCGGACGGTGGCCGGCCCGTGCTCCCACAGCACCGTGAGGATCTCGGTCTCGGCGGCGGTGGGCTTGGGTGCCGGCATCGTTCGTGGGCAGTCTACGAAACTCGTCGTAGATGTCAACGAACAATTTCGTAGATGGTGAGCCTGCTCCGGCTCGGACGGATGCCCCATCGAGCCCGACGTGGCTTCGCCACGGCGGAGAGCGAGCATGACCGCGCGCACCAGGAAGAGCGCCGGACGGCGCGACCAGAGCCTAATGCGCGAGCGCGCCGGGGACGATGCCGCCGTCGAGCGTGTAGACGCCGCCGACCGCAGCGACGAGCGAGGCCTTGCGCGGCAGCCCGACGAGCTCGCGGAAGCGGTACACCGCCTCGAGCCCGGTGCAGTGCGCACCGTAGAAGTGCGCGAGCTCGACCGCATCGAGCTGCGCCGCGGTCCACTGCAGCTGCGCGTCGTCGGCATCGAGCAGGTGGAAGCCGCCGATCGCGGCGTGGATCGGCGCGGCGCGGATCGTGGCGCGCGCGTGCGCGACGGTGTTGACGAGCCCGGCGTGCCCGCAGCCCGCGAGCAGCACGAGCCCACGATCGGTGTCGAGCACGAGCGACATGTCCTCGGGCAAGGTGTCCTCGACCCACGCACCGTCCTTTTCGATCGTCCGGCGCCCCGACCAGTTGCGCTCGGGGTGGATGCGCGGCACGGGCCCCGTGACCCACACACCGGGCGCGAGCTCGGCGGGTGCGTCGTGCACCACGAAGCGACCCCCGGTGGCCTCGAACGCGGCCCGGATCGCGATCATCGAGTTGACCTCGCGGCCGTCGATGCGCCGCGGCGCGAAGATCCCGGCGCCGACGTGCACGGTCGCGAGCGCGCCGGCCCGCGTCGAACGCAGCGCATTGCGCAGCGTCATCAGCCCTCCGACGTGATCGTCGTGGTGATGGCTGAGCACGACCTCGTCGACAGCGGCGAGATCGATGCCGAGCTCGCGCGCGTTCTGCAGGACGGTCTCGGGCCGCGCACCGGTGTCGAAGAGGATGCGGCGCCCATCGGCCTCGACGAGCGCCGCGAAGCCCCACTCGCCGACGCCTTTGTCGGCGAGCATCGTCGAGAGCACCACGATCTTCAGCTGGGCGACGCGCCCCGCGGACGCGGGCGCGGACGTGGACGTCGGCGTGGGCGTGGCCGCCGGCGCAGGCGCCCGACACGCCGCGACGACGATGGCCACCACGAGCGCGAGCTTGCCCACTGCGATGCGCACGGCTAGATTCTTCCCATGCATGGCTTACGTGGAAATGGTCGATTGTGGATCCCTGCAGTGCTCTCGGTGACGGCGCTCGCCGGTTGTCCGGCGGACGACGACGACGACGGCTCGTCGACGCAGGCGAGCGCGAGCGAGTCGAGCAGCACGACGAACGCACCGACGACGTCGACGACGATGTCGTCGACCGAGACCTCGACGAGCGAGTCGAGCGGTGCTTCGAGCGAGGACAGCAGCGAGAGCAGCGGCGTCGACACGAGCAGCAGCAGCGGCGAGACGGGCGAGATCCCCACCTGCACCGATCTCGCCGACGAGCCGACGTGCGGCGGCGAGACGCAGTGCATCTGGCTGCCGGAGCTGGGCGGCTGCATCCGCAACTGCGAGATGATCACCGACCTCGCGGTCTGCATGGAGTCGCCGGGCTGCGAGGTGTACGAAGAGACGTGCGGCTACGAACCGATAGAATGATGACGATGCTGCGACCCGGTCGGGTCGCACGAGCCTCCGCCCCTTTCGTCCCGTCGACGCCGCCCCGGCCTGCCGGATCCGCGTAAGCCCGCGTCATCACTAACTGAAAAATAGGTATTGTCAGCTACCTAATTCGAGGCGCATGATGGACGGACCATGTTCAGCAAGCGCCGCAAGCCACCCGTCGCGGAGATGAAGGCCCTCCCGGAAGCGCCGGCGACCCCCGTCGTCGTCGCCGCCCCGCCGCCTCCTCCCGCGCCGGTGCGCAGCGCCAACGTGATCGCGAGCGATGCCCGCATCGACGGCGGGATCACGGCGGCGCGGGATCTCGAGATCGCCGGCATCGTGCACGGCGACGTCGAGTGCCACGCCAAGCTCGTCGTCATGGCCGGCGGCGAGATCCACGGTCAGGTGACTGCGCGCGAGCTCGTCGTCCACGGCCTCGTCGAAGGCGACGTCGAGGTCTCGGGTCGGCTCGCGATCGGCCAGACCGGTCGTCTGCTCGGCGACGCGTCGGCGCGCGCCGTCTCGATCGAGGAAGGTGCGATCGTCAGCGGCGCGTGCTCGATGGGCCTGCGCACGAGCACGCCCGCCGCGAACGAGCCCGAGACGATCTTCATGAGCCGCATCATGGACGACGACGACGAGGCGCCGTTCGACCGCGCGGCCGTCGGCGCCTGAGCGGACGCTACGCGTCGTCGTCACCCGCCGGCGGCAGCGCGGCCGACTCGGCCTTCGCAGCGCGCAGCGCCCGGAGTGCGACGGAGATCGCCGCGATCGCGGGCTCGGGGGTCGGCGTGCCCACGTTCGTCACGCGTCGCACGCCCTTCGCGTCGCGCCAGGTGATCCGCAGCGCGCGGCCGTTGTCACCCGGCATGTTGTACATCGACTCGCCGTCGCGCGAGCGGCGGATCCCCCACCCTCCGAAGTGCTTCCAGTCGTAGTCGACCGCCTCGGCGCGCTCGATCGCTGCCGTCGGGATCGTCGGGCCGAAGAGGCCATACTGGATCTTCACCGCGCCCTCGCTCACCGTGTAGCGCAGCACCGAGAAGAGCGCCCACACGACGATGCCCACCGGCACGAACACGAGCCCGGTGACCCACTGCGATGTGGCGAGCATGACCAGCCCGACGATCGCCGTGCTGCCCGTGAGGAGCTGCATCCACTTCGGCGCCGGCCGCTTGCCGCGATAGAGCACCGTGCCCTCGCCCGCCATGTACTCGCGCTCGTACGCGTCGAGCGCCACGGCCTCGGGCTTCGCGAGTGCGGTCGGCTCGGATTCGTCGGTCATCGTCCGGTCTCCTGGCCCTGGGTCGAACCCACGGTCGGTGGCGTCGCTTCCGGCTGACAACGCGGACACAGCCACGTGCCGCGCGCGTCCTGGCCGAGCGCGAGGCGCACGATTGCCGCCCGGCAGCGCCGACAGGGCATGCCCGTGCGATCGTACACCCACAGACGCTGGTGGGCGGGCACCCGCGCCATGGGCTCGACCGCGCGCACGGTGTCACGGGTGCCCAGGCGCATGCTGGCCTGCATGAGCAGCCGCGCGAGCGCGAACGTCTCGCGCAGCTCCGCGTCGTCGACCGTCGCGATCGCCCGCGCGGGATGCAGCCCGCGCAGGAACAGCACCTCGCTCTTGAACACGTTGCCGATCCCCGCGGCGATCGACTGATCGAGCAGCACGTCGACCAGCGGACGCGAGGGCGACGAGCTGGCCCGCGCACGCGCGACGACCTCGTCGAGATCGAGCTCGGGTGCGAGCAGATCGGGGCCCACGCGCCCGAGCGCGTGCACGAAGCGCGGGTCGCCGCGGCTGGTCCAGTCGGCATCACGCGCGCGTCGCCACACGAACGCGTCCTCGTCGGTCGCGACCACGGCGCTCGTCTCGTCGCCGACCCTCACGGCGTCCGGCTCGGCCCTCCGGATCCGCCCGGGCATGCCGAGGTGGATCCGCAGCACGCGATCGGGATCGACGGCCACCAGCAGGTGCTTGCCCACCGCCTCGACCGCGACGATGCGCATGCCCGGCCGACACACCTCACCGTGCGCCCGCACCCAGATCCGCGCTGCCGTACGACCCACGAGCCGCGGCCCGATGCGCGCCGCGATGCGGTGGATCGTGTCGCCCTCGGGCATCAGCGCACCTCGAGCGTCAGCCCGCGCACGTCGCCCTCGAAGTCCGCGGCGCGCAGCGCCTGCGAGAAGCGCGAGGTGCGAGCCGGCTCGCCATCGATCGTCTCGATGCGCAGCGTCTTGCCGCGGCGGCCCTCGGCCACCTTCGCGAGCCCGCGCAGTGCCGCGTGCAACACCGCTTCGTCGTCGGCACCGACGAACGTGACGAGCCGCTTGCCGCCGCGCTCGATCCAGAGGATCGGCACGCCGTCGACCGAGACGACGGAAGCTCCGGCGCTGCGGCGCGGGCCTCCGCCGCGCTCGCCACCTTCGCGCAGCGGCCACGGCAGCATCGCGCCCCACGGCTGCGCGGGGTCGGTCGCGGCGAGCACGAGCGCTTCGCCACTCGGACCCTGCCGGAGGCTGCGCAGGCGATCGACGGCACCGGGCGCGGCGAACTGCGAGCCCGCGAGCCCCTCGACGAACCACCCGCGCCGCACCTTGCCGTGCTCCTCGAGCTCGCGCAGCACCCGGGAGATCGGCGCGAATCCACCCTCGATCGCCTCGACCGAGAGCACGTCGCGCGAGACGAGCCCGTAGCGCGCGAGCAACATCTGCGCGCGGGCGAGCGCGCGCTCGGTGGGGCCCACGCCGGCACCGACGAGATCGCGGACCAGCGACCAACGGCCACCGCCGGTGCGCAGGGCCGCCTGCGCGCGCCCCTTCGCGCCACCGACGAACGCGCGCAAGGGCAGCATCGTGTCGTTCGTGACGAGCCCACCCCACACCAGATCCCACAGCGCCTCTTCGAGCTCCGCGAGCCGCACGTCGGCTCCGGCGGCGCGCTGCAGCTCGACCACGAACGACGCACCGCGCGTGCCGAGGTGCTCGAGGATCGCCTTGCGCACGTCGTCGAGGCCCTCGGGCACGACGGCCGGCTCGAGCAACGTCGCGACCCGATCGCGGCGGTAGAGCGCGATGCGTCCGTCCCCGGGGCCGAGCGCGCCGTGCCCGACCCACACGAGCTCGCCCTGCGCACCGAGCTCGTCGAGCATGCGGCTCGAGAATCCGGGCACGCGCGCGGGCAGGATCGACTGCTCGAGCTCCGAGTACGCGATCGGCAGGCCCTCGAGCGACGCGATGCACTCGAGCAGCCGACCTGGCCCGTGTCCGGTCTCTCCGACGCCCTGCCACGCGGGCAGGAAGCGCGCGAACGTGCCCGCATCGACCGCGGCGATCTCGTTGCGCAGCTTCGCGAGGCTGCGCCGCTTGATGCGACGCAGCACGTCGGCATCGCAGAAGCGCTGCCCGTGCTCGCCGGGCCGGAGCTGTCCGACGATCGCCGAGCCCGCGGAGACGAGCTCGCGCAGCACCGCCTCGATCGCCCCGGCCGGCACGCACCAGCGCTGCGCGAGCGCCTCGGCACCCATCGGGCCGTGGGTGCGGAGCGCCCGCGTCGCGAGCCCGGCGAGCGCGCGCGTGACCGGCTGCAGCAGCGCGGTGGGCACGCCTGCGGGCGGTGCGACGCCGAGCGCATCGCGATAGGCCGCGACGTCCTCGACCGCGATCGCGAACCGCCGCGGGCCGATGCCGATCCACACCGCCCGACGATCCGCGACGAGCTGTTGGACGAGGGCCGTCGCGTCGCCGTCGCAGCGCGCCGCGAGCTCGTCGGCGTCGAGCTCGCCCACGCGCCGCAGCCGATCGTGCAGGTCGTCGGTATCGCGCGCGCGCCAGCCCTCGGCGGTGCCCTGCAGCTCGGACTCGACCTCGTCGATCGCGCCCGGATCGAGCAGCTCGGCCAGCTCCTCGTGACCCAGCAGCTCGCGCAACAGCTTGCGGTCGAGCGCCAGCGCGGCCGCGCGTCGCTCGGCCAGCGGCGCGTCGCCTTCGTACATGTACGCGGCCACGTAGGCGAAGACGAGCGAGCGCGCGAACGGGGACGGCGAGGTGGTCTCGACGTGATCGGCCCGCAGCTCGCGCGAGCGGATGCCGCGGAGCAGCTCGAGCAGCGCGGGTACGTCGAAGACGTCCTGCAGACACGCGCGGTAGGTCTCGATGACGATCGGGAACGAAGGGAACTCGCGCGCGACCGCCAGCAGCTGCTGCGACTTCAGCCGCTGGGCCCACAGCGGTGTGCGCACGCCGGCGCGCCGCCGTGGCAGCAGCAGCGCACGTCCGGCATTCTCGCGGAACATGCCCGCGAACATCGCCGAGTGGGCGAGCTGCTCCACGATGCGCTCGTGCGCGAGCTCGGGATCGGGGATGAGCAGGTCGAGATCGGGCAGGTCGTCGACGTCGACGAGGCGCAGCGAGATGCCGTCGTCGTTCCACATCGCCTGCACCTCGAGCTCGTAGCGCGCGCCGAGCTCGGCCTGGATCGCCAGCGCCCACGGTGCGTGCACGCGGGCGCCGAACGGCGAGAGGATGCAGACGCGCCAGTCGCCGATCTCGTCGCGGAAACGCTCGATGGTGATCGCGCGGTCGGTGGGCAGCACACCGGTCGCCTCGCGCTGCTCGTGCACGTAGGCGACCAGGTTCTGCGCGGCCCAGGCGTCGAGCGACCACTCGCGCTGCAGCCACGCCAGTGCGTCGTCGCGCGACATGCCCGCGAGCTCGCGGACGAACGCCCCGAGCGCGCGCCCGAGCTCGATCGGCCGCCCGGGCCCGTCGCCGCGCCAGAACGGCAGCCGCCCGCTCTCGCCGGGCGCCGGGATCACGAGCACGCGATCACGCGTGATCTTCTCGATGCGCCAAGAGCTCGCGCCGAGCGTGATCACCTGCCCTGGCGCCGACTCGTGCACCATCTCCTCGTCGAGCTCGCCGACGCGCGGGCCGTGCTCGCCGAGGTGCACCGGGTAGAGCCCCCGATCGGGGATCGTGCCGGCGTTCTGGATCGCGACCTTCAGCGCACCGCGTCGCGCCGCGAGCTGCTCGGTGGTGCGATCCCAGACGATGCGCGGACGCAGATCCGCGAACGCGTGCGACGGGTAGCGTCCGGCCAGCATGTCGAGCACGCCGTGCAGCGCGTCCTCCGGCAACGTCGCGAAGTTCGCCGCGCGTCGCACGATGCGGGTCAGCTCGGGCACCGTGGTGTCGGCGACGCCGATCATCGCGACGATCTGCTGCGCGAGCACGTCGAGCGGATTGCGCGGGAACCGTAGCGACTCGATCGCGCCCTCGCTCATCCGCTTGACCACGACCGCGGCCTCGAGCAGATCGCCGCGGTGCTTGGGGAAGAGCCGCCCGTAGCTGCGCTGGCCGACGCCGTGGCCGGCACGACCGATGCGCTGCAGGCCGCGCGACACCGCCCCCGGCGACTCCACGAGCACCACGAGGTCGACGGTGCCCATGTCGATGCCGAGCTCGAGTGAGCTCGTCGCGACGATGCCGCTGATCTCGCCGCGCTTGAGCGCCTCCTCGATCTCGGTGCGCTGCGAGTGCGCGAGGCTGCCGTGGTGCGCGCGGACGAGCGGCTCGCCGGCCAGCTCGTTGAGTCGCTGCGCGAGCCGTTCGCACAGGCCGCGCGCGTTCACGAAGATGATCGTGGTGCGAGCGCTGCGGATGAGCTCGAGCAGGCGCGGGTACACGGCCGGCCAGATGCTGTTGTCGGTGGGCTCGCCGAGCCCCGGTGGTGCGGGCGGCGGTGCGATCGACGAGCCCGAGCGCTTGCGCGGCTGCTCGGCGGGCGGCCGCTTCGGCGCGCTGCCGGGCTGCGTCATGTCGGGCACCGGCACGATGATCTGCACCTCGAGGTCCGGGCGCGCGCCGCAGTCGACGATGGTGACCGGCCGATCGCCGCCCAGGAACTTCGCGACCTCCTCGGTCGGGCGCGCGGTGGCCGAGAGCCCGATGCGCTGGGGATCGATCGCACAGGCGGCCGCGAGCCGTTCGAGCGAGAGCATGAGATGCGCGCCGCGCTTGCCGGGGGCGAGCGCGTGCACCTCGTCGACGATCACCGTCTCGACGGTCGTCAGCGTCTCGCGCACGCGCGAGCTGAGCATGAGGAAGAGCGACTCGGGCGTGGTGACGAGGATCTCCGCGGGGTCGCGCGCCATCGCGGCGCGCTCGGACTGTTTCGTGTCGCCGGTGCGCACGGCCACGCGCACGTTCGCGATCGGGATGCCCTCGTGCTCGGCCGCGCCCGCGATGCCGCCGAGCGGCGTCTGCAGGTTGCGCTCGACGTCGTAGACGAGCGCCTTGAGCGGCGACACGTAGAGCACGCGCACGCCCGCGTTCGCGCGCGGCGTGTGCACGAGCCGATCGATGCAGTAGAGGAATGCGGCCAGCGTCTTGCCGCTGCCGGTCGGCGCGACGAGCAGGCTGTGCGCGCCGCCGGCGATCGCCGCCCAGCCCTGGCGCTGGATCGGCGTGGGTTCGGTGAACGCACGGCGGAACCACGCGACCGTGGCAGGTCCGAAATGATCCATCGCGCGGTCGCAGTTTCGCCCTGTGCCGTGATCGCGGCAACTACGTATCGAAGCGCGGCCGCCCTGCGCGCGCGACGTCGGCGGGCGCTACGCTCTGCCCCATGCGGTTTCGAGGACAGTGCTCGTTCGCGGCCGGGCTCGCGGTCGGGCTCGCGGCGACGACGGCGTCGTGCGGTGGCGACGACTCACGCGAGAGCGCGACGATCTGGATGCCGAGCACCACGGCCGCAGCGACGAGCGACGAGAGCTCGACCGCCGGCTCCGCCGACACCGGCGCGAGCGCGCCGACCACCACCTTCGATCCGACCGACGCATCGAGCTCGTCGGCGTCGGCGGGCACGGAGACGACGAGTCCGACGACGACCGACCCCACCGCGGACGGCACGGCGACGACCGCGGGCGAGAGCACCGGCGGAGCCAGCGTCTGCGACGGGATCGCCGGCGAGGAGCTGGTGCCGCCGAGCCTGTGTGACGGCCCCTCGGGCAACACGAGCACCGAGGTGCCGACGAACGGCCTGTTCTCGACCAGCTGGTTCGGCTGCTACCTCGGCACGGACGGCGAGATCGTGCAGGACCCGAGCGACAACTGCGAGTTCGCGTGCGGCCCGCAGGGCCTCTGCGACGACGCGCAGTCCGGGCCCGAGTGCGAGGCGGGGCTGCAGTGGTTCGCCGCCGATGCCGACCGCTACGGCTGTGGCGGCCGCATCCGCGTGACGAACTGCGAGAACGGCAACGCAGTGGTGCTCGTGACCCTCGATCGCGGACCGAACTGCGGCGTCGAGATGGACTGCGAGACGCCGGTGCTCGACATGTCGCACGACGCGATGGTGTACCTGTTCGACGGCGGCGAGTACGGCGGTTGCGATCACCAGGTGGTGGTGGTCGAGGCGGTCGATGACGCGACGCCGCTCGGCCCCGTGTGACGTCAGCCGAAGACGCGGTCGATCGCCCGGATGGCCGCCAGCACGCGGTCGCGCTCCGGCAACGCGGCCCGGATGGCGTCCGCGCCCGCACCGAGCACGCGGACGGCCCGCGTGACGATCGGCAGCGCATCTTCCTGGGCGATCGCGAGCACCAGCAGCAGGTCGATGGGACGGCCGTCCGGCGTGTCGTGCACGAGCGGGCGGGCGAGGCCGACGAACACGGCTCGATCGCTGCCACCGACCGCGACGACGTGCGGCACCGCGATGCCACCGCCGATGGCGGTCGAGCCGTGCTGCTCGCGCACGATCATCCGCCGTGCGAGCTCGCG
This sequence comes from uncultured Nannocystaceae bacterium, assembly GCA_964519175.1. GTDB lineage: Bacteria > Myxococcota_A > Polyangia > Nannocystales > Nannocystaceae > Xiheibacterium. The sequence goes on from CAZFKC010000005.1 coordinate 159,712, forward strand.
CGCATCGGGTCCCGAACGCTCCACCAGCCGCAGCGACGCCAGCTCGATCGCCTCGGCGATCGCATCGCACTCCACGTCGACCAGCACGCGCTCGGGCCCGAGCAGCTCGGCGATCGCGACCGGGGTTCGATCGTCGTCGCGGGCCGGGAAGCTGCGCTCGATGAAGTCCTTCACCTGGGCGAGCTGCGTGGCCCCGAGCCCGCGCCGCGCGATGTCGATGAACAGCGAAGTGGCCGCCGGCTCGCGCTCGAGGTAGCGCGTGACGAACGGCGTGACCTGGCGTGCGAGCTCGAACAACAGCTCGGGCGGCAGGCCCAGCACGCGAGCGATCGTCGCGAGGCGATCGGGCGTGGGCGGAGGATCGTGGCCGTGCTCGACGCGACTGAGATACGCGACCGACACGCCGACGTCGGTGGCCAGCATGCGCAGGCTCATCCCCGCGTCGTGGCGCAGGAGTCTCAGCGTCGCACCGAAGTGCATCAGGTCCCCCCAGCCCGGTCATCGGGCTCCGAGTCGGCGGGCCGACGCAGCGGCAACGGCTTCGCCGACGCGCGCACGACCAGCAGGCTCGCGCTGCCCTGCTCGAGCAGACGCTCGGTACGCAGACCGAACGCGCGCTGCGGCAGGCCCCACTCGCGGCCGACGCCGACGACGACGAGCTGACAGTCGCTCGCGCTCTCCTCGAGCACCGCCTGCGCCGCATCGGTGTGCTCGACCACCTTGAGCCGCACCGGCGCACCACCGACCTCGCCGGGGAACGCCTCGTCGACGAGCGAGCGCACGGGACTTCCGCGCTTCGCCGCCGGCGACACCACGTGCAGCACCGTGACGCTGGCGCCCCACTGCGCGTGCAGCCGGCGCGCGAGCTCGAGCGCGAGGCGGTCGTGCGGGTTGTCGGCGAACGGCACGAGGATGCGCTTCACGTCGCCCGTCGTCCGCGGCACCAGCACCGCCACGTTGGCCGGGGCGTTCTCGAGGACGCGCCGCACGATGCCACCCAGGTGCGCGCCGCCGACGATCGGTCGATGCGTCCCGATGACGACCAGGTCGATGTCCTTCACCGTCGCGACCTCGCAGATGTCGCGCGCCGGATCGGCGGAGTCGAACGCGAGCGTGCGCAGCTTGAGGCCGTGCTTCGCCGCCGCCACGGTCGCGCTCGACGTCGGCGGCACGCTGGGGGCCTCGGCGCTCGCGATCACCGACGACGTGCGCTCGGCGGGCGCGCGCAGGTGCAGCGCGAGCACCTGCTCGGCCCGCGCCTCGGAGCCGACGAGCCCCGCGGCGATCTGCACCATCGGCGCCGCCGAGCGCGCATCGGCGACACACAGCATCACCGACAGCGCGGGCTGTTCGGGCCCCACGGCCGCGGCCACGGGCGCCTGCTTGCGGATGATGTCCTGGCGCAGCCGCTCGAGCGGATACACGAGCTGGAGGATCGGCGAGGTGATGAACGTGGTGAACAGCGCCATCAGCACCATCATCGTGAAGACGGTGGGCGAGATGACCCCGAGATCGAGGCCGATGTTGAGCGCGACGAGCTCCATCAGCCCACGCGTGTTCATCAGCACGCCGACGGCCGCCGACTCGCGCCAGCTCAGCTTCGTCAGCCGCGCCGGCACGAAGCTCCCGCCGAACTTGCCCAGGCAGGCGAGCAGGATGATCACCGCGCACCAGACCCAGTGCGAGCCGGTGTCGAGCAGGCCGATCTGCGTGCGCAGGCCGCTGTAGGCGAAGAACAGCGGCAGCAGGAACACCACCACCACGTCCTCGAGCTTCTCGGCCAGCACGCGCGCGAAGCCGTTCTCCTTGGGCACGATGGCGCCGAACATGAAGGCGCCGAACAGCGCGTGGATGCCGATGAGCTCGGTGGTCCAGGCCGAGGCGAACAGCGCCACGAACACGACCGCCATGATGTTCTGACTCGGCCCGTGATCGGCCCCGATCCGCGCGCCGAGCCGGCGCAGGAGCGGCCGCACGAGGTACAGCATCGTGAAGACGTAGGCGAGCGCGAACGCGGTGGTCCACACCGCGTCGAAGACCCCGCCGGCGCGGACGATCGACACGACGAACGCGAGCACGCACCACGCGGTGATGTCGTCGACCGCGGCGCAGGCGATGACGATCGCGCCGAGCGGCGTGCGCAGCAGCTGGCGCTCGGTGAGGATGCGCGCGAGCACCGGAAACGCGGTGATCGACATCGCGACGCCCATGAACAGCGCGAACGAGACGCTGTCGGCCGGCTCGCCCAGCGCGGGTCGCAGCCAGAACGAGAGCATCACCCCCAGCGCGAACGGGACGACGATGCTGCAGTGGCTGATCATCACCGACGACTTGCCGCGGCCGCGCAGCATCGTGGGGTCGAGCTCGAGGCCCACGAGGAACATGAACAGCACGAGCCCGCACTGGCTCAGCAGCCCGAGCAACTTCAGCGACGCGGGTGGGAAGAGCGTGGTCATCACCTCGGGCGCGACGAGCCCGAGCAGCGAGGGCCCGAGCATGATCCCCGCCACGATCTCGGCGATGACCATCGGCTGCTCGACCTTGCGGGCGACCAACCCGACGATGCGTGCGGCGGCGATGATGACGACCGCCTGCACGATGAAGAGCGCGAGCGGGTCTTGCAGGATGTGCATCCGGCCGTTAAGCTAGCACTTAACCGCGCTGGGAACGAACGCCCCCGCGATCGCCGATCACCGTCCCACGCACGCGTCTCAGCGCTCTGCGACGATGCTCGCCTCCTCGAATCGCACGAGCGCATCGATCGGCACGAGGCGGGAGTCGGGCCCGATGCGATACGCGTGGCCGCGCCAGGACACGGAGCGACGGAGCCAGGCCATCGACCAGATCGCGAGCATCGCGACGTCCTTGACCGGCACGAGCGCGAGCTGGGGCAGCGAGGGCATTCGTCCGCGCAGCGCGTGGCTCTGCGACGCTTCGAGCACGAGCGCCCATGCGCCGCCGAGCAACGCGAGCGCGAGCCAGGTGAATGCGCCGAAGCCGAGCGCGCCGCCCGTGAGCAACGCGCACCACGCCAGCGTGAAGAGCCACGGTGTCGGGCTCATCAGCGGCTCGAGCACGAACACCCCGGGCGCGATCCAACGCCGCAGCTGCGCCCAGCGGAGGTGTCGCTGCACGAAGCGCGCGACGCTCCAGCGTCCGACGACCGTGTGCACGACGTAGGACGAGATCACGACGCGGAGGCCGGCCCTGGCGAAGCTGCGCCCCATCACGTAGTCCTCCGCGAGCACGCCGCCCACGGCCGACCAGCCGCCGATGCGCTCGAGATCGGCGCGCGCGAACATCATCGACTTGCCGATCACGCACGAGTGGCCCAGCAGCTCGGCCGCACCGGACACCGAGCCCGCGATGAAGCCGTTCAGCTGCAGACTCTCGAGCACGCCGCCGGGGCCTCGCTCGTGGTCACCGGCGATCAGGTTGCCGACCAGCCCGACGCCGGGCTGCGCGAGCTCGGCCGCCATCGCGCGCAGGTAGTCGGGTCCGACGCGCACGTTCGAATCGCTGACCAGCACCACCTCGTGGGCGGCCGCCGCGGCGATGGCCATGAGGTTCGCGACCTTCGGGTTGATCGCGGCGTCCGGATCGCCGACCACGATCGTGATGCGTCGCCCGGGGTGCTCGCGCTGCAGCTGCCGTGCGATCGGAAGCGCAGCGTCGCTCGCGGAAGTCACCCCGAGCACCAGCTCGAAGCCGCCGGGGTAGTCCTGCCGTGCGAGCGAGCGCAGGTTCTCGAGCAGCCCCTCGTCCGCTCCGCAGAGCGGCTTGAGCACGGAAATCGGCCGCGCTTCGACGAGGGGCGGCACGGGTCTGTGCAGTCGCAGCAGGGCACAGCCGCACAGTACCGTGCGCGCAGCCAGGGAGACTGCCGCCGTGCTCGCGGCGACCAGGGTCGGATCCAGCAGGGCACCATGCGACATCGGACACCTCCGGTCGTGCGGTGCCATCAGATCATCGGCGAGCGACGGTCACGAGGCCGCGTAGTGACGCGCAGGTGAACTCGATCGGGCGCACACAGTCGTCACATCGCCGTGATCCGCTCGTGATCGCTGCCGTGCAAGGTGCTCCCGTGCACGCACGCAGCACCGGCACGGTCGTCCACCTCTCCGACCTCCACTTCGGCGCCGGACGCCGGCTCGAGCAGCGCGCGACCGAGCTCGTGCGTCGGCTCGTCGATGCGTCGGTCGATCACGTCGTCGTGACCGGCGACGTCACCGAGCGTGGCGAGCTCGGCGAGCTCGAGCGCTTCCTCGGGGTGTTCGAGCCGCTCGCACGCACGCGCCGGCTCACCGTCGTGCCCGGCAACCACGATCGCCTGGGCGACGACGTCGCGGAGCTCGTGATGGGCGGGCGCAGGGTCGTGGTCGAGCGCAAGGCGGGGCTGCACCTGGTGCTCGTCGACAGCACCCGCCCGAACCCCGGCTGGGCGTTCGTCGCCCACGGCGAGCTCACGCAGGCCGACCTCGGCGAGATCGATCGCGCCGTCGAGCTCGCCGAGCCCGACGCGCTCGTGGTCGTGCTGCTCCACCACCATCCGCTGCCGCTGCCCCACGAGTCGCGGCTCGAGGCGCTGGGTGGCGCGCTCGGCCTGCCGTTCGGCGAGCCGCTCGCGAGCGGTGCCGAGCTGCTCGCGCGCCTCGCCGGGCGCTGCGATCTGGTGCTGCACGGCCATCGTCACCGTCCCCACCAGCACGTCGTGGGCGGGGCGCGTCCGCTGCACGTCTACAACGCCGGATGCTCGCCCGCGCTCGGCCGCGCGCGCCTGTTCGTGCACCACCGTGGGCGGCTGCTCGATGCGCCGCGCTGGATCGGCGAGCCCGAGCGCGCGCCGCTCAGCCGAGCCCCTCGAGCATGCCCTGCGTGACGAGCGTGACGCCCGCCGCAGTGCGCTCGAAGCGACGCGAGTCGTAGGCCGGATCCTCGCCGATGACGATGCCCTCGGGCAGCTTGCAGCCCGGCGCGACGATGCACTTGCGCAGCACGACGCGTCGACCGACGACGACGCCGGAGAGCAGCAGCGAGTCGCTGATGTCGGCGTAGGAGTTGATGCGGACGTCGGTGAACAGCAGCGAGCCCTTCACCTTGCCGCCGGAGACGACGCAGCCGGCGGAGACCAGCGAGTCGACCGCGTAGCCGCGGCGATCGTCGTCGTTGAACACGAACTTCGCGGCGGGTCGCTGCACCTGGTAGGTCCAGATCGGCCAGCGCGCGTCGTACAGATCGAGCGCCGGGATCACGCGCAGAAGATCGACGTTGGCCTCCCAGTACGCGTCGAGCGTGCCCACGTCGCGCCAGTACGGCTCGGTGGCGCCCTCGGACATGACGGAGCTTCCGCCGAACGCGTGCGCGTGCACTCGCCCCTGCTTGACCAGCTTGGGCAGGACGTCGCTGCCGAAGTCGTGCGTGGAGTTGGGGTCGCGCGCGTCGGCGACGAGCTCGTCCATCAACATCTCGGCATCGAACACGTAGATGCCCATGCTCGCGTAGCACACGCCCGGACGCCCGGGGATCTCGGGCGGCTGCGCGGGCTTCTCCCAGAAGCGCTGGATGACGCCGCGCTCGTCGGCCTGCACGATGCCGAACTGGGGCCCCTGCGACGACGGCACCTCGACGCACGACACGGTGACCTGCGCGCCCGACTCGATGTGGCTGGCGAGCAGCCGGCTGTAGTCCTGGCGGTACACGTGATCGCCGGCGAGGATCAGCACCCACTTCGGCGCGTGACCGCGAATCACCCCGAGGTTCTGGAACACGGCGTCGGCCGTGCCGGCGTACCAGCTGGCCTGCTCGGTCTGCTGCTGCGCGGGCCACAGCTCGACGAACTCGCCGAGCTCGCCGCGCAGGAAGCTCCACCCGCGTTGGATGTGCGAGATGAGCGTGTGCGCGCGGTACTGCGTGACGACACCGATGCGACGCAGCCCCGAGTTGAGGCAGTTCGACAGCGGGAAATCGATGACGCGGAACTTGCCCGCGAACGGCAGCGCGGGCTTGGCCTCGTCGTCGGTCAGTGCGCGCAGCCGTGCGCCGCGTCCTCCGGCGAGGATGATCGCCAGCGTGCCGCGCAGCGCGGTGTTCAGCTCGGAGTACAGCGGGCCCACGGGGGGCACAGTTTTGCCACGTCTCGAGCGGCGCGGAAAGCCGCCCGCATGAACCCAGTTCATGGGATCGACGGCGGCGCGCCGGCACCGTACGCTCGGCCCAGATGCGGATCCTGCAGGTGGCCTCCGAGGCCGTGCCCCTGGTCAAGACCGGTGGGCTCGCCGACGTCGTCACCGCACTCTCGTTGGCGCTCGGCGAGGCGGGCGACGACGTTCGCCTCTTGCTCCCGGCGTACGGCGACATGCTCGAGCGCGTGAAGCCGGAGCTCCGGCTCGAGCTCGGCGACCCGCTCGGGGTCGGCGCGGCGCGCCTGTGGGCCACGATGCTGCCCGGCACCGAGCTGAAGGTGTGGCTGCTGCAGTGCGATGCGCTCTATCGGCGCGCGGGCGGGCCGTACCTCGACGCGAGCGGTCACGATCATCCCGACAACCACCTGCGCTTCGCATTGCTCGCCCGTGCGGCGGCAATGGCGGCGATCGCATCGCCTGCGCTCGGCTGGCCGGTCGACGTCGTGCACGCGCACGACTGGCAGGCGGCGCTCGTGCCCGCGTACCTGGCGTGGTGGGGTGCGGGTCGGCCGGCGACCGTGCTCACCGTGCACAATCTGCAGTTCGCCGGGCGCTTCCCGCCGGCGATCCTCCCGCAGATCGCGGCTCCGCCCGGGGCCTTCGCGGTCGACGGCATCGAGTTCTACGGCGAGGTGAGCTACCTGAAGGCCGGGCTCTACTACGCCGATCGCGTGACGACCGTCAGCCCCACCTACGCCGACGAGATCCGCACGCCCGAGGGCGGCATCGGCTTCGACGGGCTGTTGCGTGCGCGCGGCGACGCGGTGCAGGGCGTGCTGAACGGCATCGACGAGCGCGCGTGGGATCCCGCGCGCGACATGGCACTGCCGCGGCGCTACGACGCGAAGAGCCTCGCGACCAAGCGCGAGCTGCGACTGTCGCTGCAGCGCGAGCTCGGCCTCCTCGAGCAGTCGAGCGCGCCGCTCTTCGGGCTGGTCGGACGGCTGACCTGGCAAAAGGGCATCGATCTGCTGCTCTCCGCGATCGGGCCGCAGCTCGCCGAGGGCGCCCAGCTCGCGGTGCTGGGCTCGGGCGAGCCGGCCCTCGTCGAGTCGCTCGCGGAGCTCGTGGCCGCGCATCCCGGTCAGGTCGCGCACCGGCAGGGCTACGACGAGGCGCTGTCGCACCGCATCTTCGCGGGCGCCGATCTGTTCTGCGTGCCGTCACGGTTCGAGCCGTGCGGGCTCACGCAGATCTACGGCATGCGCTACGGCACTCCGCCGATCGTGCGTCGCACGGGCGGGCTCGCCGACACGGTGATCGACGACGACGAGCAGCCCGCTGCGGGCACCGGCTTCGTGTTCGATGCGCCCTCGCCCGCCGCGCTGGCCGAGGCGCTCGCGCGTGCGGCCGCGGCGTGGCGCGACCGCGAGCGCTTCCTCGCGATCCAGCGCCGCGGCATGGCGCAGCCGTTCGGGTGGTTGCGCGGCGCCGAGGACTACCGGCGGATCTACGCCGAGGCGATCCTCGCGCGGGCGGGCGGATGAGCAGCGAGCTCGGGCGCGCGCGACTGCAGCTGCTCGGCGCGGCGCTGTTGTTCTCGACGGGCGGCGCCGCGATCAAGTCGACGACGCTCGACAGCGCACAGATCGGTGGTTTCCGCTCCGGGGTCGCGGTGCTCGTGCTGTTGCTGCTCGTGCCGGCGGCGCGCCGCATTCCGTCCCCGCGCGCGTGGCTGGTGGGCCTGGCGTACGCGGCCACGGTGATCCTCTATCCGGCGGCCAACAAGCTCACCACGGCGGCCAACACGATCTTCTTGCAGTCGACCGCGCCGGTGTGGGTGCTGCTCGCGGCGCCGTGGCTGCTCGGCGAGCGCATCGGCCGACGCGACATCGCGTTCGTCGTCGTGGCCGGGCTCGGGCTGTCGCTGTTCTTCGTGGGCAGCGAGCCGCCGCGCGCGACGGCGCCCGATCCGTTCACCGGCAACGTGCTCGCGGCGCTGTCGAGCGTGACGTGGGCCGCGACCTTGCTCGGCATGCGCTGGCTCGCGAACGATCGCACCGGCGCGTCGACGCCGATCGATTCCGTCGTCGCCGGCAACGCGCTCGCGTTCGTCGCGTGCCTGCCCTTCGCGCTGCCGGTGGTCTCGTTCACGTCGATCGACGCCGCGACCGTGCTGTACCTCGGCGCGCTGCAGATCGCGCTGCCGTACCTGCTCGTCTCCGCCGCGGTGCGCAAGCTGCCGGCGCTCGAGGTGTCGCTCGTGCTGCTCGTCGAGCCGGTGCTGAATCCGCTGTGGGCGTTCGCGCTGCATGGCGAGCTCCCCGGCGCGCTCGCGATCACCGGCGGCGCGGTGCTGCTCGGCGCGACGGCGGTGAAGTCTTGGCTCGACGCACGCGCGTGAGCGGGTCGCCGGGGCGTGCGGTGCCGGTGCTGGTTTCGACGCGATCGACCGCCCACGCGGCCGGACGCTTCGATGGGCCGGACCGCCGCAGGCGCGTTCACTCGCGGTTTTTGTCCGATGGACCCGGCTCACTGCTCGCTTCTGGCCCTGGCCGGGCCAACGGAGGTGAGTGAACCGTTCACTCGGCTGTTCTGGCCGATTCTCGGAGAAAAACTGCGAGTGAAATCACCGATGCCGGCGCGGACCCCCGACGCCCTGGCCGGCGACGTCGAGGATCCCGAGTCGAGGCACCGGACAAAGCGGCCGCGCTCCTGCCCTCCGGATCCCAGCGGCGCATGTGGATTCGCCTGCAACGACCTGCCGCTCTGGTCGACCAGGCTCGGCATTGGCGACGCCGATCTGGATCCACATCACGGCGAAGATGGCCGGCGGGGCGCCGGACCTCACGCGCGACGACACCGGTATGTGGCTGTGGACGCGGCTGCGCGAGGCGTTCCCGCGGGCGATCTCGTGCACGTTGATGCCCACCCATCCGCATCTGTTGCACGCGAGCGTGGATCCGGATGCCGATCGGCGGCGGATGGCGCGGCTGCTCGGGCAGCTCGGGCGCCACTTCGGCGTGCGTGGGCAGGCGAGCGAGGTGCCGGAGCCCGACATCATCCGCGGCGGCGAGGTGCTCGCGAGGCAGGTGCGGTACATCGTGCTGAATCCGTGTCGCGACGGGCTCGTGGGGTGTCCGCTCGCGTGGCAGTGGAGCACGCATCGCGACGTCGTCGGTGCGGCTGCGGACCCCTGGGTGAGCGCGGAGCGGCTGGCGGCGGCGCTGCGCGTGTCGCCGCATGGCTTCGCGCAGCGGCATCATCACTACGTGAGCGCCGACGGCAAGACGGACGTGGGCGGCACCGCGTTTCCGACGGCCGCGGTACCGACCTCGGCGCCGTACTTCGGGCTCGGCACGCTCGCGGCCTCGGTCGGTGCGGCGTTGCGAGTCCCGGCATCGGCGGTGCGTCGAGGCGGCATGCCGCGCGCACTCTTCATCGCGCTCGCGTTCGATCAGGGCTGGGCCCATCCCGAGCGCCTCGCGGAGGTCTGTGGCTGTAGCGCGAAGACGGTGCGTCGTCATGCGGCCGCAGTGGACGCCGCCGCGTTGCAGGCCGCGCGACTCTGCCTCGGCGACGCACGCCTGCGCCGATGGACCGAAGATCAGGCCCGCGCGCTCGCTCGCATGTCGTCGCGCACGGGCTGAGCACCGGCACCGCCCCAACGCCGAGCCTTCGGCCCCGCGCGAGCGGGCCGTCGACCTCGCGCTGCTGGCCTGCGTTCACTCGCGGGTTCTGTCCTCCGCCGCGGGCTCACGCGCCACCTCTGGCCCTGGGCGGGCCAACCGAGGCGATTGAACGGTTCACTCCGCGCTTCTGGCCCGCGTCAGGAGAAAAACGGGGAGTGAAGCCGACGCGTTCGGCCGCGCAGTCGGCAGGCCGCCTTCTCGCGCGTGCAGCCGCGCTCGCGCGTCACGTCGCCGCCGGTGAGTCGTGGTACTCCAGCACGCGATGGCGAACGTCCTCGTCGAGCTCCTCGAGCT
>CAZFKC010000006.1:0-28251 GCA_964519175.1 uncultured Nannocystaceae bacterium
GGCTGTCGCGGGTCGGCTACGCCGAGGACGGCCAGCCGAAGGCCAGCTGAGCCTCGGTCATGCCTCGGCGCGGCGGGGGCTCGCAGGCGCGAGCCGACCCGCGACGAAGAGCGCCGAGCCGATCGCGCCGTCGTGGTGGTCGAAGCCGCTGACGTGCATGCCCGCGTGCCAGACGTTGCCGACGCCCTGCTGTCGCTCGAGCTCGCGCTGCCCCGCGAAGTAGGCCGGATTCGGACGCGGATGCCGGTAGCGAAAGGTGCCGTGCAAGCTGCTCGGCTCGCGCGTCGCATGCGTGGTCCAGCTGCGGAACAGCTCGATGTCGTGGTTGCCGTGCTCCCAGTTGGTGAGCGCGCCGTGGCGACCGTCGAAGATGCTGTTGATCACCGACCAATGCGAGCGTCGCGGCGGCATGAAGCTGCAGTCACCGTGGATCGCGATGTCGGTGTCGAAGTACTGTACACGCTCGAGCGCGGCTCGGGCCGCGCGCGTGCCCGGCGTGTCGCGCAAGAGCACGGCCGCGCGCTCGGCCGACGTCGCCACCACGACCTCGTCGAAGCCACCACAGTGCCGATCCGCGAGCTCCACCGTCAGCTGTCGTCCGCTGCGCGTGACGCCGCGGACTTCGGTTCCGCGCACGAACGTGGTGCGCGTCATGGCTGTCACCAGGCGATCGACGTAGGCCGACATCCCGCCTTCGATGCGCAAGAACGGACGCGGGGTGATCACTGGCGGTCGCATCGCGACGAGGTACGACGTGACGTTCTTCGCGGAGTAGGTCCGCACCTCGTCGGTCGACACGCCCCAGTACGACGCGAGATACGGGTAGAGGAAATCGCGACGCACCGCCTCGGGGATCTCGAGCGGCTCCACGAAATCCGCGAGCGTGATCGCGAAGTCTCCGCCTCGTTCGACCAGCGGGATCGCGGCGCGGATCAGCGTGCGCAGCCCGAGCATCGCTCGCACACTGCGCAGCTCCACTAGCCCGGCCATGCGCGCGAAGCCGCCGTGTGGCGGCAGACACACCGTCCAGCCATCGCGTCGATCGATGAAGGTGCCGCTGGGCGGATACGCGACGAGCGGCACACCGAGGTGCCGCAGCAGCGCAACGAGCTTCGGCTGCATGCGCTCGTTGAAGAAGTGCGCGCCCGCGTCGACGGTGCGCGAGTGACCGGCGTGCTCGACCGTGATCGTCTGCGCGTGACCCCCGAGTCGTGCGTCGCCTTCGAACAGCGTGACGTCGTGCACCGGTTCGAGCAGCCAAGCCGTCACGAGCCCAGCCGCGCCGCCACCGATCACCGCGATACGGCCACGACATGCCGAGTCCGATGGGGCACGCGTTGTGACCGGACGGCCGCAGAATTCGTCAGCGCGCGTTTGCGGCCAGGAAGGCGAGGTAGAACCGCACGCCCGCCTCGAGGTCGTCGACTGCGATGCGCTCGTCGGTGCCGTGCAGACGCGCGCGATCGGCCTCGGCCAGGCGCATCGGCAGGAAGCGATAGACGCCGTCGGCGACCGCCGCGTAGTGCCGCGCATCGGTGGCACCGACGACGAGCGACGGGGTCACGATCGCGTCGGGCCAGGTCCACAGGATCGCGCGCTCGATGCTCGCGTAGGCCGCAGTGTCGGTGCCGGAGGTCGGCGATGGATCCCAACAGTGGGTCGCACACCGCACCGCGATGCCATCGTCGTCGATGGTGTCGCGGATGTGCAGCTCGACGTCCTGCACCGTGTCGCCCGGGAGGATGCGGAAGTTGACGACCGCACGCGCCTGCGCCGCGAGCACGTTGTCGGCCGAGCCGGCGTCGAGCACGGTGGGCGCGGTGGTCGTGCGCATGATCGCGTCGGTCGCGGGATTGCGCGCGAGCGCCCAGCGCAGCGGCCGCTCGAGCAACCAGAGGTTCGCGAGCAAGAGCCGCGGCCCGAACCCGAGCTCGGGTGTGAGTCGATCGATCATCGCGCGCGACGGGCCGCGCAGATCGGCCGGCATCGGCTGCTCGTCGAGGCGCACGAGCGCACGCGAGAGCCGAGCGATCGCACCGCCCGGCCGCGGCATCGACGAGTGCCCGCCTTCACCCGTCGCGAGCAGCTCGAACGACGCCATGCCCTTCTCCGCGATGCCCACGAGCGCGATCGGACGCGCGAGCCCGGGCAGCATGCCCTCGACGATCGCACCGCCTTCGTCGAGCAACAGCTCGGCGTGCACGCCTTGCTCGGCGAGCCGCGCAGCGAGGCGGACCGCACCTTCGGGGCCGCCGACCTCCTCGTCGTGCCCGAACGCGAGCCACACGTCGCGACCGGGCACGAAGCCCTGCTCGAGCAATCGCTCGGTCGCATGCAGCACGCCGATGACCCCGAGCTTGTCGTCGATCGCACCGCGGCCCCAGATGAAGCCATCGGAGTGCGCGCCGGAGAACGGCGGCTCGGTCCAGCCCTCCTCGGTGCCCGGCTCGACCGGCACGACGTCGAGGTGCGCGGTGAGGATGATCGGTGCGCGCGACGGATCGCTACCGCGCCAGCGGAAGAGCAGCGAGTGTTCGCCGACGACCTCGAGCTCGAGCTTGGCGTGCACGCGAGGGAATCGCTCGCGCAGCAGCGCGTGCAGCTCCGTGAAGTGCTCGGTCTTGCCGCCGCTCGGCAGCGAGACGGTGGGCACCGCGATCGCGAGCGAGAGGTCCTCGGCAACGCGCTCGCGGTCGACGGCGGGGATCTCCGGCGGCGCACCGACGTCGACGACCGGCGGCCGCGAGGTCGCGGCCCGAAACGCACAGACCGACGCGAGCGCGAGCGTGCCGAGCGCAACGATCCGCACGGCCTTGCGACGAGAACGCAACGTACGCGGATGATATCCCGCGCGGCCCGTGGGATCATCGTGACGTGCTCGAAGCGTGGGCGCAGCGCGATCGTCCGCAGGACACGCCCACGACCGGCGCGCGCGAAGGCGACGAGCCGCGCGCCGAGCATCGCCTGCGCTGCGCCGCGTGTGCTGCGGAGATCACCGAGGCCGACGAGACGGGCCGAGAAGCGACCCTTGGGATCCGACCGGACCCCGGCGTCGCTATCATATCGGTCCGGCGGAGCAGTGCTCGCCGTCCCACGCGCATGGATGGTGTGCAAGGCAGGTGAGCGCGTCGTCGATTGCTCCGCACTCGGGTAGACACGCCGCGTGCTCGTCGTTCCAGACGCAGCTCGGCGCGGTGCAATCCGATGGTTCAGTGCGAAACTCGCAGTCGATGGCGGTGTCACCTGTGCTCGGCGCATCGGTGGCCGAGGAGCTGGAGCTCGCACCGGTGGTGTCGGTCGAGGTTCGATCGTCGATGTCCTCGACACACGCCGGCACCGAGCTCGCGACCACGCACAGTGGGATCGTCAAACGCGTGCGCACGGGCATCTGCTCAGTAGCAAACTGGGCCGCAGAGCGCGATTCTCCCATCGCACGGCGTGGGCGGGGTATCCGCGTAGGGGTAGCACGACCCCTCGTAGGGCCAGCCGAGCCATCCCTTGCTGCTGGTTCCGGGCAAGCGATTTGGGCCCATGGGGTCGAAGACGAAGCACTGTGAGGAGTTCAAGCACCGCGCTCCGCCTTCGGCAGGGCAGAGCGGCGACTCACCCACCGGCGGGAGCTCGGCGGGATCGGCATCGGCCCCCAGTCCCAGCCCGCGCGCCTCGTGGGCGGTGTCGTCGCTGTCCGACGCCTCGAGCTCCTCATCGGGAATGTCGTCGATGCATGCGCCCGCGACGATCGCGAACACGAGTAGACCGGTACGGATGTGGATCGGCATGGTTCGCGATCCATGACGGCGACGTCGCGACTTCGATTGCGGCAATCGACATGCCATCCGGCCGCTCGCTCGCACCACACGCCTGCTGCATGAGGACGGCGTCCTCTCCGCACCTTTGCTGCGCGCAGGCGGAGTCATGGAACGGCAACGACCGACCGATGCGCTTCGAGGTCTGCCCGAGATCCGTCGGCTTCATCGCTCGACGTGCGCCCGCGTCCCTGCGAACCTCGCGATCGACCCGTGCCCCTGCACACAATCGATCGCGGTGCCGGCCCCCCCGTCGTACTCGTGCACAGCGGTGGGATGTCCTCACGCCAGTGGCGGCGCCTCGTCGAGCGACTGTCCGCGACGCATCGCGCCATCGCCCCCGATCTGCTCGGCTCGGGCGAGAACCCGCCGTGGCCCGCCGATGCGCCGTTCGAGCTCGCGCAGGACTCGGCCGAGCTCGCCGCGCTCGTCGCATCGCTCGCCGAGCCCGTGCACCTCGTCGGGCACTCGTACGGTGGGATGCTCGCGCTCGTGCACGCGCGCACCGAGTCCGCGAGCGTGCGCTCGCTCGCCGTCTACGATCCGGTCGCGTTCGGCGTGCTGCAGGACGAGCCCGATCGCGACACGCTCTTCGGCGACGCCCTTGGCCTCGACGACGATGCGCAGGGCGGCACCGCGCCGTGGTTCCAGCGCTTCGTCGACTGGTGGAACGGCCCCGGCGCGTGGGCAGCGATGCCCGAGCAAGCGCATGCGGCGTTCCTCCGCGTCGGTCGCAAGGTCTACCTCGAGGTGAAGAGCCTCGTCGCCGACGCGACGCCGGCGTCGGCCTATGCGGCGCTGCGCGTGCCCACGCTGCTGCTCACCGGCACGCGCACGCCGGCCGCCGAGCAGCGCGTCGTGCAGCGCCTCGCGACCGCGATCCCGAACGCACGCCTGCTCGAGATCCCCGGCGCCGGCCACATGGGCCCGCTGACGCACGGTGACGTCGTCGACGAAGCGATCGTCGCCCACGTCTCCGCCCACTGAGCACGCGTTATGCTCGCGTCCGCGAGGACGACATGCACCGAGGTTCCTGTCTCTGCGGCGCCGTCACATTCACCGTCGATGGACCACTGCCCGGGCCCGACGCGTGCCACTGCACCAACTGTCGCAAACACTCCGGCCACGTGTTCGCCTCGACCGACGTGCCGCGCGCGTCGCTGACGATCGAAGGCGAAGAGCACGTGAAGTGGTACCGCTCGTCGGAGAAGGCGCGGCGCGGTTTCTGTGACACGTGCGGCTCGTCGCTGTTCTGGGATCCACTCGTGCCCAAGGACTGGATCGGCGTCGCGATGGGTGCATTCGACTCGCCCACGGAAACGCAGCTCCGCGTTCACATCTTCGTGGCGGAGAAGGGCGACTACTACGACATCGCCGACGGCGTGCCGCAGAATCAGCGCTGACTGCGTCACACCACGAGACGAGCTGGCACCAAGGTGCAGGTGCAACGCACCAAGGAGCCAACACCATGTTCGTCAAGAAGATCGTCATGCTCGGATCGCTCGCCGCGGTCGCAATCCTCGGGAGCTGGGGAATGCAGGCACGCGCAGCGACCACCACCGGAACCGCGATGCAGTCCGCGTTCAGCGAGCTCGCGCTCGTCGACGCCGAAGCCGACGCGATCGCGCCCGAGTACGGCCCGGCCCAGAACACGTCGCCTGCCGTCACCGCGCTCGCGCTCAAGTGCGTCGAGCAGTACTCGACCGGCTACACCAACTGCAAGGACGCCGGCAACTTCGATAGCACCTGTGCGGTCGCGAAGTGCAGCTCGGGCTACAAGCTCACCGGTGGCGGCGGCGCGTGCTCGGCC
Organism: uncultured Nannocystaceae bacterium; assembly: GCA_964519175.1. Taxonomy (GTDB): domain Bacteria; phylum Myxococcota_A; class Polyangia; order Nannocystales; family Nannocystaceae; genus Xiheibacterium. Next base: position 5,617 of record CAZFKC010000006.1, read on the forward strand.
GGCGATCGCAAGCTCAAGAGTGCGATCCCGAACTCGTCGACCGGCGAGTTCCACGTGATGTGCGAGAAGCAGGGCGTCGCGCCGTCGGCGAAGGCGATCTGCTGCAAGCTCGGCACGCTCTGAACGAAGGGCGCTGCACCGCCGCGCGGTCGTGCGGCGGCGCAGCGCGAGGTGGGGAGAGTCAGCTCAGGATTCCGTCGATCGCACCGCTCGTGAACCCGGCGATCCCGAACTCCTGCACCGGCGAGCCGTCGTCGTTCGTGATCCCGGCCATGCGCACGAGGCTGGTGAGGAACTGGTTCGTGTTGTGTCCGCTGCCGTCGAAGTGCAGCTGTCGCCGACCGGGCCCACTCGCGCCCGCGACCGCGAAGCAGAGATCGTAGGCCGAGTGTCCGCCACCTTCGGCGAGATCCGAGCCGAGCACCACGAGGCTGTTGTCGAGCACGGTCTCGCCGTCGAGCCCCTCGACGATGCCGTCGAGGTAGCCAAGCAGCTCGGCGAACCGCTGCATGAAGTAGGTGAAGCCGGCGATCCGCGTGGGGTCGTCGGGCGCCCAGCCGTCGGCCGCGTGCACGATCGGATGGTGCCAGTCCTGCACCGTCGCGATCACGTCGTCGATCGCCGGCACGCCGAACCAAGGATTCTGCTGATCGAAGTACTCGATGCGACCCACCGGCGCCAGCGCGCAGCCCATCGCGTGCGCCATCAACCGGTTCTGGAAGTCGGCGAGCTCGAGCATCGAGAGTCCCGCATACGGATCGTCGCCGGCCGGGATGTCGCCCGGCACCGTGCACGACGCGACGGGCGGCATGTCGACTTCGATCTGCCGGATCTTGTCGGCGTGATCGTCGAGGATCTGCCGGTCGGCGGCGTCGAGTCCCTGCCGCAGATCCACGAAGCTCGATCGCACCGCATCGAGCACGCTGTGCTTGCGCCGCTGCAGCGCGAGGAAGGCCTCGTCGACGTTGCCACCATCACCACCGACACCGTTGAAGATGCTGGCGAACGCGAGCCCCGGGTGTGCGTTCATCGTGACCGGGTTCGCAGCGCCCTCGAAGAAGAAGTCGCTGGGCTCGGCCTCGCGCGTGCCCCCGCCACCCCAAACGCCGAGGTCGACCGAAGGCCGCGGATGCTCGGCCGTGTGCAGTGCATCGCCGATGCGCTTGTCGACCGACGGCCCGTTCGGGGTGCGGTCCTGGCCCTCGGGGTTCGACTCGATCACGTTGCCGACGACATTGCTGCCGTCACCGGTGAACGCATTCTGCATCAGCGTGCCGGTGAACAGGCTCTCGCGCTTCGCCGGATGCCCGTAGATGCACGCGTTGCCGCCGAGCTCGAGCACGCTGTTCGGACAGCGCGACACGAGCAGGAGCCGCTGCTTGAAGGCCTCGACCGGAGCCGTGATTGCCGGCAGCTCGAACGTGCCGCCCGTCGCCGCGGGCGCCCACATCGGGATGTGCATGCCCATCGGGTACGCCATCGTGATGATGCGCTTCGGCGCGGCCAGCGAGCCGCCGGCTTTCGCGGAGCCGGGCTCGTAGAACGCATGCAGCATCGGCAGCCCGACGGTGATCCCACCGAGCCCGACGAGGAACCGCCGCCGTCTCATCCGCCGCCTCCCGTCTTGCGGAAGCGGAACGCGTCCGACACCGCGATCGCGACCAACAGCTCGCGCACGTCGCCGCCCGAGGCCGCGAACGTCGCTTCGATCTCGTCGAGCACGCACGCGTCTTCCGGGGCCTCGGGGCGACCGAGCGAGTAGCGGAACCAGTGCTTCGCGTAGCAGTCGCGCGCTTCGTCGGTCGCCGCGATCGCCTCGAGCAGCTCGGCCGCGTTCGCGAAGCTGCCGGACAGCGCACCGAGCTCGATCATCGTGCTCGCGTCGATGTCGGCCCCTTGTTCCTGCGAGCGATAGGCGCCGACGTGGTCGTAGACCTCGAACGGGAAGCCGAGCGGGTTGATCGCGACGTGGCAGCCAGAGCACGCGGTCTCGGTCATGAGCGGCTCGAGCCGCTGCCGCCCCGTGGGCAGCTCGCCGTAGCCGTCGAGCGGCGTCTGCGTGTCGAGCTCGCCGGGGAACGGCGGCGTGGGATTGCAGAGCACGTGGTTGCGGATGAACGCGCCTCGCACCACGAGCGAGGTCGCATCGGCGCGCGACTGGGTCGCCATCGCGGCCGCGGTGGTGAGCAGACCCGTGCGCGGGCCGGCCCCGGGCTCGTCGGCACCCGCGGCATACACCGCGTCGAGCCGGGCGTCGGGCGCGAAGTCCTGCGTGGTCATCAGCGTCGCGAACGTGGCGTCGGTCTCGTCGAAGAACCACTGCGCGAATGCACCGAGCTCCTCGCGCAGCGCGGCACTCGCATCGGGCGTCCACAACGGATGGATGCGGTCGCTGTCCTCGAGATCGAAGCCCTGCATCCACTCGTGGTGGAACGTCGCGAACGCCCGCTTCGCGGCCGCACCTTCGACCAGCCGCCTCGCCTCGCGTTCGACGTCGTCGCGCGTCTGCAGGCGCCCCTCGGCCACGGCGGTGCGCAGCTCGGCATCGGGCACCGAGTCGAGGAACAGCAGCGAGAGCCGCGTCGCGAGCTCGAAGGGCGCGAGCGCGACGAGCTCGCCGTCACCGCTCTGCTCCGTGGCATACAGGAGCGCCGGCGACTGCAGGAAGTAGTGCAGCACGGCGGTGAGCCCCGCGTCGGCGCCGTCGGAATCGCGGAGCGACTGGTAGAGCCCGAGCACGATCTCGAGCTCGCCCTCGGTCAGCTCGCGCCGGAATGCACGCGCCCCGAAGTCGGCGACGAAGCCGTCGATGCAACCGTCGAGCTCGGCCGCGCTGTAGCCCGCGGGCAGGCACGGCACGAGCTCCGGCGCGTACTCGGCCCGGTTCGCGTCGAACACCGCCGCGATCGCCTCGGCGTTGTCCTCGATCGCGATCGACTCGTTCGTGCTCACCGTGTTCGCGGTGGCGTAGGTCGAGAAGCCCGCGTCGATCGTGGTGCGCGGGAACGTCGAGACCGCGAGAGCAGCGTCGGCGAGCGCGGGCGGGAGGAGGTCGCGGAGGATCTGCCGGTACTGCGCCGACGTGATGCGCCGCAGCGGCTGCGTGCCGATGTCGGCGCACTCGGGCAGCTCGGGCTCGCCACCGGTCTCGTCCGCAGCGGTGCCGGATTCGTCGTCCGCCGTACCACCCGAGCCGTCGTCGGCTCCAGCCGCTCCGCCGCCACCTTGCGAGAGCCCGGTGTAGCAGCCCGACGCGAGCGTCGCGGCGATGCACACCCGCGCGGTATCGATCCCGATGCGACCCATCCCGAGTCGTCAGGACGCGTCGACGGGCCGGATCGGGTGAAGCGAAGATCGACGCGCTGCAGCGGCAACCGAGTTGGCGGCCGCTACTCGGATTACAGCGCGCCGCTCTTGCAGCGCTCCGTCCACGCCGCGATGTCGTCGGGTGCAGCATCGGGCGCGCGTCCGTCGAGGATGTGCCCGAGCGCCATCGCGGCGTGTCGCGAGGGGGAATCCGGCAGCACATGCGAGCTCGAGTGCGGCGTGGGTGTGGCGAGGTGACGGCACACCAGCGGCGCGAGCGAGCGCTGCCGCGAGAACCCGGCCCCGTCGAGCGCCGCGACCAGCTCGCGGCCGCGCTTCAGGTCGATCGTCTTCGGCACCGCCGCGCCGAGCTCGTGGCGGATCGCATCGATCGCAGCACGATCCCCTTGGCGCGCGAGCGCGGCTTCGGCTGCGTTGCCCAGCTTCGTGCGCCAGTGCTCGACCGGCTCGGTCGACGCGAGATATCGGCGGAAGAGCGCGCTGTCGGACGCGTTGCCCGCGACGCCGAGCGCATAGATCGCTTGCTCCGCCGCGTCGGCGTTCGTGCCCGTGTCGAGCGTGCGCCTCGCGGCGTCGGCGACGACGGCATGCCAGCAGATCGGCTCACCCGCGAACGTCAGCCGCAAGAAGCGCGTGAACGAGTGGAACTGCACGTTGCGATCGCTCTTCGGCATCGAGCCGAAGACGAGCGGCGCGGCTCGATCGCGATCGATCGCGAACATCGTGAACCCCACCGAGTCACCGAGCTCGTAGTCGGTGAGCAGTGCAGCGAGGGCCGGCATCGGGTCCTCCAGCACCTGCTTCAGCTCCGGGATGTTCTGCTCCTCGGGCGACTTCGAGTAGTCGGTGCGCTCGGTCTGCAGCACCTTGCGCGCCTTCGCCACGTCGGCCGGCGCGACCTCCATCGCCGCGAGCTCCGCGTCGAAGTCGACGACCTCGAGGCAGCTCGCGCCGCCCGGCGCCACGGAGCTCGTTGGCTCCACCGCCGGCGTGGTCGCGACGGTGGCCGGCACGGGCGAGGGCTCGACCGGCGTGGTCGGCGACTCGTGCTCCACGATCGGCGTGCAGGCTGCGAGCGCGATCACCAGCGTTGCTGCGAATGGCTGCATGGCTCCACGCATCGGCGCTCCGAGACGCGGTAGGACGCGCGAGCATTCCGAAACGATCTCGTCAGATGCCCTGGCAGCGCGGCCCCTGCCCCACGCAGCTCAGCCGCACGTGCAGGTGGGCGCGGTGTCCGGGCTCGTGCCGCACGATCGCGTCGGCCTTCGTCGCATCGGGCCACTGGAACCAACGATCGAGCACGCGCGCATGCAGCCCGGCGCGCTCGCCCGCGCGATAGAGGTGACCCTGCTGCGCGAAGTCGAGGAACACGTAGCTGACGCTGCCGCTCTCGAGGAAGCCGTGCACGAGCGCCCACGTCGCGTCCCAGTCGACCTGCTCGGGCGCGAACGGCAACGTCGTGCGATCGAGCCCCGGCGCGAGCACGAGCCGGATGTCGATGTCGCGGCCGCTCGTGTGCGAGACGTGCGGCGCGAACGCTCCGCCCTTTTGCAGGCTGAGATCCCCGATGATCACCTCGGCGTGCATGCCGTCGGCGCGCAGCTTGCCGAGCACGCTCTGCAGCGTGCGCAGTGTCTGCGTCGTCGCGAACGATCGCGCGGCGTCGCGACGCGTGTAGATCGCGGGATCGAACGGGAGCTGGATGCCGCCCTGCAACGTACCGCCCTCGGGCGGGCCGATGCTGACGCCACCTTCGGCGATCGGCACGCGCCCCTCGCGGGCCGCCGCGACCGGCAGGCCGTGCGAGCCGGGCAGATCGAGGAGCACGTCCTCGGGCAGCTCGGCGGCCCCGACCGCGACGAGCTCGCGCTCGACGGCGCTCGGATCACCGACGAGCTCGCGTGCGTCGGCCTTCGCGGGCTCGGCCGGACCCACCGCCTGAACGGGCGCGGGCGCGGGCTCGACCGGACCACTCGCCTGCACGGGCGCTCCTTCGCGCGCGGTCGTGTCGCACGCGAGGGTCAGCGAGAGCACGAGGGCGTGGCGCCGCATCGAGGCTTCGACGATAGCAGCCGAGCCCGGACGAGACGACTTTCGCGCGACCTAGGCGGCTCTGCGCGCGGAGCGAACCCCGTCGACGACGTCGGACACGCGCACGAGCACGTCGCCGATCCGCGAGCGTCCGGTGGTGACGTTGTCGACGTACATCGCGAGGATCCGATACGTGGGGTGCTTCGCGATGTCGGGGTTCTTCTCGCCGAGCTCCACGTAGCGCCGCATCGCCTTCGCGGCGTCGTCGAGGTCGAGCCCCATCTTCTCGAGGTTGCCGCGGCTGCGCGCGAGCATCGGGAAGTAGCCGAAGAACGTTGCGTAGAGTCCCGCGGGTCGCACGATGCTCTTCACCAGATCCATCGCGTTCGCGAGCCTCGACTGCTCGCGCCCGTAGTGCTCGAGCATGTGGAAGTCCATCGCGAGGTGACGCGCCTCGTCGGCGTTGATGCCCTCGAACACGCGATGGCAGATCGGATCGTCCACGACCTGCACGAGGTACTTCACGAGCGCGCCGTCGAGCACGAGCTCGGTCATCGGGATCACCGCGGAGAACACCGACGGGTGCACCTCGATCGCGTGCACCTGTAGCGTCTCGATCAGATGGCGGACGTTCGCGTTCGGCTCGGGCCGCTGGCGTCGCCCGACGAGACCCCAGCGCACCATCAGCCTGCGCTCGGCCTCGGCGTGGCGCGCTTCGTCCTTCGCGAAGCTGGCGAACAGCCCCTTGCGCACCGGGTCGTCGTCGCGCTGCGCCATCGCATCGAACACCACCGCCGCGGTGGACTCGATCCAGTAGAGATCGCCCATGAAGGCCGCCAGCGACGCCGCCTGGGCGTCGGACACCCGCTCGGCGCCGGGGGCCTCCCAGTCGATGTCGTCGACAGACCACTGCAATCGCTCGGATTTTTCGAGGAGGCGCGGGAGGTCGAGCATGCGGCTAGCCCTTCACCGAAAAACGTTACATCGTTTGATGCACAGATGCAAGGCGACGAGGCGACCGCGCCGGACAGCGCGTCGCGCATGACCATCGACGCGCTCGCGCAGGCGGCCGCGACCACGACCCGCAACGTCCGCGCCTACCAGACGCGCGGCCTGTTGCCGCCGCCGCTCGTCGTCGGGCGCGTCGGCTACTACGGCGCGGCGCACCTCGAGCGCCTGCGACTCATCGGCAACCTGCAGGAGCGCGGCTACTCGCTCGCGGCGATCGCCGACCTGCTGCGTGCGTGGCACGAGCGCCGCAGCGTCGGCGAGATGCTCGGCTTCGAGCGCGGCCCCCACGAAGAACGCGAAGCGGAGCTCGGCTACGACGAGATCGTCGCGCGCTACCCCGGGATCGACGACGCGCAGATCCAGCGCGTCATCGAGCTCGGCCTCGTGATCCCGCTCGTCGACGACGACGGCACGATCAGCCGCGTACGCGTGCCGAGCCCGGCGCTGCTCGACGTGGGCCAGGAGCTACTCGGCGTCGGCGTGCCGCTCGACGCGGTGCTCGACGAGCTCGTGCGCCTGCGCGGCCACGCCGATCAGATCGCGCAGAGCTTCGTGAAGCTGTTCGTCGACCACGTGATCGCGCCGTGGACCGCCGCGGGTCAGCCGCTCGACGATCTGCCCGGGTTGCTCGATCGCGTGCGCCGCACGAAGCCGCTGCCGCTGCTCGCCGTGAATGCCGTGCTCGCGCAAGCACTCGAGCGCGAGGTCGGTGCCGTGCTGTCCGCGACGTTCCCCAGCCGCAAGCCGACGCGCGAGTGATCGCGCGCGACGAAGCGCGTCCGAATGGACACTTGTCCATTCGGACATCGATTAACTTCGCGCTCGCATCGACGCGCGCTGCGGCTGCGCTGCTACGCTGCTCGCCATCGTCTCCGTGGTGCTGCAGATCCGCAAAGCCCAGCTCGATGCGTTCCACGATCTGCCGGACGACTTCGTCGCGCTCGTGATGCGTCGGCTGTCGCGCTCGCATGCGCCGCACGTCGAAGCCCTCGGTGAAGCGAGCATGCACGCGCTGATCGATCGCACGGTCGCGCTGGGCCTGCAGCACGGCGTGCGCTCGGGCGTGACGCTGATCGGCCTGTGCGAGCTCACGCTCGAGTTCGGCGAGCGCTTCGTGTACTCGCCCGATCAGGTGAGCGCGCTCGAGCTGCTCGAGCATCCGCGCCTGCCCGAGTCGCTCAAGCTCGAGGTCTTGCGCGAGCACCTGCGCGCACGCACGCGCGGTCGCAAGCACGTGCCGCCGAGGTCCGCATGACGCAGTGCGAACGCTGCGCGCAGCTGCTGGTGTGCCCGAGCCACGGCAAGGCGATCACCGCGAAGGAGCCGGTCACGCTCTGCCGCGAAGACGCCGCGATCTGGGTGCGGGTGCTCAGCCGCAAGCGCGGCGTGGACGACTTCGCGCCGATTCCGGGAGTCGGCGGCGTGGTGGTGAAGATCGGCAAGCACGAAGCCGAGACCGACCGAGTCGGATTTGCGGGCTTCGATCCGCTGCCGCCCGATACCCATACCGCCGAGATCACGCTCGGCGACGTCGGCGAGTGCTATCGCGATCCCGATCCATCGCGCCTCTCCGAGACCGTCGCCGCCGACCAGATCAAGACGATCACGTTCGAGCTCGTGCCACGCGCGGTGCTCACGGTGCACGTCGTCGAGCGCGACAAGCGGGAGCACGGCTTCGATGGTGCGACGGTGAGGATCACCGGTGGCCCGAAGCCGTTGAGCGAGCGGACGGTGAACGGCATCGCGAAGTTCGGTCCGATGAAGGACCGCGAGTACACGGTGGAAGTGACCCTCGATGCGAAGGGCTTCGTGTCCCCGAAGGCCACCAAGAAGGTCGAGCTGGGCACGAACGATCGCGACTTCGACTTCGAGATCGAGCCGGTCAACGTCGTGACGCCGAAGACCGTGCCTACGAAGACCGTCTCGTGTGCGCGCGGGGGCCCGGGCACGACCGCGCCACCGACGAAGATCGAGCTGCTGCTCGAGCAGAGCAACCGCGCGGCGCATCCCTTCGCGACGGGAGGCACGCTCGTCGCAGACCCGAAGGGGGTGCTCGAGATCTTCACCGACCAAGCCTGCGATACCCCCTTCGGCGACGCGGCACTCGCCGAGCACGACTGGGCGAGCCCGCTGCCGCTGTTCCTGCGTGGCAAGGCCGGGACCGAGCCCACCAAGGTCAGGCTGACGTTTGCGCCGGCAGACCCGAAGGACGCTGCGTTGCTCGTCGCCGAGCCCACGGTCGTGCTCGACGTGGCGCTCGTCGAGGTGCGGGTCCCGACGGCCGTCGCCGCCGTGCTGCCACCGACGGGCAAGGGCAAGGGCTTCGCGGACATCCTCGCCGTCGGCGCGCCGGGGCCCGGTAGCTACCTCTGGAAGGAGCTCGCGGGAGCGACGAACGACGCTGCGATCGAGGAAGGCGCGGCGGCCGAGACGCTCCGCATCGGCGCGACCACTCCCGGTACGGTGGTCGCCCAGGTCGAGTACGCGACGAATGCCGCACCGACGGTGAAGGCGAGTGCCAAGAGCACGGCGATCTTCTTTCGCATCGAGCCGACGATCGCGGTGGTCGCCGTGGATGCGAAGGACGGATCGACGCTCGAGCCCGAGGTGAAGGGCCTGCCGGATACGGGGAAGAAGGCCTGGAAGCTCGGCGTCAACGACCTCGAAGCTGCCGTCGAGGGCGGGCTCGAGCTGATGAAGCTCGCCGTGAAGGCGAAGAAGGCCGGGCTCGTGCCGGTCGAGCTGGCCTACACCCCGGAAGGGGCGGGCGACGCCGTCGTCGCGAAGGGCGCGGTGGCGTTCGTCGGTGCGAGCATCACGAAGATCACGAGCGGGACGACGGCGGTCGCGAACGTGCCCGCCGTCGATCGCAAGGAGTACGAAGTGCTCGTGGACCTGGCGGAGGACGGGACGACCGCCGATCCGGTGGCGTGGAAGACGGGTCGCGTCGTGCTCGAGTCCGCGGGCAAACCCGCCGAGCTCGACGGCTACGGCATCACGAAGGTGCTGGGCAGCTACGAGTGGACGAAGCCGGCCGACGGCGCGCTGGTCAAGATCGCGGCGACGCAGCCCGACACCGACCACGCGAAGGCCAAGGCCAAGGTGCTGTTGCGCGCGATCCCCAAGGCCGGACCGGTCGGACCGCTGGCGGATCCCGGCTACGAGGACGAGAAGATCGAGGTCACCTTCGATCTGCAGGGGCAGAAGGCGAAGGACGAGATCACGCTACGGGTGCATCGCCACGGATGCTCGCGCGTGAAGTGGACACGCAGCGGAGGTGGTGTCGACGCGAACGATCGTCTCGAGGTGTGCACGCACGGCGCGACGCCGCAGTGGACGGGCAAGCCCACGTGGACGGAGCCCCCAGGAGGTGGAGCGATCGCGCGACTGAAGTCGCGCGGCCATCAGCACGGTGGATGGTGCTATGCGTGCTCGGGGCTCGGGGCCGAGGGCACCGGCAGCACGCCACGCGACGTCTGGCACTGGGTGCCGGTCGCCGATCCCGTGCTCGCCAACGCGCGCACGCTCGCGAACGCGATCGTCGACTTCGTCAAGGCACTGGGTACCGTCCCGGGTACGTTCCAGGCGACCCACGCGGCCGACCTCCACGGCGCGACGTTGTTCACTCCGGAGCTCTGGGCGATCTTTCGCAAGAAGAAGGCCTCGAAGGCCGGCACCGCGAACGCGCACTACAACAAGGGCAGCAAGATGTTCGGTGTGCTCCGCGGCTGGAACGATCGCGACGAGGAGAAGTGGCTCTACTCGTTGTCGGGGGGCGCGGCGGCTGCCGGGACGTGGTGTCCGCCGCTCGATCTCGGGCTCACACCCGACACCCAGCGCGACATCCCCAGCTATCACGGCGCCGCGGTCACCTACGTGAAGGCCACCCCACCGTTCGGTGCGCTCGGGGCGGGGTGGAAGAACTTCGGCAATTGCGCCGCGCCGAAGCTGCTCGCGGAGGCCATGCGTACCGGCCTGCGCCGGATCGAGCTCACGGAGATCTGGATCGACCTGGCCAAGAAGCGGGCGTACACGGACCGGAACGAGATCGGGTCGTGCGCGCAATGCCGGCGCTATCTCGGCCGGTTGCTCTGCGAGAAGGGAACGCGATGACGGTGACGCGATGAACGTCGTAGAGCGGAGCATCGAGTTCCTCGCGCAGTGGCGCGACGCGTCCAGCGTCGCTCCGAGCGGCAGCTCGCCGGCCGAAATCGCCGCACTCGAGGCGCGGATCGGCCGACCATGCAGCGCGCTGCATCGCACGTTCCTCGAACGAATGGGCGAGGAGACCGGCAGCAGCGACCTCGGCGAGTTCGTCGCTCGACCCGCCGTGCTCTTGGAGCAGCGCGAGACTGCGCTCGAGCTGCTGCCGCCGGGCATCGAGCTCTTCGCAGCGCCCACGGGGGAAGACGACGACGATCTCTACCTCGTCCACGACGCTGCGGGGACGGACGACGCGAAGATCGTACGACACCCATCGCTCGAATTCGAGGAGACCGGTGGCTTCGATCTCGCGCGAGCCGAGGCGGTCGCGGGCGGGCTCGGCGAGTTGCTCTGCCTTCCCGGGTTCAGTCGCTACTACGTCGAGCGACAACCGCACGTGATCGCGCTGCTCGATCGCGAGCTGCATCCCGATGCGCTCGCGCGCGTTCGCGACATCGCGGATGCGTTCGGGCTCGAGCCGTACTGGTTCTCGAACGACTGGACGTACGCGGGGCATCGCGACGGCCTCGTGGTCGTCGCCAAGCAGGCGCCGGGATGGTTCCTCTCCGTCGGGGTCGCCGGGCCCGAGCGGTGGGCCTTCGCCGCCGTCGCCGGCACGCTGCGACATCGGCTCGCGCTCACCGACTTCCGCTGAGCGCGGCTGGCCGAATCCGGTCAGAAACCGCGGGTCGGCGCCTGCGAGTGCCCGGATCTGGCCGCTTCGTGGACACTCGCATCATCCGCGTCACTCGCCGAACAGGCCGAGCTGCGCGTTCGGGCGGCGGAAGGTCGTGCCCTGGTGGTCGTAGCGCTCGGCCTCGGTGAAGCCGAGCCGACGGTGGTGCGCGGCGAACAGCGCCTCGATCGCCTGCCAGCGCGGGCCCTCGCCGCGCATGCGATCGCCGAAGCGCGCGCTGTTCAGCTCGCCGCCACGCACGTCGCGGATCGAGTGCAGCACGTGCTCGGCGCGCAGCGGCAGCGCGCTCCGCAGCCGATCGACGAACACCGGGCGCACCTCGGTCGGCAGCCGCAGCATGATCATGAACGCGTGGTCCGCCCCCGCCTCGCGGGCGCGCGCGAGGATCTCCGGGATCTGCGGATCGTTCAGCCCCGGGATCATCGGCGAGATGCTCACGCCGGTCGCCACGCCGGCCTCGGACAGCACGCGCAGCGCGTCGAAGCGCCGCGCGATGCTGGCCGCGTAGGGCTCGATCGCCCGCGCCATCGTCTCGTCGGCGAACGGGATGCTGAGGTACACGCGACAGCGCGCCTCGCGGGCCAGCGCAGCGAGCACGTCGACGTCGCGCTCGACGAGCGCACCCTTCGTGATCACCCCGACCGGATTGCGGAACGCGAGACAGACCTCGAGCATCCGCCGCGTGAGGCCGTAGCTGGCCTCGAGCGGCTGGTAGCAGTCGGTCACCCCGGAGAACGCGATCATCTCGCCCCGCCAGCTCGGCGACGTCAGCCGCGCGTGCAGCAGCTCGGCCGCGTTGCGCTTGACCACGATGCGCCGCTCGAAGTCGGTACCCGCGCCGAAGCCGAGCAGCTCGTGCGACGGCCTCGCGTAACAGTACGCACATCCGTGGAAGCAGCCGCGGTAGGGATTCACGCTCCAGCGAAACGGCACGTCGGGGCTGTCGTTCTCGACCACGATCGAGCGCGACGTCTCCTCGTACACCTGCAGATTCGCGAGCGCCTCGTCGCGATGCTCCGGGAGGTACTCGACGTGTGTCGACTGCCAGGGGTTCGGCGGGTTGTCGATCGGGCGCGGCAGTCTCGCGCTATGCTAAGCCGTTCTCGCCGTGGTGCCAGCACGACATGATCTGCGCCGCATCCTCGCGCTCGCGGCCTTGTGCGGGCTCGGCGGTTGCACCGGCGAGCTCGCGGCGTTCGCAGCGCTCGCGTTCAGCATGAGCCTCGGCGCGTGGCTGCTCGGCCGCGATCGTGCGCGCCGCAGCCTCTACGAGGCCGAGTCGATGCGGCTCGCGATCGCGTCGGGTCAGCATCGCGGCATCGAGGACGATCTGAAGAAGCAGCTCGCGCTCGCGGCCGCCGGCGAAGCGGTCAGCGCCGAGCGGCAGTGGCTCGCGCGTGCGCAGCTCGGCGGCTTGATGGTCGCGGAGTGGCGGCTCGACGAGGCGCGCGAGATCTACGGCGGCGAGGACGAGCCGCGCTCGCCCCATCTGTCTGCGCTCGCGGCGTTCGGCCGGCACGAGCTCGCGGTGCTCACCGAGACCCCGACCGACGAGCGCCTCGACGCGATCCGTCGCGATCGCGATGTCTGTCTCGAGCACGTTCCGAGCAGCTTCCGTCGCGACGTCGAGCGGGCGTGGCACGCCGTCGAAGGGCTGTGCCTCGTGCGCATGGGTCGCGCGCGCGAGGCGATTCCGCTGCTCGAGAGCGGCGTGCAGGCGCTCGCGTACAACCCCGCGCTCGTCGTGTACCTGTTCCACCTCGGCCAGGCCTACGAGCACATCGGCGAGCGCCAGCTCGCGTCCGCGCGCTACGGCGACGCGATGAACGCGTTCCCGGGCACACGGCTCGCGAGCGAAGCACGCGCGCGACTGCACGCGCTCGAGCCGGGCGCGGCGGAGGGCATGTTCCGCCGCATGCTTCCCGAAGCACCGACGGTCGGCACGCAGGCCGCGCTCGTGCCGCTCGGCGATCGCGGCCGCAAGAGCGACGACGAGTGACATGTGCAGGTGCGTTCGCACCCGCGAGCATTCGTGAGATCGTTCACGGCTTGCGACAGCGCCGCCCTACCAAACGTGATTCTTTGCTACGCGAACGTCGATCCGTTGCTATGGTGACATCGACGTGTCCTCGTCGACACCCCGACGTTCGGCCCTCGACCACGCGTTGCGAACGCTGAACCACAGCGCCGCCTATGCCCGCCATCTCGTGCGCGGCAACCATGTGCGAAGCGGGCTGAAGTGGAGTCGACCGGGCGCGCCGCCGGTGCTGCTCGTGCACGGCTTCCTCGGCACACGCGGCACGATGATGCCGCTCGCCCAGCGCTTCGCCGACGACGGCCGCGCGGCGTTCACGTACCACCACGGCACGTTCCAGCTGCGCTCGCTGCGGGCCTCCGCGCACGAGCTCGTCGCACACTTCGAGCGGCTCGAGCGCTCGATCGGCGTCTCGCGCTTCGACGTCGTGGGCTTCAGCATGGGCGGGCTCATCGCGCTGCACGCGGTGAAGTTCCTGCAGGCGCAGCGGTGGATCCGTCGGCTCGCGCTGCTCGGCACGCCGACCGACGGCACGTGGGCGGGCCTCGCGGGCGTCGCGACCGTCGGCCTCTTCAGCCCCAGCGTGTGGCAGTGCCTGCCGTTCTCCGACTTCCTCGGCGATCTGAAGGCCGCCCCGATCCCCGCGGGCGTCCGCGTGCGCCAGATCCACGGTGCCCACGACGCGCTGTGTCCCCGCCCGGCCCCGCTCGCCGGCGTCGATCCCGACCGCGACTTCGTGGTGCTCCCCGGCGGCCACAGCTCGCTGGTGATGAGCCACCCGTTCTACGCCGAGCTCCGCGCCTTCTTCGACGAGCCCGAAGAAGCGACCGAGGCCGCGTCGACCGAGTGCGCAGCGGAGTGATCGGGCAGCGCCGCGATCACTCCGTCAATAACTCACCACACCCTTTTGGCGCATGCTCACGAGCAGGCGCGTCATCGAGACGTCGTCCTTCGTGCTCGCGTCGATCACTTCCCACCATCCGCCGGCCTCGAGCATGTCCTGCACGAGATCGAGCTCGGGCTGCGGGAGCGTGTGCCAGCGGATCGGCGACGGCCGCACGAGCGTCACGGTCGCGCCGTAGGTCGGCAGCGCGTTCTTCTTCGCCAGGTTCGCGAGCTCGTCCTGCTGGCGCGCCGCCTCCATCAACATGTGCTCGAGCGACATGTTGATCTCGAGCGGCGGGTTCTCCACCGGTGTGTGCTCGAGCTCGAACATCCCGCGATCCCAGTTGAGCATGCGCATCAGCGCCTTCTCGGGATGCAGCAGCCGGTTGCCGACGATCTCCGCGAAGTAGACCCGGCCCTCGCGCAGGTGCAGCGCGCCCACGCGACCGCGGCTCACGTCGCGCACCTTGAGGCAGCCCGTCTTGCGGCTGGTGGCGAGCCACTGCAGCACGTCCATCAGCGGGATGTCCTCGATGCTGCCCGTCATCGAGCGCCCGGCGCTGTCGTTCGGGCGCCGTCGTCGCTGCTCGCCGGCGCGGCGCGTGCCGACGTCGGGGTTGTCCTTCAGCTCGACGCGCGCGAGGCTGGAGCCGATCGCGATGCGATCGCCCTCGCGCAGGCAGTGGTGCTCGACGCGGATGCCGTTCACCAGCGTGCCGTTGCGCGAGCCGAGATCACGCACCCAGACGCGACCGCGCGCGCCATGGAAGCGCGCGTGCTTGCGGCTCACCGCGTCGTCGGCGAGCACGAGGTCGGCCTCGGTGCTGCGGCCCGCGATGATGCTCTTGTTCGCCTCGAGCGCGAACTCCTGGCCCTGGTAGCGACCGCGGATGAACGACAGGACGACGGTTGCGGCTAGGGCCATGCGAGCGGAGGATCAGCTTGCCGCGCCGCCCTCCGCGTCGTCAACGCCGGGCCGAGCCCTTTCGGCCCGGGCCGCTTTGACACGAGCGTGTAGCGTCCGTCACCGGCCTGGGCGCCGGCGCCGACAATCGCGATTGCGGGTATGCCTGGGAGGGTCAAGACTCATCTGAAGGTGGCCGCGATGAACAAGCGATGGTCGATGCGCGCCGTTTTTGCGGCGCTGGCGCTCGTGGGTGGGTTGGCGACGGGCTGCTCGGGCGCGCAGGGCCGCGCGAGCAAGAACCCCGACGGCTCGCCGCGGACGATCATCGCGGAGCCGGGCGCCTACGACGACATCTACGTCGCCGACTCGACGATGGTCGAGCGCACGACGACCACCACCACCACGACCACCACCACCGACGGTCAGCCGATCGGCTACGACACGTTGTCGGACGGGACGAAGGTCGAGGTCGTGCAGTACGTGCACAGCTACCCCGAGCCGATCGAGACCTTCCCGCGCGTGTACTGGGGCGGTAGCTGGTACTACAACGTCAACGGCGACTTCGTGTACTACAACAACGCGTACGGCGGATGGGTCTACTACTGGGGCCCGCCGGCGCCGCTCGTCGCCTGCTGGAACGGCTACTACCCGTGGGCGCCCTACTACTGGGGCACCGGCTTCTACGGCGCCGGTTGGTACTGGGGCGGCGTCGGCTACTACGGCTACCACGCGTACGGCCTGCCGGTCGTGAACGAGCACCATCACCACCACCACTACTGGGCCGACAACGGCAACGGTGGTGGCGGACGACCCTCGCCCGGCGGGCCCTCGAGCCAGCCGAGCAGCGGTGGCCCGTCGAAGAATCCTCCGCGGCGCACCGGTGAAGCGACCGGCACAGTCGCGCACCGCACGAAGCCGGGCGAGCGCGCCGATGCACCGCCTCCGGGTGCACGCGCGAACGGTGGCGCGCCGCAGCGCACAAAGGCCGACGGCCCCACCCGCGTCGCCGCGGGCACGACCGCCGACGGCAAGACGCCGCCGACCCGCGTCGCCGATGGTCCGACCCGCGTCGGTGCGGATGCGACGAAGGCTCCGAGCCGCGTCGGCGCGGATGCGGCCGGTGCTCCCACGCGCGTGGGCGCAGCCGCACCGACTCGCGCACCGCAGCGCACGATCGCGGTCGCCAGCGGCGACACCACGCCGAAGCGCGTGGGCACGCCGATCTCCGCCCGCGATCGCGAGGCGGTCGCGCGCAACCGCAGCGATCGCAACACGTACACGACCAGCTCCGGCGCCCAGGTCACGGTGATCGGCGGCCCGCAGCGCTCCGCGTCGGTGCCGAGTCGCTCGACCCGCACCGTCGGCAGCGTGTCCGCCGCGAACGCACCGCGACCGGTCGCGCAGCGCGATCCGTTCGTTTCGTCCGCCGCCGCGCGGCCGCGCTGGGATCAGCCGGCTGCCGCTCCGTCGCGCAGCGCGTCGCCGAGCCGTAGCCCGTCATTCTCGGGTCCGTCGCACCAGAGCTCGATGCCGGCGTTCAGCGCCCCGTCGCGCAGCTCGGCGCCCTCGCGCAGCGCGGCCCCGTCGCGCAGCGCGATGCCCTCGCACTCGGCGCCCTCGCGCTCGTACTCGCCGCCGTCGCGCAGCGCGATGCCCTCGCACTCGTCGCCGTCGCGCTCGTACTCGCCGCCGTCGCGGTCGCACTCGTCGCCGTCGCGCTCGTACTCGTCGCCGGCGCGCCACTCGGCCCCGAGCCATCACTCGTCGCCGGCGCGCCACTCGGCCCCGAGCCACGCACCGTCGCGTCATCGCTGACGACGTCCTATGATGCGGCCGCCATGGCCGCACTCGTCGTCGAGCCCGTCGCCTGTCTCTCCGACAACTACGCGTACCTCGTGTATGCGCGCGGCGATGCGGCCGCGTGGGTCGTGGATCCCTCGGAGCCCGCGCCCGTGATCGCGGCGCTCGAGGCCCGCGGGCTCGGGCTCGCGGGCGTGCTCGCGACGCACCACCATCCCGATCACGTCGGTGGCATCGACGGGCTGTTCGAGCGCTACGGCGCGTTCACGGTCGCGGCGCACGAGCACGATCGCGGCCGGATCCCCCGCCAGACCGACTTCGTCGCCGCACCGCTGCACGCGTTCGCGACCACGGACATCGCGATCTCCGGGGTGCGCCTGCAGGCCGCGCTCATCCCCGGCCACACGCTCGGCGCGATCGCCTGGTACGCCGCGGGCGAGGGTGCGGAGCCCGGCCACGTGTTCACCGGCGACACCCTGTTCGCGGCCGGGTGCGGTCGACTGTTCGAAGGCACGCCCGCGCAGATGTTCGACAGCCTGCAGACGCTGTGCAGCCTCCCGGCCGAGACGCAGATGTGGTTCGGCCACGAGTACACGAAGTCGAACCTGCGCTTCGCCGCCGCGACCGAGCCCGACAACGCGGACGTCGCCGAGCGCAGCGCGGGCCTGCCCGCACGCACGACGCCCACCACGGTCGCGCTCGAGCGCGCGACGAATCCGTTCGTGCGCGCGGGAGATGCCGACGAGCTCGCGCGTCGCCGCACCGCGAAGGACAACTTCCGCTGACTCGAGCCCGACGAGGCTTTGCCACGGCGGAGTGCGAGCATGACCGATCGCGCCAGGAAGAGCGCCGCAGGGCGCGACCAGAGCTAACTGGCGTCGGGCGTGCGCGCGAGCGCGAGCACCTTGTCCGCGTTCGCGCGGAAGATCTTCTCGAAGCGCGCGTCGTCGAGCACGAGGCTGAAGTAGAGCCGCTTGGGGTGGAAGCCCGCGTGGTAGCGCGTCATGCCGAGCGCGCGCTGCAGCCGGTTCACGAGCCCGAGCGCCGGCCCGGGCACGCGCACCGGTCGGATGCCGCGCTCGTCGAGGAACTTCGACAGCGGCCCCACCGTGACGCCCGCGATGTTGTAGACGCCCTTGCCGTGCAGGAAGATCGCGAGCATCAGATCGCGCGCGAGCCGTTCCTTGCTGGTCGGGTTGATCATCGGGTCGAAGCCGACGGGTAGCACCGGCGGCGTGCTCTCGAAGAGCAGGTTCACACCGGACAGCACGCCACCGCCGAACACGCCGGACGGCCGCAGCACCATGACCTCGCAGTCGGGCCGGTCCATCTTCGCGCGGCACATGAACTCGGCGTCGATGGTGTCGCGCAGGATCGGGTGCGCGTCGGGATCGAGGTTGAGCTCGCCGTCCTCGCGCACCTTGTAGTCGCTGCGCGGGCCGATCTTGTACACCGCGTCGGACGACAGGAAGATGTACTTGCTGACGCCGTGGCGCAGCGCCGCGTCGAGCAGGTGTCGCGCCGAGTTCACGTTGAACTCGTGGCTCTCGACCCCGTAGCCGCGCGGATTGCCCTGGAACGCGAGGTGCATCACGGTGTCGAGCGGGCGCTCGCGCAGCCGGTCGAGCAGGAACAGGTTGTCGACCGAGCGCCGCTTGCTGAGATCGGCCGACGCGAACACGAAGCGCTCCGGATCGCAGCCGAGCAGCGCAGGCGGACACGCGCCGCGATCGACGGCGAGCACGAGATCGATCTCCGGCGCCGCCAGCAGGCGCTCGATGAGGTGCACCGCCACGCGTCGACGCGCGCCCGCGATGAACACCCGCCGCGGGCCCTCGCGCAGCGTGCCGGGCGTGGCCTGCTCGGAGGGGTTGATCAGCGCGGCGGCCTTCAAGGTGGGGATCTTGCTGTCGGCCATGATCAGCTCTTCGTGCCGTCGTACTCGCGGCGCGTCTCGAGCCCGCGTTGCAGCAGATCGGCGACGCTCTCGCGCACGCGCTCGACCTCGCGCTCGCGGATCTCGACGCTCGAGAGCGCGTCGGGATCGACGTGGATCGGCGCGCCGTAGTGGATGAAGTAGCGCACCGGCTTGGGCAAGAGCCCCAGCGGTCCGAGCCACGGGAACGTGGTGGTGATCGGGAAGTACGGCAGCCGCAGCGCGCGGGCGAGCGGGCGCAGATCGGCCAGCATCGTCATCTGCTCCTCGGCACCGACGACGCCGAACGGGATCACCGGCACACGGTGGCGCGCGGCGAGCTCGACGTGGCCGTGCGAGAACGGCATGAGCTCGTAGCGGCGATCCGCGGGCTTGCCGAGCGCCTCGGCGCCCTCGGGGAACACGCCGATCACGTGGCCCTCCTGGATCAGCCCGTCGAAGTTCGCGCGCGTGCCCGGCATCTGCCCGAGGCTGCGGAAGAACACGCCGAGGTACGGCACCTGGTAGACGAAGTAGTCGACCATGAACCGCATGAGCCGCGGTGGATCGGTGAAGCGGAAGATGTCGACCGCGAGCATGATCGCGTCGAACGGCAGCACGCCGGAGTGGTTGCCGGCGATCACGGCTCCGCCCTTTTGCGGGATGTGCTCGTGCCCGCCCGACACGACGCGGAAGTAGTGGCTGTGCAGCCAGTAGCCCAGCGCATAGCCGAAGCCGAGCGTGTCGGGATCGGTGCCGAAGCCGTCGGTGCCGAAGCCGGCATCCGAGAGCGCATAGGCCTGGATGCGCTCCCACTCCTTGGGGGGCAGGAGCGGCTTGACCAGGTCGGCCTTGCGCTTGAAGAACAGCATCAATATCGAACCGGCGGCTTGCCGTGGGACTCGCGGGTGTTGCGACGCTCGAGTCGCAGCTGCCACTCCTCGTGCGGCACCGGGATCACGTACACCGTGGGCCACACGAAGCGGCGATCGGTCGCGCCCATGCGCCGTGCCCAGTACTCGACGTCGACGACCATGTAGGGCTCGTCGTCGATCACCACGATCTCGTGGATGCGCGGCACGAACTGCGAGCCCTCGGTGGTCTCGGTGCGGAACAGCAGCCGGCCTTCGCAGGCGTACTCGACGTAGGGCATCGCTGTCGCCACGGTAGCAGGCAGCTCGCCGCGGGTTCAATCGAGCGCGGCGACGACCCGATCGGGGTCGCCGATCGGTGCGCTGCACACCTGTTGGCGGCAGACGATGGCCCGGACGGCGTCTCCGGGCTCGAACGACAGCGAGATCGCGTGCACATGACGCAGACGCGCGCTGCGGATCCGCGCGGCCAGCGAGCGCACCGCGGGGTCCCCGGCCGACGGCCCCGAGATCGTGACGTGGCAGGCCGACGGCGCCGCGAAGGCAGCGGCACCGACGAGGCTCGCGTACGCGAACGGCTGGCCCGACGCCGAGCGGAAGCGATCGAGCGTGCGCTCGAGCAGCCTTCGCGTGCCGTCCGGAGCCCACTCCGCCTGGGCCGCGTCGAGGCGCGCGAGCAGCTCGACCATCACGCCGAGCCCCGAGGGGAGCGGGCCATCGTGCGGGCTCTCGTCGCGCTCGATGAGCGGCTCGGCGTCGGCCGCCGTGAAGTAGAAGCCGTCGCCGGTCCCACGGGCGTGCTGCGCGAGGCCGCGGAGCGCCAGCGTGCGGGCATGCTCGAGCCAGTCGGGCTCGAGCGTGTGCTCGTGCACGTCGAGACAGGCACGACCGAGGAACGCGAGATCGTCGAGGCAGCCGCGGGTGTGCGCGCGGCCTTCGAAGCTCGCGCGCAGCACGTGGCCGCCTTTGTCGATGTGCTCGCGGACGAGCACGTCCACGATCGTGCGCGCGTGCTCGACCCACGCCGGCTGCGGCTCGCCCCACGCCTCGGCGGCACTCGCAGCACGGCAGAGGCCGCTGGCGAGCAGCGCGTTCCAGCTGGTGAGCAGCTTCTCGTCGGTGAGGGGCGGCACGCGGGTGTAGCGGTGCGCGAGCAGCTTCGCGCGCGCCGGTGCGAGTCGCTCGAGCAGCGCCGCGATGGTGGTGCCGTGCTCGTCGGCGCGCTCGGCCAGTGTGCGCGGCAGGTGGAGGATCGACCAGCCGTGCTCGAAGTTGCCGCCCTCCTCCACCCCGTAGATCGTCGCGAACGGCTCGGCCTCGTCGCCGAGCAGCCGCGCGAGCTCGGGCTTCGTCCAGCAGAAGTACTTGCCCTCCTCGCCTTCGCTGTCGGCGTCCGTCGCCGCGTAGAACAGGCCGCTCTTCGCCCGCATGTCAGTCACGAGGTAGTCGATGCTCTCGTGCACGACGCGGCGCAGGTGCTCGGCGTCGGGCCAGCGCACCGCCGCCTCGGCGTAGAGCCCGACGAGCTGCGCGTTGTCGTAGAGCATCTTCTCGAAGTGCGGCACGAGCCACACGCGATCGGTCGCGTAGCGGGCGAAGCCGCCGCGCAGGTGATCGTAGATGCCGCCCTCGTACATCTTGTCGAGCGTGAGCCGCAGCGCGTCGCCGCTCTGCCGCGCGAGCTCGCCCTTGCCGCGCGCGAGCCTGGCGAGCAGCTCGAGCCCGGTCGCGTTGGGGAACTTCGGCTCGCGCCCGAAACCACCCCACGTGGGATCGATCTTGGCGACCAGCCGCTGGCCGGCCTCGACGAGCGCGTCGTCGCTGTCGAGCGCGGGCAGCTTGTCGGCGCCCTTGCGCTCCTCGTCGACGATCGCCGCGATCGACTGCAGGCCGTCGATGAACGACTCGACCTGCATCTCGATCTTGGTCTTGTCCTCCGCGTAGAGATCCGCGAGCGTCAGCAGCACCTGCACGAAGCCGGGCCGCCCGTGCCGCGACTGCGGCGGGAAGTAGGTGCCGCCGTAGAACGGCTTGCACTCCGGCGTGAGGAACACGGTGAGCGGCCAGCCGCCGCCCTGCCCGAGCAGCTGCACGACCTTCTGGTAGATCGCGTCGAGGTCGGGCCGCTCCTCGCGGTCGACCTTGATGTTCACGAAGCGCTCGTTCATCACCGCGGCGATCGCGTCGTCCTCGAAGGACTCGTGCGCCATCACGTGGCACCAGTGGCAGGCGCTGTACCCGACCGAGAGCAAGATCGGCTTGTCCTCGGCCTTCGCCCGCGCGAGCGCCTCCGGGCCCCACTCGTACCAGTCCACCGGGTTGTCGGCGTGCTGGCGCAGATACGGGCTGGTGGACCGTGCGAGCCGGTTCGGCATGGGCCAGATGGTAGTCCCGCCCCGATCTCGCCGCCTGCGCCGGGGGTCTTGATGCCCACGCGGATCCTGCTAGAGTCCGCGGCCCACCGCGCCACGGAGAGGTGTCCGAGTGGTTTAAGGTGCCAGACTCGAAATCTGGTGAGGCGAAAGTCTCCGGGGGTTCGAATCCCTCCCTCTCCGCCACCATCCCAACCAAGGCCACGCGACCCGAGACCATCGACACATCCTGCAAGCCGGCAAGCTCGCGTTCGCCGATCTCGTGGAGAGGTGTCCGAGTGGCCTAAGGTACATGACTGGAAATCATGTGTGGGGCAACCCACCGCGGGTTCGAATCCCGCCCTCTCCGCCACGCAGCTAGCGACGAACCGACTTCCCCCATCGCGGGGCCTCGTGCCCCGGGTGACAGCGTCTCCGCCAACCCCGCCAGGACCGGAAGGTAGCAACGGTAACGGAGTGCTGGGTGCCCGGGGCCTTTTTGCGCCCGCGAAGCGGGTCGCAAAAAGGACCCGGGCACCCAGCGCTCCGTTACCTTCCTTCTTTGCCCCCGAGGCCGTCACGGGCGCGACGGTGCGCG